>NZ_JAKKIE010000001.1 GCF_021742065.1 Rhizorhapis sp. SPR117
AGGACGGCAGCTACAATGTGGTCTGGTCGCGACCGACGCGCCGGCGCGACCTTGCCTCGGAGATGGCGCCCAAGGCCGACGACGCACTGCCGCCGCTGCCCGGTGAAGGCGACACCGCCGGCGCGCCCGCGCAAGGGGCCGAGGCCGGCCTCGGCCAGTCGTCGGCAGAGCATGGTTTCGGCGAGGAACCGCAGGAAGGCGGCCGCCGCCAGCGGACTCCCGAACCGGTCGAGTGACGGGCACCGCCCGCACCTGATCCCGCGTCCCGAGCCCCCGACGCGGGGTGACAGGGCTCGTTTCGCTCCCCGGCGAAGCGGGCCCTGTTTTCTGTCTACCCTGATCGGAGATGCTTCATGCCCCTGACGATTGCGGCTCGTCTCGACCGCGCCCGCCACAGCCACGCAACCCTCGTGCGCTTTTCCGAGCGGCGCGAAGCCTTTCTGGAGGCACTTGATTGGGAGGCTTTCGACCCCGGGTTCGTGCGCGAAACGTCAATGGCGGACGAGCAGCTTAGCTTGGACCTTGCCGATGCCTGGCTCCTTGTCGACCATCTTGAGGAGCGGCTTGCAGAAGAAAGCTGAATGCGGGTCTTCTACATCAGTGGGGTTATAGATCGTCAATCGGCAATCCGGGTCCAGACCTGAGATCGGCATCCGATCCGTCCAAGCAGGCATCCTTTGCCCTCGAGATGCGCGGCGTCGATCACGCTGATCGTTCCCGTGAAGGTCTTCCCGATGTCGGGGACAAACACCCGTCCCCGCCACACATCGGGCCGGCTGCGCTCGAAGTCGCGGAACAGGGTCACCCCGACCAGCTGCGGCGATCCGCCACGCGCGGCATCCGCCTTCGCCTTGTCATTGGCCCAGACCACGATACCGCACATCCGGTCACCACAAGGCTCGGCGCGCACATGGACGCTGCCCTTGGGGTTCGACCAGACCCCGAACGATCGCTCGGGTGTATTGGCCGCTGCCGTCGACGATGCCGCCAAGGCTGCGAGCACCGCCATTCTTTTCCATTTCACTCGCCCAGACACCTTGTCACTCATGATCTGGCGCCCTCCCTCCCTGCCGGGATTTGCGCGATTGCCTTTGCTGACGCTTATGCATGCCGCCAGAACATGTCTTGTGCATGACGTTGCGGCCTCGCGCCAGACTGCCTTTCATCAATCCGCCTGTACCAACCCGTAAGTCCTTGCCCGGTTCGGGCTAGACGGCGCCGTAGTTCCTGTTCCGCAAACCTGTGAGGACCCGCCTGACCGGACTCTCACAGCCGAATAATCCCAGGCCGGTAATGACCTCGTCCTTTGTCTGTTCGGTGATTTCCCGTCCGCAGAATATCCATGATCGAATCCGGATCATTGCTCAACGCGGCACGACGCTCCCGGATCGGTCCGACCGCGGACTGTGGAGGATGCTGGTCAACCGCTTCTTCAGCGCCACGTCACCAAGGCTGCCCCGCCGGTAGTGCGCCTACGAGCGTCTTGGCCTCGGGCAACAGGATCGGCGCATCGCCCGGCAATCGACACGCGTGCGCTATCGCATCCATCGAGCCGTCACGGCCGCGGTCCTCCACCTCTGTGCCGTCCGCATTTTCTTCTTGTGGCTGGCCCTTTTCGCCATCCATCGGCGCGAGGAGGGAACCCGTCAGTCTCGACACCGCAGGTCGCATCCGACCCAGAGCGTCCATGACCATCAGACCATGTGCCAGCATGCCGCGTGTCGCCGTGCGTTCTGGCGCAAACCATCGGCATTCGCCCGGTGACGGCCCGTAGTCGCGCAGACACTTTGTCCAGGCGTGACCGATCGAGACTCCACCAGGGGGCGACCCGCTTGACGGGATGAACGCTACGCCCGTGCGGGACTGCCGCAACCCGCGATTTTACGACCGTGTTGTCGGCCTTCGGCCTCCGCCCGCACCACTCGAAAAATCGAGGTTCCCCCTCGCTCACGCTCGGGTGCGGCAGCCCCTCAATCCCGGGCTTTCGCGATTGTCCATCCCAGCGGGATCGGCCCGCTGGCGGAATTGCGAAAGGCACTCAGCCATGAACAAGGTTTTTCTCTCGGGACGCATCACCTCGGACATCAGCCGCTTCGGTACGGACAGCAAGGGCGGCGTCAGCTTCTCCCTCGTCACATCGAAGCCGGTCATCAAGGACGGCCAGATCCAGAAGGACGAGAACGGCTACACCGAGACCTATGACGAGTTCCACACCGTCAAGGCCTTCAACGGCCTCGGCAAGTCGGTCGCCAACCACAAGAAGAAGGGCGACAAGCTGATGGTCGTCGGCGAGATCCGCTACAGCCGCAACGAGCGCGACGGACGCACTTACTACAACACCGACATCGTCGCCGAGGAAATCGAATTCCTCTGACCGCCTTCCCGGGGCGGTCGCATGCGGCCGCCCTCCATCCTTCAGATATGGAGACCGTCCATGTTCACGCTCGCAAGCTTTGATGAGATCGCCGGGATCGGCCACGGCATCGAAATCACCAACCCCGCCATGGTCGCCCGCATCCGCCGGGTCGCAGACACTCTCAACCGCTACGAGATCGCCGCGCGCCTCGCCGATGCGATCACCGATGCTGCCGACGCCGCGCACACCCGCGCCTTCGAGGAAGCCCAGTTCGGCGAGGCCAGCGCCGATGCGATCGTCGATTGCGAATATTATGACGACCTCGCCGCCGCCTGGTCGCTCGTTGCCAGCGAACACCAGCTGATCAACCCCGACGCCATTTTCGCACATGACGGGTCAGTCCACTGACCCGCCGCCGCCCTCTCGTCACAAGGACCTCGCCCATGAACCAGCCCATGCCCTCCGCCCGCGATGCGGTACACAGCTATGGGGTCATCCTGCATCATCGCCTCGCCTGGTGGCTTGTCGATTTCCCTCAACTGGACGCGATGCCTTTGCGCGCGCGCAAGCTCTCGGGCCGGCTCACGCCGGCCCTCGCCGGCTGGCTTCGGGCCGAGACCGGAGATCCCGGCCTTGTCTGCGACGTCGCTGCCCTTAATCCCGAGAGCCGCTGCTGGGCCGGAGAATTCTCCCTCGTCCCTGCGCATAATGACGCAAAGCTGTTCGACATCGATGCCCATCCCTGGGGCGCCGAAGCGGGCGAACTGGAATGCCGTCTGGCGCGCACGATGATCGATGCGACCCTTCACCCTGTTCCCGCGGGGTTCATCGCGGCCCTTGGCATCCTGCCGCCCGAGAATGAACCGGTGCTCGCCATCCGCGTCAGTGGCTACACATGCTGTACCTTCGAACTGCTGACCGCGCGTTATATGCCGACCTATCGGCCGCGCTCGCCATGGCGCGATATCTCGAACGACGCGGTTGCCGACAGCGGCGGCGACATCATCGGGTGGCGACCGGCGACGGAGTGGATCGGGCCGACCTGATCCGTGCCAACGCCGCACATCCGGGCCGTGCTCCCGTCACGCGCCGGATGCCTGCGAAAGTACGGATAGCGAAGCTGGAAGCGCGACCCGCGGGGCTGGCTCGATGGCCGCGCCGACCTTTGCGCTCACTTCGTCCAGTGTTGCCGTCAAGCGGTTGAGCTGGGTCCAGTTGCCGCCCAGCTCGGGCCCGCACCGGGTGGCGCGATATTCCCGTCCAGCGCTCAAGGAGCCGAGATGATGAAGCGTGCGCTGGCGCAAGCGAAGCGCCTTTGCCGCCGCCAGTCCGGCGCGCTTGGCCAGATCATGTTGATAGCCTCGGATCTCGGCGGGGGCATGGCCCTTATGGAGCAGCAGCGCATTGAGATAGAGTTCGATCGCATGGATGGGGCTCATGCAGGCCGGTGCCCAGCTCGAGGGCTGGCCCTTGCGGCCTCGGCTCAAGAGATCGTGCGCGCCGCCGCGATATTCATCGGCGAGCAATTTGATCTGCGCCGCCGTCGCTATTTCGCCAGGATAGGAAGCTGAACCCCCGTGCATGGCAGCGGGTTCCAGGGCATATTTCGGAGACTTCTCAAGCGCCTTACCTTGTTATGCAGGAGCAGGGGTGGTGGCGCATCCCGCCCTTCGCCGCGCTCAGGACGGGACCGGGGCTCTATTCGCTAAGCCGCCGTTCGCGCTGGCGCGCGACCCCCGGCAAAGCTCACGGAGCCAAGGCGTTCGCCTCGTCTCCGCCCTGCCGGGTCACGATCCCGCTTGGCGCGGGTCCCCACTGTGAGGTTTGTACACCCCTATTCCTCTCTTGTGTCCTTTTAGTGTGGCATGCGGGGTTGGCGGTCCTTCAGGATGAGCGGTTCCCCCAATTTTGACGCCGCCGCCGCTCCGCTGCGCGTCCCGGCAACACCGACAAAATCGGCTCCCCCACTCCCCGCTGACGCGGCGTTAACCCGGGTCCGGCCGGCGGCCGGCTTCCCGGTTAACGTCCCTGACCTCCCTGACCGCCGCATGCCCTGAGTCAGGTCTCATCCGAGGAGATGAGACATCAACATGCCATGGAGGCTCACATGAACAAGTCTTTCGCAAATTTCGCAGACCTTGCCAGCTTCATCGCCGCAGAAACCGGAAATCAGGATCGCAGCTCGATCTACGAGGGCGCTTTCATGGAGCATGACGAGCGCGCCAAGCTCTCCCCCGTCGATGAAACCGAACAGCTCGAGATGCCCGATCCGGAGCAAGCCCGCGCTGCTGTCGAGATGGTGATGGCGACACTGTTCGATGTGTTTCGCGATACTCGCCTCGAGGCCTTCGCGTCCGACCTCGCCTGGGGCTTCGTCAACAGCTTCCATGTCGTGGCCAAGCGGATCAACGACCGCGAAGATGACGCAGCCAAGGAACTTGGCGATCTCGCGCGGACCTTCGATCCTAGCGAAATCTACGCCTCGCAACTCGAAGAAGCGCAGCTGCTCTGCCAGACACTGCAAGGATGCCGCGACGCCATGGAATGCATGCGCGACCATGCCGCCGAAGTCTATCGCGTCGAGACCGGCCGTCCCTACTCCCCGACGCGCGGCAGCCGGGTATCGCGGGGGGTCACCGCGTCGATGATCGACGCCCGCAACTATCTTGCCGAGCGGGCGCGCGAGCGCCGTGAACAGTTCGCCCCTGAAGGGCCTGTCGTCGCCTTCTCGGGCGGGCAGATCTGGGACGATCACGAGATGCTGTGGCGCGGTCTCGACTCGATCAAGGCCCGCGTTCCCGAGATGATCCTCGCCACCACGGCCCAGACCAAAGGCTGCGATGCCATTGCCCAGGCCTGGGCGGCAGCACGCGGCGTGAAGGTCATCCTGTTCCGGCTCGACCGACGCCTGGGAGCGAAGGCCGCGTTCGTCCGCAACGATCGCCTGCTCGCCCTCAAGCCGGTCGAAGCGGTGATTTGCGAAGGGTCAGGCATCCAGATGAACCTCGCCCAGAAACTCCGCCAGTCGGGTGTCCCGCTGCACGTGGTGAAGCTCGACAGCCAAGCTCAGCGTCCGGCACCGCAGCGTCAGCAGCGCAGCGCCTGAATTCACTCTCGAGAGGCTCCGGCATCCGCCGGGGCCTCTCTTTCCTTTTTTCGCGAGACAAGCGGCGCTCGGGGGCATCGAACCCCCGCGCGCCGCAGGGCAATAACCTCTCCGGCGACCGTCGGCGGCGCGCGGCAATTCCAGAGAAAAGGGGGTGGAAAGAGGTGATTTTTCCAAGGAGACAAAATCATGTCCATCCTCTTTCGTATCGCGCTTCCCGCCGACGATACGCCCGCTCCCGTCGCCGTGATCACCGCCCGCCAGCTTGCCGCGCTCCGCCGCTATCTGCGCGCCGAGGGCGACCATATGGGCCTTGCGCTTATCGAACCCGACGAGGTCATCGGCGACAGCTTCGAGGCCCGCGTCTGCCCGCTGGCGCTCGCCGCGGTGACCGGCGTTTTCGACCATGATCCGGCGGTGATCAGCGTCGTCGAGGAAGCCCAGTTCCGGGGGCGGCGCATCTCGATCCATCATTGCGCCAGCACAGCCGAAATCACGATGCGCGTCGCCCTTACGTCTGACTGCGGACTGGAACTCGATCTCGCTTATGGCAACGCCTATGCGTTACTCGAAGCGCTCGGCATGGCCACGGACAGCGTCGGCGAAATTCCGCTCGAACAGGTCCGGAACCGGCTCGCCGATCCGGACACTCCGGCCCGCGCGGCCGAACGCGGCGTCGACCATTACCTTCCCCGGATTGAACGCCTGTTGGCGAGCGCGACCGAGTCTGGCGACGCGCGTCTCGCCTGGGCCTGACACGCCGTGATGGATCAGCAGGAGCCTTCCGTGGGGAAGCTCGCTGCCTCACCCAGGACCGTGTCGATCGCCACCTGAAGATGTCCTGCCGCGACATTCTCTCCGAGCGTATCGAGCAATGGCAAGACCTCCCGCATCAGCACGATCGCGAGAGCCCGTTGCACGCTCAGATCGGCCTTCGACCCATCCTCGATCCGATCGATCATATCCCCTCCGGCACATGTCATGACGCGGTGGCGGGTAGTATGGGGGACATGCGGCACCCGGTTACTCCCGCGCGCTGGGCGCGGGAGCCGGGGCTGGTAACACGTCGAGACATGCGCCTACGCTTTTAGTGCCGGGGCACCTGGACATATGCGCAGGCACCCCGGCGTGAAGATCACACCGAGTTGCCGTTCTCGACGGGATTACCAGTCCCGGCGCTGCCGCTTTGCAGCGCAGTCAGGCCCCTATCACAGACCACCATTCGCACCAAGCCAAGGCTTGAGCTGACGCGTTTCGATAGCCTTGCAGCAAGACCGTCGTGCCCGTTCCGGCACAGTGCTTTGCGGTTAACCCGGAACGCCCTGAAGGGGTTCGGGGGCAAAGCCGCGCGCTCTCACATCTCGGCATCAGATGGGCTTCATCGCCGAAGCATGACGCTGGGTGTCCATCGGCCGTCAAGGATCAGCGGTCCGCCCAATTTTGCCCGCTCCGCTCCGCTTCGCGACGGCAAAATCGGTTCCCCCGCTGCCCGCTCCGCGGCGGCCGGGCCGTCCCTGACCGCCACGCCATCGCGATTGCCAACCATCATGGCTACATCGAAGATACCGACGAGGCGCGGGCGGGTTCCGGACCTGGGCTATGCTCCTTCAGCGGCATTGAGGAGGACTGCTGCCACTGTGGTCGTCATCCCTGACGGCAACCGGGGCCGGGCTTTGCGCTCGGTCCCTTTTCTTGCGCCGCCAGCTCTATATCCCGGCTCGCTCGCGTGCCGCACGGCCCCTTCGGTCCGCACGCCGCTACGCCTTGCCGGACACCACTCCACGAGAGGAAAAATCTCTCACAGTCTTCCCATGATGTCAGACGACCGAGACCGCCTCAAGGACGGCGGGGCCGCACCATTTTCTTCGGCAGATCGAGCCTGGCGCTTCCCTGCCGATGCCGGTGGCCGCCGAAGAAAATCGTGACCCCCACCGCCGCTTCGCGGTCGCTTCGCGATCCTTGACCCGGCCTCGGCCGCCCGACGCGCCTGATCCTGTCATTCAAGACAGACAGGAGCCTAACATGCAGATCATCTCGAACGCCGCTGCCGACAATGCCGCCTACTTCGCCGCAGTTGCGTGCGCAGAGCGCCGGGCCCTTCACAGCTACTTCGACCAGCATGTCATCCAGGACGATGAGCTGGGCTACCTCGCCATAGATGAAGGGGATTATGGCGCATTGGGTCAGCCGATGATCGACCGGATCGTCTACACGGCACGGGGCGGGATGCCCGACGAGTTCTGAAACGACAAAAGGGAGGGGCGCCCGTCGCCTCTCCCTTTTTTTGTTGCGAGGGAATACGGACATGGGGGGCATCGAACCCCCCATGTCCGTGCCGCGACAAAGGGTCGCGGCGGGGGCTGGTTAGGCCGTCAGGCGCTTTTCCACCTCGGCTATACCCAGGAACTTGATACGTCCGACCAGCCGGGCCAATTGACCTGGCTCAAGCTTCAGCAGGCCTCCCTTTTCGATCGTCTGGATTGCTTGCTCCCTCTCCCTGTCAGCGAGGCTTCTGCGCCTCTCTTCCAGCTTGCGGGCCTCTGTCTCGATCGCTGCCCGTTCCTGCTCCAATGTGCGTGCCATATTGGCCCTCTTCGTTCAGGCTGATCGGGCTATGAACCCTTCGACTATATGCCGGGAACAACGCTGCGGGAACCCTGCATCGAAAATCGAACCACCGCCCATACGATCCGCAAAACGCGGTTCGCAAGTCGCGCGCGTCGTCCGTCCAAAGGACGGCCTGGCGCCCCGCCGGAGGCGTTTCCCACACCAGATCATTCGCGTCACCAGACGCCCCGGGGTAGGGGGTCGTTCCTGGTACAGAGTGCACACCGAACGCACCTGAAGGTGCATGGAACTTAGGCGATTTCAAGGATTTGCGCGGAAGGAAGGGTGTGGGCCGCTGTGGGACGGACAATCAGGCATCGGGAGATGCGTGAGTTTCCGCCATTTCAGCGTGTTACGGGAGAACACACCCGAAGGTGGCAGCCCGACTTTCTTGCCCGCCCGGCGGGAATAGGCTATAAGCGGCAACGGTTTCTGAGACCCCACCAGCCTCCCTGCTAGGAGGCCTGGTTTTGACGACCCCCAACAAGCACTGCACGGTCCGCCTCGACCGGCGCAAATATGATCGCCTCGTCGAGATCGCTTCCGAGCGCGGCTGCACCCCGTCCGACCTCTTGCGCACGGCCGTGGACGCCTTCCTGGCGTCCGCCGGGCTGCTGACCTTCAGCCAGCGTCGGATCGCCCGGATCAGCGAGTTCCAGCAGCTCGCGCTCGACATCATCATCCGCGAGCAATTCCCTGAATATCGCGACCGCATTCTCGCGGAGACCGACCGGCGCCTGGAGCAATATCATGGCGCGTAAGGACATCCGCACGAGCGGCGAAGCGATCCCGCTGACCCATCATAGCGCGCGCGGCAATGTCCAGCGCAACGCCGGCAATTTTACCCGCGGCAGCCAGCTCATCACACATGAGATGATGATGTGGTTTTCGGGCGCGAAGCTGCCCTTCATCCTGTGGTTCTTCGCCTTCGCGGCCGCCTGGTTCATCATCATGTCGATCCAACTCGATGAGCATGGCTTCCAGCTTGTCGTGATGAAGCTCTACGCGACCCTGTGGAACTGGATCGATCTTGATCCGAACAAGCGCGTCAACGTCACACTGCCGACCGGCGAAATCATGCGAACGGTGATGCAGGCGGTCCCCTATATTCCCGAGGTCATCAAGGCCTGGGCGATCGCGATGCGCGGCCTGCTCGGCGCGTTCCTCGTCTCCGTCTTCATCACCATCCCGGTGGCCATCTGGTTCGTGGACCTCTCCCATCGGCGCGGGCGTTCGATCCTTCAGGAACGGCATGAGCGCGGAGCGATGCTCGTCGACCGGGACATCCTCCACGCCGAGATCAGTCAGCACAATCTGGAGAAGTTCGAAGAGGAGGCGAAGGTCAGCTTTCCCAGCCTGTCGCCCGGCCAGGTCCTCCGCCTTCCTTTCCGCACGCGAAAAGAGGGCGGTATCCACCATCCCTATACGCTCGCCGGCATCCCCTTTCCGCACCGCACCGAGCAGTCGCATGTCATGCTGATCGGCACGACCGGATCGGGCAAGACGACCGAACTGCGCAGCCTTGTGACCCAGATGCGCAAGCGCCAGGACACTGCCGTTATCTTCGACCTGACCGGCGCCTATGTCGAAGCCTTCTACGATCCGGCGCGCGACACGATCCTGAACCCGATGGACGTGCGCTGCCCGGCCTGGTCGATCTTCAATGACTGCCGCACGCATAGCGAGTTCACGGCCGCGGCGGCCGCGCTCATCCCCTCCGATGGCGGATCCTCCGAACCCTTCTGGGCGCTCGCCGCGCGCACCCTCTTCATCGAGATGTGCATCCGTCTCCAGGAACGCGGACAAACCAGCAATCTCGCGCTGTCCGAGAACCTGATGACGGCGGACCTGAAGCGTGTGCACCGCTTCCTTGCGAACACCATCGCGGACCCGCTGACCGCGCCGGAAGCCGCGCGCATGGCGGAATCCATCCGCGCCGTCTTCAACACCAATGCACAGGCGCTCCGCTTCCTGCCAGACGAGGGTGAACCCTTTTCGATCCGCGACTGGATCACCGACGAGAAGAAGCCTGGATCGATCCTGTTCGTCACCTCGAACTATGTCGATCTGCCGATGAACCGGGCGCTGCTGACCCTCTGGATGGACCTTGCCATCAACCGCCTCATGACGCTCCCCCGTACGCGCTCCCTGCGCACCTGGTTCATGTTCGATGAGCTCGGCGCCCTCCACAAATTGCCGGCGATCGAGAATGGTCTTCAGACCGCGCGTGCCTTCGGCGGCGCGATGATCCTCGGTATCCACAGCTTCGAGAAACTTGTCGAGGTCTATGGCGAGCAAGGCGCCCGCAATCTCGCCTCGCTTGCCCGCTCGAAGCTCATCCTTGCGACAGCCGATCTGGACACCGCCGAGCAGTGCGCGCGCTATATCGGCAATCGCGAGGTCCGCCAGATGGATGAAGCTTATAGCTATGGCTATAACAACACGCGCGATGCTTCGACCTTGACCCCGCGCAAGCAGGTCGAGCCGCTCGTCATTGCCGACGACATCACCAATCTGCCATCGATGCACGGGTTCGCGAAGTTCCCCGATGGCTTCCCCGCCGCGCGCATTCTTCTCGAATGGAAAGACTATCCGCAGATCGCCCAGGGCTTCATGCCCAGGTCCGATGTTCAGCCCGTCCGGTCGAGGCGCGGAGAAGAGGCGTTCGAGGAGGACGGGGCAGGGGAGGCCGGCGGGCGTGATGGTGCTGGCCAGATAGTGGAGGAGGTTGCCGAGACCGGCAATCTCGCCAAGGACATGGCGGCCCGGATTCTCTCGGCAGAGGCGGAGAGCGAAGACGCGGCGGCCCGGCACGCGGCGCAGCGGCTCGAGGATCGGGGCGATCAAATGAGTCCCGCAGTCCATGCCGCCGACAAAGCGCAGGCGATACGCGGTGCCGGGGAGGAGCAGTCGGTCGTGACCCGCGACAGGGAGGAGCGGGACGAGCGACCGGGCGAGGGGGCTCGCGCACCCCAGGTTGAGGACCAGACACTGGTTGAATTGCGCCAGGCCTTCCATCCCGGCCGCGACGATGACGGCATGGATATGGGCATCTAACCCATGCTGTCGGTCGCCGCCGTCCGCTCCGCATCAGGCGCCGCGAACTATTTCGCGAAGGACGACTATTATACGGTCGAAGGTTCGTCAGAGATCAGCGCGTGGGCTGGGGAGGGGGCGGATAGTCTTGGTCTGGCTGGCGAGGTGGCAAAGGATGCCTTCGAAGGCATACTGAACGGGATCCTGCCGGACGGGGAAGCGGTCGCTCAGGTCGAAAATCGCCGCGCCGGCTTCGACCTCACCTTCTCGATGCCAAAATCGGCATCGGTCATGGCCTATGTGGCCGGCGACAAGCGCATCCTTGGTGCGAACATGGCGGCAGTCCAGAAGACGATGGCCTGGGTCGAAAAGAACCTCGCTGAAGGGCGCAAGGATGTCGAGGGACGCAAGGTGCCAGTCCAGACTGGTAACCTTGTCTATGCCCTATTCCAGCACGACACGAGCCGGGCCCTCGATCCGCAGGGACATATCCACGCCGTCATTGCCAATCTGACCCGCATGGCCGACGGCAAATGGCAGGCGCTCCATGGGGACAAGCTGTGGAGCCACAACAGTATCATCGGCTCTGTCTATCATGCCTATCTGCGTACAGGACTCGAGCAGCTCGGTTACGGGATTGATCTCAAGGGTAAGCATGGCACCTTCGAGATATCGGGGGTGCCCAAGTCGGTCATCGGCGAGTTCAGCCAGCGCCGCGAGGAAATCCTCGACCGCGCCACGCAGCTTGGCGTCAAGTCGCCCGAAGGCTTGCGCGAGATCACAAAACGGTCGCGTGATCCCAAGCTTGATGTGGAAGATCGGGAAGCTCTGAAGCAAAGCTGGGTCGACCGCGCGGCCGCGCTCGGGTTCGACGGCAAAGGGCTGGTCGCCGCGGCCGAGGCCCGCGCAGGGATCGCGCAACCTGACAGCGCGCTCGAACGCGGCTATTGCGCGATCGTCGAGGCTATTGACGGTGCCCGTAACCGGGTGGGTGCGTTGCTCCGTCCGCACGATCCGCTGGTCGACAATGCGCTCGCGCGCGCGGTTAAGTCACCGGCGGAAGCGCGTACGCAACTCGCTGTCGCCTCGGCGGTGCGCATATTGTCCGAACGCGAGGCGGCTTGGCCTGTCCACAAGCTCGGCAAGACCGCGCTCGACCTTGGTCTGAAGGGTGTTACCGTCGAAAGCATCGAGCGGCGGATCGACCGGCTGGTTCAGAACCGCCAGCTCATTCCCGGGATCGCGACCGCCGCGGATCGGACCGGGCGCATGGCGACCACGCAGGAAGCCTTGCGAACCGAGGAGCGGATCCTCACTTCAGTCGAGGAAGGGAAGGGCACTGCCAATCCGATCATCGCCGCTGACACCGCACCGGTGCGGCTGCAGGAGGCTTCAGATCGTCCCCTCAATCCGGGCCAGCTTGCAGCCGCGTCGCTGATCCTGTCATCAGCCGATCGCACCGTCTCTGTTCAGGGCGTCGCGGGTGCCGGTAAGTCGACCATGCTGCAGGCTGTCGCGCGGGTGGCGGAAGCGGAAGGCCGGACGATCACCGGTCTCGCTTTCCAGAACAAGATGGTCGCGGATCTGGCCGAAGGAGCGGGTATCAAGGCGCAGACGATTGCCTCCTTCGTGCTCGCCCATGAGCGCTTTATCGCCGAGCGCTCGACGCCTCGGTACGAGACGGCGCGGGATAATTTCGCCGGCACCATGCTGGTGGTCGACGAGACCTCGATGGTCTCGAGCAATGACATGCTCAAGCTCCACCGGATCAGCGCGGCGCTGGGCGTGGACAAGCTCGTGCTGGTCGGCGACCGCCAGCAGCTCTCCTCGATCGACGCGGGCAAGGCTTTTGCCATGATCCAGGCGGGGGGCGGCACCCTGATGAAGATGGACGAGAATATCCGTCAACGGACCGACCAGCTGCGCACGGTTGCCGCGCTCGCCAATATCGGAAAGGCGAGTGCGGCCATGAAGGTCCTCGGCGACCGGGTCATCGAGAGTGCCGAGCCTGCCGTCTCTGCAGCCGACATGTGGCTCGCGCTGTCGCAACCGGAGCGCGACGCGACCGCCGTCTTTGCGTCGGGCCGCGACGCGCGCGCGGTGATCAATCAGCGCATTCAGGACGGGCTGGTCGCTGAGGGCAGCGTGAAGGGGGAGCACATCCAGCTCACCGTCTACGAAAGGGTCAATACGACGCGCGAAGAGCTGCGCTACGCCTCGACCTATCGGGTTGGCCAGACGCTCGACGTCGGCCGGGGCGGCGCCCAGGATGTCGGCATTCGAGGTGGACGCTACGATGTGCTGAAGGTGCATGCGAACGGAAAGGTCGAGCTTGCGGACGGCCGCCGCAAAATCCGTTTCGACCCGCAGAGGCTGTCGCCAACCGAGCAGCGCGACCGGCTTCAGCTTTCCGAGAAGAAGGATCTGCACCTGCGCGAAGGCGATCGCATCCGCTGGACCGCCAACGACAAGGAGCGCGGATTGCTCAATGCGGCGCTCGCGCGCGTGATCGGCATCGATGCCGCCGGCGTCACGGTCGAGACCGCCGACCGTAGTCGCCTCACGCTTGATCTGGGCGATCCGATGCTCTCTCGGCTCGACCTCGCCTACAGCCTCAACATGCACATGGCGCAGGGGATCACCACCGACAAGGCGATCACCGTCATGTCGTCGCACGAGCGCAACCTCTCGAACCAGCGCCTCTTCAATGTCGGTGTCACCCGCGTCCGCGACGAACTCACGATGGTCGTCGATGACCGGGAGAAACTCGAGCGTCAGCTCGACATGAACCCCGGCAACAAGACTTCCGCGCTTGAGACGCTCGGCCGGCTCGACATCGATGGGAAGAAGGGGCCGGGTCCACGCGAGAAGTTTGATCCGGGACCGATCGATGGGGTCGATCTCTCCGACCTCCCGCCGCTGCCGGGCGATCTGCCGCCATTGCCGGACGGTGCGGCGCCGGCGACGAAGGATCCGCAGCGGCCCCCTTACGTGAAGCCTGATCGCGGCGACGTGCTGCCGCCGCTTCCGGAGCGAAGCCTGGGTCTCGATTTGTAGCATGAAGCCGCCGGCATGGTGTCGGCCGCAATGAAGGAGAAGTGCCATGGGATGGGAATTCGAGGATGCCGGCAGGTTCGGCAGTGAGAAGGCGGCCGACGACTACGCCCGCCGCAACGATATCGATCCGCGCGATGTTCACATCGCGCGCAAGGGCAACGAAGTCGAGCTTAGCATTCGCCGCTCCGCTCTCGATCGCCGAAACGCTGGCGGACGCCCGTGCAGGATGGCGGTCAGTAGATGGCGAGCGCCCAGATCAGCTGCGTTCCCAGCGTCACGAACAGAAGCGCCAGCCCGATCCCGACGCGTAGCTGAGATTGCGTGGGGCGGTGCTTGTGGGCGTCAGTCGCGGGGAGAATGTACATGATAACTGCGTCCTTCCTCGTCGACGCAGTTTCGACCAGTGCTGGATGTGGACCTATTGGGAATAATACGAAGGAAAGGGCGGAGGGCGCGCTGTATCCTCCGCCCATCGATGCTCAGGCCAGGAGTTCCGTTCCGATCTGATGCGCTGCCCGGCCGGTCTCTTCGAAGCTCGAAATGTTGTGGATTGTGGTCTCGGCGATGGCGGTCATCGCTTCGCGCGTGAAAAAGCCCTGATGGCCTGTGATGAGGACATTCGGGAATGTCAGGAGGCGCGCGAAAACATCATCCTGCAGCATGGTTTCCGACAGGTCTCGGAAGAAGAGATCCCCTTCTTCTTCATAGACATCGAGGCCCAGCGCCCCGATCCTTCCCGATTTCAGTCCGGCGATGACGGCGCGGGTATCCACGACGGCTCCCCGGCTCGTATTGATCAGCATCGCACCCTCGCGGATCAGTTTGAGCGAATTTGCATCGATCAGATGATGCGTTTGCGGCGTGAGCGGACAATGGATGGTTACGATGTCGGATCGTTCCATCAGCTCGGGGAATGGCACGTAGGTCACGCCCCGTTGCTCGAGGATCTCATCCGGGACTGGGTCGAAGGCCAAGAGCGTGCATCCGAACCCTTGAAGGATATTGGCCACGACCGCGCCAATGCGGCCAGTTCCCACGATCCCGACCGTTCGGTTGCCGAGATTGAACCCAAGCAGGCCATCCAACGCGAAGTTCCCCTCCCGGACCCGGACATACGCCCGGTGCAGCTTGCGGTTGAGCGACAGGATGAGCGCGACGGTATGTTCGGCGATTGCTTCGGGGGAATAGGCCGGCACGCGCGCGACGGCGATCTCCAGCGCCTCAGCCGCTTCGAGATCGACATGATTGAAACCGGCGCATCGCAAGGCAACCAGTCTCGTGCCTTGGCTGTGAAGCGCGGCGAGTATGTTTTGATCGAGTCGGTCGTTGACGAAGGCGCAGATCGCACCCGATCCCGCCGTCAGCGCCACCGTCTGCTCCGAGAGGCTGGCGTCGAAATAACGCAAGGTGTGCGAATTTCCGGCAGCCGCGTTGGCCAGATCGAGAAACTCCCGATCATAGCTACGGGTGCTAAAAACGGCGACGTCCATCTTCCAACTTCTCCTGGCCGCAGTGCGCGTGGCCTACGTATGATCCCGAACAGACAGTTATGTCGTTCCGGGGCAAGCATCACCACACTTTGTCATAATCCGTCAGCAGGATCACCCTCTGGGGCGAATCTGGCGGGCGGATCAGGAAGGACATCACAATGCAGGGATTCATCGGCGACATCGAAAATCTGACCGAGGACAATGAGGACTTTCGCCGGGTTCTCTACACGGGCCGAAATCTGCAACTCGTGCTCATGGCGCTAAAGCCCGGCGAGGAAATCGGGCTCGAAACACACGATGATCGTGACCAGTTCTTTCGGGTTGAGAAGGGTAGCGGCGAGGTTCTCATCGATGGCGTCTGCACGGCCATCAAGGGCGATGATGGCATCATCGTTCCCGCTGGGGCTCAGCACAACATCGTCAACACCGGCGACAAGCTGCTGCAACTCTACACCATCTATGGACCGCCGGAGCACATCGACGGTACGATCCATCGCACGAAAGCCGATGCCGAGGCAGCGCAGGAGCATTTCGACGGCCGGACGACGGAATAAACGGACCCGTTGGGCCCGACTCAGACGATCAACGATCTTCTCCGACCAGGATCGTACGTACTTTGCCAGCGACAACCTCGCGTGCGCCGTCCGCTCGCACCTTGTGCCAGTCAACGCCGCCAATGTCATAGTGCGCCTGCGCTTCGGCCACGGCGGCATCGGCGTCCGAGGCATCGTTCGCGCGCGCTGTGATCCGTTGCTTCAATAGATCAGGCGAAGCCTCGAGCCAGATACCCTCGAATGGAACGCCCTGGCGCCGTGCGACCTGACTGATCGCATCGCGTTCCTCGGGCCTTGCAAAGACCGCGTCCGCTATCGCGGCTTGCCCCGCTTGCAGGGTGTGGCTGGCCAATCGTTCCAACTCACCATAAACTGCCGCACTCGCTATCGAGGTGTATGAGGCTCTGGGAAGCGGGGTTTCCGGCGGCACGCCCGCCAACCGCTTGCGCAAGACGTCCGACCTTAGAATTCTGGCGCCGGGAGCCCGCCCCAGGCAAGGAGCCACCAGCTTGGCGATGGTCGACTTTCCGGTTCCGGAAAGCCCTCCGATCGCCACGAGGCGCGGCGACACGGGGGCGAGCAGATCATCGGCGAGCGCGAGATAATGCAGAGCCTTGGCCGCGAGGTCCAAATCCGGCGACGCTACGGCTTGTGCTGCCAATGCATGAGCCCGGATGGTCGCGCGGATGGAAAGAAACAAGGGCATGAGCGCTATGCCCGGCTCATCTTGCGGAGAAACGTCCAGGTAGCGGTTCAGCAGAAGATTCGCCTGAGCTTGAAACCCGCGCGCCCAAAGGTCCATCAGGAGAAAGGCGAGGTCATACAGCACATCGGTCGTCGCAAGCGTCGGATCGAACTCGAGGCAATCGAACAAGACGGGCTCATCGTCGATCACCGCGATGTTCGCGAGATGCAGGTCGCCATGTGCGTGCCTGACGCGTCCCTGTCGGGCACGGGCATCCAGCAGTTCGGCATGGCACTTGGCCTGTTCCCTTTGTCGCTCCACCAAACTGCTTGCGGTCGCAGCCGGCAATATCTCGCCAAAGCGCGCCATGCTCGCCCGATTTCCCGAGATTACTGCCGCGATATGATCGCGCCCTGACTGCGCGCGGTATTGCTCGGCATCGTTATGAAATGCTTTGATCTGATCGGCGAGCTTTGTGACCAGCCGATCATCCAACTCGCCGCGGGCGGCAACTTCCTCGAGCAGGGCCCCGTCAGCAAAGCGTACCATTTCGAGGAGCCAGTCGACGGTGTCTCCCTGCCCGTTCAGGTTCAGCTTGCCAGTGCCATCCCGGGAAATGGGGCGAACCGCAAGATAGAGCGATGGCGCCGTCCTGCGGTTGAGCGTCAGTTCTGTGTCCAGCGCGGCATGACGTTTGTCCGGACTCGAAAAGTCGAGATAGTCGTAATGGACGGCTCGCTTGAGCTTCCAGGCGCGATTGCCGGCCAGGAATATGTGCGCCGCATGTGTATCGATCCGGCGCGCGGTTTCGCCAGGCGCGAGGGCGCCCGGCGTCTCCAGGAAGGTGACGACATCGGCCTGCTGTTCGGTCTCGCCGATCGGTCCTGCCGACGCCGTCATCTGCGGTCTATGCCTTGCCGATCTCGATCTTGCGACTGCGTGCAGGCACGTTCTCGTCCTTGGCCAGGGTCACGGTCAGGATACCATCCTTGAACTGGGCGGTGATCCCGTTCTGATCGACATCACTCGGCAGTGAGACCTGCCGGTGGAATGAACCATAGCGGCGCTCGCTGTACAGGTAACCCTTGTCCTTGCGTTCGCTCTCCTCCTTCTTCTCGCCAGAGATATCGAGCACGCCGTCGGCGATGCTGACCGCGATATCCTGCTCGCTGAGGCCAGGCAGCTCGGCGGTTAAGCGATAGGCCTTGTCGTCATCCACCAGTTCGACGGCTGGAACGGGCGCTGCCGGCGATCGATTGCCGAAGCTGAAAATGCTCGATGCGGGTCGGCCGAAATCCTCGAACAGCCGGTCTATCTCGCCACGTAGCCAATCCATCGGACGGTCCCGAGGCTGGCTGACAGGAGTTCCTTTTGACCCGGAAATTGGAACCTGATTAGTCATTGCGCATCTCCTTCGAACGGGAACCCGAAGGCCAGCGATCGGCAGAAACAAGTTTGCCGTAGAACGACACGAACCGTTGCTCCATCAACCGGCTCTCGAGTGTAGCGAAAATAATATCCTTGGCCACGGCGCCTCTATTCGGAAATCTACGGAGGCCGCGCATGGTAACGCCACATGCCTGCTTGCTCATGCAACCCGCTACGTAACTTTCCCAATTCACGCGAGCCTGCCCTCAGTGACAAAGTCACAAGGATCGAAGGGCGCACGCTCAAGGGGCGCGCTCCGCGATCGCGGAGCGAGAGAATATCCATGACCTCAGCGATTATTCGGAATCGTCAGTTCGGCACGCCATGTGCTTGAGGACAGTGCTTCTCCCGAGAAGCATCGTATGCTCCTCGATACGACCTCGGGAACAGCGCGCCGCAGAGGTGCTTTGATGACCGCTCTGCCTGCCAGGGAAATCATTCCGATGGTTCGTCCGTTCGACCTCAACCAGCATCTGGAGGCGCTGCAATTGCTTCTCGACGCTCAAACCGGCGACGGAGCGCAGGTTGTAATAAGGGACTCAGCGGCGAAGCCTCTCGTCAGGTTTGATGCGTCGGCCCTTGATGCAGCGCTTGTCGAGCTTGTCGCCAATGCGCGCACCGCCCTCGCAACCGGGGGGCGCATCATTGTGCGAGCCAAGCGCGCCGGACGCCGGTTATGGGTTACCGTTGCCGACACGGGAAAAGGGATGAGCCAGCAGGAAGGCAAGTTCCGGTGCATGTGCGCCGTGGGCGGCGTGGAAATGCGCAGCGTGGTCAGCCAACAAGGAGCAACGCCCGCATGGATACGCAACGTGGTGAACCCAAGCCCGACATTATCGAGCCTTCGGCCCCGCCCGAGACCCCCGTGCCTCCACAGCCTCGGGAAACGCCCATGCCGAATGCCCCTGAAATCATCCCAAGCCAGCCTGATTTCGTGCCGGGTGTGCGGCCGGAGGAATATCCTGCCAGCGCCTAATTCTATCTGAGCGAGAGAAGCGCCGCGATGCCGACGCCTGAGGCGAGCACCGAGGCGAACAAGGGGGCGGACGCCTTCCAGCCCTGTTGGCGCGGTCCGGCGATCCCGAGCGCCAGAACGCCCTTCAATGCTGTGTTTGCGAGTACGGGGACCGCCAGCACCAGGCCTGCCGTTGTTCCGTCGAGAATATCCTTGGGCATCCCCGCGAGGGTGAGGACTGCCGCATCGACATCCCACATGCCGGTCAGACCCAACACGACGATGATGCCCTGGTCGCCGAACTGTTCGAGCGCCCAGCGGGCTGGGATGGCCATCACCGCCACCAGTCCCGCAAGCAGCAGCGCGGGTCCAAAATCGAGCGGGTTGCCGAGCTTCACCTCGCTGGCGCTTGCCTCTGCATTGCGCGCGCGAAGCGCAAGCAATGTCGTCAATCCGCCGACAATGAACGCGGGGACCATGGCCAGAGCCAGCGAACGGGCTGCGTAGGGGATGAGGGTGATCGACAGCAACTGGACACGGACAAACATCACCAGCGATGCAAGCGCGATACCTGCTATAAGTGGCGCTTCCGGTCCGTCCTTCTGGCGCAATCGCTGTGCATAAGTCACGGTCACGGCCGTTGAGGACACAAGAGATCCACACAACGCGGTTATCATGATCCCCTTTCCAGACCCCAGCCGACGGGTCGCGACATAACCAGCAAAGGAGAGGCCGAGGACCACGACCACCACCATCCAGATCTGGCGGGGGTTCCAGGCATCATAGGGACCGAGATTTCGGTCCGGGAGCAACGGCAGGATCACAAGCGCCACCAGTGCAAAGCGCGCGATCGAATCGACTTCCTGTGCCGTCATGCCTTTGAGCATGGCGTGGGCCTGTGCCCGCAGCGTGAGAAGCAGTGTCGTCACGGCTGCGACCGCCAGCGCCTCGCTGACCTGGCCCTTGGCGGCCATGTAACCCAGCGCGAAGGTGACGATGCCGACCAGGGTATTGGTCACCGAAAGGCTCCCCTCGCGTGCGAGGGCGCTGCGATAGCCGAGGACCAGGCTCGACAGCGCAGCGAGCGCAATGGCGGCGGCCAGAAGATCCGGGACGTGCCCGGCGAGCCCGCCAGTGAGGCCAAGCAGACCAAATGTCCTGAGTCCGCTCACTCGGCTTCCGTCGTTCGCATCCCGCTGCCGCCAGCCCCGCTCGATGCCGATCAGGATCCCGATTGCAAGAGAAGCCGCCAGGGTACGCAGCAATTCCATGTCAGGCATGTTCACAGACTTGCCGTGTCAGACACAGGTTGACCGAATGACGCATGGCGGGGCGCACGGATTGGCCTGCCTCCGCATCCAACCCTTCCCAAACTTGCCGAATGAACCAATGCGGCGCCACAGGGTATCCTTGTCTATTGATCGTTCGGATTCGTCGACGATCCACGCAAGGGGTCTAGCTACCAGCGGTGGCCAAGGGAATCCGCATTTGTTCCAATTGTCGGTGGAGGACCTGAATTCAGAACCTCAGCAGAGCTGACGACGACCCATCGCAACTCCCCCGACCCTGGGCCTCGTAACTTTCGATGGCTCAATTTGGGCTCGATTGATAGAAAAAGGGACGAAAAAAGGGGGGGAGATCAGCGCGGTGCGGTTCCTTTCACCAAGGCAAGGAGATGAAGCAATCCCGGACATCAGCCGGTCATCGGAGCGGAAGGGCGCCTTTTCGCGGGCATTGGCCGCTGCAACGCTGCTCGCCAACCGCCCTATCCGCACTCAGCTCATAACGGCGGCTCTCGCAGGTCTCGCGATCGTCATCATCGCTTTCGTGACCCGCGAGCAGCTCGCCGAGCACGTTGATGAGCGCGTTCACTATTTTGTGACTCTGGGCGTTGCGGGTATGGTGCTCGTGGCGCTCCGACCTCACCTGTTCGTGATCTCGAGCGTCACGCTGATAACCCTTGCGTCGCTAGTCGTCATCGACGGCTGGCCCACCACAGCCAGCCAGCAGATGGCTGTCGTGATTTTTCTCTTCGTGATGTTCCTCCTGTGGCGCAATCACCACCGTACCGTCACGGTCACGCGCGAACTCGCCGACAGCGCGGTTATCCTCGCCGAAGAGCTGAACCTCCTGATCGACGGCGCGCAGGACTACGCCATCTACATGCTCGATCCGGACGGGAACGTTACGATCTGGAACGAGGGTGCCCAGCGACTGAAGGGCTGGACCGCCGCGGAAATGATCGGCAAACCGGCGGACCTCTTCTATCCCGATGACGCCGTGGCCGCCGGCAAGCCGGCAGCGATCCGTGCAGAGGCGGTTACGCGCGGCAAGATAGAGATGGACGACTGGCGCGTCCGCAAGGACGGCAGCGAATTTCTCGCTCACATTGCGATTACGGCGTTGAAGAACCCGGACGGAACGGTCCGCGGCTTTGCCATCGTCGTCCGCGACATTACCGACCAGCGCGCTGCCGAAAGCGCCCTGCGCAACAGCGAGTCGCATCTTCGCTCCATCCTGTCGACTGTTCCCGATGCGATGATCGTCATCGACGAACGGGGAAAAATGTTGTCCTTCAGCGCTGCGGCCGAGCGTCTCTTCGGTTACACACAGACCGAAGTCCTGGGAGCCAATGTCAGCATGCTCATGCCCTCGCCTTATCGCGAGCGCCATGACGGCTATCTCGAGCGCTACCTCACGACGGGTGAACGCCGGATCATCGGCATCGGCCGGGTGATCTTCGCGATGCGCAAGGACGGGACCACATTCCCGATGGAACTGTCGGTGGGCGAGGCAACCGGCGACGGCGAACGCGTCTTCACCGGCTTCATCCGCGACCTGACGGACCGTCACCGGACGCAGGAGCGGCTTGAGGAGCTTCAATCTGAGCTTATCCACGTCGCCCGGGTCAGCGCGATGGGAACCATGGCGTCGACCCTTGCTCACGAACTCAACCAGCCGATCACAGCGGTTGCGAACTATGTTGAAGCCGTGCGCGATTTGCTGGCCGAGCCGGATCCCGACGAACTGCCCGAAATCATCGAGGCGCTGGAGGATGCCGCCGCAGAAGCCATGCGGGCCGGCAACATTGTTCGTCGCCTGCGGGATTTCGTTTCTCGCGGCGAGGTCGAAAAGACTGTCGAGAGCTTGCCGGACCTGATCAACGAGTCCGCGGCTTTCGGGTTGATGGGCGCCGGGGAGAAGTCGATCGGAACCCGGATCGATATTGATCACGACGCAGCGAGCGTGCTGGTCGACAAGATCCAGATCCAGCAAGTCCTGGTCAACCTCATCCGTAACGCGGTGGACGCGATGAGCACGGCGACCTGCCGTCTTCTCACGATCCGGACGGCGCCCGATCAGCCGGGATTTGTTCGCGTGACGGTGGCTGACACCGGGCCTGGCGTGGCGCCTGACGTCGCAGCCCAGCTCTTCAAGGCGTTCGTGAGCACGAAAGCGGAAGGCATGGGGCTTGGTCTTTCGATTTGTCGAACTATCGTCGAGGCCAATGGCGGCCGCATTTGGATGGAGCCAGCACAAGGGGGCGGTACACAGTTCCATTTTACTTTGATAAGGACGGAGGCGGAGAAGCTGGATGGATGAAAAGCGTGTTGTTCACATAGTCGATGACGAGGACTCGATCCGCCGCTCGACTGGTTTCATGCTGAAGAAATCGGGTTTTTCGGTGACGCCGTGGGTTTCCGGCGTGGAATTTCTCAAGAAACTCAAGCAAGCCGAGCAGGGTTGTATCCTGCTTGATGTCCGCATGCCCGAGATGGATGGCCTGGAAGTCCAGCAGGAATTGAACGCGCGTGGCATATCCATGCCCGTCATCGTTCTGACCGGTCATGGCGATGTCACGATCGCCGTTCAAGCGATGAAGGCCGGGGCGGTCGATTTCCTGGAAAAGCCGTTCGAGAAGGCAGTGCTGATCACGGCCATCGAAACCGCCTTTGAGCGCCTTGCCGATGCCGAAGGCAGGGCGGGCCGGGCGGCCGATGCGACTATCCTCATCGCGGGACTCTCTGCGCGCGAGCAGGACGTCCTCAAGGGCCTGGCCCAGGGCTTGCCGAACAAATCCATCGCTTTTGATCTCGGCATTTCGCCGCGCACGGTAGAAGTCCATCGCGCCAATTTGATGACCAAGCTCGGTGTTCGCAGCCTGTCGGAAGCCCTTCGCATCGCATTTTCCGCGGGCGTGACCGGCTAAGGGTTCGGACACTTACGTAGCGACCCGTCGCCGATTTCCTGACATTCCCAATCAATCAGCATGGTCGCTGGATTTGATGGTGTGTCATGACAAGTGAGAGAATTGCATCCCAGATGCAGGAACGTCCACGGCTCCTCCTGGTGGAGGATGATGCCGGGGTTCGCCGATCGTTACAGCTTCTGTTTCGTGCCCGGGGTTTCGATGTTCGGGCCTACGCAGCCGGGGCCGCGCTGCTTGCCGATCCGGCCGCCCGCGACGCCTGCTGCTTTATCGCGGACTACAGGCTGGAGGAAACCGATGGGATCGAGGTGCTCTGCCATCTGAGGGAAAGAGGTTGGTCCGGTCCAGCGGTGCTCATCACCGCCTTTCCATCGGCTGATCTCACCGAGCGAGCCCTCGCGCATGGTTTCAGCCAGGTCCTCGAGAAGCCCTTTCGCGAACATGTGCTCGGCGCGACCGTTGCTCGATTGACAGGTGCGGGCGAGGCAACCGCCCATTCCTGATCGCGCTTGCCTTTGTGCCAACAGACGGCTGGAGATGATGGTCTGATGCTTCGAGATTTCCCTCATTTGCTGAGCCTCAGCCCGCGCGGACTTGGTCGCAGGGCGCCCAATGAATGATGGCTTTGCCCGCGCAGAAGGCGCCGTGGCTGACGCGTGTCCCACGCATCTCATAGGCATTGGTCCGGACGAGGAGTTTGCCATCGCCAAGCAGTTGACGAGCGGTCCGGTCACCTGGCTTGGCAGTGTTGAAAATTTCGAGACATTTCTGGGCCGACCACCGCTTACCTCTCCCTACGTCGTTCTTCTTGATGGTCTCCCATTGCCGCAATTAATCGCCACACTCGATCAGAATGCCGATTTTATTAGGAAAAAGCCGATCATTCTGCAGATCGCCGCACCACCCGTCCGCCTGGTGGTGGAGATCATGCAGCGCGGGGTCCGCGACGTGATTCAAAAGCCCTATACGCTGGCGCGGTTGCGATCAGCCCTGGAGGAGCTTTGCGGCGTGCGTGGTCGCTGGCCTCCGTGATCTGACAGAATCTGTGACATTTCTGCGTGCCTGGACAGCCATGCACGCAATCAAGGCACAATCACCGTCAGAACCGTGACACGCCTGAATACATTGATATCCGCATAGACCCATCAGGCAGAGGAAGACCAGATGACCGTAGCCGAGCAATCGCAGACGCCTTTCGATCTTATCGGTGGAGCAATGATCGTTCGCCAGATTACCGATCACTTCTACGACCTGATGGAAGCTGACCCCGCCTACGCACAATTGCGCGATCTTCACGCTGAGGACCTCGCATCCATGCGCGTGTCTCTTGCCGGCTTCCTCAACGCCTGGTTGGGCGGCCCGCGCGATTGGTTCGTCGAACATCCGGGCGTCTGCATGATGTCCGCGCATGCACGTTTGCCCATCACGCGGGAAACGGCAGACCAGTGGGCGGATGCCATGCGCCGCGCGATCACGGCATCGCCAGTAGAGCCCGTGATCGCCGGCAAGATGGCCGAAGCGCTCAGCACCATGGCGCAAAGCATGGCTCGGAACCCGGGACAAGCGATGTGACCTGCTTCATCGATCATGAACGTGCGGTCGCGGACGCCGCCCATGACAGCCGCAACTGGAACTTGCGATGCGCTTGAAGCGAATATCGGCTGCCCTGATTGCCGTCGCGGTTGTCAGCGGAGCAATCGCGACCGGACAGGCCAGGCCTGCAAAGAAAAGCAACCGAACCGAAATGGCGGTCCAGCGGCAGGGACTGGCGTTCGCCCAAAAGCATTGCTCGATCTGTCATGCGATCGATACCGGAATCTCGCCCAAGCCGGAGGCGCCATCGTTCGAGGCGATCATCAACACTCCCGGACTGACCGCTCAAACCCTCAACCCGTGGCTCCAGGATTCGCATAATTTTCCCGAGATCATGAACTTCGAAATCGCGCCGGAACAAATCGATACGCTTGCAGCTTACATGCTGACTCTCAAAAATGCCGATTACCGGCCTCCGATCCAATAATCTCCGGTGGGATTTGTCACGGGCAGTAAGATGATCGGTCGGTGTCCGCAGAGGGTTACGTCGATTGGCAGCGTAGCCAAATCATAGCGCTCAACTTGGCTTCGGCTTGAATACGGAAGGACATAGCTATGCTCACGCAACTGATAGACGGGAAGGATATCATCGCCCTGTCGGTAGGCGGACGGATCGAAAAGGACGAAATGGAACTCGCCTTCCGGCTGCTGGACGAAGCGTTCGCGCGCGACGGCAAGGTCCATATCTTCGTTGAAGTGCTGGGCCTCGAATCCATTGCGCCCGATGCGCTGCTTTTCGACCTTCGCCATGTCTTTCATTATCTGGTGCGGCTCAAGCAGTTCGGCCGGATTGCCATCGTCACGGATCAGTCCTGGGTCCGCATTGCGTCACGCATCGAAAGCGCGCTGCTGCCTTACGTGTCTTACGAGGTCTATCCGGTCGCCCAGCGTGACCGCGCGCTCGCCTGGGTGAAGGGCGAGGTCGACACGCCGCACCCTCAGGCTGTCCGCCGCATTCCTGGCGACGACGATATCCAGGCGTTCGAGGTAGACGGCCGGATTACGGCGGATGAGCTCGATGGCCTGTACGCCCATCTTTTCGAGGTCGCCCAGTCGGATTCGCCGCTGAAAATACTGGTGCGGATGAAGCGCTATGACGGCTTCGAACCGGCAATCCTGGTCGATCCGAAAACTGTCGAACGCAAGTTCTCCCTGCTGCATCGAGTGTCACGCTATGCGATCGTCGGCGGACCGGATTGGTTGACGACTCTGGTGAAACTTTTCGATCCTCTGTTCAAGATCGAGTTGCGCCATTTCCCATTGGACAGCGAGGATGCGGCGCGGGCCTGGCTGTCCGAGGACGGTGACGAGGGCCAATAGGCTTGGCCGCGAAGAACTGGCGGTGAGGGTTACGATGCGGTGACAGACAGCCGATGACGCCCGGCTCACGATCCCGACCGCAGAACCGCCAGCGTATGATCGGCAATCATCCGTTCCTCGTCGGTCGGAATGACAAGGACTTTCACGCGGCTGCCCCTGCCGGAGATGCAAAGGGCATTGGCGGCATTCGCATCATCATCGATGGACAGCCCCAGCCAGCCGAGCCGCTCGCAAATACGCCTGCGGATCTCCGCGTGGTTCTCGCCGATCCCCGCCGTGAAAACGATGCCGTCAACGCCGCCGAGCGATGCGGCGAGCGCGCCGAACTCACGGACAGCGCGCCAGATGAAAAGCTCGACAGCCTCCTGGGCCTGCCTATCCGGGTCGGCCGTCAGGACACGCATGTCGCTGGATATGCCTGAAACGCCAAGCAGACCGGATTTCCGGTAGAGCAGATCGTCGATCTCATCCGGCCTCATGCCCAGTTGCGTCTGGAGGTGAAGCACGACGCCCGGGTCGAGCGTACCACAGCGCGTTCCCATCATCAGGCCATCGAGGGTCGAGAACCCCATGGTGGTGTCAATGCTCTTGCCGTCCCGCATCGCGCACAGGCTCGCGCCGTTGCCGAGATGCGCGGCGATCACGCGTCCGCCGGCAAGCTCTCTGTCGATGGTTCGCAGCTGTCCGGCGATATATTCGTAGGACAGCCCATGAAATCCATAGCGGCGGATTCCCTGCTCATGCAGCGTGCGGGGGAGCGCGAGCCGCGCGGCGACCTCGGGCTTGTCGTGGTGAAACGCGGTATCGAAACAGGCGATCTGGGGAAGGTCTGGCGCCATGACTGCAATTGCGTGGATCGCGGCCAGATTGTGCGGCTGATGGAGCGGTGCGAGCGGGCAAAGCGCGTCGAGTTCGTCGAGAAGGCCCGCATCGACGCGCCGCGGCGTAGCGAAACGCATCCCGCCATGAACGACGCGGTGCCCGATCGCGATCACTTCCCGGCCTTCGAGGTGATCGATGGCCCAATCGAACAGATCCTTGAGGAGTTCCGCGTGCGTCAGGCCAGCGCCCTGTTTCCATGTGCGCTCGGCAAGGATACTGCCATCGACCCGGCGCGCGACCAGTGACGGTGCGATCCCGATCTTCTCGATCTTGCCGCCGGCCGAATGCTCCGGGTGGCCCGCGTCATCCAGGGTGAAGAACGCAAACTTGATGCTCGACGAGCCCGAATTGAGACTGACGACCGCCTTCATGCGGAAGCCTGTGGAAGCCCGGGCGCTGCTTTCGGGGCGGCGCGCGCGAGCAGCGCCGCAATCGCGCAGGACGCAAGGCGCGTCCGTTCGCTGTCCGCGCGGCTGGTGAGGATGATGGGCACCCGCGCGCCGAGAACGACACCGGCGGCGTCGGCGCCGCCGAGGAAGGTGAGCTGCTTGGCGAGCATATTGCCGGCTTCGAGATTGGGAACGACCAGAACTTCAGCCTTCCCGGCGACCGGCGAGACGATCCCTTTCTCCCGGGCCGCGGCCTCGCTGATCGCGTTGTCGAAGGCGAGGGGACCGTCGAGGATGCCGCCGCTGATCTGGCCCCGGTCGGCCATCTTGCAAAGAGCGGCCGCGTCGAGCGTCGAGGGCAGGTCGGGATTGACCGTCTCGACCGCGGAGAGGATGGCGACCTTGGGCGCGGCGATGCCGATGACATGCGCGAGGTCGATCGCGTTGCGAATGATGTCGGCTTTGTCCTTCAGGGTCGGCGTTATGTTGATGGCCGCATCGGTGATGATGAGCGGTGTCGGATGCCCCGGCACGTCCATCACATAGGCATGACTGATCCGCCGCTCGGTCCTGAGACCGGTTGCGGCTGACACAACCGCGCCCATGAGTTCGTCGGTATGCAGCGAGCCTTTCATCAGCAGCTTCGCATCGCCAGCCCGCACGAGTGCGACGGCCTTCGCGGCAGCATCATGGCTGTGATCGGCAGGCACAAGGCGGAAGCCGGAAATGTCTCTTCCCGCTTCCTCGGCAGCGGCGCGGATGCGTTTTTCCGGGCCGACGAGAATCGGCGCGATCAGGCGCGCTTCGGCGGCATCCACCGCCGCCGCGATCGCCACCGCGCTGCACGGATGCGCGACCGCGGTGGCGATGGGCTCTCCGTCCTGCGTCTGTTCGATCAAACGCCGGTATCCGTCATGTGTCGCTACCCGCACGTCGGGGAGCGCCAGGCGCGGGCGACGCACTTTTTCGCATGGCGCGCGGACCTCGGCCTGCCCGGTGATGACGGTCTCACCCTTCTGGTTCACGCAGCGGCAGTCGAGGACGAGGACGCAGCCCTCGGGCTTCTTTTCCGTCACCGTGACGGATGCGGTGATCACGTCACCGATGCCCACCGGACGGATGAAGCGCAGCGATTGGCCGAGATAGATCGTCCCCGGCCCGGGCAACTCGGTCCCGAGCACCGCGGAGATGAGGCCGCCGCCCCACATGCCATGGGCGATGATCCGCTGAAAGAAATCCGTCTGCGCAAAATCGGCATCGAGATGCGCCGGGTTCACGTCGCCCGAGACAAGCGCGAACAGTTGGATATCCTTCTCCGACAAGGTTCGCGACACGCTCGCCGTGTCGCCGATCCGGATCTCTTCAAACGTCCGGTTCTCGATGAACGCGTCGTCGGTCATTCGCTTATTTCTCCAGGACATATAGGCCGGGCGCGTCGGCAAGGGGCGTGAAGCCCTTGTCGGGCGCGCCCATGGCCGGGGGCGCGCTCAGCGTTCCCGAGCGAGCCGTGAGCCAGGCGCCCCACTCGGTCCACCAGGACCCCGTCTTGTCCTCCGTTCGTTCCAGCCACGCCTCGGGATCATAGGATGGTCCGCACGCCTCACGCGTCATCACACGATAGGAGCGGCCCTTGTGACCCGGTTCGGAAACGATCCCGGCGTTATGCCCGCCGCTGGTGAGCACGAAAGTAATCTCCGCGCCGGTCAGCAGGTGAATCTTGTGAACCGAACGCCATGGAGCGACGTGGTCGCGCTCGGTGCCGACCACGAACATGGGTTTATCGATCGCCGACAGCGTGATCGTGCGGTCATCGACCTTGTATTTCCCTTCGGCCAGATCGTCGTTCAGGAACAGGCGGTTCAGATATTCGCTGTGCATGCGATAGGGCATGCGCGTTGCGTCGGCGTTCCAGGCCATAAGGTCGCTCATCGGTTCACGTTCACCCATGAGGTAAGTGCCGAGCACGCGCGACCAGACGAGATCGTTCGACCGCAGGATCTGAAACGCGCCACCCATCTGCGCGCCGTCGAGATAGCCGCGGCCCCACATCATGTTGTCGAGTATGTTGAGTTGGGCTTCGTCGATAAACAGGCCGAGTTCGCCCGGTTCGCTGAACTCGGTCTGGGCCGCCAGCAGGGTGACGCTGGCGAGCCGCTCGTCACCGTCTCGTGCCATTGCTGCCGCGGCGATCGACAGCAGCGTGCCACCAAGACAGTAGCCGGCGGCGTGCACCTTCTGACCGCCCGTGATCGTGTCGATCGCGTCCAGCGCGGCCATCGGCCCAAGCCGGCGATAGGCTTCGAGATCGAGGTCGCGATCCTGTTTTCCGGGATTACGCCAGGAGATCATGAAGACGGTGAAGCCCTGACCTGTCAGCCAGCGCACCAGCGAATTCTCGGGCGAGAGGTCGAGGATATAGTATTTCATGATCCAGGCGGGGATGACCAGGATCGGTTCGGGCCGCACTGTCTCCGTCGTGGGCTCATACTGGATGAGTTCGATGAGCGCGTTGCGATAGACGACTTTCCCTTTGGCGGTCGCGACTTTCTCGCCCACCGGGAAGTCCTCCGCGCCCACGGGCGGCTCGCCGCGCGCCAGGCGCTGCATGTCCTCCATGAGGTTGCGGAAGCCATCGACGACGCACCGCCCGCCGGTTTCGACGATCTTGCGCTGCAGGACCGGATTGGTGGCAAGGAAATTGGTTGGCGCGAAGACATCGAGGATTTGCCGGGCCGCGAACTCGGCGATGTCTTCGTGGTGCCTGCTCACCCCGCCGATCCCGGTGGTCGCGGCGTGCCACCACTGCTGGTTCAGCAAGAAAGCCTGGACAATCAGATTGAAGGGCGGCTCCTTCCATGCCGGATCGGTGAACCGGCGGTCCTGGGGCAGAGGTTCGATCGCGGGGGCGGCAGCAGGATCGCTGAGGCTTCGTCCGATATAATCGGACAAGCGCCAGCATTTTCTTGCGGCCTTGGCGCCCAGTTGCAATTGCTTGCCGGGGGCGCTGGCGAGGTGCAACATCCAGTCGGTTGCCGCGAGGACCATCGTCACCGGCGATAGCCCGTGCGTCAGCTGCGCGATGCCAACCGCAGCCGCACGATCGAGGGTCTGGCTGATGCCGTCGAGCGGGTCGGCGGCAACATGCTGTATGTCATTCATCATCAACCTGCCGCGCGTGGGTCATGCTTTAGCCTGTTGTGCACCTATCCGATCGGCAGCGGCCGACCGATACGTATACATCCCAATTCTTCGCATGGAACCAATCAGGGTAAAGAGACTGCGTTTCCGTGGGAGAGGGCCTGCATATGATCGCAACCGATGGTTGCGGCCCGATGACAGGCGGGTCTCGCGGATATCATGATGAAAAGGATCCAACGATGACATTCCCACTCGATCAGGTCGTGGCCATCGCCGGCGCCAACCGTCAACTCGCGCTGAGGTTCTTTGACATCGCCCGCACGACCGGGGCGCGGCAGGCCGCGATCGGGGCGCATGCGCTGGGCGCCTTCTTCGAGCCGGGAAAATTTTCCGAAGTTGCTCAGGAGGTGGAGCAGAACCGTTTGGCTCTCGCCACCGACACAAAGGCGGCGTTCGAAGAATGGCAGGAGACCGCCGGGGATCTCTTCTCGCCGGAAAGCGAGACGGCGCAGTTGTCCGTCGCCTTTGAGCCTCTGCGCGCCTTCTTCCTGTCGCCGCTCCAGGCCTTCGCCAATACTGCCGCCGGCGCTGCTGCTGTGCCGGCTGCGAACAATGTCGAGACCAATGCCTGAGCCGAAAGGGACACGAACCGTCATTTTCCGAGTGCGCGGGACGCGGGAAAACCTTTGTCATGAAAAGGACCGTCGCCCTCAGGAGTGAACCTGACCAGCAACGGAACCTATACGAGACCGATCGTCAGGTTGCAGGACTTCAGTGATGATCAGGATTTGAAAGCGGAAGGACCAAGGGCATGAAAGCGAGCGACATCATGACACTCGGGGCGGCCACCGTCACCCCAGAAAGTTCCCTGGCGGAAGCAATCCGATGCATGGGTAACCACAACATCAGCGCGTTGCCGGTGGTGGATCGGGACGGCGAACTTCATGGCCTCATTTCCGAAGGCGATTTCTTCCGGAAGGCAACGGATTCGTTTCGGCTGGACTCGTTGTTCGATGCTGGGCGGGAAGTCCGCAGGGATGCACTGGATTCAACGCGGGTTGGAGAGCTCATGTCGACCGAGCTGGTGACGGTCGACGGCGATGTTTCGCTCACCGATGCGATCGGCCTGATGGAGCGGCACGGCGTCAAGCGACTGCCGGTGATTTCGAACGGCAAGCTGGTCGGACTCATCAGCCGGGCCGACATTCTCCGGACCCTTCTGGACGAATGACGGATTGATCAAGCTGTACTCCTCATGAGCCTAAGCGAGCAATGGTGTAAGATGGATCCGGTGGATGGGCCATCACCGTTGTCACTTCACTGCAGGCGGCGAGCTGCGGATTCGGTTACGTAAACTTCCCAAGCCCATTGAGTTCAACGCTCGGCTATCCTCCCGATCGCGTCGCCAGCAAAGGATTCGTCAGCCTGGCTGACCATGCTGCGGAATTGCGCTCGTAAGCGCAACGACGCGCCCGATGGTGCCGGAAGCGTATCGTCCTTTCCGCATGGACCAACATCGAAGATGAGGTGATCGTATGTCCGATATCCCGTCCTTCACCGAGGTGGTGACCCGATCGGGGCTGAGCCTGTCCTTGCGGCCGGTCACGCGCGACGACGGACCTTTGCTCAGAGATTTTTTCGACAAGGTCACCCTCGAAGATCTGCGCTTCCGTTTCCTCACGGCAATGCTCAGGGTCTCCGACGACCAGATCGCCTCCATGATCGATGTCGACCACAAGCAGACGGAGGATTTCCTGGCCTTCGTCGATGACGGGGCGCTAGTTGGATCAGCCATGATCGCGATCGAACCAGCGGGGGAGCGTGCTGAAGTCGCGATCGCGGTTCGCGCGGACTACAAGCATCAAGGCGTAGGCTGGACGCTTCTCAACCGCGCCGCGGATCATGCGAAGACGCGGGGCTGCCGCACGCTGGAGGCTGTCGAAAGCCGGCTGAACCAGAAGGCGATCGAAGTGGAGCGGGATTCAGGTTTCACGGTGAAGGCCTATCCGGATGATGCCACCCTCGTCATTGTATCAAAGCAGCTTCAATGATGGACTGATTATGGCACCTTCGAAAGGATGCCTTACGATGACGGATATGTGGGCGATGGAACTCGGCGCGGTGGGCGGTCCGCTTCGACTTGTCGCCCGCGCGCTTCCAGACCCGGGACCAGGGGAACTGCTGGTCAAGGTGACCGCCTGCGGTGTCTGCCGGACTGACCTCCATATTGTCGACGGTGAAGTGACCGCCGAGCTTCCGATTATCCCGGGCCATGAGATTGTCGGGATCGTCGCCGCGTTGGGAGAAGGGGTGGCCGGCTTCCTGCCGGGTGACCGGGTGGGCGTTCCGTGGCTGGGGCATAGCTGCGGGCGCTGTGACTATTGCCGCTCCGGGCGTGAGAATCTGTGCGACACGCCCGGCTTTACCGGATGTACGCGAGACGGAGGCTATGCGACCCATGCCGTTGCCGACGCTCATTTCTGCTTTCATATCCCCGACATCTATTCGGATGAAGAGGCGGCACCATTGCTTTGCGCGGGCCTGATCGGCTGGCGTTCGCTGCGTGCCGCCGGCGATGGGCGATGTCTCGGGCTTTATGGTTTTGGTGCCGCGGCGCATATCATCGCGCAGATCGCCATCTGGCAGGGCAGGCAGGTCTACGCCTTCACCAAAGCGGGCGATAGCGAAGGCCAGGACTTTGCGCGGTCGCTTGGCTGCATGTGGGCTGGATCATCGGACGAACCGGCCCCTGCGGAGCTCGATGCCGCGATCATCTTCGCGCCGGTCGGCGCGCTGGTCCCTGCGGCGCTCCGCGCTACCCGCAAGGGCGGGCGGGTCATCTGCGCCGGCATCCACATGAGCGACATTCCTGCGTTCCCCTACGCCGATCTCTGGGGCGAACGTACGATCGCCTCGGTTGCAAATCTCACCCGCGACGACGGGACGAGTTTTTTCAAGGTTGTACAAAAGGCTCGGGTTAAGTCGGTCACGACCGCTTTCCCCCTCGTCGACGCCAACATTGCCCTTGAGCGCCTTCGCGCAGGGGCGTTGGTCGGCGCGGCCGTTCTCCTCCCCGGAGAACCGGGAGATTATCAACGCCAGGAACGATTCTAGCACAGTTCGCGGTCTGGCCGGCGTCTGGGCGGCCCTTGGTAATGTTACGGAGTGCGACGCCGATCGTTCGGAACGATGATGCGACCATGAGCAAGAACACATCGATCAGGGACGTGCTCGCCGTTGTCGACGGCACAGCTTCCTCGCTGACAGGGGTCGATCAGGCGGTCGCTTATGCGGGTCTCTATGACGCGGCGCTGACGATCGTCGTCGTGACCGAAAACCTCGCCTGGGCGGCAGCAGTCGATCCGATGGCCTATGCCACAGCCATGGAGGTGTCGGACGCCCAACGCAAAGAGCATGTCGCGGCGGTTCGCAAGCGTGCGGAAGGCGCGCCGGTTCACGTCGAGGTTCACGCGCTGTTCGAAGCACCCGGCCTTCTCCCCGGCCTTGCCAAGGAGGAAGGGCAGCATGCCGATATCGCCCTCATCCCCGGACTTGGTGGCTGGCAGAGCGATGGTCTGCGCCGCCACATCACCGAGGCGCTCATGTTCGCGGGCGTGCCGACAATGGTGATGCCGGGGACCTGGAAGCCGGCGCCCATCACCCATGCCGCGCTTGGATGGAACGCGTCGCTTGAAGCTTTTCGGGCTGCACGGGCGATCCTCGATCTGGCCGAACCTGGCGCGGCGGTCGATGTCGTCATCGTAGATGCACTTGACGGCTATAAATCCGACCAGCCCGTGCCGGGAGTTCAGATCGCCCGCCATCTCACCCGCCATGGCCACAATGCTGCCGTGCACGCCATTGCTTCAGCGGAGCATGGAACGTCAGATGCTCTGCAGAACTTCGCGTTCGAGCAGCGCGCTGACGTGCTCGTCATCGGGGGCTATGGGCGCTCGCGAGCCGTGGAATTTGTGCTGGGCGGCGTGACGCGCGAACTCCTCGCGCGCCAGCGATTGCCGATTGTCTTCGTACACTGACGATCGGCAATCGTGAAAGATTGCGAATGGAGGATGCCATGAAAGCCCTGGTTTATCACGGTCCTGGCCAGAAAAGCCTCGACGAACGCCCCAAGCCCGACCTGCAGGCGCCGACCGACGCGATTGTGCGGGTCACGAAAACGACGATTTGCGGCACTGACCTGCACATTCTCAAGGGCGATGTCACCACTTGCGAGCCGGGCCGGATTCTCGGCCATGAAGGTGTCGGGATCGTCGAAAAGGTGGGCACTGCGGTGGGCAGCTTCAAGGCTGGTGATCATGTCCTGATCTCCTGCATCACCTCCTGCGCGCGCTGCGAATATTGCCGTCGCGGGATGTATTCGCACTGTGCCGACGGCGGGTGGATCCTGGGCAATACCATCGACGGGACGCAGGCGGAATTCGTCCGCATTCCTCATGCCGACAACAGCCTCCATCCGATACCCGCCGGAGCGGACGAGGAAGCGCTCGTCATGCTCAGCGACATCCTGCCCACCGGCTATGAATGCGGGGTTCTCAACGGGAAGGTCGCGCCGGGAAGCAGCGTGGCGATCGTAGGTGCTGGTCCGATCGGGCTTGCGACCCTGCTCACCGCGCAGTTCTACGCGCCGGCCCGCATCATCATGATCGATCTCGACGACAACCGTCTTGCTGTCGCGCGCCGGTTCGGCGCCACGCATACGTTCAACAGCTCGCGAGAAGATGTCGTGAACCTGGTTCGCGACCTGACGGAAGGCAAGGGAGTCGATGCCGCGATCGAGGCGGTTGGGGTGCCTGCGACCTTCGGTCTGTGCGAGGAACTCGTTGCGCCGGGCGGGGTGATTGCCAATGTCGGCGTGCACGGCACGAAAGTCGACCTCCATCTGGAACAGCTCTGGTCGCGCAACGTCACGATCACGACGCGTCTTGTCGATACGGTCAGCACGCCGATGCTTCTCAAGACGGTTGAAGCAAAGCGGTTGCAGCCGGAGCAACTCGTTACCCACCGTTTTGCGCTCGATGATATCCTGGGCGCCTATGAGACTTTCTCGAACGCGGCCGTTTCCCAAGCCTTGAAGGTGGTCATCGCCACGTGAAGGAGGTTTCTACGGGCGGCGGCTCCGCTCCGTTGCAGGCGCAACATGTTCTCGATGTCCCAGGCCAGGTCGAGCCGTCCTTCGCGCGCGCGCGCCGTTTGCGCCTTCACACGCATCATGAGCTGGTCGCCGTCATGCGGAGCGACAGCCCGGTCTGTCATGCTGAAGGCCTTGCTGCGCACACCCAGATTTATATCCGCAATAGTGGCCGGCCGATCGCCGCAACGCTCTTCCAGGTCGATGGCGAGTTCCTCGCGGGAGACGAGATCGGTCTCTCTGAAGCCGCCTGGCAAGCGCTTGGTGTCGACGAAGGGACCATCGTCCAGGTCGGCCATGCGCCACCACTCGAATCGATCACCTGTGTCCGCCAGCGTATCTATGGGCACAGACTGAATGCCGCCGCCCTGCGGAGCATCGTTGAAGATGTTGTCGCCGGCCGCTATTCGGATGTGCATCTTGCCGCTTTCCTTACCGCGACGGCAGCGCTGCCTTTTGACGAGGACGAGACCTACTCTCTCACCAAGGCCATGGTCGACGCCGGCGACCGTTTGCGCTGGCCGAGCGAGATCGTCGTCGACAAGCATAGTGTCGGGGGTCTTCCCGGCAACCGGACCACGCCGATCATTGTCGCCATCGCAGCGGCTTGCGGCCTCACCATGCCCAAGACATCGTCGCGCGCGATTACGTCCCCGGCCGGGACCGCCGATACCATGGAGACGCTCACCCGGGTCGACCTTGACCTCGAGGCCATGCAACGCGTGGTGGCCTCCGAAGGCGGATGCCTTGCCTGGGGCGGGGCGGTACGCCTGAGCCCTGCCGATGACATCTTCATCGGCGTGGAGCGCGCGCTCGACATCGACACCGAAGGACAATTGATCGCTTCGGTCCTGTCGAAGAAGATTGCGGCGGGAGCTACCCATGTCGTGCTCGACATCCCTGTCGGACCAACCGCCAAGGTTCGCAGCGCAGACGCCGCCGAACGTCTTGCCGCGACGCTGACCACCGTCGCTGGCCGGTTCGGCCTTATCACGCGCTGTGTCCAGACCGATGGAACACAGCCGGTCGGCAGGGCTATCGGCCCCGCGCTCGAGGCGCGCGATGTCCTCGCCGTTCTAACGGGAGACCCGGACGCGCCCATGGATCTGCGCGATCGCGTCTGCATTCTTGCGGGCGTCATCCTCGAAATCGGCGAGGTGGCTTTGGCAGGGACGGGACGGGCGCTCGCCGAACAGACGCTGGCCGATGGCAGCGCCTGGAAGAAATTCCAGCGCATATGCGACGCTCAGGGCGGAATGCGAACGCCGCCCACGGCCAGGCTGACCCACCCGATCGTGGCAAGCCATAGTGGCCGCGTCACGCACATCGACAATCGCCGGATTGCCCGTCTGGCAAAGCTTGCCGGCGCTCCGGACGTACCGGCAGCGGGCATGCGCCTGCATGTCAGCCTCGGCGACGATATTATCGCCGGCCAACCTCTGCTGACCCTTCATGCCCAGTCGCGGGGTGAGATGGCCTACGCCCTGACCTACGCCGCTTCCAATTCGGACATGATCGTGATCGTGCCATGACAATGATGCTGTTTCCGATGCCCGGGAACGAGCGCATGACCAACGCCATCGCCGAGCGCGTCGGATGCTCGGTCGGGAAGCTTGCGTTGCGCCGTTTCCCGGATGGCGAGAGCTATATTCGCCTCCATTCGGCCGTTGCCGGGCGCGACGCCGCGGTGGTGTGTACGCTCGCACGCCCCGATGACCAGTTTCTGCAGTTGCTCTTCGCAGCGCGGCTGCTGCGCGAGAGCGGTGCGCGATCCGTCCAACTCGTGGCGCCCTATCTTGCCTATATGCGGCAGGATCGCCGTTTCCATGACGGCGAAGCGCTAACCTCGCGCCAGTTCGCCCAGCTGCTCTCTTCCGAATTTGACGGGCTCGTCACGGTTGATCCTCATCTGCACCGGTACGGCAATCTGCAGGAGATCTATTCGATCGAAACCGAGGCGCTCGCCGCGTCGCCGCTTCTGGCGGAATGGATCCGCGATAATGTCGAGGCGCCGCTCATCATAGGCCCCGACAGCGAGAGCGAGCAATGGGCGGGCGCCATAGCCGGGCATATCGGTGCGCCGCACGTTGTGTTCACGAAGACGCGCCGGGGCGACCGCGATGTCATCATTGCGGCAGCGAACCTCTCGGCCTGGAAGGGACGAACGCCGGTCCTCGTCGATGATGTCATCTCATCGGGCCATACCCTTGCGAACGCCGCGCGGGAAATCCGCGAGCAGGGGTTCCCCGCGCCGATCTGCCTCGCGGTCCATGGCCTCTTTGCATCTGATGCCGAAGCGATGCTCCGGGATCTCGGCTGCCGCCTGGTGACGACCGACAGCATCCCGCATTCCAGCAATGCGATCGCGCTTGCGGCGATACTCGGTAACGCGCTGGCAGGCCAGGTCGCGACCATCGATGCGAAGCGATTACGTAATACACCCAAATGAACCGAACGGTGGCGCTGGGTAGAAAGTTTCTACAAGCTGGAGGAAAATATGGCCATCAAGGATGTCCTCGCGGTTGTGGATACCGGTGACAGGGACGAACAGTTCTTACGAGACGCTCTTGGCTTCGCCGAGTTTCACAACGCCAGCCTTTCCGTGGTTATTCTCTCGGCGCTTCCATCGGCTGATTACGCCCTGACGATTGCGCGGCCCTACGCCTTCCTGCAGGACTACACCGAAGCGGTGGAGGCCAAGCAGCAGCGCATCGCCACGCTCGCAGGTTCCACCAATGTCGAGGTCCGCACGATTTCGGACCAACCCTCGGTGATCTTCGTCAAGACGGCGGTCTATGCCCGCTATGCCGACGTTATTCTCTTCGGGCCGGCCAACAGCTATGATCACCCACCGATCCGTCGCGAAACGGCCGAGAGCATCCTGTTTTCATCGGGACGCCCCGTCCTGATCGTTCCGGGCGAGTACAAGGCACGAGCGATCGAACATATCGCGATCGGTTGGAACGCCACTCGGGAAGCGACGCATGCCCTGCGCGACGCGACGGCATTTGCTTCCCCAGGGGCCAAGATCGACATCCTCGTTCTCGACGCGAAACCAACGGTGAAGGGTCACGGATCGGAGCCAGGCGCCGACATCGCCCGTCATCTCGCCCGGCATCGCTTTGTCTCGAGAGTGGTGCCGGTCCGCGGCGGCCTTGAGGCAGAGGGCGACGCGCTCGTGACGGCCGCCCGCCACGGTGGCGCGGCCATGCTTGCGCTTGGCGCCTACGGACATTCGCGTCTACGGGAAATGATCCTTGGCGGCGTCACCCGCGACCTGCTTGGTGGCGCACCGCTCCCCCTGCTATTTTCACACTAGGAGCGGCGCTCCACTTTCGCAGTTCCGGGAGGCGCCCTTGCTATGGCCGCGGCACTGGGATGAATCATGCTAATCCTGATCGCAAACCGGCACCTGTGACACTTTACCAGCTGGTAAAGTGTCACAGCCGACAAATGTTACTTGGGGTCAATGGAGGGATTCACTTTTCGTTCTACCTGTGCATGATTCTCGCATGCTCCAGACCCGCCTCACATCTGATCGTGATGCCAGGCCGCTCGATATGCCCGGTCTCGTCGAACTGCTTTCGAAAAGCTCCTCGCGGCCTCGCTACGCCTACATGATCCTTGATCTGATTGCGAAGATCGCTGGGCCCAATGGCAGCGCCGGCCCGCTTGTCATCGACGGTGGGAGCGCCATCCCCATCCGGGAGTGGTTGTGTGACGCCCTCGTCCCGATGGGCAGCAGCTACCCGCGCAGGATGGCTCTGGCCAATCGTGTTCGCCAGGAGATGGAGGCGGCGGGAACCCTACCCCAGAACCCCGCAGACGCCGAACGCGAAATCGATGCGGAAGTTCGGACGCGGGTTCGCGCATCCGGCAAGACGAACGTGAGCCGCGCGGTATCCGACCTCGTGCGTGCAGGAATCCTGCACAGGCATTATCAGGGCTACCGCGTCGATCACCACAATCGAGGCGGTCAACGCCAAGCGGTCTACACGCTTTCGCCGACCGCTCGAAAACTTCTCCGGGCAGGTGAGGTCCGGCCATCTCCTCCGCAGCAACGGCAAGGCTCGCTCGCCTTCGGCTGAACAGGGCAGTGGCCGGGCCGGCTTAGGGGTTGAGTTTGTCTTTCAGGGCCTTCGCGGCCGAAAAGCCAAGCTTCCGCGATGCCTTGATGGTCATGGGCTCGCCAGTGGCCGGGTTCCGGCCTTCCCGTGCGGGGCTGTCCTTGACCTTGAACTTGCCGAACCCGTTGAGCGCAATCTCCTCGCCCTTGGCCGCAGCCTCGCCAATCCCTGCGAACACCGCATCGACGATCTTGCGCGCGTCAGCCTTGGTGATCCCCTGTTCGGCGGCGATCTTTTCGGCAAGATCAGTGTTGTTCATGGACTTGGCCTTCCTGTGTTGAAATGCGGTCGTAGTTATGGTCGCTCCTAGCGGGCCCGGCATCGCGCGTCATCCGCGCAAATCCCATGCCGACCCAATTCGCATCCAGAAGCATCCCGTGGGGCCCGTTCGCGACGCAGCTAGCCGATTCCTGGGCTGCTTTGACATCAAGCCCGGTAGCCTTCGCGATCAGGCGCGTCATCAAACGGCCACCATGCGCCTGCAAACGGAGGATTGCCAGACGGCGGTTCATGAGGGGTTGCATAGCCTTTGCGGACGATACGCACTTGTCTAATCCAAACTTACTTATCGGCCGAGGACGGTGACGGCGCTACGGATATAACCGGATTGCGAACCACCCGGCCCCTCCAGCTAGGTGACCCCGATTGTGGATCGAACTGGAGGGCATCGGAGCGCAGCTCAGGAACATAAAGAAGCGACGTCAGAACCGTGCTTCCCTGTGCCCAATTCCCATAGCCTGAACCTATCTGAAGGAAGCTTGATGTCGGCGCCCGTCGATTTGGAAGAAATGCGCTGGCATGCGTTACCGAGCAATGAGATCGCCAGGATCCTCGACGTGGAACTGGCCGGCCTCTCAGCTCAGGACGTCAACCGGCAAGCTGCCCGTTTCGGTCCCAATACGCTGCCCAAGGCATCCCGGCGCAATCCGCTGCTGCGCTTTCTGGCCCAGTTCAACAATACCCTGATCTACGTCCTGCTCGCCGGCGCGCTCGCAGCCGCGCTGCTCGACCATATGATCGATGCCGCGGTCATCGTGGCCGTCGTCATCGTGAATGCGATCATCGGTTATATTCAGGAAGGGAAGGCCGAACAGGCGCTCGAAGCGATCCAGCAGATGATCGCGCCGAAAGCGAGTGTCATCCGGGAAGGCGTCCGGCAGACCATCCCGGTTTCCGACATCGTCCCGGGCGACCTTGTTCTCATCGAAGCGGGCGACCGTGTCCCGGCCGATCTCAGGCTTCTCCACGCCCGCCGCCTCCTGATCGACGAGGCTCTGCTGACCGGGGAGTCGGTCGCGGCCGAAAAGCATGATGCGGTGCTGCCCGAGGAAACGGTTCTTGCAGACCGGCAGAATATGGCGTTCTCCGGCACTCTGGTCGCCGCCGGGCAAGCGAACGGCATCGTCGTGGCGACAGGCGTGCATACGCAGATCGGACGGATCAGCACGCTGATCCAGTCGGTCGAGGTGATGGCGACGCCCCTCCTGACGCAGATCGACCAGTTTGCCCGCCGCTTCACCTGGTTCGTGCTGGCAGGGGGGGTGGCGCTGTTCGCTTTCGCTGTCCTCGTGCGGAGCTACGACTGGGTCGATGCCCTGATCGCCGTCGTCGCCCTGGCCGTGGGCATCGTGCCGGAAGGTCTGCCCGCGGTCATCACCATCACCCTTGCCATCGGCGTGCGCCGGATGGCGGCTCGCAATGCCGTCATCCGCAAGCTTCCGGCCGTCGAAGCACTCGGCGCCACGTCCGTGATCTGCTCGGATAAGACGGGTACACTGACGCGCAACGAAATGACGGCCCGCCGGATCATCACGGCGCGATGCACCATGCTCGCCAGCGGCTCAGGCTATGTCCCGGAGGGCCATATCCAGATTGCGGGCGTCGGCGACCAGGCCGAGGCCATGGCCGCTTCCATGCCGCTGATCCGCTGCGGCCTCCTGTGCAACGATGCGTCGCTGCGCAAAGTCGGCGAGGAATGGCGCGTCGAAGGCGATCCCATGGAGGGAGCGCTGTTCGCCCTGGCCATGAAGGCGGCCGTCGATCCGGAACTGGAGCGCTCCGAATGGGAACGGCTCGACGAAATTCCATTCGATGCCGCGCACCGCTTCATGGCGACGCTCTGCCGCGGACCTGACGGAACGATGATCCTCTTCGTCAAGGGCGCGCCCGAAGCCCTCTTCGCAATGACCTTGCCCGAAGACATCGGCTATTGGGAGAATGCCATCTCTGACGCTGGAAACGAGGGCGAGCGCGTCCTCGCATTTGGCGCGAAGGAGATGCCATCGGATACAGTGCGGATCTCGTTCGACGACGTCATGGCGGGCGTCCAGCTGCTCGGACTTGTCGGCTTCATCGATCCACCGCGCCTTGAAGCGAAGGAGGCGATCGCCGAGTGCCGCTCCGCCGGGATCGACGTCAAGATGATCACCGGCGACCATGCCGCAACCGCACTCGCCATCGCGCGCCAGCTCGATCTCGCCGACGATCCGCAGGTGATGACCGGCCTGGATGTCGAGAAGCTTTCGGATGGGGACCTCGAAGGGGTCGTCAACCGCGTCTCGGTCTTCGCCCGGACCAGCCCAGAGCACAAGCTTCGCATCGTTCGCGCTCTGCAGGCGCAAGGCCAGATTGTCGCCATGACCGGCGACGGCGTCAACGATGCGCCGTCGCTCAAGCAGGCCGATGTCGGCGTAGCCATGGGCATCAAGGGGACCGAGGCGTCGAAGGAAGCCGCCTCCATGGTGCTCCTCGACGACAATTTCGCATCGATCGTCAGCGCCGTGCGCGAGGGCCGGACCGTCTACGATAACATCAGAAAGGTCATTTCCTGGGAAATCCCCACGAACGGCGGTGAGACGCTGGCGGTCGTCCTAGCGATCCTGCTGGGCTTCGCCCTGCCGATGTCGGCAACCCAGATCCTGTGGGTCAATCTCATCCTCGCCGCGACCCTTGGCCTGGTGCTCGCCTTCGAGCCGACCGAGCCAGGTGCGATGCAGCGCCGCCCGCGCGAGCGGGGCGCGCCTCTCCTTTCACCCTTCCTCCTCTGGCGCGTCGTGCTGGTGTCGGTGCTGTTCGCCGCGGTCACGCTCGGCATCTTCTTCTACACGCTCGATCAGGGGCGCGGCCTCGAAGTTGCGCGCACGATGGTCGTCAACATGTTCATCGTCGCGGAGATCTTCTACCTCTTCAATGTCCGCTATCTGCATACAACGTCTCTGACCTGGCGCGGCGCCATCGGAACCCCCGCCGTACTGATCGCGATCACGATCCTCGTTCTTGGCCAGGCGCTCTTCACCTACGCCCCGTTCATGCATGCGATCTTCCACTCGCGGCCGCTCACCGTCGCCGACCTTGCGCTGCTCGTGATTGCCGGCGTGGCCCTCATGCTCCTGCTCGAGGTCGAAAAGCACGTCATGCGGCGACTGGGCTGGTTCAAGGAACTCAATACCTAGGAGGATGAAATATGACCGAGGGCACTTTCCCCAGGCGCATGGCCTTGGCCACCGACCTTAGCCATCGCTGCGACCGCGCGCTCGACCGTGCCCTGCTCGTCGCCAGGGCGTGGCAGGCCGAACTCACCGTCATTCACGCACTCGCTCCGCCTGAGACTATGACCCTGTTCGGGAGCCTGCGCGATCTGCCGTCCTGGCGGCGGCCGCCCGACCCGGTCCGCAAGGCCCGCGACCGCATCTACAGGGATCTGGTGCGCGAGGATCCGCACGTCGACATCGCCGTCCATGTCGAAACCGGCTCGCCGGCCGAGGTCGTCCTCGAGGCAGCCCGGGAATCCCATGCCGAACTGATCGTCACCGGCGTCGCCCGCGACGAACTGCTGGCGCGGATGTTTCTTGGCGACACGGTCGACCAGCTGATCCGCAAGTCTCCTGTCCCGGTCCTCATTGTTCGCGACCGCGCCTTCGAACCTTATCACACCATGCTCGTCGCGACGGATTTTTCGGAATCCTCCCGCGTTGCGCTCGAAACAGCCATCCGGTTTTTCCCGGATACAGGCCTCTCGCTTTTTCACGCTTATGACGTGCCCTTTGCCGGCTATCTTGGCCGCGCAGAGGTCGAAAAGCAGTTCGAAGGATATGGCAAGGACGCGGCCGACAAGTTCCTGGCCGAAGCCGGGCTCACGCCCGACGCCGCCCGCAAGGTCAGCCACATGATTGAACATGGCGTGCCCGAGGCGCTGTTGCGGGACTATGCCGAGAACTCCCGGCGCCATCTCACTGTGGTGGGCACCCATGGCGGCGGCATGGTCTATGAAACCCTGATCGGCAGCACGGCGCGCAAGATCATCGATGCGGTGCCCGGCGACGTGCTTCTCGTACCCGATCCCGCCAAGCGCAAGGCAGACTGATCTTCGATGACTCATGCGATCGTCTGGATTAGCGTCGGGCTTGCCGCGTTGATCGCCGGCGCCGAACTGCTCGTAAGAGGCGGCGCGGCACTGGCAGCGCGCCTTGGCATTTCCCCCCTGCTGATCGGTCTTACCGTGGTTGCGCTTGGAACGAGCACGCCGGAGCTGGCCGTCGGCATCGAGGCCGCCATTCAGGGCAACGGCTCACTTGCGATCGGGAACATCGCCGGCACCAATACCGTCAACATCCTCCTTATCCTTGGCCTGAGCGCTGCGCTGCAACCGCTGGCGATCCAGATGCAGACCCTGCGTCTAGAGCTCCCCGCGATCGTCATTGCCGCGGCCACGCTGCTCGCCTTTGCTTGGGACGGCACGCTGTCGCGGCTGGAGGGCCTCGTGCTCGTCACCATGGGCGTGATATTCACGCTGGCGGTCATCCGCGCGGCCCGGCGAGAGAGCCTTAAGGTCAAGCTGGAGTTCGCCCGTGAGTTCGGGCCCCGGCGCCTCGCCAACCGTCAGGCGGCGACCGAGATGCTGATGCTCGCGATTGGTCTCGTCATCATCGTTGTCGGCGCCGACTGGCTCGTCGAAGGTGCTGTCGATCTCGCACGTCTCTGGAATGTATCGGACGCCTTCATCGGCCTGACGATCGTTGCCATCGGTACCTCGGCACCCGAACTCGTGACCACGATCATATCGACGATCCGGGGTGAGCGTGACATCGCGATCGGCAATCTGATCGGCAGTAGCGTCTACAATATCCTCGTGATTCTTGGGGTGACCTGCCTCATTCCGGCCGATGGTATCGATGTCAGCAGCCATCTCATCCGCATCGACATACCGGTCATGCTGGGAGTAGCGCTGCTCTGCATTCCGATTTTCGTCAGCAGCCGCAAGATTTCGCGGTTCGAGGGCGGCCTCTTCGTGAGCGCTTACGCAGCCTATCTCAGTTACCTGATCATACAGCGCACATGACATCCACCGCACCCAGCAAGTGAAGATTTTGATCAACCGAGAAGGAGGGAAACATGCTGAAAGACCTCGTCGCAATCGTCGACAATGGGGAGGAGGCCCGCGGCTTCATCAAGGACGCAACGGCGTTCGCCGCCGCACAGGAGGCGCATCTCGCAATATCCTTGATGATGGACATTTTCGACAATGCCGCTGTGCTGCCACCCTTTGACTATTACCCGGTGATCCTGGATCGCATCGATGACGAAGCGAAGCGCCGCACGGAATCGGTGAAGGCCGCGGTGGAAGGCGCGCCGATCCCGGTCGAGATCCGTCCGGTCGCCGACACCCTTGCCTATCTCGGGGGAGCGTCACGTGTTGAAGGGCGCTATGCCGACCTCCTGCTGATCGGTGGCGCTTCCGCCTTCGAAAATCGGAAACTGCGCCGCCGGAGCCTGCAGGCCGCCGTTACCGGATCGGGCGGACCCGTCCTGGTCCTGCCCGACCATGCAAAGCTGGAGCGCGTGGGGCGCGCCGTTCTGGGCTGGGATGCATCGAGCGAGGCGCGTCGCGCCGCGCGGGACCTTATTGACGTCGCGGATCCGGGCGCCGTCATCGACGTCGTCTGCGTGGATCCGGAACCCACCGCGGAAGGCCACGGACCCGCACCCGGCTCGGATATTGCCCGCCACCTTGCGCGCCATGGATTCAAGGTCGACGTTCATGTGATCGCTTCAGCCGGCCGGCGCATCTCCGTGGCTCTTCAGGACTTCGCGAGAGATACCGGGGCGAATCTTCTCGCCATCGGCGCCTTCGCCCATTCGCGGGTGCGCGACATCCTGCTGGGCGGCGTCACGCGCGACCTGATCGACGACGTCAGCCTTCCCGTCCTGATGTCGCGCTGAGGGCGGGCGGCGCAAAGCGTCCTTCTGGCCAAGGAGGGGGCGGCGGTGATGCGCTGGCTCCCTCCAAATTCCGGATTATCCAGCTTCCCTGTGCTGGCGCTGCATATCTCATCATTCCATGGGCGCGAAACACTGCGCCATGGCCGCGTCATCCGACGAAGGCTTGCGGCATGGGTTGAGGTCATGAAGGAACGCGATGATGTCCGTCACCTCCTGCGGCGTCAGGATAAAACGCGGCATATCACGGTGACCGACCTCAAGACCATTCAGGAACGCCGGTTGCAAAGCATCGACCGGATATTGCCTGTAGAGATTTCGCAACGGCGGTGCGAGCCGGTTGGGGCTCGCATTGGTTTCGCCGATGGAATGACAACTCGCGCATCGCCGCTCCGCCAGGTCGTGACCTCGAGACACCTCTCCCGCGCTCCCGGCAGCCGCAAAGGTGGCGGCCCCCGTCAGCAACAGGCTGATTGCAATGGCTTCCTTCCACATGCTGAATCTACCCAGAAAGACAAGAACCTTGAAAAATCCCGATCCTGCCGCTCTTCAACCAAGGCGCGGGTGGGGTTCGGTCTCCCGCTCCCCTCGTTCGCCTCTTCACAAGGCGCATGTGGAAGAAGGCCGGACGCAGCGCGACCGGCTCCTCTCGACCGATCAGGCTGGCTGTGAAAGCGCTTCGGCGATCTGGTCCTTGATCGCCAGACGGCGCTTGCGGAGCTCGGTTTCACGATCCTGCGACGTCGGCTGAACGTTCGTTTCGACCACATGAATCTCGTCGTTCACTTCATCATAGGCGGCGAGCAGCTGCGCAAAGATCGGGTCCGAAACTTTCAGCGCGTGGATCTTGTCCATCTGGTCCGGGAACTCTTCGCCCAAGGTATGCGGTGTATTCGACATGTCTTACTCCGTTGGTTTCCACGCGAACGTAATAGAAGACACGCCAAGGCGCGCCCATAAGTAGGTTCCCTAATCCGTTCCAGGCCTGATCCGATTATCCCCGTCGCCGCGCCGCTAGGAAAATCTAGCCGTTCTTCGCTTTCCGCTTGTCGCGATGGTCCTGGTACGAGCGAAGGACCTCCGACATCCGCGCGAGGGCTTCGCGCCGCGCCGAGGCGCTCTCGATACCCTGGAGCTCCTTTTTGAGGCGGATCGAGAAATCGGCGTAGTCATTCTGCCAGTCGCGCCCGACCGCGCCTTGCAGTTCGGGGTCGCCTGTCTTGAGGCGCCGCGCCGACGCGCGCGCAGGCAACGCATAGGTCTCGCCCAGTTGTGGGGCGATGATCGATGTCGCCGCCTCATCCGCCTGCAGCAGTCGGCGGAACGTCTCGATCGACCCGGACTCGCCGTGGCTCAGGAAAAGACTGCCATCGATCGGCTGCCGCGCCTTGATCCATCGCTGAAGATCCTGCTGGTCGGCATGCGCCGAATAGGTGTCGATCCTGCGGATCTGGGCACGGACGGCGACGTCCTGCCCCCAGATCCGCACCCGGTTCGCGCCATCGAGGATCGTGCGTCCCAGCGACCCCGCCGCCTGGAAGCCGACGAACAATATCGTCGACTCCCGCCGCCCCAGATTATGCCGCAGATGATGGCGAATGCGCCCGGCCTCGCACATCCCCGAAGCCGCCATGATGATTGCGCCGGACAGGCTGTTGAGCCGCATCGATTCCGTAGCGTTCAGGACATAGTGGAAGGACGGATGATGAAAGATCTCGCCCGAACCCATGTCCTCGAGCTCGCCGGCATGCTTTGCAAACACCTCGGTCGCCCGCGTCGCCAGGGGAGAGTCGATGAATACCCGCGGATGCGCCAGACGGCCGGTGTTGATGAGCATGGCAATGTCGAGGAGCAACTCCTGCGTCCGCTCAAGCGCGAATACCGGGATGACGAGATTGCCGCCACGCGTCAACGCAGCCTTGATTTCGGCTTCCAGGAGCGTACGCCGCTGCTCGATCGTCAGATCCTCGCGGGCCCGGTCGCCATAAGTGCTTTCGCAGATCACATGGTCAAGCCCCGCCGGTCCTTCGGGATCGGCGTGAAAGGCCTTGTGATCCGGGCCAAGGTCGCCGGAAAAGAGCAGGCGCGTTTCGCCAACCTGCATCTCGACGGAAGTCGATCCGAGAATGTGGCCGGCATTCCACAACCGGGCCGTGAAGCCCCGCGCGGGCTGGAACCACTTGTTCAGCGCGACCGTCTCGATCTGATCATAGGCCGCCTTGGAATCGGCCTCGGTATAGATCGGCTCGATCGGCTCCTCGTCCTTTCGATCCTTGCGGCGGTTACGCCGCTCCGCTTCGCTTTCCTGGATGCGCCCGGCGTCAGGCAGCATGTGGTAGAGAAGATCACGCGTTTGCGGCGTCGCATAGACCGGCCCCCTGAAGCCCTCGGCGACAAGCTTTGGCAATAGACCGCTATGGTCGATGTGTGCGTGCGTGAGGACGACCGCGGCGATCTTGCGTGCATCGAACGAGAACGGCTCGCGATTGAGCGTTTCGAGCGTCCGCGGTCCCTGGAACAGGCCGCAATCGATCAGGATCGCGCGGCCGTCATGTTCAAGCTCCATGCACGAGCCTGTGACTGTCCCCGCGGCGCCGTGGAAGGTGATCCTGGGCTCGTTATTCGTCACTGCACATGCTCCAAATTGGCGGGGTCCTGATCCGTGACACCTTAGTGACGCGCAATGCTCCCGCTATGAGAGATTTTCCTTAGCGAACACCGACATGCACCTGCTGGATCGTTCATCAAAACGGAAAAACATCAGCACTTCTACCGTGGTATTAGAGGGTAGCAGCCAGATCCCCCTCGCATCGCCTCGTTCGCGGGGCCTCGCGTCTGCTGCAATAGCGCGATCGAGAAGCCCGGACAGTTCCAGAACGCAAGCAATCACGGATAGCGAGACCAGTGTGATGATGGCGGAACGGACGAACGCATTTTGCGCCTTGAGAGGAGGGCCTGAACGACGCCAGGCATCAGCGGGATTGCGACGCCCGACAGGGCTACCTTGGCATGCCGCACCGGCGGAACGAATTGGGGATATTGCGGATAGACTGGAATACATCCAGCCCGCTCAAATGGCGGGATGACGAACATTGCCACGCTGACGCTGAACCCGACGATCGACGTCGCCTATGAAGTCGATCGCATGTTCCACACGCGCAAGATGCGGACCAAATCCGAATTCTACAGCCCAGGCGGCGGCGGTATCAACGTCGCTCGAGTCTTTGTTCGCCTCGGCGGCAATGCCCGAAGCTATTATATGGCGGGCGGTGCCACAGGCGATGCTCTCGACGGCCTGCTCGACCTCCATCAGCTCGTCCACAATCGCATCTATATTGCGGGCCATACCCGCGTCGCATCCGCCGTGCTCGAGCTCGAAAGCGGCAAGGAATATCGTTTCGTTCCACCGGGGCCGACCATCCAGCCCGCCGAGTGGCAGGCCTGCCTTGACCAGCTTGAAACCGCGCAGTGCAATTTCATGGTGTTGAGCGGGTCGCTGCCGCCCGGCATGCCCGCCGATTTCTACGGTCAGGTCGTAGCGCTGATGCGCCGGCGCAATATTCCCGTCATCCTCGACAGTTCAGGACCGGGACTTAAGGGCGGCCTCGATGAAGGCGGCGTCTTTCTCGTGAAGCCCAGCATCGGCGAGTTGCGGCAATTGACCGGGCTCGAACTCGGCGATCCCGACGAAATCGCCCATGCGGCACTCGAAATCGTTCGATCCGGACAAGCCGCCCATGTCGCCGTGACCATGGGCCATGAAGGCGCGATCCTTGCCAGCGCCGCCGGACCGCTTTTCCTGCCAGCTGCCCCCATCGAGGCGAAAAGCGCGGTTGGTGCCGGTGACAGCTTCCTGTCCGCCATGCTGTTTGCGATCTCGATTGGCTGGGAGATGGGCGAAGCCTTCCGTTTCGGCATTGCCGCTGGCGCTGCCGCCGTGATGAGCCCGGGCCATGATCTCGCCAGGCCAAACGACATCGAACGCCTCTACCAACGGACGCCGCAAATACCCTGAGTGTTGCGAAGATCGGTATATCCCGCGCGACTGTCGGGGCGGTGAGAACGCGTCTTCACTGCCTCAGTGTTTGCGCACAAATTCGGCTCGTAAGACCAGGCCCTTGATACCCTCGTAGCGGCAGTCGATTTCCTGCGGATCGCCGGTCAGCCTGATCGCCTTGATCACGGTGCCCTTCCTCAGCGTCTGCCCGGCCCCCTTGACCTTCAAATCCTTGATCGTGATGACGCTGTCCCCGTCCGCGAGGATGTTCCCTGCCGAATCCAGGACCTCGACCAAGTCTGCTGCCGCGGCCTTCGCCGCAGCCTCGACGGCGGGGAGCCATTCGCCTGAAGCGTCATCATAGACATACTCGTCGTTTGCATCGCTCATCCTGGGTTCCTTCCGGATAATAGAGAGGTGATCAATGGAGTGTCGGCGCCGTGGAGGCCGGCTCCACGGTGAGGGATGAAGCAAGCCGCACGGCATCCGCGAAATTCGCACTATGCAAAACCCGACTGCTCGAGGGGCCGAGCGATACCCTTTCGAGCATCTCCATCGGCTGCGCCGTCACGCCCGAAAGGATGACCCGGATGCCCAGCACTTCGGCATGGTCGACAATGTCGCCCATTGCCGCGACACCGCTTGCATCCAGCAACGGGACCCGGCGCATTCGCAGGATGATGATTTTGGGAGCGGACCCGATGCGCCTCAGCGTGTCCATGAGGTCGTTGGCGACCCCGAAAAAGATGGGACCGTCGATGCGGAACACCTCGACACCTGCCGGCAAGGCCGTGCGCTGGTCGAGTTCTTCCTCTTCGGCATCGGAGGCGGCGCCTTCGCTATCGCTCGCGATCTCGACGGTCCGGCTCATCCGCATCATGAACAGCAGCGATGCCAGCGTCACGCCGACCGCGATCGCCACCGTCAGGTCTATGAAAATCGTGAGTCCAAAAGTCAGCAACAGCAGGCTCCTGTCGCCATTCGGCATGCGCAGGAGCTGAAGGAAACGGTGGTGTTCGCTCATCCCCCAAGCCACCATGAACAGGATCGCCGCCAGGGCGGCCAGCGGTACGAAGGCCATGAGCTTCGAGGCGAACAGGATGAACAGGAGCAGGAAGACGGCGTGCAGCATGCCGGCGATCGGCGTCACCGCGCCGGCGCGGATATTGGTCGCGGTCCGTGCAATGGCTCCGGTCGCGGGCAGCCCTCCGAAAACGGCCGAGGCCATGTTCGCGACACCCTGCCCGACGAGTTCCTGATTGGAGCGGTGCCGGGAACCGATCATGCCATCAGCCACAACGGCCGAGAGCAGCGCCTCGATCCCGGCGAGGAACGCTATGGTGAAGGCGGCCGGCGCCACCGCTTGCAGCCGGGCAAACGAGATCTCCGGCAGGGCAGGGGCGGGCAGGCCGGTGGGAAGCTCGGGGAAGCGCGATCCGATCGTCTCGACCGGGACATGCAGAAGGGCGACGATGGCGCTCGCCAGCACGACGGCGATAAGGAAGCCGGGGAGGCGCGGGGCCCATTTTCGCAGAGCGATGATGAGCGTGAGGGAGCCGGCGCCAATTGCAAGAGTGGCGAGCTGCAGGCTCCCCAGCGCGGAGAAATAGGCCGACCACTTGGGTATGAAGTCCGCGGGCACCGTTTTCATTGACAGGCCCAGGAAATCCTTCACCTGGCTTGAAGCGATGATCACCGCGATCCCGGCGGTAAAGCCGGTAACCACTGGCTGCGGGATGAAACGCACAAGGCTCCCGAGCCCGGAATAGCCCGCAACAATGAGCAGTACGCCCGCCATCAGCGTCGCCAGCAGGAGCCCGTCATAGCCATGCTGGGCGATCACGTTGAAGACGACGACGACGAACGCGCCTGTCGGCCCGCCCACCTGGACGCGCGAACCGCCAAGCGCCGAAATGAGGAACCCGGCGATGACGGCCGTGATCAATCCCTTGTCCGGGGTCGCGCCGCTCGCGATCGCCAAAGCCATGGCGAGGGGGAGGGCGACGATCGCGACCGTCAGCCCCGCAATGCTGTCCCGCCGCAGCCGATCGAACGTATATCCCTCGCCGAGAACCGTTACCAGTTTCGGCGTGAACGCGGTCAGCCGCGCATCATATGGCTTCATTTTCGGCCTGCGGTTCGCCAGCCTGATCGTAGAGCATCGATGGCACGCGCTTCGGCTGACTTCCCGCTGCGGTATCCTTCAGCCGGACCCCGCGCCCGGCGCCGTTGCTGGTCGCATTCTCACCGATGATCTCGATTCCGGCGGTTTCCAGTGCGTTGATCACCTTCACCAGCGTATCGACCACGCTGCGCACCTGCCCGTCCGACGCCTCCATTCTCTGGATCGTCGGAAGCGAGACGTTGGCCAGAGCAGCCAGTTGGCGTTGGTCGATACCGAGAAGAGCACGCGCCGCGCGCATTTGCTGTGATGTGATCATTGAGTCCTCGTGATGTATGAAACATCTAATTGCAATCCTACCTCTCATATGTGCGATATGCTAGATGAAATTCCGCAGCCAACCCCTCCGCTGATGGTGCCAACGCCAAAGGAATTTCCAGTCATGTCCGCGTTGTTCTGATATGGGCAGGTTCCAGGCGGCGCCGGAGGCAGGGTCAGGCGCGTGTTTGAGCTGATCCTGGGCATGGCACAACGGAACTTCCAGCAGATCCAGACCTCACTTTCGCAAACCCGGCCGAGTGGGGCGGCACTCGTGAGGAGGCAGAGACGGCTTTGAAGGCCTGCTCGATCGGCATTGGGCCTGAAAATACCCATTTGATCGTCAGAATCATTGAAATGAAATGCAGATAGGTGCATATATCAAGCAAGGAGTGCACTCATGCTTGCTGCTTTTCTAGATGACATTCGTGACGGCGACCTGATCGCACCGCGCCGCATGGCGGAGCGCTTGCGACTGCCGATGACGCGCCTGTCGCGGATTGCCCACCTCAATCGCAACACGATGACGGCGCATCCTGACAGTCCTGCCGTGCAGGCCAAGCTGGGAGAAATTGCGCGCATCATCACTCGCGCCGCCGAGCTTGCAGGCGATGAGGGCAGGGCGATCATCTGGTTCCGCCACCAGCCTATCCCCGGCTTTGGCAAGACGGCCGAGGAACTGGTAGAAGAGGGCAAGGCCGAGGCGGTATTGTGGACGCTCGATAGCATGGACGAGGGCGTTTATTCCTGATGACATCGCTGGCGCCGCTGCAGGGTCGCTACTGGCGAATGCTTGGCGTGCGCTGGCAGCGCCGCCCACTCGAAAGCGGATCACACCGGACTGGCGGCCGCTGGAACCCCATGGGCATGCCCGCACTCTACCTCTCCGCGGACTATGTGACTGCGATAGTCGAGATGCATCAGGAGCTCGTGCGCCCCGGCACGCTGGCCGCCTATGATGTTACCGCCAACGCCATTGCCGATCTGCGCGGGACAGATCCGGCGATCACCGAATGCTTATGGCGACAGATATTCATGGTGGAGAAGGGCATTCCTCCCAGTTGGAAGCTCGCAGAGGAATTGACCCTTGCGGGTGCCGAGGGTGCGTTGGTTCCGTCTGTCCAGAACAAGGGTGGCACGAACCTTGTCTTGTGGAAGTGGCACGATGCCGGGGCAGAGGCCGAAACAGCGACAAGGGAGGGGGCTGCCCTGTCGTTGCTCGATCCCGAAGATGCACTAGCTGCTTGGGACCGGAATTGACGCAGTTGGATTGCAGGGGCCAGAAGGAATGCTTGTGCCGTTGCGACTGCTTGGCTTTGTCCGTGCCGAATTCTTCGAGACATTCTTAGGCAGGGGCTGCCAAACGGATAGCGCTCCGCCGCCTTCAAGGGTGGCTGGCTTCCATTTTACCGGAATGCCGGTTTCAGCGAAATGCTGAAACACCATCGACGTTGAATGCCTCTCCGATTGCCCGCAATTCCGAAACAAAGATCCGTTTCTACAAAATTCGCTGGACAGTGAATATTGCCATACCGCCGGATATGCGAATCTTTGAGCTTGAGGAGCGCGAATTGCTGGAGGAGCTGTGCGGCGCCGTAGCAGCGTTGCCGGGCGCTTCCGTGCATCAGCGCGACGGAGATGAGCGTGTCGGCGCGCAATATGCCGTGACGACGGAGGCCGCAGCGCAGGCATATGCGCCGTACCTCTCCGCGATCTCGCAGCTCAAATGCCGGATGCAGGGCGGGCGGCTGCACAGCGAGGTCCTCTCGCGCCCAATGCTCGACTCGTATCGAAAGGCTGGAATCTCGGCGTCATCGAAGATGCCAGCAAGCACGACATCGCGGTGGGCAAGAGGATCGACGGCATTGCCTATGCGCCGCCGGTCCAGGTCTATCTCGACCAACTTCCTCGCCGAACTCAACTGAAACCCGCCGCCACCGAGGGCGACACAAATCGATCAATCAAGGCAGGGCTGGGAAGTCGGAGCGCGCATGACCCTCGACCAGCGCCCGCAACCCCGCCGGTTCCAGCACCTCGACCTTGTCGCCCCACTGATAGAGATGCCAGGCCATTTCCAGCCAGCCTGCGGCCTTGAACCGGACAATCAGACTGCCGTCGTCCCGATATTCGGCCGATTGGTTGGGATGGAACTGGAATTCCGCCGCGCGCGAGGCTGCGCCGGGAAGAAAACGCCAGACGACCTCGCCATATTGGGCGGGGTCCTGATAGGCGCCGAAGGCCTGCGCCGCATGATCGTTCAAGGAAAAGCCGGACTGGATGGGAAAACTTTCATCGAGACATTCGGCGCTATGAATGCGGTCCAGGCGAAAATGGCGAAGATTCTCGCCTCGGTCAGCCTGACGCGCAACGAGATAGCTGCGCAATCCCAGCAAGAGCCCATGCGGCTCGACCGTCCGGGTTTCTGCGTCGGTGTCGCCATAGACAATGCGCATCTTGAACGGTCCGCGCAGAGCTTCGATCAGAACGTCGGTCACCTCAGGCTTCATTGCGACCCTTGGACCTGGCCGCGCCACTTGGCCCAAAGCCGATAGGACCGCCTCCGCATCGGCTTCGGACCGCAGTGCATCACGCGGGGACAGGCGCGTGATCAGGCTGTCTCTTAGATCTTCCAGCGCGCGGGCATGGCGAAGCCGGTTCTCGTCACGGGCCGCGCGGGCGGCGATTTCCAGAGCCTCGATGGTGTTTTCCTGGCGCGGTTGCAGCCGCTCGGGGATGGGACTTTGGATCCGCCAGCGCCGGCGGCGATCGTCATCTTCTACGACAACGACATTTGCGAAATTGTCCTCCAGCGCGCTGGTCATGCGCTGCGCCGTACGATGCGAAATGCCAAATTCCTGAGAGATTTCCTCAAGGCTGATGCCCAAGCGCCGCGAGGCGGCGAGCTGGGCGAGGCGCAGGAGATCGTTAGCCTTGGCGAAAGTCATTGCATGTCCATGTCACAGATTGACACCCTCGCATGCTAAGGATCAGGGTAACGCCTGTCGAGGTGATTCCCTCGCGGGGGCGCAGGGCAAATCGAAGGGGGCCAAGTGAGGACGATCGGGAACACCATCCTGTTTTCAGCGACGGACCTAATGCGGTTCGTCGGCTGTGCGCATGCGACGGCGCTCGATCTTGCCTATATGCGCGGCGAGCCGCTCACCCCCCGGGAAGATACCGAGGATGCCGCGCTGCTTCAGAAACAGGGCGATGCCCATGAGGCCGCCCATTTGGTGACGCTGAAGGACGCGGGCCATGGAGTAGTCGAGATCGCGCGTGGCGACCTTGCACAGAACGCGGACGAGACGCGAGCGGCCCTGGCGCTGGGCTCGCAGATCATCTTCCAAGGGGCTTTTCTGGCTGAGCGGTGGGGTGGCTGGTCCGATTTTCTCGAGCGGGTCGAGCGACCATCATTGCTGGGGCCGTTCAGCTACGAAGTGACCGACACCAAGCTCAAGCGCAAAGCCCATCCCAAGCATGTGTTGCAGCTCGTGCTCTATTCCGACCTTTTGGCGGAGATTCAGGGCGTGATGCCGGAGCATGCCCATGTGCAGCTCGGCGATGGTACGCGCGCGACGCTGCGCTTGGCCGACTATGCCTATTATGCGCGCGGTGCGCGGGCGAAGCTCGAGGCCTTTGTTGCTTCCCCTCAACTGACGCGGCCGATCCCTTGCGCGGATTGTTCGCTCTGCCGATGGGCCGATCATTGCGACGCCGCCCTCGCCAGCCAGGACAGCCTGTTCCAGGTCGCCAATATTACCCGCGGCCAAGTGAAGAAGTTGGAGGCGTCCGGCATCGAAACCATGGCCGGGCTTGCTCGGCATCACGGCCCGGTGCGCGGCGTTGCGAGTGCGACGGCGGAGAAACTTGTCGGCCAGGCAAGATTGCAGCACGCGCGCAAAACCGGCGAACCCGCCTTCGAGTTGCGTCCGGCACAGCCAGGCAAAGGCTTTGACCTGCTCCCTCGGCCGCAGGCGGGCGATCTCTTCTACGACATCGAGGGCGACCCCCATTATGAGGGAGGCCTTGAATATCTGCACGGCGTGTGGGCCGATGATAGTTTCCATGCCTTCTGGGCCCATGACCATGCCGCCGAAGCGCAAGCGCTCGAACGGCTGCTTGCCTTTTTTCGCGATCGGCTCACGGCTTATCCGGAGGCCCGCATCTATCATTATGCGCCCTATGAGATCACCGCGCTGCGGCGTCTCACCACGCGCTATGGCATTGGCGAGGCCTTTCTCGACCGGCTCATGCGCGAACGGCGCTTTGTCGACCTCTATGCGGTCGTGCGCGGCGCGCTGATTGCTTCCGAACCGAGCTACTCCATCAAGGCACTGGAAGCCTTTTATGGCTTGAAGCGCGAGGGCGAGGTCAAGACGGCGGGCGGGTCGGTCGTTGCTTATGAAAATTGGCGCGAGACGGGCGATCAGCAAATCCTCGATGAGATCGAGGACTATAATCGGGTCGACTGCCAGTCGACCCAGCTTCTGCGCGATTGGCTAGTGGGCATCCGGCCCGATGGTCCCTGGCCCGTGCTGACACAAGACGCGGCCGAGCAGGAGGTGATCGAAGACGAGGAAACGACGGCGCTGCGCGATCGCCTGGCGGCGTCCACTTTGGCCCCAGAACGTCAGGAATTGCTGTTTAATCTGGGGCTGTTCCACAAGCGTGAAGCCAAGCCTGCCCAGTGGACGGTTTTCGACAGCGCGGCGCGCGATGAGGAAGAGCTTGTCGACGATCTCGACGCCCTGGCGGGCCTCGAGGCGATATCCGGGATCGAACCCATCAAGCGCTCGGTGATGCGCACCTATCGCTTTCCGTCTCAGGAAACCAAATTGCGCGAAGGCGGCAAGGCCACTGTGCCCGGGATTGACGGGCCGCCGTCAACCGTTGCGATTGAGGCGCTGGATCGCGATGCGTGCACGATCACCTTGAAGGTCGGTGTGGCAAGGGCCGAACTGCTCGCCGATCGTCTGACCCTGCATCCGGATTGGCCGCTCGATACCAAGGTGTTGGCCGCAGCGGTTCGCGACGTCATCGAGGATCAATGCGGGCCGCGGCGCTTGTCTGCCGTCGATGATCTGCTGTCGGGCGCCGCCCCGCGTCTGAACGGCATTGACGGCGATATCCTCTGCGGCGGGGAACCGGTGGCGGGCGCCATTGCCGCGGCGCACGCCATGGACCAGACGTTGCTCCCGATCCAGGGGCCGCCGGGAACGGGCAAGACGCACGTCACGGCCCGGGTGATCCTGGCGCTGGTCAGAGCGGGACATCGGGTCGCCGTCGCCTCGAACAGCCATGAAGCGATCCGCAATGTCCTGCTCGGCTGCCTGCGTGCTCGCGAGGAAGAAGGTGGCACCTTTCCCGTGTCGTTTGCCCACAAAGTTTCCGGAGGCGATGATGGCTATGCCAGCGATTGTCCCGTTCACCGCGCCACGGCCAATGATGACCTGATCCTCGCCCGCGCCAATGTGGTCGGCGGCACGGCCTTCTTCTTCGCGCGCGATGAGAATGTGCAGCGCTTCGATTGGTTGTTTGTCGATGAGGCTGGACAAGTGGGCCTCGCCAACATGGTCGCCATGGGTCGTGCCGCGCGCAATATCGTGCTGGTCGGCGATCCGCGCCAGCTGCCTCAGGTCATCCAGGGCGCGCATCCTGCGCCCGCCAACCTGTCATGCCTGGAGTGGATGCTGGGCGAGCATGCCACCGTCCCGCCCGATCGGGGCATATTCCTTGCCGAGACCCGGCGGATGCATCCGGCAGTTTGCGACTTCATTTCAGACCAGGTCTACGAGGGACGCCTTGCCAGCCATAGCGATACCGAGCGCCAGAGGGTTACCGGAACGGCCTGGCCCACGGCCGGCGCATATTGGGTTTCGGTTGCTCATGCCGGTAATGCCCAGATTGCCGCCGAGGAAGTTGCGGCGATCGGAGCGGCAATCGAGAATCTCCTGCAAGGGAGCTGGACCGACAAGAACGGCGCCACGCGCCCTATCGGCCCCGGCGACATCATCGTCGTCGCCCCCTATAACGCACAGGTCAACGCGCTGCGGGCAGGGCTGCCGAGCAGCATCCGCGTCGGCACGGTCGACAAGTTCCAGGGCCAGGAGGCCCCTATATGCCTTGTCTCCATGACGGCATCCTCGGCCGACGAGACGGCCCGCGGCATGGAGTTTCTTTTTTCGCTCAACCGCATCAATGTCGCGGTCTCACGAGCTAAAGCGCTTGCGCTCGTTTTTGGCAGCGACCGCCTACGCGAGGCCAACTGCACCAGCATCGAGCAGATGCGGCTCGTCAACACGCTCTGTGCCCTTCCGCCATTTTCTGCGCCTCTCAGTACGGGATCTTGATCCATGCGTTTCCTCCACACCGCTGACTGGCAGCTCGGCAAACCCTTCGGCCGGTTCGAGCCCGAGGTGCGCGCGGCGCTTGGCGAAGCGCGCTTCGACGCCATCGACCGGATCGGCGAGGTCGCTGCAGCCCAGCAGGTGGGGCATGTGATCGTCGCGGGCGACATCTTCGATACCGAAGGTCCCGAAGATAGGGTCATCGTCCAGGCAGTCTCGCGGATGCAGCGCTATCCCTGCCGCTGGTGGCTGCTCCCGGGTAATCATGACTATGCCCGCAACGGCGGTTTGTGGGACCGCGTCCGTCACAAAGCGTCGGACAATATCATCCTGCTCGCCGAACCCATCGCGCAGGAGATGGAAGCAGGGGTCTGGCTGCTACCCGCACCGCTCCTCCATCGTCACCATCTCGACGATCCGACCGAGTTGTTCGACAGCATGGAAACGCCAGGCGCGAAGCTGCGTATCGGCCTTGCACATGGCTCCATCCGCGATTTTACCGCGCGCGGCGAGACCAAGAACCAGATCGCACCCGATCGCGCGAAGCGGTCCAATCTCGACTATCTTGCGCTCGGTGATTGGCATGGCACGCTCAAGGTTGAGCCGCGCACATGGTATGCCGGCACCCCCGAAACCGACGGTTTTCAGCGCGATGAGCCGGGCCATGCCCTGATGGTCGAGCTTACGCCGGGAGTGGAACCGAAGGTGCAACCCCTGCGCACCGGCCGCTTCCAATGGCTGCTCAGAGATTGGACCTTGCAGGACACGGCCGCCTTTTCGGCGGAGTGCGACGTGCTGCTCTCGGCTATCGATCCTGCGGCAACGCTGCTGCGCCTTTCGCTTGCAGGCATCACGAGCCTTGCCGACCGCGTCGAGATCCTGTCGCGGCTCGAAGATGACCTGCGGCATCGCCTCCGTTTCCTGGATGTCCGGGCGGACGATCTTGTCGGCCGGCCGGGCGAGCAGGACTTGGCGGATCTCAAGGTCGAGGGATTGCTCGGCATAGCGGCTGAGAAACTCACCGAGACGATCGCAGCCGGCGGGACTGAAGCCATGTTAGCGCGGCGCGCAATGGAGCGGCTCTTTGTCGAATATCATCGGGGAGGCCAAGCATGAGCCTGCAACTCCGGCGGATCAGCCTCAACAATTTCCGCAAGTTCCGCGAGCCCCTGACGATCGAAGGGCTGGGCGAGGGGCTCAACATCATCATCGAGCCCAACGAGAGTGGAAAATCCACGATCCTTGAGGCCCTGCGTGCGGCTTTCTTCGTCCGCCATGCCACGAAGAATCAGCTCGCCCAAAGTTTTGCGCCTTATGGCGAGGCGGTCGCGCCAGAGATCGAAGTCAGTTTCGATATTGGCATCGAAAGCTGGAAAATCGCAAAGCGCTTTCTCAAAGGCCCCCAAGTCGAAGTCACGGGACCGCAGGGTCGGGCGCAGGGCGAGGAGGCCGAAAATCGCCTGCAGACGCTTCTAGGGTTCGTCAAGGATAGCAGTCAGCGCGGTGACCCGGCCACCTATGGCGCGCTCGGTCTGCTATGGGTTCCGCAGGCGCAGGCGCTCGAAGTGACGGCACCCGGCAGCATCGTGCGCAGCAGCATCCAGGCGACGCTGGAGGCGGAGGTTGGGACGATCGTCGGCGGGGCTGCCTATGAGCGCGTCCGAAAGCGGATCGATGAGCAGTATGACATTTACTGGACGCCGACTGGAAAGGCGCAGTCGAAGGGACGCTGGCAAGCGGCGCGGGATCGCGACCAGCAGGCGCGGCAAGTCGCTACGGACGCGACCACGCGGCTCGATGCGCTCGAAAAGAGCTTCAGCGATCTGGAAACAGCGCGCGGCCGACTCAAGGTTATCGAGCGGGAGCTGACGGACGAGACCGAGCAAGAACAACGCGCCAATCTCGTTCAGTCTCTGGAGATCGCCAGGGCTGCCGCGCAGATCCTGGAGACGCGCAAAGCTGAACATGAAAATCTCTCTACCAACCTCGATCGTCTCGAGGATCTGCAGGCTCAGCACGAGGCGGCGAGGGAAGCGCTGACGGCCGCTGGTGAATCTTTGGCCGCAATCACCGCCGATCGCGATCAGCTTGCAGGTCAGCTGGACGCGGGACGCACGAAAGTCGCTGACGCAAAGGCAGCGCTCGACAAGGCGCGTAATGAGCGCGCCACAGCCCGCCAGGCGCTTGTCGAGGGGGAGGGACGTCTCGCTGGGCGTCAGCGCCGCGCGGCGATCGCCGATGCGCGCCAGCGGTGCACCGATCTGCTCGACCTTGAAAGGCAGCTGGTCGATGCTCGCCATCAGGCCGCACGTGTCATTCCGGTTGAGGCGCTCGCTCGCTTGGAAGCCAATGACCGCGCTGTCGCGGAGGCGCGGGCAGCCGTCAATGCTGGCGCTACCACAATCGAGCTTACGGGCGACGCTACGGGCATCACCATGGACGGCGAGCCCCTGACACCAAATAGCCCGCGCACCTTGACCGGTGAGACGCAGATTGCCCTGGGCGGGGGCATCCTCGTCATCCGTCCGCCGGCAACGGCAGCCAGTGCGGAAGCCCGTCTCGCCGAATTGCTCGAGCGACAGGAACTGGAACTAGCCGAATGGGATGTGGCCGACCTCATTGCGGCCCGGACGCGAAACGATACTGCGCGCGACGCGCAGGGGACTGTCCAACTGCTCGAAACCAAAATTACCGGCCTCACGCCGGCGCAGCCGCTGTTGGATCTCGCGGCAGGCCCGGATGCGCTCAAGCTGTTCGTGGCCGGTGCCCCAGCGGAATCGCCGGCGTCTGATGAAGACGAGATCTCGACCGATCAGCTCACCCGACGCCTGGAAGAGGCGGAAACGGCTGCGGTGCGCGCTGAAACCCTGCACGACCAAGCCGTTCAGGACTTGCGAGAAATAGAGGATAGGGACCGCCCGCTTGCCGCCAAGCAGGCGGGCGCGGAGCGCGACCAGACCCATGCATCGGATCGCATCGCTCAGCTCGAAGGGAAGCCCGATTTTCCCGGGCTTGCCGACGTCATCGCCAAAGCCCGGGAGGATGTTGCCCAGGCCGCTGTCAAGCTGGCCGAAGCGAAGCGCGACGCCACCGCACATGATGTGCAGGCGATCAACCGCAAGATCGAAACGATCGATGGCCGGGCAAGGGCTGGTCAAACCCGGCGGAGCGACCTCGAAAAGGATATCGCCCGCCTTGAGGCGATCATTGAGAGCGAGGGTGGCAAAGGTCTGGCGAGCCTGGCCGCAGCTGCAGCCGAAGAAGCCGATGCCGCAACGCAAGCGCTGGCTCGGCTCGACGAAGAGGCGGCCACGGTCAAAATGCTCAAGGATGTGCTGGACGAGGCGCGCGCAGAGGCATCTCGAACCTTCGTTGGCCCAGTGGCCCAGCGCGCTCGCGTTCATGTCGAGCGCCTTTTCCCCGGCGCCGACCTCAGCTTCGATGAAGAACTCGGTCTGGCCTCGGTCACGCGATCCGGCCTGAGCGAAGCCTGCGGAACGCTCTCAAAGGGGACGCAGGAGCAGCTGGCGGTCCTCACCCGCCTCGCCTTTGCCGACATGCTGCTGGAGCAGGGCATGCCGGTTTCGCTGATCCTCGACGACCCACTGGTCTATTCCGATGACGGCCGGCTCGATCTGATGACGGAAATCCTGGAGGAAGCCTCTCAGCGAATGCAGGTGATCCTGCTAACCTGCCGCGATCGGGCATTCCGGCATTTGACTGCAACGCGGGTGCAGCTTTGAGCCTGCTGCCTGGCGCTCGCATTGAACGATTTAGGAGTTACGCAGGATTTGGTTCACGAGTACGGGCATGCGAGAATGACAAAGGCGATGATAATTTAAGTATCGAAAAATACAGGAAAGTGCTGTTTTGGCTGAAACTTGATTGCCATGTCGCGAGGGGGACGCGTGAACGTTTTTGATCTCGATACTGACCTAATAAAGCGTTATGAAAATTTCGCGCGTTCGTTCACTTCGATCCGCGCAGACGACATTAGCGAACAGGTCAACGCGATTTACGCCGGGCAGAAATTCTGGCCCGAACCCCTGATCGGTCTGAACCCCCATTTCCTCGAAGGCCGCGATCTCGTCGATCTTGCCAAGGACGGCGTGGTTGATCCAGATTTACCCAAGGTGTTCGCCGTGGGAGCCGGGCGCAGCCCGATCAACCTGCATCGCCATCAGGACGAAGCGCTCATGAAAGCGCTCCAAGCCAAAAATTATATCGTCACCACCGGCACCGGCTCGGGCAAGTCGCTATGCTTTTTCGTGCCGATCATTGACCGCATCCTGAAGGCGCGCCGCGCCGGCGAGGCCCAGCGCACGCGGGCGATCGTCATCTACCCGATGAACGCGCTCGCCAATTCGCAGCAGGAGGAGCTGGAGAAGTTCATCGGGGAGTGCGGCCTTTCCGATGGGATGAAGCCAACGTTCGCCCGCTACACCGGCCAGGAGAAAGAAGCCGAGCGCAAGCGCGTGGCTGAGGAAAAGCCGGACATCATTCTCACCAACTTCATGATGCTCGAACTGCTGATGACCCGGCAGGACGAACTCGACCAGAAGGTTATCGCCAATATGGCGGGCCTGGAGTTTCTGGTTCTCGACGAACTCCATACCTATCGCGGCCGACAGGGGGCGGATGTTGCGCTGCTGGTGCGACGAGTGCGCGAACGCATGGGAGCGAAGAAAATGCTCTGCGTCGGCACCTCGGCGACCATGGCGTCCGGGGATGAGGATGCGGGCCGCAAGGCGGTGGCGTCTGTCGGCACAACACTTTTCGGCAGCCCCGTGCATCCGGATGATGTCATCACCGAAAGCCTGAGGCGCTGCACCGAAGGCATCGCCAACGAGGCGACCCTGAAATCTGCGATCGTCAACTCCGCTGACGCTCCATCCACGGCAGAGGCGTTCAAGGTCGATCCCCTCGCGATCTGGATAGAAACCAATATCGGTCTTGAGGTCGGCGAAACGCTGAAGCGGGCGAAGCCTTCGACCCTCACTGATGCATCGCACCGCCTGTCCGAAGAGACGGGGATCGAGGCGGAAGCCTGCCGAACGGCCCTCCAGGACCGCCTGATCGCCATGAGCGATTTCAAGGATGAGCGCGACCAGGCCTTCATGGCGTTCAAGCTGCATCGCTTCCTGTCCGGCGCCGGCCACGCACATGCGACGCTCGAAGCTGCTGGAAAGCGGCGGGTGGCGCTGGCGGCGGAAAAGTTCGACCGCGACAATAGCGAGGCCCGCCTCTATCCGGTCTTCTTCTGCCGCGAATGCGGACAGGAGGTGCATAGCGTCACCATTGACGATGATGGCGCCGTCATCGCACGTCCGATCGATCAGACCCCACGAGACGGGGTTGATGAAAGCGGGGCGGAGCACGGGTTTCTCGTGCCCGACGCCAAGGGTGATCTGAATTTTGCCGGATCCATTGATGATTATCCTGATGACTGGATCGAGCTGACGGCATCGGGCGAACCGCGGCTCAAATCCTCACATCGCGGCAAGCATGACGGCCGCCTGATGATGCTGGGCGCTAACGGGCGGCGCGATGAGCATGGCGTTCGCTCGTGGTTCTTCCCCGGTAAATTCCGCTTCTGTCCGCATTGCCGCAATCAGCCGCCGCCAGGCGCTCGCGACATCAACAAATTGGCGGGCCTCTCGGCGGAAGGTCGCAGCTCAGCCACAACGCTCATCACGTCGGTTGCCCTCGACTGGATGGAACGGGGCCACATCCCGTCTGAGAAGCATCGCCGCAAGCTGCTCGGCTTCACCGATAACCGGCAGGATGCCGCGCTCCAGGCCGGACACTTCAACGACTTTATCTTCGTAACGCTCCTGCGCGGCGCCATGCTGCGCGCTGTCCTCAAGGCAGGTGAAGACGGTCTAAGCCATGAGCAATTTGGCGATGCCCTGCGCCGCGCGCTCGGTTTCGATCCCGAAAGCGTCGATCGCCGCGCGGAATGGATGCTCGATCCGAACCCGGCCAGCTTCGCAGCGCTGGACGAGGCCAAGAAGGCGGTAAACCGCGTGCTGGCCTATCGCCTCTGGAACGATCTGCGGCGGGGCTGGCGCTATACCAATCCCAACCTCAATCAGTTGGACCTGCTGCGCGTCGAATATCCGGGCATCACCATGCTCGCCCGCGACGATCGCGCCTGCGCCGGCATGGACCAGGAACAGCTCAATGACGGCCAGCGCCGTGGCTTCGAGCTGCTTTCCCAAATTTCCAGTGACGTTCGGCGCGAAATGTTTCGTCTGGTGTTCGACGCCATGCGGCAAGGCCTCGCCGTTGCCGTCGATGCGCTCGATCTCAATGAGATCGAGCAGGTCGCGCAGAAATCCCGCCAGCTTCTCAAAGATCCCTGGGCAATCAGCCGGGAAGAAGAGAATAAGGATCTTGTGTGCCAAACGACGCTTGTGCTCGGCACACAGGGCGGCAAAGCGGATAGGATTATCCGGGTTTCTGCGCGGAGCGGCCTTGCCAAAGAATTGGCGAAGTTGGCGGGGGCGCTGCCGCTTGCCGATCGCGAACCGTTGATCGAAGCGATGCTGATGGCGGCGGCGCGCCACCAGATCGTGCGCCAGTTTTCTGCCGGTCCGCTCACCGGTTGGCGGCTCGCCCCGAGTGCTTTGCAGCTCAGTGCAGGTGAAGGGACACCAAGCCCGAGCCAGGACAATGCGTTCTTCCGCCAGCTCTATAGCGACGTTGCCGCGCGTCTCGCCACACCTGGCGGGCTGCCCATGGCCTTCGAAGCGCGCGAGCATACAGCGCAGGTCGATTCTCTCCTGCGCGAAATGCGTGAGTGTCGGTTCCGGTACGGCAAGAGCGACCATGAACGCATGAAGGAAATTGCCGGCGATGCGCGCGTTCTCAATGAGAAGCGTGACTTTCTGCCCTTGCTTTATTGCTCACCCACCATGGAACTAGGCGTAGATATATCGCAGCTCAATGTCGTTTACCTGCGCAACGCGCCGCCAACCCCGGCCAATTATGCACAACGCGCAGGCCGTGCTGGCCGTAGCGGACAGGCCGCGCTGGTCATCACCTACTGCGCCGCGCAAAGTCCGCACGACCAATATTATTTCGAGCGTCGGACCGATCTCGTCGCCGGCATCGTTCGCGCACCCGCGATCGACCTTATCAATCGCGACCTGCTTGCCGCGCATGTCCATGCCGAATGGCTCGCTGCCGCGCAGGAGGGGCTGGGCAAGTCGATCCCGGAAAACCTTGATATGACCGAGACCGACCTGCCGGTCTGCGAACGGCTACACAAAGCTTTTGCCGTGGCCAGTGCGGACTTCGATGCCCGTGAACGTGCCGAGCGGGTCGTCCTCTCGGTCCTGCCACACGAAGGCGCAGCCGAAATCGGCGAAGCCTCGGACTTTGTCGGCCAGCTCTGGAGCAACGCGGCAGCGGCATTCAATACGGCGTTCAAGCGCTGGCGGACACTCTACAATTCCGCCCATGAAGAACGGAAGGCTGCCAGTGAACTCGGCAATCAAACCGGGTTGTCAGCGCAGGAACGCCAAGAGGCGCGAACCCGCTATCTGGCAGCCGATCGTCAGGTACAGTTACTGGAAACTGGCGCATCGTCCACCAGCTCTGACTTCTATGCCTATCGCTATCTGGCGACCGAAGGCTTCCTGCCGGGCTATAATTTCCCGCGCTTGCCGCTCTACGCCTTCATAGACGGGGAGAAGTCATCGACGGTGCTCCAGCGTCCGCGCTTCCTGGCGATCGCGGAGTTCGGGCCGAACAGCCTCGTCTATCATGAGGGCAAGGCCTATCGCTGCAATCGCGCCAAGCTGCCTGCCGCAACGCGGACCACCGACAACAAGCTGACGACGATGACTGTGCGATGCTGTCATTCCTGCGGCGCGGCCCATAGCGTGGAAACGCAGGAACGCTGCATTGCCTGCGGCGATGTGCTGACCGAGGAAGGACGGCTTTCCAGACTCTATCGGATCGAGAATGTCGATGCCGTTCCCGGTGCGCGCATTACGGCCAATGACGAGGATCGGCAGCGCCGCGGCTTTGAAATCCGCACGATTTTCGAGTGGGAACCGATGCGCCAGGACCAGCTTCTGCTGAAGTCCGACGACAGCCCGCTGGCGGCGTTGCGCTACGGACCACAGACGCGCGTATCGCGCGTCAATCTCGGCCTTCGCCGCCGCGCCAAAAAGGAAGATACTGGCTTCGACATCGACACGATTTCGGGCCGCTGGCTCAAGAATGAGACAAAAGGTGAGGATGAGGGTGACGATCCCAAAAGCGCCATTCGTCAAACCATCGTGCCTCTGGTCGAGGACACGAAGAACGCACTGCTGCTGCAATTCGATCGCCAGCTCGGCCTTGAAGAAGCGCAGATGGCGACCCTCCAGCACGCCCTGATCCGCGCCATAGAGACCGAGCATGTCCTGGAAACCGGCGAGCTTCTGGGCGAGCCGTTACCGACCCGCGACGATCGCAAGGCGATCCTCTTCTATGAGGCATCCGAAGGCGGGGCAGGGGTTCTCAAGCGGCTGATGGACGGCGCTGAGCGCTGGCATCGCGTCGCGGAGGTGGCGCTCGACCTGATGCATTACCGCCGCGACAACGGCGAGCTGGTCGAGGCCAACGAACCTTGTGTTGCCGGTTGCTACCGCTGCCTGCTGTCCTATTACAACCAACCGGATCATGAACTGATCGACCGGCGCGATCCTGCGGTGATTGACGTGCTCGATCGGCTAGCGCGCAGCGAGAATGACTGGCCTGCCGATGCTCCCGCCGGTGCCGGGGCTCATGATCCATGGATGGCGGCGCTGGCGCAGTGGGGAGCGCCGACGCCCTCCACGGAAACCATTGGCGGCGAGACCTATCATCTTTGCTGGCCGGGGCTGATGGTCATGGCCGTGCCCGGTGCGCCGCCGCCAGCACTGGTGACGCGCTGCGCCGAAATTGGCCGCGACTTGATCGCGCTGCCGGCAACCCCTGACGAAACCATGCCGCCTGACCTTGCCGCGGCGCTCGGAGTATCCGCATGAACCTGCCCGCCTTCCAGACTGGTCAGCTCCAGACGGGCGATTTGATCCAGGCCCGTGGGCGGGAATGGATCGTGCTTGGTAAGCCGGATGAGGGGCTTGTTCGCGTGCGGCCCCTTTCGGGGTCCGAAGAAGACGCCATCATCATCGCCCCCAGCCTTGAACGGATGCCCGTTCGTCCCGCCACCTTCGATCTGCCGACGGCGGATCATCCCGATACGCAGGACGCCGCCCGTCTGCTGGCCGATGCGCTGCGCCTGTCTCTCCGTCGCGGCGCAGGGCCTTTCCGCAGCGCCGCGCATTTGGGCGTCGAGCCGCGCGCATATCAGCTCGTCCCCCTGCTCATGGCGCTGAGGCTCGACGTGAAGCGACTGCTCATTGCCGATGACGTTGGTATCGGAAAGACCGTTGAGGCGGGCATGATCCTGCGCGAGATGATCGACCGGGGCGAGGTCGAGCGCTTCTCCGTGTTGTGTCCGCCGCATCTCGTGGATCAGTGGGTCGGCGAGCTGGCGGAAAAGTTCGACATTGATGCTGTAGCCGTCACATCGGCTCGCGCCCGTTCGCTGGAACGCGGATTGGCGCTCGGCGACACCATCTTCGGCGTCTATCCCTACACCGTCGTCAGCCTCGACTACATCAAGGCCGACAGCCGGCGGGAAAGCTTCGCTCAGGCTTGTCCTGGCTTCATCATCGTTGACGAGGCCCACACCTGCGTCGGCGGTAGCGAGAAGGGCACACAGCAACGCTACGCTCTGCTCGAACGGCTCGCGGAAGACGCCACGCGCCACCTGCTCCTGCTCACTGCGACCCCGCATAGCGGCAATCAGGATGCCTATGCGCGCCTGCTCAGTCTGTTGCACGGCGACCTCGCGGACGGACCCGAGGCGGGCGATCAGAACGCACGGCGCCGCTATGCAGACCGGCTCGCCAAACACTTTGTCCAGCGTCGCCGCCCCGATATTGCCGACAAGTGGGGGGATGCGGGCGCTTTTGCGAAGTCGATGAAAGCGGATGCGCCCTATACGCTGACCGGCGATTTCCAGAACTTCCAGGAGGACGTGCTGGAATATTGCCTTGGTGTCGCAACCCGTGCCGATGGGGAACGGGCGCGGCGGCTCGCCTTCTGGGGAACACTCGCACTAATGCGCTGCATCGGCTCGTCGCCGGCGGCAGCCCTCAGCGCCTTGCGCAATCGGCTCGGGGGCATGGCGGAGGAAGCCGCGCTCGCGCCAGTGCTGTTTGATGACGACGGTGATGAGCTGGCCGACACCGACATTGAACCAGCGACTGCACTGGACCGCGAGGAGCTGGCCGAGCTGAAAGCCCTCATCACGCGCGCGGAAGGGCTGGCGGCCCGCTTTGATGATGATCCCAAATTTCGCGAACTCGTCCGGCAGGTGAAAGACCTTACCGCCAAGAAGGATGCCCGGCCAGTCATCTTCTGCCGCTTCATCACAACGGCCGAAGCTGTCGGTGAAGCGCTGCGCGCCCAGTTCAGGAAGTACGAAGTTGAAATCGTCACGGGCCGCCTGACGCCCGAGGAGCGGCGTGGGCGCGTCGAGGCGATGGCGGATCATCCCAATCGCATTCTCGTCGCCACCGATTGTCTGTCCGAAGGGATCAACCTCCAGTCGCTGTTCAACGCAGTGATCCATTACGATCTCAACTGGAATCCGACACGGCACCAGCAACGCGACGGACGCGTCGATCGTTTTGGGCAGCCCGAGGATACGGTCTGGTCGGTGATGATGTTCGGCTCAAACTCGATCATCGACGGCGCGGTCATCAAGGTCATCACCGAGAAGATGAAGCGCATCCAACAGGCGACTGGCGTGATCGTGCCGGTGCCGGAGGATTCCGCTAGTGTCTCCAACGCGCTGATGCAGGCGATGCTGCTGCATTCCAGCAAACCGCGCGCGCAGGGACTGTTCGATTTCGGCGACGCCGAGGAACGGCTTGAAATGGAGTGGAAGGACGCGGAGGAAAACGCGCGTAAAAGCCAGACGCGCTATGCCCAGGCCGCGCTCAAGCCCGACGAAGTTCTCCCCGAATGGCACCGACTGCGCGAACTTCTCGGCGGCCCCGATGAAGTAGAGCGGTTCACCCGCCGGGCACTGGCGCGCATCGATACGCCGCTCGGTACGGTCGGGAGCCACTACCGGGTCAGCTATGAGGATTTGCCGAAACAGCTTGGCGAGCGCCTTGCGGCCCGCAATCTGACGGGCACGCGTGCGATTGGCTTTGCCGACAAGCTGCAACCCAATGTGGCCCATGTCGGCCGCACGCATCCGCTGGTCGCCATGCTCGCCGAAACCATGGCCGAAGGGGCGCTCGATCCCGGCGGTGTCGAAGGCAAGGCCACGCTCGGCCGCTGCGGTGCCTGGCGCTCTACGGCGGTGAGCAAACTCACCACCGTCCTGTTGCTGCGCCTGCGCTTCAAGCTGACGACCAGCGGTCGAAAGACACTGTTGGCCGAAGAAGCCACCGCGCTGGCTTTCGCCATGGGCGACAATACCGCCATCGCACAAGGCCCCGACGCCCTGGCTTTGCTCGAACCCGATGCCAGCGGCGACATCGCGCCGCCCGTCATCGCAAGGCAGGTCGATCAGGCGCTAACCCGCCTGCCCGAATATGATGTCGCGATCAGCGCTTATGCCCAGGATCGTGCGGCCCGGCTTTCAGAGGATCATGACCGCGTGAAGTTCGCCACACGGGGCGAGGGGGCCACCACCGACGTCGAAGCCGTCCTACCCGCCGACGTGATCGGCCTCTATGTCCTCGTGCCGGAGGCGAACTGATGGCCCGTTCCACCAGAGCCGCCGAACTCGGCCTTGTCGCCGTCACCATCGAGGGCGGGCTGATCGCTCCCGAACAGGTGCAGAAGATCGTCGCTGCCGATCGCACCGCTAAAACCGCCGACAGCTATGGCTGCCCCAAGGGCACCGGCCTCGGCGATGAGATTTCGCGCTATTTCCGCATCGGCCAGCATATCTGGAAAGACTATGACCGGATCGATGCGCCCACTGTCACGCAAACCGCACAGTTCGCGCATGACCTGCTAACCCAGTGCTTCGGCTTCACCGATCTTGCCGGCCCGGTCGAGCATCAGGACGGCACCCGCCGCTATCGCCTGGCCTGGGAGGCCAAGGATGGCCGTGTTCCCGTCGTCGTCGCCGCGCCGGTCGTCGGCGCCGACGCTTTCAACAAAGCGCAGCCCGAGTTCGGGGACGGGGAGGGCGGACGCCCGCGCCGTAGCCCTGTTTCACTGTTGCAGGACTGGCTCAACGCCACAGACCATGCACTGTGGGGCCTCGTCTTTGCCGGCGACCGCGTGCGCCTGATGCGCGACAATGCCAGTCTGACCCGACCGGCATGGATCGAGGCGGACCTTGGCGCGATGTTCCGCGACGAGATGTTCGCTGACTTCACTGCATGGTGGCTGGTCGCTCACGCCACCCGTTTTGGCGCAGCGGGCGCGCCGCCTTCTGAAAGCCCCCTGGAACATTGGCGCGAAGAGGGGATGAAACAGGGCATCCAGGCCCGCGCCGATCTGCGCCGTAACGTCGAAGATGCGCTGTCCGAACTAGGTCAGGGGTTGGTAGAGGCCAATCCTGAGCTGGTTGAACGCATCCGCTCCGGTGCACTCCCTCTGCAATCGCTGTTCAGGGAGCTTCTCCGCACCGTCTATCGCCTGATCTTCCTTGCCGTGGCCGAGGACCGCGATCTGCTGCACCCTCGCCGCACGCCGCAGGCGGCACGCAGCCTCTATGCCGACAGCTATTCCTTCACCTTCTGGCGCGAACGCTCGCGTCGCCGCGTCGCCCGCGATGGGCACCTCGATGCGTGGGAGGCGATGAAAGTCACGCTTTCCAGTCTGGAACATGGCCAGGAATTGCTGGGCCTACCTGCTCTCGGCGGCTTATTCGCGAAGAGCGAAACGCCGTCGCTGAACGATGCGCTCATTCCCAACCGCCGCTTTCTGTCCGCGATCTTCTGTCTTGGCTTCATCCGCAAGGATGGCGTGACGCACCGCATCAACTGGCGCGACCTCAAAACAGAAGAGCTGGGCAGCGTTTACGAAAGCCTGCTCGAAATCCGTCCTCGCCTTGAACCAAATGGCGCTTTCACCCTCGACAGCGGCGCCAAGGGCAATGACCGCAAGACCAGCGGAAGCTATTATACGCCGGATTCTCTCGTTGAAACGCTGCTCGATTCCGCGCTCGATCCGGTGCTGCAAAAGGCCGAAGATGGCGCCGATACAGCCGAGGATAAAGTCGCCGCTATCCTTGATCTACGGGTGATTGATCCGGCCTGCGGATCGGGCCATTTCTTGCTTGGTGCCGCCCGCCGCATGGCTGACCGGGTGGCAAAGCTGCGCAATGAAGACGCCGGCAAGGAAGAGACGCAGGCCGCGCTGCGCGATGTCATATCCCGCTGCATCCACGGCGTTGATCGCAATCCCATGGCGGTCGAACTCGCCAAGGTGGCGCTGTGGATAGAATCCGTGTCCCCGGGGCAGCCTTTGGGTTTTCTTGACGGCAACATACGCTGTGGCGACGCGCTGCTGGGCGTGTTCGATTTCGCTGCGCTGGAAGAGGGCATTCCGGATGAAGCCTACAAGCCACTGACAGGGGACGACAAGGAAACTGCCAGCGGCCTTCGCAAACTGAACAAGAGTGAGCGTGATGCCGGCCTGCTGAAGCTAGCCTTCGATCCCGGTAAGCTTTCGGGCGAGTTCAGCAAGTTCCATCGCATGACTGAGAACAGCCAGCGCGAAGTTGCCGCCCGCGCGGCCGAGTTCGATCGCATCCGCCAGACGCCGGACTGGCTGGCGTTGCGGCAGGCCTGCGATATCTATGTCTCTGCCTTCCTGCTGCCCAAGCCAAAGCTGCCGAGCCTGGCCAAGCCGCTCGTCCCTACGACGGCCCACCTGCGCAACACTGTTTCTGGCGGAACCATGCTGCAAACCGGTACGGTGCAGGGGGAGCTTGCCATGGCGATAGACAGCGCCGCCTTTGCCGCCAGCGCGTTCCACTGGCCGCTAGAGTTTCCCGACGTGGTTGTCGGGCGCCGCGGTTTTGATGTGGTGCTGGGCAATCCGCCGTGGGAAGTCGTCCAGCTTGGCGAGCAGGAATATTTCGAGAGCCGAGTTCCCGAAATCGCCGAGATGAAAGGCGCGGCACGCAAGAAGGCGATTGCCGCGCTTGAACAGTCACACCCCGAAATTTTTGAAGAATTCGCCCGCGACAAGCGCACGTTCGAGGCGATGAACGAGTTTGCCCGTGCCAGCGGCCGCTTCGATTTGACTGCGCGCGGCAAGGTTAACACCTATGGCCTGTTTGCCGAGCATTTCCTGAACCTGACGCGGGAAGGCGGCAGGGCAGGGGTGATAGTGCCAACCGGCATCGCCACCGACGCCACCACCGCGCCCTTCTTCGGCCATCTGGTGAGCGGCCAACGGCTTGCCGGTCTGACCGACTTTGAAAACAGCGCGCCACTGTTTGCGGGCGTCCACCGCAGCTTCAAGTTGTGTCTACTTACCATCGGCAGTGCCGTGGCGTCGGCGGACTTCGCCTTCTTCCTCACCGATCCCGCACAGCTTGAGGATGAGCGCCGCCGCTTCACCCTCTCGCCGGGGGAAATCGCCCGGATCAATCCGAATACGAAAACAGCCCCGGTCTTCCGCTCACGCCGAGACGCCGAACTGACTGCGAGCATTTGCAACCGCGTGCCCGTGTTGATCGAGGAGGGCAAGGAAGGCGGCAACGCGTGGGGCGTGGAGTTCCGGCAGGGCCTGTTCAACATGACCAGCGATAGTCACCTGTTCCGCACGGCCGCGCAATTGACGGAAGAAGGCTTCTTCCGCGATGGTCCGGACTGGCTGCGGGAGGGAGTGACAGCACCTGCGCCGGCCTCTTCCATGCAGGCCATCATGGCCGAAGCCGTCGCCCGCAACGCGCCGGACCTACTCGCCCCGCTGACGCTCGCACCCGAACCGCTGTCGGTGTCGACACATGGGGCCGAACGCTACGTCCCGCTCTACGAAGCGAAGATGATCCACCAGTTTAACCACCGCTTTGGAGACGGAGGAAAGCTCGAAGAGAGACCTGTCAGCACCGGTTGGCCGAACCCGCTGTCGCATGAAATTGCAGATCCCGATTATGTAGTTCATCCATGGTATTGGGTGCCATCCACGGAAGTTGATAGCTCATTCTCTGAGCGAGACTGGCAGCGCGGGTGGACATTCAACTGGCGACGTAATGCCCGCGCAACTGACGAGCGCACACTGTTAGCAGTATTGATTCCGCGGTGCGGTATCGGCGACAATTTGTTCACTGCGTTCCTCGCGAAATCACCGAATTTTTTTGCTGCCTTTTATGCAAATTGGAACTCGCTCGTTGTCGACCTTTGCCTTCGGCAAAAAGCAGGTGGCGCGAACATGAGTTTTTATCTCATCGAACAACTCCCCATCCTCCCGCCCAGCGCGTACTCAGAAGCCGACCTAGCTTTCATTGTCCCGCGTGTACTGGAGCTGACCTACACCAGCCACGCCATGGCGCCCTTCGCCCGTGACCTAGGCTATGAGGGCCCGCCCTTTGCCTGGGATGAGGACGGACGCGCCACCCTACGTGCCGAGCTCGACGCTTGGTACGCCCTCGCCTACGGCCTCGCCCGCGACGAGCTGCGGTATGTGCTCGACCCCAAGGACGTCATGGGTCCCGACTACCCCAGCGAAACCTTCCGCGTTCTCCAAAACAACGAACGCGCGAAATATGGCGAATATCGTACGCAGCGCCTTGTCCTCGCCGCCTATGACGAACTGATGGCGCAGGGTATGCGGCCAAGGCTGGATGGGTATCGATGATGGCGCGATCCACCAGTGTCCGCAGCCGCCCCGTCCACCCGATTTACCGCTCCGAGCTACAACAGGCCGCGTATAACCACGGCTTCCGCAAGGAAAATGGTGAAGCGGACGGATGGCTCTATTTTCGGTCTGACGATGGTATTCCCGGAGAAATTGCACTCGCCTCCGGCAATGAGGAAGGGGGCGAGCCGTGGTTCCTCGCAGTGGAACATGCCGGCGTCGCCGCAAAGCTACGTGGTGAGTTTCCAGCGGCCCTGGCGGAACCCGTACCGGGCCAGTTCCGTGGTGCGTTCGCCTTCTCCGATCAGGCCGAGATGCGCCAGGCCCTCAGCCGCGCCTTTCATCTGGCCCGGGCGCTTCCGACCTTTCCACTGTCCCAGTTCGAGTCCGATGTAGCGAGTCTAGGCGACACAGAGGTCGAACGGATCACTCGCGAGCGGATTGGGCAGGGCTATTTCCGGGGTGCCCTGCTCGATTACTGGAACAACAAATGCCCGCTCACGGGCATCTCCGAGCGTGCGCTGCTTCGCGCGAGCCATATCGTCCCCTGGGCTCGTTGCCGAAGTGATGAGGAGAGACTGGACGTTTTCAACGGCCTGCTGCTCACCGCACACTGGGATGCCGCGTTTGATGCTGGTCTCGTCAGCTTTGATGATGGAGGCAAAGCGCTCATCAGATCAGATCTCGACCCGGCGGTGATTTCCCTGCTTGCGCCACACGAGATTGCGCCTTTGCCGCTGACCAACGCGCATCATCGCCAGATGGCGTGGCATCGAAAGCACTTTGGTTTCGAGTGAATGGAACAGCAGAAAACGTAGGCAGCGAGGTTCTGCGTGACAAAGGGCTCCCTCCTCGTTTGCAGGGCCAGCCTTTTTTTGATTTAACATAAGATATATTATCAATCTTTTATCGTGTAAGCGCCGGATAGAAATGACACCCTCGGGCGTCCTCAGCAGAGCTTGGTGGCATGGTCCTCCTGGCAGTTCGGGAGGACGCGCTTATGACGGTGGTGGCGATGAGCCATGGCGAGCTTTCGCGTTTTGATACATTGATGCGCGTGGAGCGCGGCGCGCTTCGGGTCGAGGACGCGGCAACGCTGCTGGGATTGAAGCGCCGGCAGATTTTCCGGTTGCTTGAGCGTCTGCACGCGGAAGGCGCTTCAGGCCTGGTGTCGCGCAAGCGTGGCCGGCCCAGCAACCGGCGTCACAGCGATGCCTTTCGCGAGCAGATCCTATCGCTGGTCCGCGCGCATTATGCGGATTTCGGACCGACCCTGGCCCGAGAATATCTGTCGGAGCGTCACGCCATTTCGGTCGGCTGTGAGACGCTGCGGCAGATGATGATCGAGGCGGGTATCTGGCAGGATCGCGCCGCTCGTCGTTCGCGCCCCTATCAGCCCCGCCATCGGCGGGAGTGCCGTGGCGAGTTGATTCAGATCGACGGTTCGGATCATGAATGGTTCGAGGATCGCGGTCCGCGCTGCACGCTGCTCGTCTACATTGACGACGCGACCAGCGAGCTGATGCATCTCAAGATGGTCGAGAGCGAGAGCACCTTTTCCTACATGGAAGCGACGCGCGAATATATCGAGCGGCACGGTAAGCCGGTGGCCTTCTATTCCGACAAGCACACGGTCTTCCGCAACCCCAGGGCCACGGCGAAGGGCGATGGCATGACGCACTTCGGGCGCGCGCTGGACGCGCTGAACATCGAGATTATCTGCGCCAACTCGCCACAGGCCAAAGGTCGGGTAGAACGTGCGAACGGCACATTGCAGGATCGGCTCGTCAAGGCGATGCGACTGGAGGGAATCTCCTCAATCCGAGAAGCCAATGCCTTTTTGAGCAGCTACCAGACGACACATAATGCGCGCTTCGCCCGCCCGGCAGCGAACAGTCATGATCTGCACCGGCCTCTGGCACCGCGGGATGATTTGGGCGCCGTCATGGTCTGGCGCGAACAGCGGACGGTCACGTCGGCGCTGACACTGCATTATAACAAGGTGCTGTTCATTCTCGAACCGAATGACATCAGTAGGGCGCTGGCCGGCAAGCGGGTCGATGTCTGCGAATATCCAGATGGCAAGGTCGAGATCCGCCATGAGGGGCGCGTGCTTCCCTATCGACTGTTCGACAAAATGCCTCGGATCAATCAACCGGCGATTGTCGACAACAAGCATCTCGACGCAGCGTTGGTCTTGGCGAAGGAGATCCAGGCGATTGCGCCACATCATCGGCAGCGCAATAACAATGCCCCTGCCCGCCGTGACCAGCCCACGCATCTGTTCCCCGAGCCGGAGGCACCGGTAAAGGTCGATCGCCGTCGCGTGGGCGGCCCAAAACTCAAGCGCGGTCCACGGCTCAGCCGGGCCGAGCTGCAGGCGCGCGGCACGCTGGAGTTTGTGAAGGCCCGCTGAGACTGTTTGATCGGCTTTGACCGAGCCCGCTGCCTGCGCAGCGGGTCCGTGCCCTTCCCCTCTATGTCGCGCTCTCAGCAGGGTCTGCGCTGCGCTATCCCGAGGGCTCCACGCAGCCCCTGCTATCCTCAAAGGGTGTCATCTCTATCGGGGACAGAAAGTGCCTTCTCTATCCGGCAGGAACATATCGTTTTATATCAATTGGTTGTATATCTGACACTTTCACAACTTGCTCTTGAGCGCCAACCGCTCAGCACGGTCGAGCACAATCGCCGGCAGCCCGCCAAGGTATGACATATCCGCTAACCCCGGCACCTCGATCCCATCGACGATGGCGCCGTGGATGCCCGCGGCCATCGCCGCTGCGCGCCGGCGCAGGAACGGAAGAGCCAGGCCCGCATCTTCAGCGAAGCGGGCAAAGCTCTCGGCATCCACATCCTCGAGGATCGGCGCGCGCCCAAACCGCATGGCGAGCTTTGCCGAGAGTTCCGGCCACATATGGGTCGCCACGAGATCATAGAGCGGCGCCAACACCACCTGGCCATTATCCCGGCGCAAGAGACTGTAATTCTTGGCATGGGCGTCGGCGTTGCCGATGATCAGATTGAAGATGGCTGCGTCGGCGAGCTTCAGCACCTCGCGTGCGGGTCTCGTGGTGGCCTGGCGTACCAGCGCAAAGCCATCGCGGAACGTCGGCCCACCCTCGCTCGCATATTTCCGATTTGACGGCACGCCGAGTGCCTGCGCAAAATCTTCCTGGTGCAACCGGATTGTGCCGTTATCCCGGCCAAAGCGATCGTAACGGGTCACGAGCAAATAGGGTTTGCCGGCGACGGCCCGCCATTCCGCCATGGCTGCGTCGAGACCCACCGCCCGCGCCAGCGCCAGACAGAAGGCCTCATTGGCTGCCAGGCCGGGAAAGCGGTCAGGCTCTGGTTTGATGAGATGGGTCGATGGCTCGCCGATGCGGGGGATAGCGATGGCACGATCGATCAGAACGACGGGCAACTTACCCTGGGCGCCGGCCAGGCTGAGCCGGGCGCCCCCTTCCCCGGCCAGCATCGGCACACGAGGCAAACGAACAAGCAAGGCCGCAAGCTCAGCCTCATCCAGCGGATGGGCGGGCTCACCTGCGGGTGCAGCGGGCGGCGTCTCCCCTTCCGGGAGAAATGCAAGTGCGCCGGCGACCTCCCCGCCAAGCGCCGCCAACAGACGAAACGGATTGTCAGGCGATACGCCGAGCACCCGCGCGATGGCGGTTCGCTGCCCTTCCTCGGGTAACAGTCCCCCAAAAACAGCCTTGCATAGCGCGTCGCCGAACGACTCCGCCTGCTTCGGTAGAGCGTGCGAGAGCGGTTTTGCTATCTGATCCGCCAGCCATTCGGAAGCATAGGTGAAATGCATCGCACCGCCGCGATCGAGCGCAAGCTCCCCGGCAATGCGCTGATCCGACCAGATGACAAGGCGATCGACGATATCGGGGGTCATGCCGGCCGGCCTACAAGCACGACCCCGTCCGGCCGCCGGATCTGCAGCTCACATCCCAGCGCGGCGAGGACTGTGATGACCTTGCCGATCTGCGCAGTCGCCTTGCCCCGCTCGAGATCGACGACGAAGCGCAGTCCAACTCCGCTAGCGGCTGCCAGCTCATCCTGGCGAAGTCCAAGCTCCTTGCGCTCATTCCGGACGATCTGCCCGATCGTTGTTGCGTCCAGCACGACCCCTCACTTTCCCGGTCGGGAAATATTAAGTCCTGGATGCAATTTCAACCCACAATTTACCCGATCGGGATATTATTGATCCGATCCCAGCAAGAAAGCTAATAAATTTCCTGCTCGGGATATCGCCGCGCACGCGCCGCAATCGAACCGGCCCATATCCTGAAGTTGAGACAAGCTGATGCAAGTCCCTTTGCAGACGTCGACGACCGCTGATACCTTCCCGTCCATGGTACCTGCTTGTCTCCTCGGTTGAATTTATGGTCACGCCACGAACTATCCTGCTGCCCACCGACTTTACCGGCCGGTGCGATCGCTCCCGCGACCGGGCGGTGCTATTGGCACGCGCCTGGGGCGCCAGGTTAGTGCTTCTTCACGTCCTCGAGAACGATGCGACGATACCTTGGGATCGCGAAGAAGCCATGGATCGGGCCCAGGCGAAGCTCGAGAGCGAAGTGCAAGACGATAATATTGCGATTTGCACGAGGGTCGCGTTCGGCGATGTCACTTCGACCATTCTCGATGTCGCTGCCGAATTCTCGGTCGAGCTCATCGTCACGGGCATTTCCCGCAAGGATGAGCTCGGAGATTTCCTCATTGGAACCACGGTCGAACGCTTGGCACGGCGGGCAGGCTTGCCGCTCCTGATCGTCAAGGGCCGCGCGGAAGCAGAGTATCGGCAGTTGATGGCGGCCACGGATTTTTCGGAATGCTCAAGAACTGCGCTTACAACCGCGGTCGACCTGTTCCCGACGGCGGCAATCACGCTCCTGCACGCGTATCATGTTCGGCTCGAGACGTTGCGCGGTCGCGAGGGCCCTGCCGCGGCGCAACAGGCGGATATCGCATACGAGCTGGACGCATTCCTGAGCGCGACCGCCCTGTCTCCTGCGACGCAAGCACTCCTCGATGTCAGCGTGGACTATGGTGACGTCCGCCAGGTTGCGCGCGACCATGTGCAGGCGAACGCTGTCGATCTCGCGGTCATTGGAACCCATGGACGCTCGGCGCTAGCGACAGCGATGCTCGGGAGCACGGCGCGAGCCCTTGTCGGCTGCCTTGAATGCGACGTACTGCTTGTTCCACAGGACAGCCGGGCGAGCGAACCAGCGCAACGCATTATCCAGGGAAACGCACCTGACGATGCGGGATAACAAGCGAGATGAAGAAAGGCGAGCCAGGCTCGCTCATCTCGTCATCCTCGTCGCCCTACAGTCCGTGATGGCAGCGGAGCTCATTCTCCTGACCATCGAGCAGCAATGGATCCACGTCTTCCTGGTGGCCGGGATCATGCTGACGATGGCGATGCCCATCGTGCTGAAAGCCCGCTTTTCCGTTCACATACCGCCCGAAGTACAGATACTTGCCATTCTGTTCGGTTTCGCGGCGCTCTTCCTCGGAGAGGTGCGCGACTATTACGAGCGCTTTTGGTGGTGGGATCTGATCCTCCATGCAACGGCAGGGCTACTGCTGGGACTTCAGGGGTTCATGACGGTCTACATCCTCAATGAGGATCGGCATGTGGACCTCCATATGAGGCCTTCATTTCTCGCGGTCTTTGCATTCTGCTTCTCCCAGGCGATCGGCGCTCTCTGGGAGATATTGGAGTTCACGATGGACCAGGCTTTCGGGTTGACCATGCAGAAGCCCATGCTCGGCGACCCGTCTGGCCTCACCGACACAATGTGGGATCTCATCGTCAACGCCATCGGCGCGCTCGCGATCAGCGTGGCTGGCTGGCGCTATCTCAGTCGCGCCCGATCCTCCTACCTGGACAACTGGGCAAGACGCTTCATCGCTCGCAATCCCCAGTTCTTCGGTGATTGAATTGCGATCACCATCCTGCGGACGGCGGACGGGGATCGCCTGAAGCAGCCCGACTGAAGGCAAAACCCGCGAAGACCTCCGATGGCGCCCTGACCAACGGACCCTCCTGTGCAACCCACGCATAGGACCCTTACGTAATGACCCTCACCTCCTGCCCGGCGATGGTTGCCCCGAAAACGAGGCGATCAAGGCGGCAGCTCGCCTGGCGCCATGCCCAAGCTGGAGGAAAGCCATGCCCAAGCCATTGATCCTGTGGTTCGAGGAAATCGCCATCGCCGACGTGCCGGCCGTTGGCGGCAAGAATGCGTCTCTGGGCGAAATGACGGCGGCTCTTTCTCAAAAGGGCGTCAAGGTGCCATCGGGTTTCGCTACAACCGCTGAGGCTTATCGCGCATTTGTTCATGACAACCAGCTTGCGCCGCGGATCACCCAACATCTTGCCGCTTTCCATTCGGGGAAATGCACGCTGCAGGAAACCGGACAAGCCATTCGTCGCCTGTTCCTGGAGGGCGCAATCCCTTCCTATGTCGCGCAAGATATCCTGGCCGCCTACGCGGAACTCGGTCGCAGGGTGGGAATTGACCGGCCTGCCGTCGCCGTGCGCAGCAGCGCCACGGCCGAGGACCTTCCCGATGCGAGTTTCGCGGGTCAACAGGAAACCTTCCTGAACGTGAAAGGGCAGTTTGCACTTCAGGATGCCTGCCGGCGCTGTTTCGCCTCGCTGTTCACGGACCGGGCGATCGCTTACCGTGAAGCGAAAGGCTTCGATCATCTCGAAGTCGCCCTTTCGATCGGCATCCAGCAGATGGTGCGTTCGGATTTGTCCGGTTCGGGCGTCATGTTCTCGATCGACACCGAAACCGGATTCCCCAACGCCATCGTCATCAGTGCCGCCTGGGGCCTTGGTGAAACCGTGGTTCAGGGGACCGTCAATCCGGACAGATATGTCGTTTTCAAGCCGCTTCTCGCGCAGCCGGAAAACGAGCCGATCATCGACAAGGAGCTCGGCGGCAAAGCCTTCCGCATGGTTTATGGCGAGGGCGGAAGCCACCGCACGCGCATCGTCGAGACGACCGTGCAGGAACGCCGGTCCTTCGTGCTCGACAATGCCGATATCCTCCAGCTCGCCCGCTGGGCTGTCGCGATCGAGGACCATTATCAACGCCCGATGGATATGGAGTGGGCGAAAGATGGCGAGACAGGCGAACTCTACATCGTCCAGGCCCGGCCCGAGACGGTCCAGGCACAATCCAGCGCCACCACCTTCCGGCATTACCGCCTCAAATCGAAAGGCGCCGCGATCACGACCGGCGCCGCCATCGGCACCGCCATCGCCGCCGGCAAGGCCTGCGTGATCCGCACCGCCGCCGACATCGAACAGTTCCGCGACGGATCGATCCTCGTAACCGAGACGACCGATCCCGACTGGGTTCCCATTATGAAGCGGGCCGCGGGCATCGTGACCAACCACGGCGGCACCACCAGTCATGCCGCCATCGTCAGCCGCGAACTTGGCGTGCCCGCGATCGTCGGTACAGGCAACGCCACCGAGGTCATCGCCGAAAACCAGGATATCACGATCAGTTGCGCCGACGGCGACGTCGGCACGATCTACGACGGCATCCTCGATTTCTCGGTGGCCGACGTCGATATCGGCGCCCTGCCGGCCACCAGGACCGACATGATGGTCAATATCGCGAACCCGGCAGCCGCGTTCCAGTGGTGGAGGCTGCCCGCAAAGGGCGTCGGCCTTGCCCGTATGGAATTCATCATCAACGCCCACATCAAAGTCCATCCCATGGCGCTCGTCCATCCCGAGCGGACGAGCCCGGAAGTCCAGCGCCAGATCCGGGACCTCACACGCGGATACGCGCATCCGTCCGACTATTTCGTCGATGTCCTCGCTCGCGGCATCGCCAAGCTCGCAAGTCCCTATCACCCGCACCCCGCCATCGTTCGCCTCAGCGACTTCAAGACCAACGAGTACGCCCACCTTGTAGGCGGTGACGTTTTCGAACCCGAGGAAGAGAATCCGATGCTCGGATTCCGGGGCGCTTCGCGCTATTATGACGAACGCTATCGCGAAGGGTTTGCGCTCGAGTGCCGCGCCCTCAAACGGGTGCGCGAAACCATGGGCTTCCGCAACGTCATCGTGATGGTCCCGTTCTGCCGCACCCCGGCCGAAGCCGATCGCGTACTCGAAGCCATGGCCGAGAACGGCCTGCGCCGCGGCGAGAACGGCCTCCAAATCTATATGATGTGCGAGATTCCCTCGAACGTCATCCTGGCCGAGCAGTTCGCCACGCGCTTCGACGGCTTTTCAATCGGGTCAAACGACCTCACCCAGCTGGTGCTTGGCGTCGATCGCGATTCGGGCTTTCTGGCCAGCTTGTTCGACGAGCGCAACGAGGCCGTTACGCTGATGATCGCCGAGGCCATTCGAAAGGCTCACGCGGCCGGCATCAAGATCGGCATTTGCGGCCAGGCACCGAGCAATCATCCCGACTTCGCTGCTTTCCTCGTTGCTGAGGGTATCGACTCCATATCGCTGAACCCGGACAGCTTCGTACGGACAGTACAAGCCGTCTCGGCAGCTGAGGGTCTCTCGACGAGCTGATCTCCGACTTGCCTGACCGGCGTGTGTGTCGCGGCATTTGCCGCCACGCCGGTTCGGTTCCTCCACCCCCAGCCATCCCTATTCGTAAAAGCCCTAATGTCATCCCCCGACTGGCCCCGATAGCGTGCCCCACACTGGCTCGAATCGGCAGGGAGCAAGAGCTGGTCCACGCAGCGCACCAAAAGGGTCCGCCGCACTCAAAGCCGCCGATCGCCGGGGGACGAACGGCAACTGGAGGTCGTGTCCCATGTCTGCTGTCGCTGCATTTTCTCTCCCCTCCCGCCCCCACCCTCCCGCTTGCGACCCAGGCATCGTTGCCTGTATCGACTGCGCGGATCGCAATGCCTGGGTCTATCCGCACGCCGCTGCGCTCGCGGACGCACTCGATTTCCCGGTAACACTCCTTCAGGTTCTCGACGCCGAGGCGTCTCCTGACGTGCGCCCCGATCCTATAGAGTGGAATCTTCGGCGCCGGGAAGCATTGCGCGCGCTGGATCGATGCGCCAACGCTGCTCGAACGCCAACGCCCCATACCACGATCGAACTCGCCGAAGGACAAACGGCAGAGGAGATCTGTCGCTTCATCGGCGAACGCAGCGATGACCTGATCGTGCTGGGAAGGCGCGGAAGGAAGGAGTTGGGCAAGACCGGAATAGGCGGCACCGCTCAGAAAATCCTGGCCCACGCGCCCAGCCCCATTCTGCTCGTCCCCGTCGAGGCTCAAGCGCCGGACCAGAGCTACCAGCGAATTCTCGTACCACTTGACGGTTCCCGCTGGGCGGAGAGCGTGCTGCCGTTGGCCGCACGCATTGCGCGCGCCGCCAACGCAGAGATCCTCCTCGCCCATGTCGTCCCTGCCCCCGAAATGATCGAGGCACGGCCGCTGGAAATGGAAGACAAGGAGCTTCGCCAAAGTCTCATCGAGCGCAACGAACAGGCCGCGTGCAGCTATCTTCAGCGGGTTAAATCCAACCTGACAGCGACCGGCCTTCGCGTTCGCATCCTGTCCACCCGCGCAGACGATGTCCGCGAGGCGCTCAACGAGTTGATCCAAAAGGAAGCCGTGGATCTCGCCGTGATGTCAGCCCGTGGCCATAGCCGCGAGCATGTGGCGGACGTTCCCTATGGCACGGTCGCCTCCTACCTGATGACGCACTGCAGCGTACCGATGCTCGTTCTGCCGACCACAGTTCGCCCGGCGCAGACATCCCTCCCAACTGTGCACGAAAGGCTCCGGTTGCCGGTCGGCGGCCTGGGCTGATCATGGCCGATCTCGAGGAACGCGATCCCATCAGCGGGGCCGCCGCGGACACTGCGGCCCGCCACCAGTTCACGGGCCTGATCAGCCGCTCGGCCCCCCTCATGGCCTGGAACCGCCTTGATGCGATGAAAGGGTGGTTGACCAGGGCGCGGCTCGCTGCGGGCAAGGCCGAACCACAGGCCAGTTCGGCGGCCGAGTGGCTGCTAGACAATGATTATCAGATCCAGCGAGCCATCCTCCAGATCCGTGAGGATCTTCCGCAGGAATTCTACGCGAAACTGCCAGGCCTCGGCGAAGGCGGCCTCGCGCGCCCGCGCATCCATCAACTGGCCCACTCGCTCCTGCAGGCTTCCCACCTTCAGGTATCGCTGAACACGGCGGTCCATTATGTCGACCGCTATCAGGAGCAGATGCCGCTCAGCATCGCTGAAATCTGGGCCTTCCCGACGATGCTCCGCATCGTCTGCCTGGAGCTTCTGGTCACCGCGTTCAGTCGCCTTTTCCCCGATGTTGAGCCACCGTTCCAGATCGTCGAGACCCCGGACGCCTGCGCAGCGGCATTCGACGATACAGAATATGTAGCGCGCGCAATCGCCAACCTGGCGGTTATCGCGACCATCCAGTGGAATGACTTTTTCGATCGAACGAGCCGGGTCGAGGCGATCCTCAGGCGCGATCCGGCCGGGGTCTATCCGCGCATGGATTTCGACACCCGCGACCGATACCGTCACGCCGTAGAGCAACTTGCGTCGCAGTCACAGTTGGCGGAATGGGAGGTTGCGGAGCGAGCCCTGCGTCAGTGCCATAGCAGCGAGAACTCGCCCTCGGGTCATGTCGGCTATTGGTTGATCGACGAAGGGCGGGCCTTCTTTTCAGATGCCATCGATCCGCGCCCCTGGACTTTGGGTTCGATGCTGCGCCGCATACGCCGTTACCCTGGCGTCCTTTACGCGTGCGCTTTACTCTTGGCAGGACTCACCGCCTTCGCCGTGCCAGCCGCCTATCTCGCGTCAACAGAGGCCTCGATCGGCTCCTGGCTGCTCGGCATCGCCCTGACGCTCCTCCCTGCGTCGATCCTGAGCATCACGTTCGTGAACTGGCTCGTGACCCAGATCGTCCCTCCACGGGTCCTCCCCAAGCTCGAATTCAAGAAAGGAATCCCCAAGGACTGCGCCACTGCCATCGCCATGCCTGTCCTCGTTGCGAACGCCTCCGACATCCCTTCCCTCCTGCAACGGCTTGAGGCGCATCGACTGGCAAATTCCGATACAGCTCTCCAGTTCGTCCTGCTCAGCGACTTCGCGGACGCAGATGCTGAGGACATGCCGACCGATGACGACATTACGCAGGCGCTGGTCTCGGGTGTGGACGAGCTCAACAAGCGCTACCCGGGCGCCCGGGGCGACGGTCCGTTTCACCTGCTCCACCGGCCTCGCCTCTACAATGAGACACAGGGATCCTGGATGGGCTGGGAACGCAAACGCGGCAAACTTGAACAATTCAATGCGTACATCCTCCATGGGATTTCCACGCCTTTCAGCGTGATCGCCGGTCGGATCGACGCCCTGCGCAAATGTCGCTTCGTCGTGACCGCCGATGCCGACACCCGTCTCCCGCACGGGGTCGTTCGCCGATTGGTCGGCACGCTCGCGCATCCGCTCAACAAAGCCCGTTTCGATCCCGCTTCAGGTCGCGTGGAACGCGGCTACACGATCATCCAGCCTCGCGTTGAGCTGGCGCCGGACACGACCGGTCAGTCGCTCTTCTCCCGCTTTTATGGCGGAGACACGGCGATCGACATCTATTCGCGCGCCGTATCGGACGTCTACCAGGACCTCCTTGGCTCCGGTGTCTTCGTCGGAAAGGGCATCTATGAGGTCGCCACTTTCGAGCGCAGTCTCGATGGCCGCGCCCCTGAGAACACTTTGCTCAGTCATGATCTGTTCGAGGGCCTGCATGGCCGCGCAGCGCTGGCGAGCGATATCATCGTCTACGAGAGCTTCCCGACCGGCTACCTCGATTTCGCGTGGCGATGGCACCGCTGGGTGCGCGGCGACTGGCAAATCCTGCCGTGGCTGTTTCCCTTCGTACCCGGCCGCGACGGACGCTGGCTCCGCAACCGGCTCGGCTGGCTCGACCGCCTCAAGATATTCGACAATCTGCGCCGCAGTCTGATCCCCTTCAGCATCGTCGCGCTTCTGCTGGGCGGCTGGTTCCTGCTCCATGGGCAGCCCTGGGTATGGACGCTCCTCGCACTTGCTGCGCCCGCCGCCTATCTCTTCACCGATCTCGTCACCGGCGTCGCCCGGGGCCGTCGGCGCGGTGTCATGCAACGCGTTCTTCGGCAACAAGCAGATCAGCTCGGCCGATGGGCGCTGGCGATCACGTTCCTCGTCAGCGACTCATTTATCGCGCTCCACGCGATCTTCGTCACCCTCTGGCGGCTGCGATCGGGGCGAAAGAGGCTCGAATGGACCTCGGCTGCACATATGGCGGGCCGCATCGCCGCCCGGCATCCCCGGCTCGCCGCCTGGCGTGATATGGCCGCGTCTCCAGTGCTCGCAGTGCTTGTTGCTGGCGCCATTGTCATGATCGCCCCTGCCGCCTTGCCGGCCGCCGCACCTGTGCTGCTGCTCTGGTTTGTTGCGCCAGAAGTTGCGATTTCGATCAGCCGCATTCTCCCCCGGCGCACGGAAACCATCTCCGAAGCGGACAGGAAGTTCCTCCGGCTTGTGGCGCGCCGCACCTGGCTCTTTTTCGAAACTTTCGTGCGGCCGGAGGACAACTGGCTCCCTCCCGACAATTATCAGGAACCGCCGAACGAAGAGACCGCGCACCGTACCTCCCCAACCAACATCGGCATGATGCTGATCTCATCCCTGACCGCCTGGCGGTTCGGACATATCGGCCTCAATGAACTCGAGATGCGCCTGCGCAACGCACTCGACACGATCGATCGCCTCGAACGCTATCGAGGCCATATTCTCAACTGGTACGAGACCAGAACGCTGGCCGCTCTCGAGCCCCGGTACGTCTCAACCGTCGATAGCGGCAATCTGGCGGTTAGCCTGATCACCGTCACGCAAGCTCTGCGCGATGCGCGTAACGCACCACCGGTTGGCCTCGATCTGTGGCATGGGCTCGAAGACACCATCGGCCTGCTCGCCGGGGCGCTGGATGCACTCGATTCGGAGGCGGCTCAAGGAATCCGCACCACTCTCGCTACCATGCGTCAAACCGCCGAGCACGCCTGGGACAATGAACCCGAATGGATCTGGGCGATCGAAGATCTGATCACGATCGACATGGAAAGGCTGCGAGAACAGGCCGGCTTGCTTGCCGAGAGCGTTGCCGAGAACAATATCGCCGCCCTTCGGGACGTTCAGACCTGGCTTGAGCGGCTGGAGCATCATCTGCTGGGCATGCGGCGTGATCTTCGTATCTTTGCCCCCTGGACCGAGCGACTTGCATCTCCGCTGGCAGGCTGCGCCGAAATCGCGGCCAGCATCGCTAATCTGATGACCTACGGCGTGACATCGCCGGTTGGCGCCGGGGAGGCGCAAGCCCTCGACGCCCTCGACGCCTTCTCACGAGATGCGGCTCCTGATGCCGTCCGGGAATGGATACAGGATCTCCGCGCTTCGATCGCGGAGGGCCGCCTGGCCGCGCAGGATCTTTCCGATCGCCTGGAGAGCCTCGCCCACCGCGCGACCACACTCGCCCACGAGATGGATTTTGCGCTGCTCTTCGATCCCGCCACCCGGCTCTTCCACATCGGCTACAATCTCAGCGCCGATCGTATCGATCCCCATCACTATGACCTCCTGGCCAGCGAGGCCCGACTTGCCAGCTATTTCTCGATCGCCAAGGGCGACATAGCGCCGGAGCATTGGTTCCACCTGGGCCGCCCGATCACCAGGAAGGATACCGGACTGGCATTGGTGTCCTGGAACGGTTCGATGTTCGAATACCTCATGCCGAATATCTTCCTGCACAGCGATCCGACCACTCTTCTCGGCATGAGCGATCGCACATCGATCGACATCCAGATCGCGTTCGGTCGATCGCAGGCGATCCCCTGGGGAATTTCCGAGTCGTCATTTGCCTCGATGAGCCAGGACCGTGTCTATCGATACCACGCCTTCGGTGTCCCGGAACTCGGGCTGCAGCGTGGCCTGGGCCGTGATCTCGTCGTCGCCCCTTATGCAACCGTCCTTGCTCTGACGACACGCCCCGCAGTCGCCGTACGAAATCTCAAGGTGCTTGAGGAGCTGGGCGTCATCGGCCGCTACGGCTTCTATGAGGCCATCGACTTCACGCCCGAGCGCGTGCCGACCGGAAAGCGGTTCGCCCTCGTGCGCTCCTACATGGCGCACCACCATGGCATGAGCCTCGGAGCCCTTGGCAATGTCCTGTTCGAGAACCTGCATGTCCGCTGGTTCCACACAGACCCTCATGTGCGAACCGTCGATCTCCTCCTCAACGAGCGCATTCCGTGGGAGCTGCCTCCCGAAATTGGACGGGTCGAGTTCCGGGAACCGCAAGCCACGCCCGAGAGCGCAATTCCGGGGCTCTACAGCTGGACGCCAAACCGCCGTTACGGCAATCCTGCCTGGCAGGTCCTCGGGAATGGTCGCCTCTCAACCCGAATCCGCACGGACGGCGCCGGAAGCATCGGCTGGAACCAGAATGCGCTCACCAGGGTTGCCCCCGGCGATCCGGAGGCGGGCCATTGGCTCTATCTGCGAGACATCGACGACGGCGATGTCTGGACGGCGACGGGAGGCCCATTTCCTCAACCGGAAGAGCCGCCACAGGTGGTTTTCCACGCCCATCAGGTCGAATTCCATCGGCGTGCACATGGCCTCTCGGCCACAACGACGATCACCATCGCCAATGGTGATGACCTCGAGATCCGGCGCCTCAGCCTCGTCAATGAAGAAGACCGTCCTCGCATCATCGAAATCACCAGCTACGCCGAGATCGTGCTGGCGCCGGCCCAAGACGCGGCGCGCCATCCTGCTTTCAGCAAATTATTCGTCGGCGCGGAAGCACTGCCGGGTGGTGACGGGCTGCTGTTCACCCGGCGCCCCCGAAATCCCGCCGAGAAACCTCCCGTCATGCTCCATCGGGTGATCGGCGATGACGATGGCTTCACGCGCCTTGGCGTGGAGGCCGATCGCAGGGCTTTCCTCGGCCGCTACGGCAGCGCCAGCCGACTGGCCGGGATGGAAGGAGAAGCGCTCAGCGGAACGCTGGGATGGACGCTCGATCCGGTTTGTGCAGTCAGGCTCAGGATCGAACTTCCGCCGCATGGCCGGCGCGAACTCGCCTTTGTGACAATCGCCGCCGCGTCCCGCCAGTCCGCGCTCGATATCGCCGAACGCTACACAACCCTCGCTTCACTCGAGTGGGCCGTCAGCGATGCCGTGACCGCAACAGCGCGCGACATGCACGCCCTCGGCCTGGCGCCAGCGTTGGTACCGCAAGCACAGGAACTCTTCTCCTTCCTCATCTCTGCCCGCACCAACCTTCCGCGATCTGCGTCACACGGATTCCGCCGTGGCGATCTTTGGGCACTTGGCATTTCGGGTGACCACCCCGTGCTGCTGCTGCGCGCCGGAACCGCGGAACAAACCGGTCTTCTGCGTTTCGTCATCTCGGTGCAGGCGCTCTGGCGGCAACGGGGAATAAGCGTGGATCTCGTGATCACCCACGAAGGAACGTCAGGCTATATCGAGCCTGTTCGCGAGCAGCTTCTGGAGGTGCTCAGAGACCAGAACGCCCAGGATCGCCTCGGGACGAACGGTGGTATCCATGTGATCGGTATCGGGCCCAGCGATGGCGAACGCGCGGCGCTCCTCGATCGGGTTTCGCGGGTGATCCTCGACGAGGGCGGCGGACCACTCGGCGATCAACTCACCCGCCAGGAGCAGCCATGCCACCAGGGGCCGTCGTTCACCCCCGTAGATGGCACGGCAGCGACACATTCCTCCTCTCCGCTGCCGAGGCCGTCCGATCTGCAATTCGACAATGGCTGGGGTGGTTTTGCTCCCGATAGCGGAGACTATGTCATCTGTCTGGAGCCCGGCGCCACCACTCCGGCGCCCTGGTCGAACGTCCTCGCCAACGACGCCTTCGGTACGATCGTGACCGAAGGCGGGCTGGGGTTCACCTGGGCGACCAACAGCGGTGAGAACAGGCTCACGCCCTGGTTCAACGATCCCATCCGCGACCCCCAGTGCGAACGACTTTACCTGCGCGACGAAGAAAATGTCCGCCTGTGGACCCCCACGCCTTTGCCGGCAGGCAGGCATTCGGCATGTCAAGTTCAGCACGGCCCGGGCCAAACCACATGGCGGAAGAGCAGCGAGGGACTTGAACAGGAGCTCTCGGTCTTCGTTCCCACCACTGCGTCCGTTAAACTGGTCCACCTGCGCTTGCGCAACCTCACGCCAGGCCCTCGCCGCCTCACGGCGACCTATTATGCGGAATGGCTGCTCGGCGCAGTCCACGGCGAACAGGCACCTCTGCGCACATGCGATTACGATCCGTCCTGCCACGCAATTCTAGCGAGGAATCCCTGGACCGAGGAATTCGGTGATCGGGTAGCCTTCCTGGCTAGCACGCTTCCGGTCCACAGCTTCACGACCTCTCGCCAGGATTTCGAGGGCGGCCAATCCGATCCCGCACGCCCGGGAGCACTTTTGAGCTGGGATCTCGGAAACAGGCCGGCTGCCGCCGCCGACGATTGCTGCGCGGCCCTTCAGGTCCATCTCGACATTCCGGCCGATGAAACCGCGGATGTCTGCTTCGTTCTCGGACAAGGCGAGAATTGGGATCACGCTCGTGAACTCGTGCACTACTGGCAGGATCCAGCGAACATCGAAGCTGCCGCCAGCGCCTGTGCCGCCGCCTGGGACGAAAGGCTAAGCCGCGTCCAGGTCACGACACCCGACCCTGCCTTTGACCTCATGGTCAACCGCTGGCTCCCCCACCAGTCAATCAGCGCCCGCGTGCGCGCCCGCGCCGGCTTCTACCAGGCAAGCGGAGCATTCGGATTCCGCGATCAACTCCAGGATGTCCTCGCGCAGGTGCACGTCGATCCAGCAGCAACGCGGCGCCATATCCTCGCCGCGGCCGCCCATCAGTTCGAGGAAGGTGATGTCCTCCACTGGTGGCATCCGCCCTTTGATCGGGGCGTAAGGACCCGGTGCTCGGACGATCTCGTCTGGCTCCCTTATGCCGTGGCACATTATGTGGAGGCCACAGGCGATACGGGGATTCTTGCAGAGCGGATTTCCTATCTGCAAGCGCCGCCGCTCGCGGCCGATGAAGGCGACCGCTATGCGCGTTTTGACGTCAGCACATACACCGGGTCCCTTTTCAACCACTGCGAACGGGCGCTTTCGCATGCCTATCGTCTCGGACCTCATGGGCTTCCCTTGATCGGTGCCGGCGACTGGAATGACGGCATGGACCGCGTGGGTAGCCGGGGACACGGTGAAAGCGTGTGGCTTGCCTGGTTTATCATCGCGACCATCCGAAATTTCACGCGGCACTGCCTCGACGAAAATCAAACCGGGTTTCGTGATCGCTGGAACGGGCGCGCCGACTCTCTCGCGGCCGCCGTCGAACGATCCGCATGGGACGGCGAATGGTATCTGCGCGCATTCGACGATGACGGCCGGGCCTGGGGTACATCCCAAGAGCAGGAGTGCCGCATCGATTCGATCGCGCAGTCCTGGTCCATACTTTCGGGCGCCGGTGATCCTGAGCGGACGGAGAAGGCTATCGCATCAGCGAGAAAACACCTCGTCCGGGATGATGACAACATTATCCGGCTCCTTGACCCCGCCTTCGACCGAACACCGCGCGAACCGGGCTACATCAAGGCCTATCCGCCCGGCATTCGTGAAAATGGCGGCCAATACACCCATGCCGCAGCCTGGCTCGCCATCGCCGTTGCGCGCACGCGCGATGGCGACAGCGCTATGTCTCTGTTCGACCGAATCAATCCGATCCGGCACACATCAACCCGAGAGTCTGCGGAACATTACCGGACCGAACCCTATGTGGTTGCTGCCGACATTGCGGGTGTGGCCCCTCATCTGGGTCGCGGGGGATGGACCTGGTACACCGGTGCGGCCGCCTGGACGTGGCGCCTGGCCGTCGAGGAAATCCTTGGCGTACGGCTCATCCAGAATGAATTGCAGATCCGCCCGAGCTTGCCGCGAGATTGGGATCGAGCGGAGATGACCTTCCGTCGCGGGGCCGCAACTATTGCCGTGACGCTGCAGGTTGATCACGATCTCGATCAGGAAGCGCGGATATTCGTCGATGGCGCGGATTGGCATGCGCCCGGAGTTCCGTTCCCTGAAGACGGGGCAACGCGCAACGTCCTCGTGCGGCTTGCTCGACCCGCGTGACGTCAGGCACACATCGCCTCCCTCACACGCCATCCGGTAATCTACCAATTCCGGCTTGGTGCTTGAAATGCTTTCCACGCTCCCCGACCATATAGTGTTTGCCCTTATAGCTATGAGCCGGCACCAGCTTTGGTCGACGATCTTCCATCTGCTTTGTTTCATCCCCTGCCCACGCATTGTTCCATGAATGAGATGTAGAATGACAATAGGCTCAGCCTCGCACCTCACGCGCCGTTCCTTGCTGGCAACCGCAACGATGAGCGCGTTTGGTTTGGCAATTCCGCCGGCATTCGCCCAGGCAAGGCTTGATGAAGGCTCGATCGCAGCAACCGCCCAGAACCTGCAACCGGGACAATTTCTCTGGGCGCCCGAAGCCGCTCCGGAAGGCCCCGTCATCATCGTCGTCAGCCTCAGCAAGCAGCGCGCCTATGTTTACCGCAACGGTGTCCTGATCGGGATTTCGACCATATCGTCAGGTACTGCCGGCCATGAGACGCCGACGGGGATTTTCACGATCCTGCAGAAGAAGGTCGATCACAAATCAAACCTCTACGATGATGCGCCTATGCCGTACATGCAAAGGCTCACCTGGAGCGGCATCGCCATGCATGCCGGCAATCTCCCAGGCTATCCTGCATCGCATGGCTGCATACGGCTGCCCCTGGCCTTCGCTGAGCACCTCTACGGAGTCACCCAGCTCGGATTGACGGTGATCATTACCCAATCAGCGGATATTCCGCGTTTTGCTCCGGCCCCGGATGTACTGGAAGGCAAAGGAAGTTCGTCCTCATCATTCGAGAGCGCGTTCTCCACGACCTGGCAACCGGAAAAAGCGCCCACCGGCCCGGTCTCCATCATTCTCAGCGCTTCCGACGAGCGGGCCGTGGTCTTGCGCAATGGGATCGAGATCGGCTCCACGCCCATCGCGATCCGCGGACGGATCTCGGGGCTGCAGGCCTTCACGCTTTCCTCCATCGACCAACACGGAACACATTGGATGTATCTGCCCTTGCTCGGGAGCGCCCGGGCGGGCGAAGTATCCCGACAGGAGCGTGAGCGGCTGACACTGCCCGAGGAGTTCCGCCAGAATCTTTTGACGATCCTCAAGCCGGGAAGCACGCTTATTGTGACAGCGGATAGCTTGCAGAGTGGAAGCACGGGCGCGCCGGTCACCGTGATCACGGGTGAGGATCCAGAATAATGCTCGTCATGGAGGCATATCCGGCACGAAGCGGACTGCGCAATATTGCCACTCGGCAGTTGAAAAGCTGAATGATGCGCCGCCCCACAGTTCTCGAAATCGAATGCGTGTTTCTGGCAGCGGCATCGACCCTACCCCTCTTGTGGAGCGGCTATCAGGCTTTGTCCTCGTTCATCATGTCTCGATGACAAGCCGTTCAATGCTGTAGCGGACAAGCAGGCGCTGGCGCAGTTGCGGATCGTGAAGGGCTGTGGAGCGACCGCTGTTCGATTGGATCGCGCCGCGTGACGTTCATCCGCCGATTGGGACCGCGACCTGAAGCGGGCGACGAGATTGAGCATCGAGCGTCCCCAGCGCGGAAGGCCCGCATCACAGGAACGCTCACGATCGCCAATCGGAACAGGTAGTACGCAATTCTTCAACGATCGGCGCTCAGCGCCAAAAGCGCTTCACGTCGATCAGATCCTCATGGGCCTCGGCGGCCGCCTCCAGCAGCGCTTTGCGCTTACCGCCGGCCAGCAGCCGGGCGGCATCGGGATCATCGGCAAGGCCAAGTTGCTCCAATAGCTGCGGCGCGGTCGCAAGATCGTTGAGCGCGCCGAGCTTGTCCTGGAGGCCTTCCAGCGCCGCGACGAACTTCTTGTGCCGCCGCCGCTCGCGCTTGCGGTCGAACAGGCTTGTGAAGAATTCCGAGGCATAGCGCAGCTTCTTGGCATCCTTGCGAACCTCGTGGCGGGCCTCGTCCTCGATATGGGCGAGATCGCGCCCGTCCCTCTTCACCTTGCGTCGAAACCGGTCGAGCGCGGAGATCGCGAAGTCGCGCGCCGGCTGATCGGGGGCCGTCATGGTGTCGGGCGCGCCCTGCCAGTCGCCGCTTGCGGCCCATTCCGCCAGGTCGAGCATCAACGCCCGCACGCGCGCCGACGCCAGTACCTCTCCGACGGCGTCATAGGCCGCCTCGCGCGACGCCGCGATACGGTCACGCAACGCGCCAGGTTTGGCGCGTTCGAGCAACACGTCGAGATTGCGGGCATTGGCCAGTTCCGAGGCAAGCCAGCGCAGTTCATCGCGCAGTGGCGTATGAGCATCTCCGCCGATCACCGGCTTGAAGATCGAGAAGGCGGAGCGCAGACGCCGCAGCGCCACCCGCACCTGGTGCAGCGCGCCCGCGTCCCGGCCAGCGAGCAGCAACGCCTCATTCAACCGAAACTGCCGCACGCAGCTCTGGGCGATATGCCGGAACGCATCAGCCGCCGTCATCCCGGCGGCGAGCTTCACCAGCTCAGCCTTGACCATCGTCGGGGCTGGGCCGGTGAGCCGATAGCCCCGCTCGGCCTTGCTTTGCACGCCGAGACGGGCGGGCGCGACCGCGTCGATGCGGCGGGCGAACGCGAAGAGCGCGCCGGGGTCGCCCTGCTTCAGTTCCAACTCGATCTCGCAGATCGGAGAGGTTCTCTCGCCGGCCACTACCTCGCCGCTATCCAGCACCAGTTCGATCGTCGCGCCGCCTTCGCTGATGATCCATGTGCGCCGCTCGATCCGCACCTCGAACACCGGGGTAATGGCATCCGCCGCATCGCCGAGCACCGCCCGGATTGGTGTCGTGTCGTCGAGAACCGGCGTATCGTTGCTGACGGGGCGTTCCCATTCAGAGCGCACGAACAGCCCGGCGGCGCTGGCACCGTCCGCCTTGATCGTCTGGAGGCGCTTGCTGCCTGAACGGCGGATGCGAAGCGAAAGCCCGGTCTTCGACAGCTGGTGGTCGAGCGTATCGAAATAGACTGACCGCTGCTCGGCGATGCCGGGATCTCCCGGCAGCACGGTGGCGGCTTCGAGCGCATCCGCCGCCTCCGGCGTCAGGTCGAGCTTCAATTCTATTTCATCCGCCATGCATATCCTCTTGCAACGGCTCGCGCTTCACACGGTCGATATCGTATCATCACGGCAAACTCATAGCGCATGACGGTGAACATCCGGCTTCGAAGATGGGGGTTCCATCTTGGACGACGGCGACCCCGGCCGATAATAGCTGGGCCGTTTCAGAACCGCTTGATAGACAAGACGCCGATAGAGCATCGCTTCTTGTATGCGGGGCGGTAGACCGATTTCGGCTACCACCGCCTTTCCGGTCCCTTTGCGAAATTCAAGAGGCCCGAGCCGCCACCGTCCACTGCGGCGGAACAGTGGGTGTCGGAATTGGTCGCGGTGTGGCCGGAAGCGGCCGCGCCCTTCCAGCCCCGCAAATGAGCAACGTGCCAGGTCTTCTCGCAAGGGTTCTGAAGGTCAGTGCGAGATAAATATCGGCAGCTGCGGCGCTTCGAGAACGGATCGCGTCACGCCCCCCAGCACGAACTCACGCGCCCGTGAGTGCCCGAACGCACCCATGACCAGCAGTTCGCGGCCGTCGCGTTCGCAATAGGCCTGGAGCGTTGTCGCCGCATCGCGCTCTTCCAGTTCGACTGCCACCACCTCGGCCGCAATGCCGTGGAGCTTCAGATTGCGGACCGCCTCCGCCGGGTCCGCAGCCTTCGACAGATCCTTCTCACCCGTGATCTGCACGATCGCCACCGAACTTGCCTGCCGCAACAGCGGCATCGCGTCGGACAGGGCCCGCGCCGCGACGCTGCTCCCATCCCAGGCGACGGCGATCCTGTCGAACTTGAACTCGGGCACGGTCACCTCGGGCAGTAGAAGAACCGGACGACCGCTTTCGAAGACTAGACCCTCGGCTACCGAGATCGTCTCCGCATGCCCATAGACCGGGACGACGGTGAGATCATGGGTCCTCGCCCGCACGGCAAGCTGCCAATGGGTCACCGTACCCGGGCAGTTTATGACGAATGTCTCGCCGAGTTGATCGGCGGGTACCCTGGCCTTGAAGGTTTCCATGAGCGCGTCCGCATTGACCGCGCTCTTCTTGTTCTCGCCGGCGATCATGCCATCGATGTTCAGAAGCTTGTTCGCCAGCCAGTTCGAGACGCGAGGAATGTGAACCTGGCAAACTCCAAGGGACACCCTGGCGCCAAGGCGAGCGGCAAGCTCCCTGACCCTGTCGATCGACCACTCCGGGGTCGGCTCGGGATGCGTGTTGGCCTGCAGCAGAATATCTCGCACGGTCATCGTTTTCCTCCAGCTTCCCCGTTCCTGTGGCACACGACCAGCGACCAACCGATCCGTAAAGTTCCGGAGCCTGACGCCCATCACATATCTGCCGGGCGATTGGATCGCCCCTGGGGCCAGTATTCCGCATATGGGACAGATGCCTGAAGCAAGGTCAGGCCAATTGGTCCTCGCCCGTTTACCCGCAGCTTCCAGTGCGCCACTGGAGCAAATGGGAACGACAGCGCCTGCAATCGGTGCTCCCGAAGCCTCGCAGGGGAATTCGAAATTCTCCGGTAGCAACCAGAGCTTTGACGATATCACATTCGGTCCCGCCCTCGATCAGGATCGCCTGCAGCGTCGCGGCCGAACGGGTCAGATGGACGATGTGCCATCGGATCACCTCGCCTTTCCGAAAGTGGCGACCCGCCCTCGCTCTCATGCCGCCCGGGCCATAGGCGCTCCCGGCATAAACATATGCGCCCGGGCGCAAATTGATACGGTTCATTCGACCCACAAAAGATCACGGGTTCGGCAAGCTCAAGCATCAAGGCATAGGCCCCGCCTGTAGATGGCGCCGACAAAATTGTGGACGGATTAACCAAGACGGATCCTGGAAAATACGATTTTACTGTTCCTGCAAGCACCGTATCCACCTCGGTTATACCGCACCTTGACAAGACCACTCCCCGATTACCCGGCAAAGCTTGGCACTCAGCGCGCCGCTACGTATAGTTCCCAGTTCCGCCTGTGCCTTACCGCCGATATCGGGGGAATATTCACTGCCAGCAGGCCCTTCCAGCCAGGATCTCACCGTGACGTTATTTTCCGCTCTCCGACCACTTGCCTTTTGCAGCCTGTTGCTGGCCACGCCATCCATCGCAGCCGAGCAACCGCCGGCGACCGACGCGGCCACGGCCGAGATCCCGGACGGCTTCGTCCTCGCGGCTGACGAAACAACTCTTGTTCACGCCGCAAGCGGCCTCCGCTTTCCGGCCGAGTTCGCTGGCTTCACCCGGCTGCGCGAGCGTGCCTTCGACCCTGGCGGCGAATATATCGCGGTGGGTTATGATCGTCCGCTCGGTACGGGTAGCGACCGCATCGTTGTGCGCATCGCCGTGGTCCACATCGAGGATATGTCCGCGCATGATCATTATGAGATCATGCGGCAGTCTACGATGTCCCATTTCTCGGCCCCGACGCTGCTCTCGCAGGGCCCCACGAAGATCCCCAACCAACGCCGCCTCGACGCATATCGCGGCACCTTTACCGGGATGCGGGACAACCAGCCCTGGCATTTCAGCCTGACGACCGTCAACTATGGCTACTGGAGCGGCCGGATGACCGCCGCTTATCCCGAAAGCCAGGCCGCCGAAGCACAAAAGCAACTCGGCACGCTGCTTGCCGCAATCCGCTTGCAGCAGCCCAAACCTCCGAAGCGCTAGGCACTCCCCGAGCGGGATAGACAATTGGGCACCATGCGCGCATCGGATGAACAAGCGGCGGCAGGCTGGTGGCGACCGGCATCCGGTGCATTACGTAGCGCGTCCGTTGTCCTCGTTCGGTAGTGAAATGAGGCTGCGGCGCTTTGCCGGCCAGGGAGAAATGACATGAGCGCACTTGATGACCTGAAGACGGATCTCGCCAAGCTCAGGGACGAAGCCAAGGTTCAGGTCCACCTCGGGACCATGGAAACAAAGCAAGAGTGGGAAGAAATCGAAGCCAAGTGGAACCGCTTCGTCGCGGAGGCTGGTCTTCACAAGAGCGGCGAAGGCATCAAGGCAGCGCTGCAAAGCCTCGGCAATGAACTTCGCGCCGCATACCAGCGCCTGAAGCAGGCCATCTGAGCGGCCTACCCGCTGCAATTTCGCGCCCTTAGCCCGACCCTCGGTGGACGGCGTACGCATGTAAAGGAACGACCGAATGAGCGACCTCGCCGCCGTCAAGACCCGGCTTGAAGAACAACTCGCCGAACTTCGCGGCAGGCAGGCTCGGGTCGAGACCGACCTCGCGGAACCGCTGAACGCCGATTTCTCCGAACAGGCGGTGGAAATGGAAGACGATGCCGCGCTCGAGGGTCAGGCCGCCCTCATCGACCGCCAGATCGCATCCGTGAGCCGCGCTCTCGAAAGGATCGAGAGGGGCACCTACGGTGAATGCGTCCGTTGCGGCGCCGCCATCGCAACCGCGCGCCTCGCGGTCCGACCCGAGGCGGCGCTTTGCATCGAGTGCGCCCGTAGCGAGCAGTGACAACCGTCCCTCGCATCCTGTGAACAGAATGGCGGCCCCTCACGACCCAGGTGGTCGCCGAACTATAGTGCTGCACTTCATGAGTCACGAACCAGGCTCCAGGCTCAAGTCTTCTGAGCGAGATGGGCAGCCAAAGTGATCGAAAAGAATCCTTCACCGCCGGATTCTCGCCGACGACCATTCTTCCTGTCGATGGACGACGGCGTTCCTCCCCTCCCCGGAGTGAACAATTTCTCCCCCGCAAACGACCTCGCTGCGCTACTCGAATACCTGATTGGCGCCTCCGGCCGGCACATCATTCCGGCGCCCGCCGCTGCTCCAGACCATCCGTCCATAACAGACGCGTTCGACGCGCTGCTTGTGGCCGCCCAGGATTTCGAAGTGGTCCCCGGTATGAGCCTGGCTGACCATCTGTGGACCCACGCCGCGCCCCTTCACTCTGGCGAGGTCGCGTCAACGCTGATCCGCGGCGGACCTGCCGGGCACGCTATCCCAGGCTTTCTGCTCCTCTACGCGGTCGATGCCCGGTCGCCCCTGCTCTATTTGCCGCAAAGACAGCCTCTCCGCGTCCGGGATGGCATCGAAATAGCCCATGAAGCAGCCGGCGGCCCCTTTCTGGCCCTCATCCGGTGCGCGGCCACCGCTGATGGCCGAGCACAGGCCGTCAAAGCCTGCGCGATGCCAATCTACCATGCCCGCCGTTTCGTTCCCGTCTCCACAAGCCTCGACCGTGACGTGCTCCGTGCGCTCGAGCATCTCCAGGTGGCACTTGACGCCCACGGCGCCGAATGCGCAATCCGGCGCGAATTACCGTTTTCTGGCACAGTGCCGACACAGATCACGCTGAGCCTCTCCTTGCCGGACCGTACGATCCGCGAAATTCGCCTGGGGGTCACCGCCGATGAACGGCCCGACCAGTCCGCCGCCAATCCTCGCCAATCGATTTTCTGGTGACGTCGGCGAACTGGGCGGATGGCACCTTTATCCGCTGGCTCGGAAAAACCCTGCTGTAATCTCCAAGCCGCGCCGACACTGACCGGTTATCGAGCGTCCAACCTGTCCGGTTCCTTACGGCATGGGCACTGGCCGGTATCTATAGGTCGGTGAGATGTCCGCTTTCAAGCACACCTTTCCTCGCGTTCAATGATCATTTTGGGATGGCAAACGGACCGTCTGCCCACGAGGAATTTGCGCGCAAGCGCAATTCCCTGCTGCTTAATGTGGCACGGCACCCAGCTCGACGCCGGTCTTGTCGTGCATCGCGAAGCGATCCACCAGGTCCGCGCTAGCCTTGTTGTAGCCGATCACCTCTACATACGAGCCGTCGCGTCGCAGGCGCGCGATGATTTTGTCCAACGCCCCCACGCCGGAAATGTCCCAAAAGTGCGCCGCCGATACGTCGATGATGACGGGTCGCCCCGCTTCTGCGTCAAAGGCACTGGTGAAGCGGTCCACCGAGGCAAAGAAAATCTCGCCGCTAACGCGGTAGAGCACCGCGCCGCCGTCCTCGACCATCGAACGTTCGACCGCGAACATACGGCGGACCTTGCCGGCAAAGAAGATGCCCGAGAGCAATACGCCCGTAAGCACCCCAAGCGAAAGATCGTGCGTCGCCACCACCACCACAACTGTGGCGACCATTACCACCGACGAGGCCGGCGGATGGCGGCGAAGGTTTGGGATCGAATTCCAGCTGAACGTGCCGATCGAGACCATAATCATCACGGCAACCAGCGCTGGCATGGGAATCCTGCCGACCCACGGGCCGAGCACCGCAAGCAGGAACAGCAGGAACGCTCCCGCCACGAACGTTGAAAGGCGCCTGCGCCCGCCTGAAGTGACATTGATCACGGACTGCCCAATCATCGCGCAGCCGCCCATGCCGCCCAACAACGCCGCGACAATATTGGCGCTGCCCTGGCCGGCGCATTCCCGGCGCTTGTCGCTGCCGGTATCGGTCATGTCGTCGACGATCTGTGCAGTGAGCAGTGACTCCAGAAGGCCGACTGCGGCCATTGTAATGGAATAAGGAAAGATGATCTGCAGTGTTTCCAGGGTCAGCGGCACTTGCGGAAAGGCAAAGCTCGGCAACCCCTCGGGCAGATTGCCCATGTCGCCCACGGTATGGACGGAAAGGCCAAGACCGATGCTGATTGCGCTCAGCACAAGAATGGCGACGAGCGGGGATGGCACGGCAGTCGTCAACCGTGGAAACAGGTAGATGATCGCCAGGCCGCCCGCGACCATGGCGTAGGTTTCCCAGCCCACGCCGATAAGCTGCGGCAACTGCGCGAGGAAGATGAGGATGGCCAGTGCGTTGACGAAGCCGGTGATGACGGAGCGCGACACGAACTGCATCAGCAGGTCCAGTCGAAGCAGGCCGGCGACGATCTGGATAAGGCCCATGAGGATCGTCGCCGCGAAGAGGTATTCGACACCATGCTCGCGCACGAGCGGTCCCACAAGCACAGCAACAGCCGCCGTCGCGGCCGAGATCATGCCAGGTCGCCCGCCCGTGAAAGCGATCACCATGGCGATAGCGACCGATGCGTAAAGTCCGACCCGAGGGTCGACGCCGGCGATAATCGAGAAGCCTATCGCCTCGGGAATGAGCGCAAGCGCAACGACAATCCCGGCGAGGATGTCAGCGCGCGCCGCTCTCACACCGCCGAACCATTCCTGGCGGTAACGGGAAACATGTTCGGTCATCGAAAAAGGGAATCCGCAACAAGGTACACGGCGCGGGAACGCGCGGGGGAGATGAACGTGCGTGATGTTGCCCGGCGGATCGGCGGCCAGGATAGCCACCCGGGATTCCACCGGGTCCTTGCGAATGGCTGCCCCTTAGACGCACTGACCCGGATTTCGCAAGCATTCGCGGCGAAAACCGCTGTCGGGCGGCATGACGGAACGGGTTTCGACCACAATTGGGTCGCTTCCGGTTAGCCTGCTTTCAGGCGGAAATCGTGGATAGCCGACCTGCGCAATCATTCCTCGGACCGGATTTGTTCTCGCTTGGCGTTGTTTATCGTACTCTCCACGCCCTACCCACTCACGGTCCTTCAGCCAAATCAGGCTCGAAATATTGTAATCTTCGTGCTACATAATGCACAAATCTGAAGTGCGAAGGTAGCAAATGCCGACACCACATAATCCACCCGCCGCTGTGCGGCGCGCGCTGCGCAAGCTTGGTAAGGACATCCGCGACGCCCGCCGGCGTCGGCGGCTGCCCATGGCGATCGTGGCGGAGCGTGCGTTCACCTCGCGCTCCACCCTCCAAAAGATCGAGGCAGGGGATACCAACGTGGGCATCGGTATCTATGCTGGCGTCCTTCAAGCGCTCGGCTTGCTGGAAGGTCTGAGCCAGGTCGCCGACATCGGTAACGACGCTGTCGGTCAGGCGTTGGCCAGCGCAGAGCTGCCCAAGCACGTTCACCTCAAGCGGGCGCCGGAAGCCTCTCGCGATGGCTGACTTTGAGGTCCATATTGACCGAGACGGCCGGACGCGCCCGATCGGGCTGGCACGAAGCAATCGCGTTCGAGGTACGGAGACCATCCTCTTCGAGTATGACGGCGCATGGCTCGACGATCCTGATCGTTTCTCACTGGAACCTGCCCTCGCCCTGACACGCGGCAGCTTCGCCCCTCCCGCCGGACTGGTCACCTTTGGTTCTATCGGCGACTCAGCGCCCGATACATGGGGTCGCCGTCTGATGCAGCGGGCCGAGCGTCGCCTTGCCGAGCGCGAAGGCCGCGCGGTGCGCACCCTTGCGGAAAGCGATTATCTGCTTGGCGTCGCCGACGAAACCCGTCTGGGCGCACTGCGATTCCGATGGGCAGGCGAAGACGCATTCCAGGCACCAATCCGCGCCGGTGTTCCCGCTCTGATCGAGCTAGGACGGCTGCTTCAGATCACCGAGCGGATTCTCCGGGACGAGGAAACCGACGAGGACCTTCAACTCATCTTCGCCCCCGGCTCCTCCCTCGGTGGCGCGCGGCCGAAAGCCTCGGTCATTGATCAGCACGGACATCTTTCCATCGCGAAGTTTCCCAAGGAGACCGACGAATACAGCATGGAGACCTGGGAGGAGATTGCCTTGCGACTTGCCGGCCAGGCCGGCATCGTCACCCCGCACCACGAATTGATCGAGGTGGCGGGAAAGGCGGTGATGCTCTCGCGGCGCTTCGACCGTTCAGGGGCGATCCGTATTCCATTTCTATCGGCAATGGCGATGATGGGCGCCAAGGATGGAGAGAGAGGCAGTTACCCGGAGATCGTCGATGCCCTCGCGCAACATGGCGCACAAGGGAAGACGGACGCTCACGCCCTCTATCGGCGCGTCGCCTTCAACGTGCTCATTTCCAATGTCGACGATCATCTGCGCAACCATGGCTTCCTCTGGCGTGGCAAGGCAGGTTGGTCGCTCTCTCCCGCCTATGACCTCAATCCAGTCCCGGCCGATCTCAAGGCGCGGGTGCTGACGACGAACATCGATCTCGACGAAGGTACCTGTTCGCTCGACCTCCTGGAGGCCGCATCGGCGTTTTTTGCACTCACGCTGCCGCAAGCACGCGCCATCATCAAAGAAGTCGCGGTTGTCACCGCAACGTGGCGCGATACCGCCAAGGCCGTCGGCGCCCGCTCGGCCGAAATCACGCGCATGGCCAGCGCCTTCGAACACAGTGACCTCACCCGGGCGCTGACGCTGTGAGGGGTGCGTGTGAAAGGATCCATGCCTCACGCGAGGTGAGCCGGTGTTCGTCAGGCCGCTCCGACAAGGAGCATCACCGGATTGGACCCTGGGCCGGGTCAGGGCGGCTTCTTCCAAGAACGAGCGCGCTCAGTTGTGAACAAGCAGGCGTTGTGGTAGACATTTCAATGTCATGGTCACCTTCGTAAAATTCGACGTTGAAACGTACAATCGCACAAAGGCTGCGGGCACGCCGAATTGTACGCACATCGAAGAAGAGTTTCCCGACATCGAGATGATCACTGACAGCGAGGGCAATCCCACGCTGGGCGGCAGAATTGGCTATGCTTTGGCCTATGCGCTGATGGCGGGCTTCATCGGATACTTCGTCCTGTTCATTTGAACGGTGTCATTCGCGTAGTTTGGGATCGTGGAAGAAGCCGTGGTCCCGGCCGCGGTTCACCTCGCCCTGCACATCGGCCGCGCCCTGGACGCGCTGCCCTCGCATGGTCTGCGCGGCCGCGCGCGTGCCTTCAAGCTCCGCCTTACCGGCTTCGATGATATCCGCCGCGCCCGATTGTCGCTCACTTCCCGGTCCCACGGGCAGGCCGCCAACACCTTGCGGCCGATACGCCGCCCGCACATCGGCCGCACTGTCCACAGAGGGACGGTGGACGTCGACCAACTCAGGAGCATGGAGTTGGCCTTCGATCTCGGAGCGGATCGAGGTTTGCTTGTCATGCATCCAGCGCGTGATCATCTCCTGGCGCACGGCGCGCTGCTGATCCGTCAGATCGGTAGCCCAGAGTTCCGGCGCATCAAGCCCAGGGTTCGCGACCTGCTGATGCCGATACCATTGCGCGAGATCCTGACTTAGATTCTCGCTCAACTGCATGCCGTGTGTCTCGGCATAGCTCGCGTCACGCGAGAGCTGTTGCGACAGTTCATCAAGCCGTCGCGCGGTTTCCGAATAGGATTTGGCCAGCGCCAACGAATCCTCGGTGCTCGTCGAAGAGGAGTTCGTCGTCGACGCGCGAGCGAAGACACCGCTGCGGGCATAGGTGCCGTCCGACATCGAAGCCCCGGTTCCGCTTGCATGTTCGTCGCGGACCCCACTGGACGAGGTATTCCCGCTGTCGCTGCTCCGGGAATCATCGGTTGTCCAGTTCATGGTGTCCATCTGGCTACCTGACTTGGAAACACTACCACTAATACCGGGTAGCCCCTTTCCACCACCGCCACCTTTACCCCGACCACCAACGCCGGCTCCGATGGTCCCGCTCACCTGATCGGAAATCTGCGCCTGACGGTCGTGGCGTCCCGACACCCGCTCGCTCTGCGAAATCATGGAACGCTCCTCGAGGCCCTGTGTGCTACTACCCGTACGCCGATCGAACTGCTCGACCGAGCTATTCGCCTGACTCCCGCTACTCGAATCCCACCCACGGGTGTGCTCGGCCGAGGTTCCCCACGCGCTACGATTGGCGTGGGTCGCCGTCAGGATCTCGTTGGCCGCATTCTCATAGGCTTGCGCCTGCCGGTGCGCTTCACTCGCCATCTCACGCCATTCGGCGACCGATCCAGAGGTCATCGTCGGCGTGAAGCCGAGGCGCGAGATCGCCGCGGATGTATCGTAGACCTCCTGCCCATTGCCGAAGCCCGTCACCATCGCGCCATTGTCCTGGCGCCATCCAAAGCTCGCGCCTCCGCCCATATAGGTCGGTGCTGTCGACCACTGATCGGCCTGCCGCATATTCGATGTCGCGTTCGCCCAACTCACATTGCCATAGGCGTAGTTTCCGGTGGTCTGCTCGAGCGCGGCTGCTTCCGCGGCGTTCTGCGCCGGCGCCAGCATCGACATAGAATGGCCGGCGATCGACATCGCGCCGCGCGCCAGCCCCGCGGCAAGAAAGGGCACGCTCATGAGCATGAACCCCGCGATGGTCGCGGTTTCGCCGTTCACCGCGCCGATCCCTGCATAGCTCGCAAGCGACACCCCGCCCCCGGCAACCCCGGTCGCCGCCGATGTCGCCCGCGTCATGCAGATCATATGCAGGATGACGTAAAGCGGGCCCCAGGCTGCGAGGTAGAAAAACCCCATCGTGTAACCCTTGAGCGAACTCAGGCCCGTCTGCGGCATGAGAAACAGGGGAAAGATCACCGGAAACATCGCGAAGAAGACGACCGTCAGGACAATGTTCAGGATCGGTACCCAGGCCATCGCCTGCTGGGCGATCGAGTTATAGGTGTTGCGCGCTTGAATGTCGGCACGGGTCTGCGCGAACGTGTCGATCGCGGCCGCGCCGGCGCCACCGGACATACCATTGCGGGCCTGCATGAACGCGTTGATCGCTGTATTCTGGCGCATCACCTCCGCATAGCTGCCACTTGCGCCGGTGAAGGCCGCACTGACGATGGGTACGTCATGCTTCAACTTGTCCGCCGCCAGCGCATTGCTCAGCTTGGGATAGGCCTCCTTCCCCCAGAGAGGTGTGTTGGCCTCGATCATCGGCCCCCATTGAGCATCGAGCGCCTGGTAGGCCTGCCGGCAGGTGACGATGAAGCTATGGACTGTTCCGTCGCCCTGACGCTCGAGCCACTGCTGCGACCGAGCCTGCGACCCTGGCCCTACCGCGGCCCAGAGGTCGGTCGCCTTCGCCAGCGTGGTGAGCGATTTCTGATAGAGCATCACATCGCCGAACAGGCAGTTCTTGAAGTGGTTTTCGAGATTGGTCGAGAACTCGGCATCGCGGATGATGAAATTGCGCGTCGCATCGAACAGCCGCGCGCCATAGACCATGCCGTTGGTCGAATAATTCAGCTCGTTTGGCATGACGAACACCGTTTCCGCCGTCCGGGTCAACCAATCGCCGACCTGGGTAGTAAAGCTGGCGAGGATGCCTAATCCCATGGGCACGTTGTCGACCGTCGCCGGCACGAGGCTCGGGTTGATGCGATCAGTGACCTTGATGTCGACGGTCGGCACCATCAGGCACAGGTAGATCGCGGTCGCCTGCAGAAACCAGTTCAGCCACGCCTTGTAGTTGAGCGTGAAGGCCACCACGAGCAACGAGTAAATGAGCCCCATCACCATGACGACGCGGATCAGAGAGCGATAGCCTCCGCCGCCCGACCAGGCCGCGACCGCGTTGAAGATGTTTACGAGATACTCGCCGCCACCGACCGTGAAAACCTCAAGCATGGCCTGCCCCCGCGCCTAGTTCAGACCCTGTGCGTTGAGACCGCGCGAGAAATTGAGCGCAGCCGCCATCCCCGGCGTCATCGAATTCTGAAGCGTCGATTCCAGCATGATGCTGCGATTTATGATCTGCATGGTGACCTGCAATTTGTTGTTCAGCCGCACGTCACGCTGGCTGAACCTGGCCCGTGTCGACGCGATCTGCTGCTTCCACTGCGTCGCGGTTTCCTGGTCGAAGGTCTGGTAATGAACCTTCGCCTGCTCGACCCGGTCGAGCATATTATCGAGCATGGCCGAAAGCAGATCGACCGCCACGATCTCCGACAATGTCTCTATCTCGCCTTCGGTCAGCGCATAATGGGCATAGGCCTGAACGCTCAGGATCTTGTAGATCGGCACCGTCGCGAGATTGAGGAGCTGCTTTTCGGCCGCATCGAGCGGCGTGTCGGAGCGAATCTTGTCGCTCATCGACCGGATCATCGTGCCGATCCGCGGACGAAGTGCCGAGGAAGCCGGCACCGAGAGCGTCTGCTCACCCACATCGTAGCAGTTCTCGTCGTTACATCTGAGGATCCTGACGGGAGGGGCATCCGCCGTGCCATCGAGCAGCGCGGTTACCACCGCTTCCTCGGCGGGCCCGAACATGACCACCTTGCCGCCGACACTCGGATCGGTCGGCGGCGTTGTCACGACCGTTCCGACCAGGGTCATGACATATTCCGAGAAATTCTTGTCGAATGCTCCGAATTTCGCCGATTTCCTGAGGGCCTCCCATGTGTAGTTGTGCGGCTCCCCGATAAGCTGATCCTTCATCGACGCATCGGTGTTCCCGGCAATCGTCGAATCCCGCCGATTGCCGTTGTTGCAGCCCTGCCGCGCGGCGGCCCAGTCCGAAAAGACACCCTGGCTGTTGCCCACCGCTTCGCAGATCGTCGCGCGCGTCGTCTCCATCTGCGGCCAGATCCCGCCGACCAGCGCCTGCGCCGTCTCGCAGCTCGAGATATTCATCTGGTTGAGCAGCTGTGCCTTCTGGGAGAATTCATCCATCACCTTGCCGATCTCGGGCGATACAGAATCAATCGCGAGCTTGAACGCGAAGCCGAGCGCGTTGTTCGCGGTCGCCTTCAGCATGGCAATGATCTCGGAGGCGTTGATGAACGAAAAGCTTCCGCTGAACAGATCGATGCCCCCGCACCCGGCGCGGGCGCTGGGAAGCTGCAGGTTGAAAGGCTGCACGCTCTTTTGCGGAAAACGCGTCCAGACATTGCCCAGCGAATAATAGCCAGCCGACTGCCCCTGGAATGCCGATGGTCCCGTGACGTTGGCAGCGCCCCCGGCGTCCGAGAAGAAACTGTTCATCTCGGAGGCGACATCGGCGTGTGCAGTGCCGGTGACAGCGAGATTGGCGACCGCGACCATGCCAGCCCAACTGGCAGTGCTGCGAATGACGCGGCGAATAATGCCGCTGCCGCGATCCTGTCCCATCAGAAGTCGCTCCCCACTCTGGTGTTGGTCAGCGCGAAGATTCGGTCCATGATCTCGTCGGCGCTCAGAATCCCGTAGCCTACGGGGATGGTGCGCTTGGTGGCCGTGTCGAACAGCACCAGCGCCGGTGTTTCATTGCCCGGGATTCCCATTCGCGCTCGCTGACCGGCGTCCACCACATAGTTCGGGAAATCCCGGCTCGGACCGCCATCCATCGAGACAGCCATGACCGCCATCCGATGGCTGTCCGCAACGGAGCGCAGGATCGGTGAGAACAGGTCGCAGGCGCCGCAGCTCTGAGCGTAGAAGTAGAAAAGGCCGTAGCGCTGGCTGAGGCTGGCCAACACGGCATCGCGATCCGCACGCCGGTTGTCGAGCCAGGCGCGCTTGCCGACCGTCGAAACCGGCCGCTGCAGCGTATAATCGAGGTCGGGGTTCTGCCAGAGCGCCCGCTGCCAGGTATCCGAGAAGGTCGACGCACGGTCGAGCTGTTCGCGCTGGAAGCGAACATAGGCGATGACGTTTTCCTCGCTCGGATCGAGGATTGCTTTCGCCTTCAGTTCGTCAAGCTGGCGCGTGATCGCGGCCATGCGCTCGACCGAACTTTGTTGCGGACCGGCGGACACCTGCCTTTCCTGCTCGGCAGGCATGGGCTTGCTGCAATAGAACCATTGCCCCAGCCGGCGCTCGGCACAGTAGAAGTCGTCGCTGGCATCAGTCCTTTCGACACCGTCCGTTGTCGCGCCCCGCGATTGCGCCAGAACCGGTACCGCGACACCGGCAAGCGAAAGCGCCAGCAATGGCGCAACCACAATGCGAAACATGGACGAACTTCCTTTCCGGAGATTCCTTTCGCGGCTCGGAGGACAGGCGCGGAAGGAAGAAGTGATTGGGATGGCGCGTGTGGTGCCGCGCGTGGAGGTCAGCAGCGCGCCTCGAGGCGCGCCGGGATGATCCGGCGCTTGAAGCCGATGTCGGCCTGCGCACCGGGCAGGCCTGCTATTTGCCGTGCAGGTCATAATAGCCTTGAATTTTCTGCTGGATCTGGGTCATCGTCTCGACCTCGTCCGGGAGCCGTGCGGCATCCACGAACTCGGCATAGACCTCGGTGAAATCCATCACCGAGAGATCAAGGCGCGCAAACTCGTCGATGGTGAAGCCTAGGCACTGCTCGCGCTTCGGCGCGCCCCAAGGCCTGCCGAGCTGGACCCTTCCCTGCTCCTGAAGGATACGGCTGAGTTTACTCTCGAAGCAGCAATAGGCCGTGCGCCGGGTCTTGCAGATGCCAAGAAAGCTCGACGAACAATAGGTCCCGACCTTGTGACAGAAGCCCATGCGGTCCTTGATATCGAGCCTCATCTCGCTCTGGGAGCAAGCGAAGAGCGTCAGGAACGGGGTTGCCAGCGCCGCGACCGCAGTCGGACCACCGGCCAGTGCCGCCGCCCCGGCGCCGACGGTCAATAGGCCGGACACCTTGCCGGCGCAGCAGTTGATAAGCCCGAACACCGGCTTGTGGCAGGTTTCGCGCGTGCCCTGGAAAACGGTGAAGTTGTTCTCGTCGAATTCCTTGCCGGCCTGATCGATCGCATGCAGCGCGACCAGCGCGTCCTTGAACTCGGTCGATGCCTCGCGGACGATCGGTTCGCAGTCACCGTTGATACAGTAGACATCATCGCCGCAGATATATTGCGGCGCGTCGCTCACCGCGCCGCCAGGGGTCGGACAACGGTAAATCCGCTCTTCAACCTGGCACGCGCCGTTCAGCTCCTCATCCAGGCATTCGGTCCGCAGGAAGCTGCAACTCGCATTCGTCTCGAGTGCGGTGCAATCATTTCCGCTCGAGAACGCGTGGCACATGTAATCGCGTTTCCACGCCCAGCATGCCTCGGTGATCGGCACTCCGTCTATGATGCGGGTCTCGGGACCCTCAACGCAGACTTCTGCGCCTCCATCGGGCAGGCACATCCCGTCGCCGGCGAGGTCGCCGCAGCTATCAACCCGTCTGGTGACGATCTGATTGGTGCTGCCCGTCGCATGCCATGAGGCACCGGTAACCGGGCTGACTTGCATGGCGATTGGCAGGTCGGCTGAACATTCATACTCAGTCGCATAATAATCGTCGCAATATTTGTTATCGGGCCACGGCCAGCCATAATCGCGATGGGCGGCGCACGCCTGCTTGACCACGCCGGTCGGCTTGCAGACACCGGATGCGGCATGAGGGACCATGGCTGCACGGCGCGCGAACGGCGTCCCGTACGCATTATCGGGCACGACATAATATTTGTATGACGTAATCGTCGTGACATCCCGGACCATTCGGATGAAACACGAACGTGGTCGCTCCTCAACTTTGGTGCCCGCATTGCAGGTCGCCTCATAATATCCCGCACCACCCGTTGCGGGCGGCAAGGGCGTACAGCTACCCGAGGCGCCACTCATCTCCTCCCCCTCCAAAAAGGCTGCCGGGTCCTTCTCGACCGCCGTGGCGCGTGCCGTCGTTTCGAGGATCTCGGCATTGCTGAAGGTCGGGCGCGTACGATCGGCGTCCGTGGCGATGCGGTACTGCTCGTTCGAGGACTTCGTCGCGGCGGCCTCAGCCTCCATCCTCTCGGGGTTATCGAAGTAGGCGCCCTGTGGAAGCGACGTCCCGTCATATCCCGGCACCGCCTCCGCCCGGGCGCTATCCGCGGGAACCAGCGTCGAATCCTGCCGCTTTTCGTTGCCGAGCGCCCTCCCCTCCTGGCGCGCTTTCTCGACGGTCATCTGGGCAACCGCCGGCGAACTGGCCATCAGGACCACAAGCAATACCGCAACGGACGCCCATATCCTCACGGCGTGGTTTTCCGGAGATTGGCGAGACCCACCGCCGCAACGCCCGCACCGGGGCCATTCCCGTCCGCGAATGACGTCAGCGCATATTCGACCGTCACATTGCCGATCATCCGATCGTAGGGTGGAAGCTGGGTCCGGCAGGAAAAGCCGGCGCAAAGATCGAAATCCGACGAGACGGCGATGTACGTCGGCACCCCCTGGACGTCGAAGGCCCGGAACAGCCTCGGATCGATGCCGATATTGGCAAAATCGTCCTGTCGTTCGACGATCTTGCCAAGCGCTTGCGAGAACGCCTTCATCGAATTGTTCGGGAAGCCGCGAAACACCACGACGCCCCCTGCCCTCGCCGTGTCCTGGATGAGCTGCCGAAGCGCCTTTGGCGGCATCGACAGGCTGGCAAAGGCAATCAGCTGCGGGGCCTCGCCGCCACTCGCCGCGGCGTTCGTCGCCGCGCCCTGAACGATCTCGTCAAAGTCGATCGGGCCGGCCGGGCCGGTTGGCAGATCGGTAGAGGCCACACGCTGCATGTTCTCCATGCCGCCCTCGCGCACCGTGACTGCCTCGTCCCGGAACGCATCGCCGCGGTCCTTGATCTGGTCGACGAAGGCCTGTGCGTCTGCCTGCAGATCCGCCGACTTTTTCTTGATCGCCTGCACGTCGATCCCGTCGACGGTTTGAGCAAGAAGGGCCGTCATACTGGCCGCGGCGACAAGGCCGAATGCACCCAAGGTGAGAAGTCGCATCGCCCCCTCCTTCACAACACGCAGCAGTTGCGTTTGCGCCAGACGAGATAGCCCATGTCCTCGCCACCCGCGGGGTAGGCGCGGCCAGCATCCGGCGGCATGGTCGAGGCCCCGATCGCCGAACAGGCGAAACGCCCGTTCACGGTCGGGATCGGATTGGTCATCTGGAACCGGTATTGCTGCTTGCGCATCACCGGCATCAGATATTTCTTGCAGAGGCCGGCCGAGCCCATCGTGCCCCAGGCGAGCGCCTGCCGGTGCATCTTGTAGGCGAAGCGGGACAGCGCGAGGCGCGAGGACTGCACATGGCCGATCGAGGCTGGGATGTTCCCGTTCAAAGGATACATCCCGCCCTGGCAGCCGGCGCACCAGAACAGCTGGTCGAGCGGCAGGTTCACCGTTCCGGCGATGCAGTCTCCGGCACAGGCGGCTTTGGCCAGCGGGTTGGCGAAGATGATCGCTTCGGGATTGATCAACGCCGCGAGGGAGTCATCCTGCCAGAGGGGATCGACCTCGGTCATATAGGCGATGTCGAACGACGCCTGCTCGAAGCACACGAAGTCGGTCAGTATCTCCATCCAGTAAAGCAGGGGATAGACATACCAATGGACGTGCCACTTGGCGGTGCTCTGCGATCGTCCCCCGACCATCGAAGGCCCTGCCAGATAGCCCTGGCCGATATCGAAGCCCGGAGCGATGCGGACCCCGCCTAGATTGGGGAAGCACCAAGGCTTCATGGTAACGTCCGCGAGCCGCGCCGGCTCCCAGAATCCCACCGAAATCCCGATGCGCGGCAACGGATCTGCGCAGGCACAGATCGGTGAGGCGGGATTGTTCGTGTCCGGTCGGCCACTCGGCCAGATCTTCAGGCCGCCGACGGAGAGGGGGAACAGGCAGGACCAGCAGACGTCGGTGATCGGATTCACGAATTTGCCGTTGCAGGTAGGCCCGGCCGCCTGGGCGCTCGGCGCGAAAGCAATCGCGCAGATTGCGATGAGCAGCGCACCGAAGATCGTGCGAACGGCGCGCATCATTCCCGCTCCCCCAGCTGATCGAGATAGGCCGCGTCTGCCCGCTGCTTCGCCCGCAGATAGACGATGGTGAGCGTCAGCGTCGCGGTGAGCAGAAGCGCGATCATGCACGGCGCCGCCTTGCCCAGATGGTCCTGCAGCGGCTCCAGGAGGATTACCGAGCCAGCCAGCGCGACACAAAGCGACAGCCAGGCCAGACGCATCACCCGCAGCCTGATCGTCTCAGGAGCCGCCATGGGCGTCCGCAACATGTCCAGCCACAGCGGCATCATCCGGGCCTCCCCGACTTCACGACGATCTCCGACACCCGCATCGTCCTGCCGTTCTGGCTGACGACGGCGGGCGTGTGCTCGATGCCGAAGGTCCCGGTGAGCCTGCCTTCCTGGTCGAAGTAGAAGCGCCGCTGCTTCGCGGTCATCTGCTCGATCGGCGAACCGTTCACGAAGATGATCTTCGCCTTGAGGTCGGTATAGCGCGATGTTGCCCAGGCGAGCTGCGCGGCATCGTCCCCATCGACAAAGACCAGGTCCTGCTTGATCGCAACGAAGTCGAGCGGGTTCACCCGGTGCCCGGCCGCGGCGATGAGGTTACCCTTCTGATCGCGAATATCCCGTTCGATGGCGATGCTCGGGTCATAATCCCAGCTCCGGGCAGTCCGTGCAGGCGTGACCCCCTCGACAGGCTTTGGCCTGCGAACACGCTGCTCAACGCGCTTCGCAAACACCTCATTCATCCGTGCCAGCTCTCCGCTCTCTTCTGCCCCGCGAAGGCGCGCTTCGATCGTTGAGAGAAGATCGGGCTCGATCACAGGGAAGGTTTGGCCAGCATGGCCATAGTCTCTGGCTTCACTGCGCATCGGCCCGATGAGCAGCAGGGCCGCGGCCATCGGCACAATTGCCGCGCTGGCTGTCAGAATGGCTTTCATAGGATCGGCTCCCCCGTACCGATGATCTGCTTGCCGCAGACGAAGCCGATTTCGGCATAGCGGCTGTCAAAGCCGTCCATGTGCGGCGTTGCCGCGAAATAGCACCCCTTGGGAACCACCCCGGTCGCGCCAGGCGTCAGCGGCTCTCCGGCCTTCGTGAACGGTTTCATGCGAACCGTCGGCACGCCATTGATCAGGACCTCGAAGCCATCGTGACCCACGACATCGCCGCCGACACCATAGACCTTCTTCCCGAACATCCTTGGCTTGGGTCCGAAATGACGTTGCATCAGCGGGCTCGCCGGTGGATCGAAGAAGATGAATTCGCCCTTCGCCGGCATGCGTCCCCGATCGATGAGAAAAGCCCAGTTCGGCAGGGAATGCGTCGTGTTGATCAAAAAGAGATGCTTGTCGCGCCACTCGGCGAGCGCCTGTAGAACCACGCAGCCCGTGATGAAGGCCCCGAGCAGAAGCCAGAGCCGCCCGTTGGGGCGCCAGCGCCGGACCGGCCGGTTAGCGGCCGCCGCTGGCATCGGGACCTCCAAAGGTTGAGACCGACGCCCCTGGCTGTCCATATTGCGGCCGGGCCATGGGCGACGCTTGCGGCATCTGCGCCGAGACCATGGGGTCGAGATATTCGGTGGGCTCTGCAGGTTGACCCGGGATCACCGCTTGCGGCTGCGCTGCCAGCATGGCCTGCTGCTCAAGCTGCTGCAGCTCCAGAGCCGACGCCTGCTTCGGCCGCGCCACACCCGACGCATAGACCGCATCTTTGAGCTTGTCGGTAATGTCCGGGACATTCTTTGTGAGGACCGCCTCGCCGACGAGGACAATCTGACCGCTCGAACCTCGGCGCTGGAGCTCATCGTCAAGCGACGCCATGAATTTGCGCATTTCCGCCTCGACCTGGGCCGGTGGCGACGCGGATCTCGCCTGGGCCTGGACATATTCGCCGACAATGGTGGAGAGCCGCGCGGAGACGATGCTCTCCTGCTTCGGTGTAACCAAAATCTTGGTGACCCACATGCCCCAGACCAGGGCGGCGAGAACCATGAGGCCCACGAGCATTTGCAGACGGGTGAAGCCCCCGAAAATCGCTCGTTTTGCGCGGCGCGCCGGCTGCGAAGCGGGCTTCGGCAGGTCGAGCTCGGTCTGTTCAACCATGATCAGGTTTCCCTTCTGGCAATGCCGCGGGCACGATTTTCTCGCGCCGCAGGACGATCAGCCCGGACGCAACGACGAGATGCGCGGCGATAAAGAGGTGCTTGAATGACGCGATCCGCTCAGGGGTCGCGCGGACATAGCGGCTCGTCAGGTTGTTCAACTGATGCATGAGCCCGTCGAGCGAGAAGCCGCCCAGGGCGAGAAAGAGAAGCGTGAACAGACCCCAGGTCAGGAGCAATGTCGATGCAGTGAAACCAATCAGATGCAAATAGAAATGGAGCATCGCCCGAAGGTCCGGCAGGCGGCCGTGCTTCCGGGTTGCGGCTTCCGGCGGAGGGCTTGCTGTCCCCATGGCTCACTCCGCCGCCTCGGCGATGTCGTCATCACCGTGCGAGGCCCATTTTTCCGGATTTTCGGGGTAGGCAACGCGCTCGATCGCCTCGTCCATGCTGAACCCCTGGGCCACCAGCGCTTCGATCGCCGCGTAGACCGCCGGGCTCGAGGAAAAGACGGTGGCCGAAAAAGGATCGAGCACGAGGCGGCCGACCGCCAGCGTTTCCGGGCCCTTGATCAGGATATCGGAATATTCGCGGCCGTTGATCTTGAGCGACCGCAGCAAGGCGTCGGTGTAATCGTCCATCTCGAAGCGGTCGTGCTTTTTGAAATCGGCGATCGTTTCGGGCTTTTGCTGAAGGATGACGAACCAGTCCGAATTCTCGAGCGCCGCGACGGACCCGGCCGACTTGTAATAGTCGTTCAGCGATTGGGTCGCGGTGACCAGCGAAGCGCCATATTTGCGGCAGGTGCGCGCATAGGTTTCGATGAAGTCGGCCATCGCGCCGCCGCGCAGCATCTGCCACGCTTCATCGAGGAGCAGGGCCTTCGGGGTCGCGCGATCGACCTTGCGCATCATCTGCTGCGACATGAACATGATCGCGGTCAGCACGACGCTGCGCAGTTCCTCGCGAGAGGACAGATCCGAGAGTTCGAATACCGTCAGCTGCGCGGATAGCTCGAACGAGACCTCCCCCTGGAAGAAGCGTCCATACGTACCGCCCGATGAAAAAGGGCGCATGGCGATACCGAGATCCATGGCGAGTCCGTTGCCGGTGGCGTCGAGCGCGGCGATCACGTCGTCGATCGATCCGTGCCGTCCCATCTCGGCCCAGACGCTGTTGACGGCGCCGTCGATGAGGCCTCGCTCGGTGTCGTTCAGCCGGTCGATGTGGCGCGACATCTGGTTCACGATGGCCTTGAGCATCGCCATGCAATCGAGGAGATAGTCTTCATCCGTGGCGGCCAACTCCTCGTCGATCATGCTGAACGGGTTGAGGCAGAAGCCCGAGCCAAGCGTGAACTCGACGAACGCCCCGCCCTGGAGCTTCGCCGAATGCTCGAACGAGCGTCCGTCATCGATCACGACAACACGCGCGCCGGCACCGCACAGCGACGCGCAGAGCTCCTGCAGGGTTACCGATTTGCCCGACCCGGACTTGCCGAAGACTGCGACATTATGGTTGCCCGCCGCATTTTCGAACGGACTCCAGAAAAATGGCTGGCCGCGCCGGCCGATCAGCATGAGATGGGGCACCTGCCCACCCAGAAACTCGCCCTGGATGGGTGCGAGGTTCGCTGCCGTGGTCGTCAGAAGCGTGCGCATCCGCTTCATGCGTTCGAGATCGCGCGAGAGGCCATTCGCCATCGTCATGGGCATCGCACACAAAAGGCCCATGATCTGCAGGTAGCGGTCGTCGAGCAGATCCCAGCCCGCCGCGCGGTACACCGATTTCAGCACACGTTCGTTAGCGTCACCTTTTCCTTTGGGCGAGAAAGCCGTAACCGAAAAGAAGACGCGCACCAGCTTGCGCCCCTGGCGCAGTTCGTCGTTCACATAGCGCCATTCCTGGCTTTGCTCGCGCAGCTGCGGCAGAAACCGGGCCGATTTGGAGTCCGCGAGACTCGTGGTCCGCATGAACTTGAAGCTCGCCTTGTTGGTAGACGCCTGCAGGTCGGGGAATTCGACGCACAGATTGGTCGCGACCGGGCACGGCATCCGGAGCTTGTCCGTGAACATGTCGCCGATCAGCCGCGCGACATCCCATGGCGCCCAGCGGGTCGGCAGGTTCCGTACCGAGAAGGACCGAACGTCGAAGACGTCGGGCAGGATCTCACCGATCTCGGGCGCTTCATCCACCGTGTGCCCGGTCGGCCGAAATCGCTCGGTGCGCAGCAACATGCGATCGGGCTCGATATGCAGCTCGACATCCCGGCGTACCGCCTGGTCCGCGATCGGGTCGAGCGGATTGTAATTGACCACGTCTTCGCCAGCGGCCGTCGTCGGGGAGGTGATGTCATCGACCCAGCCAATAAGATCCGTCGGATCCATCTTGCGCGCCGAAACATTGATCGACGCGAGCGCCGAGATCAGGCCGTCCATGACGGCCACAATCTCTTCGACCGACACGTTCGACGATTCCGGTGTCGAATAGGATATCGCCACACGGTGATTACGCAGGCAAAAGGGCGCGTCGGCGGACAGCGACTGCCAGACACCATCGGTCAGGAAATCCACCCGGTGCTTGGCCATGCGCTCATAGACGCCGCGCGCCGAATAGCGCGGAAGATACCAGCGCGAGAGACGCTCCGATATGCGCGGGCTCATCCACTGGTGGAACTGGAGGCAGCCTGGCGCGGGGATCGCTTCAGACAGGAACTGGGTGAGGATCTCGCCCGTGCGCTCGTCCGCGCCTATGAGCGGCGCAGCCTCGACGACGAAACCTCGCGACGCGCTGTTGTAGAAGATGCCCGTCTTTGCGTCGAAGCTGCGATAGGGGAGCCAGTCGGCCAACATGGGAACGCCAAGCGCGGGCCGATCGGCATCAGGCCGCCGGCTGTCGCCGAGAATGCCGGACATCAAGCTCTCGATCATACCGGCCTTGCCCGCCATCTCAGTTGTCCTCCCGCACGGCAGCCGGAAAATCAGCGGCACGAACCGTGGATGCGCCCGCCGATGGCGCGGTTGGAACGGCGCCGCTTTGCGCGGCCGCGTCCCGCGCGCCCTCGGCCGCAGAACCTGCTATCCTTTGGTAGATTGGGTCTTGCTTCACGCGTTCGACCGCCTGAACGCCCGCGGCGGAAACGCCGACCTGGGGTTTTCCCGCGGCTAGGTCGGCACCTGCGTTACCGCTCGCCGGCACCTCCGCGGGGGTCGGAGGCGCCGGCGAGACGGCCGCGGACGGAGGATGCGCTGCACCATCCACCGTCGCAGCACCACGGGCGCTGCCTGTCTTGGGAGCGAGACGGGTCGCGACATCAGCCTTGATCGCCTCAACGGGATCAGGTTTTCGCGTGCGGGCAGCCGCCACAACCGCCGGGTCCGGCATGCCCGGATCAACGGCAGCGAGCGTTCCGCCCGGCGGGTCCACGCGATCGACAGCATCGGCAAGCGTCTCGGGGCTGCCGGACCCATAGCTCAGTCGGGCGGAAGGCACGACTGCTTGCCCAAGCGCCTGTTGCCATTCTCCGTTCGCGACAACCGCGCGGACAGCGCTCGCCTCATGCAGGCGGCCCCGTTCATCAATATAGGGCTGGAAAACGATCCTCAGCACCTTCTCGCGCGTCCGGGCGGGATCAGCCGCAGCGATCCTGGCAGTCTGCGGCGCGGCGGCGCGATTGACCCGGCGCGCCGAACCACGCGGGGTACTCGCCGCGGGACGTGTATCGCCATCCGCCCCTTCGGCGGAGATCATGGCAAGCGCACGATCATCGATGGTCGAACTCGGAGCGCAGATGCCATCGGGCGCGGCACAGGAAAAGTCGCCGCGAATGTTCCCGCCGAATGTCGCGCATCCACCGAGCGCCACAGCACTGCACAACGTGAGGGCGCAAGCCAATGACAAGCGCCGGCGCCGAGATGCGCTCCTCGTCATGACTGCGCCTCCTTGAGCCACTTCTCGAGGAAGGCGCGCGGCCGATACCCCTCGAGCACCGCCCCGTCGCTGCGCACGATCACCGGCGTGCCACTGAGCCCATGCCGGTGCGCGAAGGCCTCGTTCGCATCGAGGCCCGAGGTATTGCAGGCAGGCCCCGCCTTGATCGGCGCCCCGGCATAAGCGGCATGAAGCGCGGCTTCGCGGTTCCTGGCGCAATAGACCCGGTCCGCGACATCCCGACTGCCCAGCACCGAGATCGGTCGCTCAACGACTCGCACGTTCATGTCCTTGAGAACGCCCGTCAGGGCACGGCAATAGCCGCACCGGAAATCGGAAAAGACCGTGACGGTCTGACCGGACGGATTGCCCCAGATAATCGCGCCATCCCGCGGCAAGCTGGAAAGCGAAAGCTTGCGCGCTTTCGCGGGGGCGACGGGGCGCTCAATCCGTGTCGGCGCAGCCGCCAGTTGCTGCGCCCCTTCCTCCTCCCCGCCACTTGCCAGCGCATTCGCGCGCGCGGCCGAGCCGACCAGCATGTCGGGATTCATCTCGAGCAGCCGCGCCGCCGTGATGTCCTGCCGGGTCTGCATATCGTAGACCCGGCCGATCACGAGGTAGCGCGCCCCGGAATCGACATAGAAGAGATTCTCGCCCGCGGTGATTTCGCACAGTCCGCCGACCTTCCCGCAGTCGATCGCCGTTACAGACGTCTTGGGCAGCCGGGATTTCAACAACGCCCGGACACGATCCTCGGCACTGCTGGCATCGGCAGCAAGCGCGATGCCAGCCAGGCTCAGGCCCGCGGCGGTCGCGACCAAAAGGCGCGATCGCCGGGTAAGCGAGCGGATACGGTCAATTGCGGACATAGACACCCTCCAGGAAGACAATTTCGACGTCGATTCCGGTCGGCATTTCAATGACCGGCTGATATTGCTCGGCGCGCTCGATCAGATATTTCGAGACCATGTCGCCCGTCTGGGCCATGCCCTCGCCAAAGCCTCCCTCCAGAATCTCACCGGTCGAGAGCTTTTCGCGCTTTCCGTTGGTGGTGATGTTGGTGCCTTGGAACACGCTGTTCGCGTTCGCTGAGAAACCGCGGCCAAAGCCGCCGGCCAGACCCGCGATGAACGCCTGGGTGACGAGCGAGCCCTCGCGGGACACAACCCGGCCCCGCACCCCGGTCTTCCCGCCGAAGGCGAGGAAGCCCTTCACCTCGGACACTGCATAGCGGCCGCCGGGCTGCGGGCAGGTCATCTTCTGCAGCTTCACATAGACTTTCTCGCTCGAGAGGTCACCGCGCGCCGCGCCATTGACGAGACAGCCCTCGATCCTGGTCGTGAGCAACCGCCCGTTCTGGTAGACCGAGCGAGCCGGACCAGTGACGCGCAGGACGACAGGAAGCGGGTCTGTCTGGCTGTTGACGCCGGCACTGGCATCGACGCCGACAATGACCCTGGCCCGTGCGAAGCTGTTAGGCGGCAGATAGTTGATGCTGTCGGTGTAGGTGGTATTGCCCTTGGCGACGCGCGTGGCGTTACCCGTCTCAGCCGTCGAGAAGCTGACAAGTTTGACCTCGCTCGGCCCACCGATCGCGCCGCGGCCCGGACCCCCTGTTGAACCGTCCGGCCGCTGATAGCCCTGGGGTCCGTTCGGGCCATAGAGCGCCGCCGGTCCAGGCGCCGGAGCGGCGGCCGCCTGACGTTCGCTGATCTGCCGCCTCAGTTGCTCATTTTCTGACTGATACGCCGACAAAACCCGCTGACCATCGGCCTGCATCGCCTGATTCTGACCCTTGAGCGTCTCGACCTGGGCCGTCAGCATCTCGAGCCGCCGGTTCTGCCCGTCGATCGATTTGAGCTGGTTTTCCGTCGACTGGAATCTGTTCTCCGAGAGCGCCATCCACTCCTGCTGGGAGAGGTTGCGATTCACCAGATCCTTGGTCGAGACGGTGACCTCGCTGACGCCATCCTCACCGAGTTTCTCGCTGTCCCCGCCGCTGAAAATCCAGAAGGAAGACAGGATGAGGCCGCCGCCCGCTACGCCTGCCAGGAGCAGCCGCTGCTTCCTTCGAACCGCCTCGTTCCCGGCAAGGTCGCCCGAAAGCGGCGAGACGCCCTCGCCCGTCCCACCATCGAGGGGAGGACGCTTACGGTTCAAGAAATCGGATAGGGCCATGTCCTCACCTTTGTGTCTGCGCGTATTGGGCGTTCTGGGAGACAAGGTAGGCCGTAGTGACCTTGCCCGGGGCGAGCCTGCCCTCGGCAATCGACACGGCCAGCGCACTGGCGGGGGCGACCATGGCTTCGGTCAGCTCGATTTCGGACGCGCCCTTGTTTTCGATGCGCAAAACCTTGCCGGTGAGTTCTGGACCCCGGTATTCGGCGATCATCTGCACCTGAAGCGTACCGACATAGACCGGTCGCAAGGCGCGCTGCCGCATCTCATAGCCTTCGGCGACCGCATTCGAGTACATGGCCTGCACGAGCTCGATAGCGGCATCGCGCGTCCCGAGCTTTTCCGCCGGACCGTTCTCAGCGGCTCGTTCGTTCGCGATCGCCGGATTGGAGACGAAGACTTGCGCGGCCTGGTCGCCACCGATCCGGCACACGAACTTGTAGACATAGCCGCGCTTGCTCGTGGCGAAAAATGAGAGGGCGCTCCGGACAAATCCGTCAGGAACGGATAGATAGATATCGCCGCGAACAGGCTCGTTGACGACCGAGAAGTCATCGATCGGGTTGCCGGTCGAGATCTTCGAGACCGACGCGAACTCATCCTCGACAAGGCTGATGCGCGTGAGGTCCTTGGCCGATGCCTGGCAGTCGACCTGGGCACTGTCCGACGCCATGATCGTCTGGTCCGCCCTCGCCGGTTCTGCGACGAGAAGCACGGCGATCGCCAGCAGTCCTGCGCCCATGCACCGGCTCAAATGGCAATGGACGCGCGAGAGGAAGGCCGTGCCGGCAGCGGCACTGCCGAAGACATAGACCGACATCATTTTTCCTTCCCCTGCTCGGCCACCACCATGCCGAAGCCGATCAGCTTCAGGGACAGGCCGGAATATTCCCAGTCGTACCGGAAGGTCCGGCGTTCGTTCGAAATGACCTTGTTGCCGACGATGGTGTGCAGACTGCCCGTCACCTCCGAGCGAAGGTTCTTCGTGTCGAGGTCCATTTTCTCGATGGTATAGAATTGGGAGATCGAAGACCCCCGCTGTTCGTTGACGATCTTGAGCAGATCGGCCTTGATCTTGCCCTGGGCGGACGGCGCCGTGATATCGAGCACCGAATTCATCCAGTATTCGAGATTCTGCGGACTGCGATTGAGGGTGAGCACCACGGTATCGCGGGTGATCATCTCGAGATATTCCCGGCTGACCCCGGCCGAGCTCACCGTGACGGGCGAGCGCAAAATGGGTTGCAGCACGACTTCCCGGTCCCGCGATACGGTGAAGATGAACAGCAATAGGGTCAGCGCGCCGAGCCCGGCGGCGACGATCGCCAGGATGTTCCGCTGTCGCAGGATGCGCTGGCTGTGCGAATGACTGTAGGAAAGTTCCATATCACCCCGCCATCAATCGAAGGTACGAGGGTGGCGTGGCTCTCAGACCGGTGAACCCGGCCGGAAGATACCAATAGGCCAGATGGAGAAGCCACGATGTCGCCCGGCCTGCCTTAGCTTTTCTGAGACCCCACCAGCCTGCACCCGAAAGTGCCATGCCGATGAGAATGTGCTGAGACAGGATCCCCCACGCGAAGGGTATGACCATCGCCAGGAACTCATCCAGGGTCCACAGCCCGATCAGCTCGGGATCATCCAGATGAGTCGGGATAACGTACTTGTCCGCGGCCATTGCACCACCCTCTCCTTGGATCGGTCGAAGCTGCTACTTCGTCCGACCGCAGGAACGCTCAGATCGTCGCCGTCACAGTGGACGTGACGATCGGAATTCCGGTCCCCGCACCGACCCCGACCCCGACCGGGATAGCGATCTGCCCCATGGAAAAGCGACCCGACGCCAGGGCGACGATGCCGCCGGCAAGGCTGAGCACGGTGATGATCTTGCCGCCCGAACCCTCGAGGAAGTCGGTGAACTTGGTGAGCGCGGTATCGAACGTGGTATCGGCGCCGGCGAATGCTGGCCCCGCGAACCAGAGACCAGCGAACAGGAGGAGGGCGATGGCGACGATCGCCCGCTCCGTGCGCCCGCTCTTTTTCAGAACTGACTGCATGTTGGGTTTCCTTCACATGGAGACGCGACGGATCCGCGCCCAAGTGAAAGGGTGGTCAGATGCCTTGCGTGGTCGCAACGGGCGGCCCGAGGAGGCCCCCTCGATTCGGCCATCATTTTGCGATTCTCGGCTTTTTAAGCATGGCCACGGGGCACGATGCTCCGACATCCGGGGCGGGCCGCCCGTCAAAACGGGGCAAGATGCCCGTGATTGCGGGGCGGCTTGCCCCACATTTGCGGGCACGCGGCAATCGCGGTAGATTCGGCGGCCAGATTATCGGAAATTAACCATTCTCGGTTCATAATCGCTGCCGTAAGCCAGACGCGTAGATCGGGCTTCTTATGGATCGCAACTTCAGGACGTGGGCACTATGGGCGCCGCAGACTCACGAGACATCACCCTCAATATCTCCGAACCCCTGTTCCGGCTGACAACCGAAGGCATCCGCCTGCATTCAAATGAAACCCTGCATCATCAGACGCTTTCGAATCTGATCGACCATAGAAGTTCCCGTACCGAAAAGATCGGAAGCCACGATACCCGCACTCTCAAGGAACATCTTACTTCAATTCCATCGGACGGGACCATTCGAATTCGTCTCAATATTTCCAGAACGAGCGCAACAAGCCTTGATGAAGTGAAGGATTTACTGAGCCGCCAGCTCGACTCCAAACTGACTGTGGCGGATGCCTTATCATTCCTTTTGTTCGATTATGTGGTCGAACAGAAGGCCGCGCAGGTCATGGGCAAGCTGGATCTCAGCGGCCCAGACCCATTCGGACGTAACGGATTCGCCAACGGTCATTCCAGTTAAACGGCTTGGTCCACAGTGTGTTAGCCAACCAATTACCCGCCCTGTTTGGCTCAAACCGGGCTTGCATTGCCGATTTCCATGTGATTGTGTCTCCTGATCCAGGCGGCAATGCGAGATCGAAATGTCATCTCTTGCCAAAGTGGGGGCGTAAGTTGTGGAGGCCGTCGAGCGCGACGAGCCGCAGCGGGATTACGTACCCCTGATCCTTCAAACCATGGCTGTGCGGGACACCGCGCAGCGCAGGCTGGCGCATATGACCGGGATCAGCAAATCCCGTCTTGGCCTCCTCCTTCATAGCGATCCCGACAAGCGGTCGGTGATGACTCTACCTGAGCTTGAGAAAATTCTCCACGCGCTCGGCACCAACATCCTGCAGGCGTATATCTGCATCGAGACCTTCAAAGGTCTCGAATTGCCCGACAGGGAGCGATATGCAACCGTCATTTCAATGCTTTGCGAGATGTTCGCCGGCCTGCCCCGCAAGATCATCGAGGCGCTCGATGAGATCAACGGCATCGACGGATCGGAGGTGAAACGCGATTGGGGCGCGCCCCTCCAGAAGGCGGTCGTCAAGCGGGTCGCCGAAGAAGTCGTGAAGATCCGTGAACGGCGGGCACGGATCACAGATGGCGATGATTTCCAGATCTAGGCGCCGCTATCGCGTCAACGACGCACCGCACGCCGCACGCCCTCGTTCAAAAGGTCGACACCGTCGCCGCGCGTCCGGCAGGACGTGCCGCCGTTGCCGGAACAACGGTCACTTGGGGAACTATGGTCGCCCGGCGCTCAAAACCGCTCAGCCGCGACCAGTTCAACAGCACATTGTCGACATAATCCCGCGTTTCCGGGATCCGCGGCACCGCACCGTTCCGGACGCGGCCAGGTCCAGCGTTGTAGGCCGCCAGGGCAAGGTGATAGTGACCAAAACGGTCGAGTTGCCGCCGCAGATATTTGGCGCCGCCTCGAAGGTTGCTCTCCACATGGTAGCGGTCGACCCCCAGCTGCGCCGCCGTTCCCGGCATCAACTGGGTCAAACCGAAGGCATTTTTGGGCGAATAAATGTTGGGCTGATACTGACTTTCCCGGATGATCATTGCGTCGAACAGACCGACCGGGATGCCATGTTCACATGCAATATTGCTCATCAATCCATAATAGGTCGCCCGGCGGAACTCCGCATCAGACCGCAAGAAGCCGGTCGGGCGGTAGGGCGCTGCGGAACATTCCGGCACGTAACGCGGCGAAGCGGACGCAAATATGGGTCCGCCCCGCATCCAGATCGGGACGGGGATCGATCCTGCCGCCGGGAGCAGACCTGTGGAGGGCGGCACCGATGGCTGCGCCACACTGGTACGCGCCGGTACCTCCGGCGCAGCGCTGAAACTGTCAACCATCTGAAACTCCACCCAGCGGCGGCTCAGATCGTGGATGCGGAACGCGGGGGGCAGTGCCGGCAACGCCGCGTGATCAGCCGCCTGAGGGGCCTCATCCTCGACATCCTCGCCCGCCCGGAGCGGCCTCTGCGGATTGGTGGCGCCCATCGAAATCAACTGGACGCTACGCGCCGCCGGCGGCGGCTCCGCAGCCATACTACCGGTTTCCCACCCTATCGCCGCGACCGCGATGCCGATCAGAAATGCTCGCATGAGATCCTCCCCAATTCGCAATTAGGCCAAGTGGAGAGTATCAAATCCAACCTTGTCAATCCGCGCCGCCGCCATGAGAGCCGGGCGATGAGGGCCTGGGACGGCAGCGCATGTGGCTGATCCCTCGCCGCACCAATGGCCTTGGCACGGGCAGAATTCCGCTGCCCCAACCTGTGCGCGACGCCCTTGTCCGATGGTATTCCGGCAGGGGCTCAAGGCATGACGAAGAGGCCGGCATCACCCTCGTCCAGCAAGCCCGCATTGGGGAGAAATGGATCGCCTGCGATTGTCTGCAGCCCGGCGCTTCACCGCCGATCCTGACCCCCGCCTTCCTGTCCGAGGCTGAAACCTATTATCTTCGCCGGCTCACCAGCACCGACCGCCCCGAGCACCATCCCGACTGCCCTTTTTTCCGTGAGCAGGCCACCAATCGGCTCAGCGAGGTGCGCACCCATGAAAGCGCCGCCGATCCGCCAATGGGTTATTTCGAAGTGCTGCGCCCGGCGCCGGAGAAGCTCGCGCAAAAGCCCGAAGAAGACAGTAGCGACGACCGGACGCGCCAGGGTTCAGTCCCCCGGCTCGCCCGCCTGCTTTGGCGCCTGCTCCACATTTCCGGTCTCAACCGCGTCCCGCCGCTTGGCGAAGATCATGTCGGCCATTCGATCAGCGATGAGTTCCGAACCCTGTCCGCCGCTGCGACAAGAATCGAAATCGCGCCAGGGATCGAGCTCGGTCGCGCTTTCTGGACCCATGCGCAGGCGCTCCACAGCAAACGCGTTTATGCCAGCCTGCGCGAGATCGCCCGCCGTTGGCCGCGTGGCCATGCGCCCCAGGCCTTCCTGGCCCTTTTCGCACATGAGTTCCGCGGCGCGACGATCCAGGTGTCGGGCTCGGATCCGGTCGTGATCGCCAACCGCGTGCAATCTCCCTCCGTGCGCGGCAATACCATCAAGGGTCCCTATCTGGTCCTCATCGTGGCCGGACAATATCCCGAGGCGCATGGATATGCGCCGCTTCGCGCATACGCCCAGCCGATCCTTTCGGGCCGACGGTTCATGCCCGTCGACTCCGAATTCGAGCGCGCGGTGCTGCGCGATTTGATCAAGCTACGCGTGACATTTGACCGCTATGATATCGACCTGATGATCGAGAAGCCTGTGTTCGACACCCTGACCCAGATCGGTCCCTGCCGGCCGGATTTCCTTCTTGAGGCGCGATCGAGATCCACGGGTGAAATCCGGCACGTCATGGTCGAAGCCATGGGCTCGAATGACGAGATGTACCTGCTTTCGAAAGCCGCAACGCACCCGCGAATGGAGCAACTCGCTCCGCTCGTCTGCGTCTCACCGCTCGATCTCGAGCGGAACCGGATTGCACCAGCCGTCCTGCGCGGCTTCGGCCTCTAGCCCCAGTTCATCGAGGCCGCGAACAAGATGACGATCGCGAGGGTCACGGGCATTGAGGTCAAATAGAGCTTCTGCCAACGCCACCAGGTTCGCGGCACAAACAACAGCGCCGCTTGCCAGGAGGTCACTGCGGTCCAGCTGCGTTCGCGGTACACCGCGCATAGCATCATCCCGATCGAGAGCGCGAACGCCATCGCGCAACAGATCCCGGTCGCCAGATACAATGCCATCCAGTTGGCCGCTTCGACTGTCGTCAGCTGTCCCATCTCGGTTCCACCGGGCCTGTCGTTCAGCAAAAGCCTAACGCAGCGGGCAAATCCGGGCAATCGACACAATACCCATAGGCCATCGTTGACGGGATCGAGCCAAGCAGACCTGGCAGTGCGCCCTACAAGAATATGGCAAGACGAGCACTGGAATGGCGCCTATCCAGACAGCATAGATAACGTCACGCTATCGCACATCACGCAATCAAATAAATATTATTAACAAAACATTTACACTAATTCGGATGATCTTCTGTTCCAACATCTGGATCTGGTAAGGACGGATCGAATTCAAGATTGGGAAGATTACTTATTGAAAGTAAGTGCGCGCCGAATCTAGCAGGCGGGAGAACCCCACGCGCCATGTCGGCGCAGCCGACTGGACGCGCGCATGCAGGCCATAGTTCTCATCATTCTCTATCAGGGGCAAGAGACCCTTGCGGTCTACGACACCGATTCCGCCGCCTGGGATGCACTGCTGGAGTTTGTTGATCAGCGTTGGCAGGGCCGCTTCGGTCACATCCCTCGTCCGGACAACAACGACGAACGCGTCGAGACCTTCTTCAGCGGAGAAGATGTTTATCTGCTTGCCTCGACCGATGTCATCGGTCTCGAGCCGACGCACCGGGGCCCGCGTCACAGCGCGTCGTCATCGGCGCGATAAGGGCCCAGGGCGATGTTCGGGTGCCTCATTCCCGGCGACAGGATCGGGCTTGAAACCACCCAGGTTATCAACAAACGTATGCTCGGCAGTGCGAAGCCGCGGCGCTGAAAGCGCGACCGCTGGCCAAATGCGCACCTGGATCATGCCCGCAAAGACCTTCGGAACGAGCATTCGCGCAGTTGGATCCAACGATGAGCCGACGCATTACCCACCCGGCATCGTTGACCCGGATCCGCGTGCGTATCTGCACCTACCGCACCATCCGCTCCCCCCTGCAATCGAGCGCGGCCTTAGCCGTTCCACGCCCCATGAACAGGGTGAAGACTGTCAGGCCAGCCGCGATTGCACCGCCTCGGCCACCGTCCGCCGCTACCCGGAAGCGCACCGCATAAAAGTTCCAGATTCAAGATAGGCGTCGGCTACCCACCGGCCTGATCAACGGCGCCAGGTGCGCGCCGACCGCTTTGATCAGTTCGAAGGCGCCGAGCAACGCAACGCCTGTCAATATGATCAAGCCGACCTCAACCCAGCCCAGTGGCGCAAAACCCAAACGCTGCTGAAGCGGTTCAACCCCGAAGATCAGGACCGTCCCGGCCAGGATAAATCCCAGGACAAAGCGGAACGCCACATTGTGCCGGACAACCGCCTGGCTGATATGCGCACTGAACGACCGATGGGCGAGAACCAGGGCAATCACCGAGGCGACAAGAGCAAAGAACATGAATGTCCTTAATTCTTCAACCGGCAACGAAATACGGCCCGAAGCGACGAGGATCGCACCGAGCACCGCGAGCGCCAGCCCCCCTTGAAACACCGAACTTGCCACCAAAGGCAGGTTGAACAAACGCTCCTGCGGCGCACGCGGCGGCCGCTGCATCAAATTCTCTTCTTCCTGCTCTGCCTCGAACACAAGTGCGCAGACCGGATCGATGATCATCTCGAGGAGGGCGATCTGGATGGGGCCCAGCAAAATCGGCGTCCCCAGGAGCAACGGCAACAGTGCAAGCCCCGCAATCGGCACATGAACCGCGAAAATGAAACCTATCGCCTTTCGAATATTGTCATAGATCCGCCGCCCCAGCCGGATCGCCGAGACGATCGCGCCAAAATCGTCCTCCACCAGCACGATCGATGACGCCTCCCGCGCAACGTCGGTGCCGCGCTTGCCCATGGCGACACCAATATGTGCGGCCCGCAGCGCAGGTGCATCGTTGACGCCGTCACCCGTCATGGCGACGATGTCACCAGCAGCCTTGAGCGCCGAAACGATCCGCAATTTCTGATCGGGCATCGTCCGCGCGCAGATCGAGACGGTCTTGATCCGCTCCGACAATTCCTCGTCACTCAGGGTGCTGATAGTCGGTCCTGTGAGCGTTTCACCGGCATCGAGACCCGCTTCCGCGCCGATCGCCTGCGCTGTTGCCGCATAGTCACCCGTGATCATGATCACACGGATCCCGGCAGTCCTGCATTGGGCAATCGCCTCTTTGACACCAGGGCGAAGCGGATCCTTCAATCCAACAAGTCCAAGCAGCTCAAAATCATGCTCGAGATGATCCTTCGCCGCCACCTCGCGCGGGACGCGTCCGGCCGCCACGCCAAGGACACGCATGCCGCGCACCGCCATCGCGGTGGCCGCCGCCTCGAGCCGGGCCTGACCCTCCTTGTCGAGCCTGCACAGGCGGCCAATCGCCTCGGGCGCGCCCTTGGCCGCGGCAACGAACGTCGTCTCCTCCCCGGGGCTCTCCCAGATATTCGTCATTGCCAGCAAATCAGGTCGCAGGGTGTTGGTATGTATCAGCGTCCATCCGCGTACATCCTGGCAGGCCGCCGAAACGGCAGCTTCGTGGAAGGCCACCTCCATCGGATCGACGGGGATCGGGGCACTCGCCATCGCACCATATCGCAAAAGCTCGTCGAAACGATCGCTGGCCATCCCCGCCCCAAGATCGGCCGTTTCGCCGGACGCCATCCAGAGTCCGGCTGCAACCATCCTGTTCTGGGTCAGCGTTCCGGTCTTGTCCGTGCAAAGGACCGTAGCCGCGCCCATGGACTCAATCGCCGACGCCCGCCGGGTGAGCACGCCGACCTGCGCGATACGCCAAGCGCCCATTGCCATGAAGATCGCAAGGACGACCGGGAACTCCTCGGGCAGAAGCGACATTCCGATCGCGATGCCGGCGAGCCATGCATCGAGCCATCCCCCGCGCACGAGCCCGTAGAGGAGAACCACCAGGGCAGCGACCGCGATGCCACCAGTCGCGCAGATGCGCACGATCCTGCGCATCTCATGCTGCAGCCGGGGCGCTTCGGTCTCGACGCTGGATAACGATCTGCCAATCTCGCCGATGCGGCTGCGGGGACCCGTAGCCGTCACGCGGGCGAGGCCTCCACCGCGAGTGACGATCGCACCGCCAAAGACATAAGGCAGATCGTCCCCGCCAGGTTCATGCGCGACCGCGTCCTCCTGGAAAGCGCTGCGCTTGCGCACTGGAACGGATTCCCCTGTCAGAAGCGATTCATCGCATTCGAGCCCCTGGGTCCGCAGCACCAGCGCGTCCGCCGCGATCCTGTCCCCTTCGTCAAGAACGAGGATATCGCCTTGAACGACCTCGCGGCCCGGCACGCGCACGGTCCCGCCATCGCGCATGACAAGCGCACGCGGCGCTGAAAGATCCCGCAACGCTTCCAGCACATTCTCGGTCCGGGCTTCCTGCACCACGGTCAGCAGTATCGAGAAACACGCGAACAGAAGCAGGATCAACGCCTCTCCCGTGTCGCCCAGAAGGAGGTAGGTGAGCCCTGCGGCAAGCAGCAGCGCCAACATCGGCTCGCGAAGCACCTCGAGCGCAATCCGCCATGGCGAGCGCTTCTTCTGCCGCGGAAGCTCGTTCGGCCCATCCCGGTCGAGCCGCTCACGAACCTGCGTTGCGGACAAACCATCCAGCGGGCTCTCAATAAGGGATTCCTTGGTCATATGTTGTCCAGTTTCGAGACCTGCAGTCGATGAATAGGGGCACATAGTTTGACCTCGGCGCAATGCACTCAGACGGAAACATCAGGGCGCAGCCCTCTTCGCCCGTCGAACGCATCTAAGCGCATGCCCCGCGCGCGTAATTAAGCAATATCCCCAGTGGAACGCTCGTCAGGCACGCCGCCAGGAGTCCTCAACGGAATGCAGTCGGCGTGATGGCGCCCCTAATCTGCTGGAATGGCTGGCCGATGTACTCGGCAGCATCGGCGAGGGTCACCTGATCAACCGGATCGACGATTTAAGACCATGAGATCTGGTCGCCATCGCAGGCGTGAACGACCGATTTTCGTGGTTAGTCCTCGGGCCGCTTTCGGGGAGTAACTGCAACGAAACCGCCTACGCTACGCGTGCCAGCATCGGCATTTCGTCGCGTCGCAAAGTCAGTACTTCGACGCCGTTCCCGGTAACCGCGACCGTATGCTCGAACTGGGCCGAGAGCTTCCGGTCGTTGGTCACGACCGTCCATCCATCGTCTTGGGTAGAGACCTTGCGCGTACCCTGATTGATCATCGGTTCGATCGTGAAAACCATGCCCTCGCGCAGGCGCACGCCCATTCCCGGCCGCCCGAAATTCATGACTTGCGGCTCCTCGTGCATCTCGCGACCAATGCCGTGCCCGCAAAATTCACGCACAATCGAGTAGCCATTCTTTTTGGCGTGCCGCTCGATTGCGAAGCCGATGGCGCCGATATGGGCGCCAGGCCGCACCTGCCCTATGCCTTTCCACATCGCCTCCTGTGCGACACGCACCAGCCGTTTTGCGGCAGATGAAACGTCGCCGATCAGATAGGTCTTGCTCGAGTCCGCAATGAAGCCGTTCTTCTCCAGCGTGATGTCGAGGTTGATGATGTCGCCGTCCCGGACGATCTCGTCTGCATCCGGCACCCCGTGGCACACGACGTGATTGATCGAGCTGTTCAGGACGAATTTGAAGCCGTACTGCCCTTTGCTCGCCGGACGCGCGGCGAGCTCCACGGTGATGAAGCGATCGACCAGATCGTTGACCTGCAATGTCGACATGCCGGCGAGGTCTTGCTCGTCCAGCATCTCGAAGACGGACGCCAGCAGCTTGCCGGAAACACGCATCAGCGCCAGTTCGTCAGATGTCTTCACCATGTCAGGCAGAGGCCGCTTCGGCGAGGCGAACATGTGCTGCGGAAAATTGCGTCTTGACGATGTCATTGAATGACAAAGTGGGGCTTGCCTCGGCGAGCATACCGATCTTCATCCAGAATTCGGCTTGCGCATTGATGGAACGGCACATCACGGTGCTGGCCCTGCGGACCTCTTCGTGCAGCTCGTCGTTGATTTTCACAATGCCCATGGATGCCCTTCGCCGCTATTTACAATATATGATTCGTATATGAATCGTATCCTTGGGAGTCAATCGACGGCATTGGTGAGCGACTGGTTCCAGGCCGATCATGGCGGGGCATGGACGAGACTATGGGCGATTTCTGACCGGCTGCTTTATTCAGATGATGGAGGGCGGACGGTTATCCTTAATGGAGTAAAAGGCGCCCCCTCCCCCCATTTCGACCGCCACCGCCTGATCTTCAGGGCCGTCACGCGCCAGGCGTCAACGATGCTTCAGACGCGGAGTTGGGCTGGAGCGAGAACAGGCCAGAGCAATCAGGCCGGTTCATGGCTCACGCCCGGGGCAGGCTTCAATGCCTGGCCAGTTCTTCCTTGAGGCGTAGCTTTTGCTTCTTAAGCTGCTGAATCATGACATCGTCCGGCATGGGGCGGCTCATCTCTTCCTGAATCTGGCGGTCGAGGACTGCATGCTTTTGCAGCAGAGCATTCGCATGCGATGTATCCATAGTCCCTTTCTCCTCTTGTTTACGCAGACGAGATCGCGCTGTGGGTCTGTCATGCTCGCAGGACCTCGCCGGCTGCGACATCGGGAAGAGTACGTATCGGCGCGTCCGCGCTAATATGAGCTTGCCGTATGCCCGGCGAGCGTGTTGAGCTCACGGCGACGCCCCCTCTATTCCATTCTCTGTAACCCAAAATTTCCGCTACGGATTCCTACTAGATATGCGCTCAATGATCGGGCAGTCGGGCCGGTCGTCGCCATGACAGCGTTCAGCCAGTTCGAGCAATGTCCGGCGCAGCGCCTGAAGCGCATCAGCTTTACGCCCCAGTTCGTCGGCACGGGTGATCGCGAGCGCTTTTACTTCGGCGCTGGTGCGCTGGCTGTTGCTCCAAAGTCCAAGGAGATCGCGGATGTCCTCGATCGGAAAGCCGAGATCGCGCGCATTGGCGATGAACCGCAAGCGATGGACATCGGCATCCGCATAATCGCGGTAGCCGCTGTCCCGGCGTAGCGGCGCCGGGATCAGGCCGATCTTCTCGTAGTGACGGATCATCCGCTGCGAGACACCGCTCGCCTGCGAGGCCGCGCCGATATTCACAGCTTCACCCGGTTGAGCCGCAGCGCATTGGCCACGACGCTGAACGACGACAACGCCATCGCTGCCGCCGCGATCATCGGCGAAAGCAGGATGCCAAAGACCGGATAGAGCAGGCCGGCCGCGATCGGCACGCCCGCCGCATTGTAGACGAAGGCGAAGAACAGATTCTGGCGGATATTGGCCATCGCCGCCTCGCTGAGTTGGCGGGCGCGGACGATACCGTTGAGGTCGCCCTTGAGCAGGGTCACGCCCGCGCTTTCCATCGCAACATCGGTGCCATGCCCCATCGCGATGCCGACATCCGCCGCCGCCAGCGCCGGCGCGTCATTGACCCCATCGCCCGCCATGGCGACGACGCGGCCTTCCTGTTTCAGCCGTGCGACGACAGCGGCTTTCTGATCGGGCAGGACGTCGGCCTCGACGGCATCGATACCGAGCTGACGCGCCACGGCTTCGGCCGTCGTGCGATTGTCACCGGTCAGCATCACCACCTTGATGCCGTCGGCGCGCAGGGCGGCCAGCGCTTCCGGTGTGGTCGGCTTGATCGGATCGGCGATGGCGAACACGCCTGCGACCCGGCTGTCCAGCCCCATGAAGATCGCGGTGGCGCCATCCGCGCGAAGCTGGTCGGCCTGTGCGGCAAGTGGCGCGGTGTCGACGCCCGATTCCGCCAGGAAGCGCGCGTTGCCGAGCGTGACACGCCGGTCCTCGACCACGCCCAGCGCGCCCTTGCCGGTGGGCGAATCGAAGTCGCTGACGGACGGGATGTCGATGTTCCGGCCCATCGCCGCCTCCACGATCGCCAGCGCCAGCGGATGTTCCGACGCGCGTTCGACCCCGGCGGCGATCCGTAGCAATTCCGTTTCCTCGTAACCGTCCACGGCGATGATCCGGGTGACGGCGGGTTTGCCTTCGGTCAGCGTGCCAGTCTTGTCGACGACCAGCGTGTCGACCTTCTCCATATGCTCCAGCGCCTCGGCATTCTTGATGAGCACGCCAAGTCCCGCGCCGCGCCCGACCCCGACCATGATCGACATCGGCGTCGCCAGACCCAGCGCGCACGGGCAGGCGATGATCAGCACGGATACCGCCGCGATCAGCCCATGGGCCAGGCGCGGCTCCGGTCCCCAGATGCCCCAGACGGCGAAGGCGAGGATCGCGACCCCGATAACCGCCGGCACGAACCAGCCGGCGACCTGATCGGCCATACGCTGGATCGGCGCGCGCGACCGCTGGGCCTCGGCGACCATCTGGACGATGCGCGAAAGCATGGTGTCGCGTCCGACCTTGTCCGCGCGGATGACCAGCGCGCCGCTCTGGTTCATCGTCCCGCCGATCACCGCGTCGGAAACGGTCTTGGTGACGGGCATGGATTCGCCCGTCACCATCGATTCATCGAGCGCCGAGCGCCCTTCCTCGACCACGCCATCGACGGGCACCTTTTCGCCGGGCCGCACCCGCAACCTGTCGCCCACCGCGACCAGATCAAGCGAGATTTCCTCTTCGCTGCCATCCTTCGCGATGCGCCGCGCGGTTTTAGGGGCGAGGTTGAGTAGCGCCTTGATCGCGCCGGAGGTTCGCTCGCGCGCCCGCAGTTCGAGAACCTGCCCGAGCAACACCAGCGTGGTGATCACGGCGGCCGCCTCGAAGTAGACGGCGACCGACCCGTCGGCGGCCCGGAAGGCGGCCGGGAAAATGCCGGGCGTCAGCGTCGCTACAACGCTATAGGCCCAAGCCACGCCCGTACCCATTGCGATCAGCGTGAACATGTTGAGGTTGCGCGTCTTGAGCGAGGCCCAGCCGCGCTCGAAGAACGGCCAACCCGCCCACAGCACAGCCGGCGTCGCCAGGGCAAACTGGATCCAGGTCGAGAGCTTCATGGGCACGAGATGATGCAGCGACGGGAAGAGATGACCGCCCATTTCAAGCACAAAGACGGGGAGCGTCAGGATCAGCGCGACCCAGAAGCGGCGCGTCATGTCGATCAGTTCGGCGCTCGGCCCGGTGTCGGCGGTAACCATTTCCGGCTCGAGCGCCATGCCGCAAATCGGGCAGGCGCCGGGATGGTCCTGCCGGATCTGGGGGTGCATCGGGCAGGTCCACATCGTACCCGGCGGGGCGTCCACGACCCGATCGGCTGACTTGTTCAGATAATGCTCGGGATCACCGACGAATTTCTCTCGGCATCCCGCGCTGCAAAAATGATACTCATGACCAGCATAGGCTGCATGGTGCGCGGTCTTCTGCGGATCGACGGTCATGCCGCAAACCGGATCGACAGCCAGGCCCGGCGGAGTTCCCTCGCCGTGCGCCCCATGGCTTCCACAACAGCCATGGGCCCCTGAATGTGCGCTATGCTTCGACTCGGCCATCAACCGTCTCCTTCCATCGCCTGCCCATCTGGTGCTTGACATAATGTTAGAGTCAAGAGCCGCTTGACCTTAACACAGTGTCAGATGCCATAGTCGCTTCGACTCGAAGGAACTGAATCAGCGTGCGAACAAGGCGAACCAAAGTAGAGGCAGGCAAATCCGGCCCCCGTCAGGGGACCGGTCGCTTGGCGCTGTTGCGGCTCGTCACCGCAATGTGCGTGGCCTTGACCCTGTCGTTCATGCCTTTGGCCATGTCGAGCGGACTGGCCATGACGCACAGCGCCACGGTTGGAATGCCGGACATGGGGCATTGTGCAGGCGAGCACGAGACATCCCTCGACAAAGAATCGGGCCCCGACAAGCCATCGGGCGGCATGATCGATTGTGCGATCGCCTGCGCGGCAGTTTCGCCCACAGCGCCGCAGATGATGGCCTGTGCGAGCCATCCTCGGCAAATCCTCGCATCACAACCTTCTCCCCGCCTCGAGGGAATCGGACCCAACGCAACAAGTCCGCCTCCACGCCTGTCTCCAGAAGCTTGAAGCCAAACAATCTTCTGGAGAATGAAAAATGAAAATGCTTATCACTGCAATTGCGATTGCGGCCGCAACTCCGGTTGCCGCCCAGACCGCCAATCCCGCCGGTTCCGCCCATACGGATCATGGCACGCCCGCGCCTGATCGGAGTGGCAAGGGTTGCTGCTGTTGCGATAGCCCATCGGCCAATAAGGCCGACGACGACATGAAGAAGATGGCATGTTGCGAGAAGGCGAGTGGCGAAACGCCCGCCACACAGCATTCGGAACACAAGCATTAGAGCCGAGCGGGGCGGAAGGCAGTTTGTTCTCCGCCCGTTTTCCTCGACCTTCATTTCCGGTTTCTGGTTTGTCAGGAATCCGTAGGACAATTCACCATGACACAGCTTATTGAACGCCGCTCGTTCTTGCGAGCCGGAGCTATCGGCCTGGCCGGGCTCGGTATCACAGGGCTTATACCGGCCTGGGCCCGGTCTGGTTCCCCCGGTCTCGCGCCAACCTTGCCCACTCTGTCTGGCGAGGACATCCACCTCAAGATCGCCAACACCCATTTCACCGTCGGCGGCCGCACCGGTCACGCCGTGACCATGAACGGCGTGCTCCCCGCCCCGCTGATCCGGCTGCGCGAAGGGCAGAATGTGCGGCTCCATGTCGAGAATACGCTTGATGAGGACAGCTCGATTCACTGGCACGGGCTCATCGTCCCGTTCCAGATGGACGGGGTGCCGGGCGTCAGCTTTCCCGGCATCAAGCCGCACTCGACCTTCGTGTATGAATTTCCGCTGCTGCAAAGCGGCACCTATTGGTATCACAGCCATTCCGGCTTGCAGGAACAGCAGGGCCATTATGGGCCGATGATCATCGACCCCGCCGAACCCGATCCCGTCGCCTATGATCGTGAACATGTGATCGTGCTTAGCGACTGGACCTTCCTGAATCCTCATCATCTTGTCACCAAGCTCAAGGCGGAAGGCGGCTATTTCAATCGCCGGAAGCAGACTCTGTTCGGCATGATGAAGGGTGGGCCGGAAGAGGAAATGTCAGCGTCGGACCGCGCCATGTGGGGACAGATGCGCATGGACCCAGCGGATATCGCCGATGTGACGGCCGCCACCTACACCTATCTCGTCAATGGTCATGGCCCGCAGGAGAACTGGACCGGCCTGTTCCACCCCGGCGAGCGGGTGCGGCTGCGCATCATCAATGCTGCGACGATGACGATCTTCAATGTCCGCATTCCGGGCCTGCCGATAACCGTGGTCAGCGCCGACGGGCTGAATGTCCGGCCCGTCACGGTGGACGAATTCCAGATCGGCAATGCCGAGACCTATGACGTCATCATCCAGCCGACCGAGGACCAGGCGTTCACCTTCGTCGCGGAATCGATCGATCGTTCCGGCATGGCGCGCGCCACGCTCGCTCCGCGCCTGGGTATGACCGCGCCCGTCCCGCCGCTTCGCCCGCGCCCCACGCTCACCATGAAGGACATGGGAATGGGCGGCATGGATCATGGTTCGATGGCGGGAATGGACCATGGTGCCATGTCCGGGATGGATCATGGTGTTATGGCCGCCGGTGCGAGCGCGGCGGTAGCGAACCATGGCGGTTCCCATTCGATGGGCGGCATGAACATGCGCGACAAGTCGAAGGTGCCCGACAGCGTCAAGGTCGGCGTCGGGGTGGACGCCATCGCCATGTCGCCGATCGATCGCACCGGCGACCCGGGCGTCGGGCTGGAGGATGTCGGCCACAAGGTGCTGACCTACCGCGACCTGATGTCGCTCACCCCCAATCCTGACACGCGCCCGCCGCAGCGCACGATCGAGGTTCATCTCACCGGCAACATGGAGCGCTTCATGTGGTCGTTCGATGGCGAAAAATTCAGCGAAGGCGTCGAGCCGATCCGCTTCGAACGCAACGAACGCGCGCGCGTCGTTCTCATCAACGACACGATGATGACCCATCCGATCCATCTGCACGGCCATTTCTTCGAGGTGGTGAACGGCCATACCGGCAGCTATCCGCGCAAGCACACCGTCAATGTGCTGCCGGGCGGCAAGGTCAGCTTCGACCTGACCGCCGATGCGCCGGGCGACTGGGCTTTCCATTGCCATCTGCTGCTCCACATGCACGCGGGGATGTTCCGTGTCGTCACCGTCCGCCCGCTTGAGGGAGATGCAGCATGAAGCCTCTCGTGGGCATCTTCATCGCGGCGGTCGCCACGCCCGCCCTGGCGCAGCAGGATCATGGCGCCGCCGTGCAGCAGGCCCCGGCCGATCCGCACGCACAACATCAGATGGATGAACAATCAGCCGATCCCCATGCCGGGCATGCCATGCCGCCGAAGCCTTCCGAGCCGACAGATCCGCACGCCGGCCACCAGATGCCTTCGGCCCCGGCAACGGACGCGCACCATGCGCATGCCGGGCATGAACCCGGCATTCCCGATCCGCCGGGCGGGCCGCCATCGGCGGCGGCATTGGGTGGCCCCGCACATGCCGCTGATGCCATTTTCGGCGCTGCGACAATGGCCCCCGCGCGCGAAGTGGTTCGCAAGGAGCATGGCGATATCAAAAGCGGCATGATCCTGATCGATCAGCTCGAGGCGGTCATCGGCAAGGGCAAGGACGGCTATGCGTGGAACGCGCAGGGCTGGTACGGCGGCGATATCGACAGGCTCTGGTTCAAGACCGAGGGTGAGAGCCGCTTCGGCGAGAGTTTGGAGAGCGCCGAAGTGCAGGCGCTCTGGGGCCGTGCGCTCGACCCGTGGTGGAACCTTCAGGCCGGCGTCCGTCACGATTTTCGCACCGGGCCGGATCGCAGCTACGCCGTGCTGGGTGTGCAGGGCCTGGCTCCTTACTGGTTCGAGGTCGACGGGGCCCTGTTCCTTTCGGACAAGGGCGACGTCACCGCGCGGTTCGAAGCGGAATATGATCAGCGCCTGACCCAAAAGCTGATCCTCCAGCCCGCAGCCGAGTTGAACTTCTCCGCGCAGGACGTTCCCGAACTGGGCATAGGCCCCGGCCTCTCCACGGCCGAACTGGGATTGCGTCTGCGCTATCAGTTCGTGCCCGAGTTCGCGCCCTATGTCGGCGTGAAGTACGAGCGCGCCTTTGGCGACACGGCAGATTTCCGGCGTGCGCAGGGTGAAAAGGCCGGAGGATGGAAGTTCCTGATCGGAATTCGATCCTGGTTCTAACGAGGATATAATTTCAGGACCGGCCCGCCTCATTGAGGCAGGTCGGTCCTCCTGCCTTTCGCGTGACACGCTGTTCTTGAACGGGGGAAGGGACAGGACGGCCCAACAACCAGGCCCAAAAGAGTACCGCGCTGCCGGAGACGGCGAAGATCTGGCCACGCTCGGCGAGCTGGCGAAATATTTCCAACAACGCCGCTGCCTCAGTGTTAGCTGGGCGACAGGTTCAGGCGGTATGCCAAGATTGCGGCGGGACGACCGCGCGCCGGCACGGCAACGAACAGCCTGTCGAGTTCAGGCACATAGAGCCCGGTGCGCGCGCCGCTTGCGGTTTGCACGCGCACGCTGTCTCCGTTGGCCGCGATCACCTCGACATATCCGGTGCCGCAGATCAGCAAGACATGGCCGCGAACCAGAAACAGATCATCGGCATCGCCGCAAGTTGATCGAACCGACAGCGTGCGCCCGCTTGCTGCGTCGATCGTAGCGAGGCCGCCTTTGCCGTAGCCGACAAGGACATGAGCGTTGCGCGGATCGACGCGGACGTTGTCGGCATCGTTGCCAAGATCGATCCGCGCCAACTCGCGTAGATCGGTGCCGTAGAAGTGCACAGAACCGTCGCCAAAGGCGACCACCAGCTCATGCTCGGCCGGAAGCCAGGCGACGCCTTGCTGTTCGGCGAGGCCGACGATGCGCCCGATGACCTTGCCGGTATCGAGATCGATTGCGTCGACGGTGCCGTTGGCGATTTCGACAACGAACAGGCGACGGTCCGCCAGATCAACGGCGAGATGGTCGATGCGCCCTTTGGTGTCGGGAAGCGGGATCGTCCGCTCCAGCACGAGCGGCGCGCGCGTGCGCCTGGCCGCATCCCGGCAGCGTCAGCATGAGGGCCGCTGCCAGTCCCCTCCATTGCGTCACCTCAACTTGTCGCCACGGCGACATGGCTGAGCGCCGCGGCCAGTCCGTGTGCCAGCTTCTGCGCATCGTCATTGGCCCAGAAGTGCATGAAGAACAGACGCGGCTCGTCGTCGAGCATGTGATTGTGCAGCGCCGTCACCTCGATGCCGTTCTCGCGCAACGCGTGCAGCACTGGATTGACCTCCGAGGCGGTGAGCACAAAGTCGCCGGTAATCGCCGCCTTGCCACCGCCGGTCGGCTGAAAGTTGATTGCGACGGCCGATCCCATCGCCACAGGCAACTCCATGCCGCCGTCGCTCGGTGTCTCGGCACGCGGGATGCCGAACGCATAGACGCCGCCACCGACCTTGCCCTTGTGGCCCATGATGCGGTCGAGCGCGGCGGTGTCGAGGTCGATCTTCTCCGGCGCGGCCGGGCTGGCGGCCGTCGGCGCGGACAGAGGTGTGCCACTCAGCGCCAGCGCATCGTGCAGGACCTTGGCGAGTTGCGCGGGATCGCCACGCCCGCCGATGTGCATATACATTGTGTGCGGCGCATTGCGCAGCAGATGATTGTGGAGCGCGGTGATCTCGATCCCGCCGGCGATCAGCTTCGCCATGACCGGGTTCACCTCGGTATCGGTGAGAACGATATCCCCCATCACCATCACCTGGCCTTCGCCGTGGGGCATGAAGGCGAGCCAGGAACCGAGAGCGAGCGCGGGCTTCAGCGTCACGCCGTCGAGCACCACATGCAGGTCGCTGCGCGGCAGGCCGATGCGATAGACCCCGCCCGGCATTTCCGCGCCCGGCTTGCCGATCGCCGTAGCAATCGCCTGCTCCCAGGGTTGCGCCGCCTGCGCTGGCGACATCAGCGCCAAAGCGCCCAACAGAATCGCTATCGCACCTCGCTTCATGATATTCTCCTCTTGGACTATGCGATCAGGACGTAGGCGATGCCGAGCGCCGCGCAGATGCCCAGCACCGGGATCATCCCGACTTTGAAACGGAAGACCGCGATGGCCGCGCCGATCGCGAGCACCAGCGCGGCGATGTTCAGAGACGCAAGTACCGGCACATCGAACCCGCCGCCTATGATGGCCACCTTGCGGACCTCGCCGAACAGGGTGTGGATCGCAAACCAGAGCGCGAGGTTCAGGATGACCCCGACGACGGCGGCGGTAATCGCGCCCAGCGTGGCGGAGAGCGCGCGATTGCCGCGCATCCGCTCGATGAAGGGAGCCCCCGCGAAGATCCAGAGATAGCAGGGCATGAACGTCACCCAAGTGGTGAGAATCGCCCCCAGCGTGGCGGCAATGAGCGGCGGCAGGCCGGTCGCTTCCCGAAACGCGGCAAGGAAACCGACGAATTGCGTCACCATGATGAGCGGGCCGGGCGTGGTCTCTGCCAGTCCGAGGCCGTCCAGCATTTCTCCGGGCTTGAGCCACCCGAAGGTGCCCACGGCTTCCTGCGCGACATAGGCAAGCACCGAATAAGCGCCGCCGAACGTCACCATCGCCATCTGGCTGAAGAAGGTGGCGATGCGCGTGAACACGTCATCCGGGCCGAGAAAGGCGAACAGCAGTGCAACCGGCGCCAGCCACAAGATCAGCAAGGCGCCGGAGATTTTGAGCGACCAGGCGAGATTGGGCCGGGCATGGTCCGGCAGTCCCTCACCCAGCGCGGTATCGCGATCATGAACAACATCTGTTCCTGCCGACGCATGACCCCCGCCGACCTGGAAGGCGGAGAGACCGGCACGACCGCCGAGGAAGCCGGCAAGCGCCGCTGTCAGGACGATCAAGGGGAACGGCGCATCAAGGAAGAAGATCGCCACGAAAGCGGCCACCGCCATCCCCCGCATGACGTTGTTCTTGAGTGCGCGCTTGCCGATGCGCACCACCGCTTCAATGACGACGGCGAGCACCGCGGCCTTGAGTCCGAAGAACAGCCCGACGATCAGCGGAGCGTGGCCAAACAGCACATAGATATAGCTGAGTCCCAGGATCGCGACGAACCCCGGCAGCACGAACAGCGTGCCGGCGACCAGCCCGCCTTTTGTCTTGTGGAGCAGCCAGCCGATATAGGCGGCGAGCTGCTGCGCCTCGGGGCCGGGAAGCAACATGCAATAGTTGAGTGCGTGGAGGAAGCGTTCCTCACCGATCCAGCGTTTCTCGTCGACCAGGATGCGGTGCATCACCGCGATCTGCCCGGCAGGGCCGCCAAAGCTCAGCGCCGCGATCCGCGCCCAGACGCCGGTTGCCTCACGAAAGGAAATACCGTGATCCGGCAAGGTTGCTTCGCTGCTTGCGGGCAGTTCCGTCACCGCGCCGCTCATGACCGCACCTTTGCCTTGGCCCGGCCCTTCGCGGGTTGATGCGACACCCAATTATGCGTCTCGTCGGTGGCATCGCGGCACCAGCGATAGAAAGCATCGTAGAGCAACATCCCGGCTTCGAGCTGCTCCAGATCGTCGGCATACATGCGCGACAGGCCGAGCGAGGCAGCCAGCAGTCCCGCCGCCTCGGGCACGAGATCGGGCCGCCCGGTGTCGGCACCACGCACGATCGGCGCGAGGCGCTTAAGCGGCTCGTGGCCGCCCAGCCCGAACGCGTCCACCATCACGTCGAACGTGCAGAGTTCGTCCCGGTGGCTCCAGACAATGCCCTCACCTTCAATGTCGAAAGGGGCAGCGCCGAAGCGTTCGGCGACACCTTGCACCTCGAACGGCGCCACGAACAGGAAGATGGCGCTGGGATCGACGAAACGGCGGATCAGCCAGGGACAGGCAATCCGGTCCACCTTGGGACGGCCGCGCGTCACCCAAACCGTCCGCCTTTCGCTATCGCGGGATGGCAGCACGGTTTCCGGCACCATTGGCAGACCGACACTGGCCCACCCGGCGACACCGTTTTCAAGTGCTTCGGCAGAAACACCTTCATGGCGCAGACGTGCGGCGGCACCCTGGCTCAACGATCCGCCATCACGACAGGCAATCACGGCGGAGCGTCCCCGAAACTCGTCCGCCCAGATGCCGATGTCGGCGGCAGCGCGCCGCAATGTTCCGGGGATCAGCAGTGGTTCGGTGGCAAATTCATCTTCGGGCCGAACGTCGATCACAATAGGCCCGGACGGAATGCCGACCAGGCGAACGAGTTTATCCGATGAAATCGTATTCAAAACAGGCATGATGCGTCCCTTCACGAAGCAGGACGCGATTCTTCAGCCTGTCGCCTCGTGGGGAGATCGCGTTCCCCATGCCACAATCATGCCGTGTCCTTCGGTCTTGGTCAATGTTCGATCATGCCGGCCTGAGCGAGGCTTGCCTGTTCGGGAGCGAGCCGGCCGAACGCAAGGTGATCGTGCGCACCTGAGGATCTCGACCTATATCGGGGTGTGCCACTGCGGTCAGACTGCCGTCAGCAAGCTACTTTATGCGATATGGGCAAGGGAGATCCCGATGTTCATGGCAAAGGTCGCTGGCAAGGACAGGTTCAAGGTCTGGGACGCGCCGCTGAGGCTCTTCCACTGGCTACTCTCGTCGCGGCCATCGCGGTCGCCTTCCGTCCTCCGAGGGAGACAGTACGTTTGCGGTCTGGCATTGGCGCGATCTTCGGCACGGTCGTTTGGCGACTATAACCCCTTGATCAAGAACAATGCATTCTGTGCTTGTAGCTCCCATGATGAAACACGAATGCGAGGCTTGCAATGAATCCAACCGATAGCCGTCAGCGTTTCTCCTCCCTGTCGATCGCTCTCCACTGGGTCACGGTGCTGCTGATTTCCGCCGTGTATGCGACCATCCTGCTCCGGGAGAACTACCCCAAGGGAACCGACATACGTGAAGGGCTGAAAACCTGGCATTTCATGCTCGGACTGGCGGTGCTGGCCCTGATTGTCATCCGCTTGATGGCGCGCCTCGGCAGCCGCAAGCCGCCTATCACGCCGGAACCGCCAGTTTGGCAGGCGCTGCTGGCCAGTACGACGCATTTTGCGCTTTACGCCTTCATGCTGGCAATGCCCGTCGCAGGCTGGGTGATCCTGAGCGCCTCGGGCAAAACGATCCCATTCTTTGGCCTGGAGCTCCCCGCTCTGGTCGGCCAGAGCAAGACCTTGGCGGCGCAGGTGAAGGCGATACACGAGACGGTCGGGACGATAGGATATTTACTGATCGGCCTCCATGCACTTGCGGCCCTATACCATCATTATGTCGTCAAAGACGATACCTTGCGCCGCATGCTGCCGGGGCGGCATTGATGTCGGCGTGCCGATCGGGCCGTGCAGAATGAAAATCCGCCTTATCCTAAAAGAGATTCTGCCATTCTACTTCAGGCTGGTCGTCCTTGCCGCCGTTACCCTGTTCATCGATCTCATCCTTCACCTGACGGATCTGGTCTGGATCGGACGCTACCTTGGGATCCCCGGCGTGATCCTGATCCTTCTTTCGTTTGGCCATTCGCTGCGCAAGCGCGGGGTGATCAAGAGCTCAAATCCGGTCCGCCTGCTACGGCTCCACGAATGGCTGGCCTGGATCGGCGCCACGCTCGTCCTCGTCCACGCGGGTATCCACTTCAATGCCGTCCTCGCCTGGCTCGCTGTCGCCGCCATGGCAGTGAACATCACCAGCGGACTAACCGGCAAGTATCTCGTCCAGCGTTCGCAGCGCTGGATGAAGCAGGCCAAGACCGAGTTACGCGATGAAGGACTCGCCGACAGTGAAATCGAACAGCAACTGTTCTGGAACAGCCTGGCGGCGGGGCTGGTGCGCAAATGGCGGACCATTCACCTGCCGATTGCGCTGGCCTTCGCTGTGCTTGCCACCGCCCACATCCTTTCGACCTTCCTCTTCTGGGGGTGGAAATGAAACGCTCCCTCTGGATCGGGATTTCGCTGATACTGGCGGCGATCATCTCCCTGAGCTTCCTTCGCCCGCATGAGATGGTCAGTCCCGGCAACCTGATCCCGGCGCATTCGGCGCTGCAGAACAATTGCTTCGCGTGCCATGCCCCGTTTCAGGGGGCGTCAGCCGAACGCTGCACCAGCTGCCATGTCGTGGCTGATATCGGCCTGCGCACAACAAAGGGTATCGAGATCCGGCAATCGGAACGAAGGCCGGCTTTCCATCAGGCGCTCACCGAGTCCGATTGCATGGCCTGCCACAGCGATCACCCAAGACCGAGGCTGACCAAGGCCAGCTCAGTCCGATTTGATCACGCCCTGCTGAAAGCTGACGCGCGCGCGAACTGCCAGTCCTGTCACATGGCTCCGCGCGATGATCTGCATCGCGGCCAGGCCCTGGCCTGCGCGACGTGTCACCAGCCAGCGCACTGGAAGCCGGCAACATTCGACCACAGCCGCTATTTCCTGCTCGACCGCGATCACAACACAGCCTGCACGACCTGCCACCTGGATAGCAATTACAAGGAGTACACCTGCTACGGATGCCATGAGCATCAGCAGGCAAAAATTATCGCCAAGCACCGCGAGGAAGGGATAACCAACATCGAGAACTGTGTCCGTTGCCACCGCAGCGCGCATGGCGAGGCAGAGGGCGAGCATGAGGGCGGAAGGCGCGAAGACTAGCGGTCTATCACCCGGCCCCCCGTTCCTTTGAGAAGAATATTTTACGGCCCCGGTCGTTACAGGGTTACCGGGTTGACCAATTCAAGGGTTCAGCTGTGGGCTGGTGACCGCAAGCATATCGGCCGGAGAAGCCCGGTTCCGCAAAATGAAAGGATAGACGATGACCTACTACATTGCCGCCAAGTTACAGGTTCCCTTTGATGACGCCATCGTCCGCACCGAGGCGGCGCTGAAGACCGAAGGTTTTGGCGTCATTAGTCGGATCGATATCCAGCAGACCCTCAAATCAAAGATCGACGTCGACTTCCGTCCGTATACGATCCTCGGGGCCTGCAATCCGTCGTTGGCTCATGAAGCGCTGCAGTTGGAGGATAAGGTCGGCCTGATGTTGCCATGCAATGTCATTGTGCAGCAGTCTGGTTCTGATGAAGTTGAAGTCGCGGCGATTGATCCTGTGGCCTCAATGCAGGCCATCACTAATCCTGTGTTGTTAAAAGCCGCTGACACCGTCCGTGAAAAACTCGCACGCGCGATTGCCCTGCTGAGCCATTGAGGATTGGTCTGGCAGGTTAACGGCATTGATCCGACGGGCAAAAGCATGGACAATCCCACGCGCACTGCTGAGAAATCGGAGATCGATTGTATGACGGGCGATACTTCCATGGGTCAACAGACGGGATCGGGCAGCGATGACATTCGCCACAAAACGGGCTGGGGCTGGATTCTCGCTTATGGCGTGATCGTGTTCCTGGTCGGCCTGCTGGCGCTGTTCAACCCGATCGCGACCGGAATGGCGACAGGCCTTCTGATCGGCGTGATGCTGGTCGTCTACGGCATTTTCGCGATCATTGCCGGAGTATCGTCCTTGTCGCGCCGCGCGCGCTGGATCGAACTACTGCTTGGCATGCTGGGTATCGTTGCGGGCGCGGTCACGATCTTCAACCCCTTTGCCGGTGCGCTCTCACTGGTACTGCTGATCGGCGCGTGGCTGCTGGTCAGCGGCATCTTCGAGATCGTGAGCGCGTTCAGGATCGCCCATGATCGGGCCTGGCGACTGGTTCTCGGTGTACTGGACGTTGTCCTGGGCGGACTGCTGCTGTTCAGCGGACCGGGCACAGGCCTCGTCTTCCTCGCCTTTTGCGTCGGGATCAGCTTCCTGTTCCGGGGCGCTTTCCTCGTCGTGCTGGCTTTGGGATTACGCAGGGTGGCGCGCGCCTGATTCTGTCGCTTCGCCTGCGCAGATACATGGTTCTGGTCTTGCAATGCCTGGGCGGGCTGACGCTCGTTCTGCTGACGGCGGGTATCGCCATCCACCTGCTCTATCCGCTGCCCGAGCTTGAGCCGCGGACAGCGTCGGCGCACATCACGGATACCGGCGATACGCCGTTGGGGCGCGGCGTTGCGCATCTGTCCCGCGATCAGGACGGCCGTTCGGGCATCCACCAGTTGAACGACGGTCGTGACGCATTCGCCGCCCGGATCCTGCTGGCGCGCGCCGCCACCCGCAGCCTCGATATCCAATATTATATCTGGCACGGCGACCGATCGGGCACCTTGTTGCTGGAAGCCGTGCGCCAGGCCGCCGATCGCGGGGTGCGGGTGCGGATGCTGCTCGACGACAACGGCATCGCGGGCATGGACGGTGTGCTGGCGGCATTGGACCGGCATCCCAATATCGAGATCCGCCTGTTCAACCCCTTCGTGCTGCGCCGGCCCAAGATGCTCGGCTATCTCGCCGACTTCCCCCGGCTCAATCGGCGCATGCACAACAAGAGTTTCACCGCCGACAATCAGGCGACCATCATCGGCGGACGCAATATCGGCGATGAGTATTTCGGCGCGCGCGACGAGGGCCTGTTCCTCGATCTCGACGTGCTCGCACTCGGTCCTGTCGTCGAGGACATGTCGCGGGACTTCGACCGCTATTGGGTAAGCGAATCGGCCTATCCTGCCGCCCGCATTCTGCCGGAAGTCTCGCCGGAAGAGCTGAAGCAGCTATCACGTCAGGCGTCGCTGGTCGAAACCGATCCGGCGGCGCGCGCCTATGTCGAGGCCATTCGTTCGCTGCCGTTTATCGAACAGACGCTGGCCGGAACAATTCCGCTTGAATGGGCGCCAGTCCACATGGTCAGTGACGATCCCGCCAAGGGTGTCGGCAAGGCGCCACGGGGGGCACTGCTGGCTGTGGCGCTGCGCGATGCAATTGGTGAACCTCACCGCGACGTGCGGCTGGTCTCGGGTTATTTCGTGCCGGGGCGAGCGGGGGTCGATGCTCTCGGCACACTGTCGGCAGGCGGTGTCGACGTCGCCGTTTTCACCAACGCCTTCCAATCGACCGATGTGTGGATCGTGCATGCAGGTTATGCGGAGCGCCGCAAGTCACTGCTCAAGGCCGGTGTCCGGCTTTTCGAAATGCGCGAGCCCGATCGCGCCGATGGAAAGCGGCCCAAGCGCAGCCTCATCAGCACCGGCTCGGGCAGCAGCGGCGGTAGCGATGGCCCGGTGCTGCGCTCCAGTGCCTCGATGCTGCACGCCAAGACCTTTGCGGTGGATGGGCAGCGGCTGTTCGTCGGCTCGTTCAACTTCGATCCCCGCTCGATGCATCTCAACACGGAATTGGGGTTCGTGATCGACAGCCCGAAGCTTGCCGCCGATGTCTCGAACGCGTTCCTGACCGATATCCCCGCCAATGCCTATGAAGTTGTCCTTGCCGAAGATGGCCACCTCAACTGGCTGGAGCAGACGCCCGACGGTGTGCGCGTACACACCAGCGAACCCGGAACCAATGGATGGCAGCGCGGGGCCATCTCCATTCTGTCCAAAATGCCGATCGAATGGCTGCTGTGAATGGCGGAGTTGCAACGGGTGATCGGCCCCGCTTCGCCTTGTAGCCCATATGATGACGGGATCGACGACACTCGGAGGGTAAAGGCGGCAGCGCACGTGTATCCACGTGGTCGGTTGACCAGTGGTCATGATATCTCCCGAAACATTCGAATCCTGGAGCCTGATCAGTACCGGACCCGGAAGCCGGCGATGCCCCTGAGGCTGTAGCCTTCGCCGAAGTCGACGATCAGCGTGTCACCGGAAACTTCGGTGTAGAGTATATCTCCCATTGCCCCAGCTGTAGCTGCCGCCAGTTCCGGCGATATGTCGAGTCCGAGTGCAAATCCCGTATTTTCAAATGCTTCGGCGATATGCCTCGTCGCCCAGCCGACGGCGCATCCAACATCGACCACCTTCTCCCCCGATAGCATAGGCGGCTTGCACGAGCAGCGCTTCGCTGATCGGTTCGATCATGCTTTCGAAACGGTCGAGCTGGGCGAGCCAGTGCGTACCCGCTTCACCTGCCCAGTAGTGCGCGACAGTCCTTCGCTGTTCTCGCCAGGATCATGCATTCTAGAGTCAGACTCGCTCAGGTTTGCACATAGCCCGAGTGTCGGAGGTAGTTCGCGCATTCGGCTGGCCTGAAGCGGTTGAGGATGAGCTTGAGGGCGTCGCAGATGGCTTCGAACGATCGGGGTGCGGCGCGGCGTAGCAAGGCTTTGAGCTTGGCGAAGGCCTGTTCGATCGGGTTGAAGTCGGGGCTGTAGGGCGGGAGGTAGAGCAGTCCCATCCCGGCGTCCTCGAGGCATTGGCGGATCCCGGCCACCTTGTGCGCCGGCAGGTTGTCGCAGACGACAATGCTGCCCGGCCGCATCTCGGGGATCAGGTGTTCGACGAGCCATTGCCGGAAGATGCTGCCGTTCATCGGTCTGTCGATCAGCATCGGCGCGAGGATGCCATCGTGCTGGAGCCCGGCGACGAAGGTGGACGTCATCCAGTGGCCATGCGGCGCCTGGCCGTAGAGCGGCTTGCCCTTGCGACCCCAGCCGCGCAGCCGGGTCATGCTGGTCGTGGTCCCGGTCTCGTCGACGAACACCAGCGAAGCGAAGTCCAGCCCGGCCTGCGCCGCGCGCCAGATGTCGCGGGCGATGACGACATCGGGCCGGTCCTGCTCAGTCGCGAAGATGGTCCTTTTTTTTGTGCCGCAGCCCGAGCCGCCTGACCATCCGCCAGACACTCGCGTAACTGACCGCGACGCCGCGCCTGGCAAGATCGTCCCGCACCTCGCCCAGCGTCAGCTCGGACGCCTGCGCCAGCCGATCGGCGATCCATCCCGCTTGCTCCGTCAGCTTCGAGCGCCGGTCGCCACCCATCGGCCGCGCCGCATGGCTCGTCGTTCGCTGATAGCGTCGATACCAGTTGCCCGCCGTGCTCGGCGCGATGGCGAACGCCGCCCCAACGTCACGGCAGCTCCTCCCCGCCGCCATCGCCGCAACGACACGGTCGCGCAGATCATCTGAATAAGGCTTGCCCATCCCATGCCGGCCTCCGTCCCAGCCAGCACTCTGAATCAGAAAATCAGCCCGATGGGAATCCTCGCCGATTCAACTTGGTCGCATCCGACTCTAGGAAATCAAACCCCGGGACGCGTCTCAGGCCGCTCCGATCGCGATATAGATGCCCACGGTAATGACGAGCAGGGCGAACGCACGCTCGAACAGCATCTTGTGGGCGGCAAACTTCCGGCCGAGCAGAATGCCCAGTGCTGCCCCGCCGACACCACCGGCGATGAGCAGCGCCGTAAGCGGCCAGTCGACATGGCCGGACAGCGCATAGGAGGTGGCCGTGGTCAGCCCGAGCGCGGTGACGACGACCAGCGAGGTGCCGACTGCATAGGCGAACGGCATGGCCGTCGCCGCAATCAGCGCGGGCACGATCAGGAAGCCGCCGCCGATGCCGAAGAAGCCGGCGGCGAGTCCAACGCCCAGCCCCATCGGCACCAGCCGGGGGAGCAGCACCGGAGCTGTCGTGCGCGACAGCCGGACATTCGGATCATCCTCACGCCGGCGCTTGCGCAGCATCGAAAGCCCGACGCCGATCATCAGCAGGCCGAACAGCATCAGCAGCCTGCTTCCATCGACAGCCTTGCCGATCTCCGCTCCGATCGCGGCGCCAATTATGCCGGCTGCCGCAAAGACGATCGCGCAGGGCCATTTGACCATGCTCGCACGGGCATGACCGGCAAGGCTCGTGGCGGCATTGGCCGCAACCGCGACGGCGGCGGTTCCGATCGCCGCATGGGTCGAGCTGACGCCGACCACATAGACCAGCAGCGGCACGGCAAGGATCGAGCCGCCGCCGCCCACCAGGCCCAGCACGATGCCGATGAGACCACCCGAGAGCAGCGCCAGCAGGATTTCCGTCGCGGTCACGATCGTCAGGCCGCCATCCGGCGGTTCCACGGCATATGTCGCAGCAGCCGCGCCATGCCGCACCAGCCCGTCCCGCCCGCGAGCATCAGCCCGGCGCCGACAAAAGCGGAGAGGGCGAAAAAGCCGGGACCAACGAGAAAACCGAGTGCAACGCCCAGCAGGACCAGCCCGCCGGCGGCAAGCTGCACCTGCCGCATCAGTTCCAGCGGTTGGCGCCGGTCGGCCGCGACCTCCAGCCCGGCGCGGCGCCATGCGTCGATCCCGCCCTCGATCAGATAACAGGGCGCACCGGCAGCGGCGGCAGAAAGGCGTGCGACATTGGCCCCGGTACGCGCGCCCGAGCGGCAATGGAACACCACCGGGCAATCACCGGCCCGAAGGCGGTCGATTTCGGCCAGCGGCACATTGTCCGCGCCGGGGATATGTTCGCGCGCATGTTCGTCAGGCGCGCGGATGTCGATCAGCTTCGCGCCGTTCCGTATCAGGCGCTGCGCTTCGGCAGGTGTAACGGATGTCATCGTCATCGGATCAGTCCTCCTGACAGTAGAGTTGATAGAGGGTGGCGAACAGCGCCTCGGTCCGGGGATCGGCGATCCGGTACCAGAGCGTCTGGCTCTCGCGGCGAAAGGCGACCAGCCCTTCATCGCGCATCTTCGCCAGATGCTGCGACAGGGCCGACTGCGAGAGGCCCACGTCATCGGCGAGATCGCCGACCGTGCGCTCGCCATGTTCGACGAGCTTGCACAGCACCATCAGGCGCCGGTCATTGCCGATAGCCTTCAGGATTTGCGCCACTTCGCCGGCCTTCTTCTCGAAGGCGGCGAGGTCCATCGGGGGCTTGAGCATCGCAACATCTTTCAGTTAGATATTGCTAATATAGAATATACTAATATATAGTCAAGGAACGAATGGAGGTTCTCATGACTGCCACGCCGATCATCGAAGCGTTCTTCGACGAGTCCACCAACACGATCAGCTACCTGGTCATCGATCCCGCCACGCGCCTTGCCGCCGTGATCGACCCCGTGCTTGATTTCGACTTGCCCAACGGCGAGGTCGATACCGGCTCGGCCGACCGGATACTGGCGATGGCGGAGGAGAAGGGCTGGCGCATCACCATGGTTCTAGAGACACACGCTCACGCCGACCATCTGTCGGCGGCGCCCTATATCAAGGCAAAGACCGGCGCGCAGATCGGCATTGGCGAGCATATCCGTGACGTGCAGAAGATCTTCCGCCCAGTCTTCGCATTCGATGACCTGAAGACCGACGGCTCCGACTTCGACCGGCTCTTCGTCGATGGAGAGCGTTTCGCGCTTGGGACGCTGGAGGTCGAGGCAATGCACACGCCCGGCCACACCCCCGCCGACCTGACCTACCGGATCGGTGATGTAGCCTTCGTCGGCGATACGTTGTTCATGCCGGATTACGGCAGCGCACGGGCGGATTTTCCCGGCGGCGATGCCCGCCAGCTATACCGCTCGATCCGCAAGTTGCTCAGCCTCCCGGACGACACAAGGCTGTTCCTCTGCCACGACTACAAGGCGCCCGACCGCGACGACTATCGCTGGGAAACGACCGTGGGTGAACAACGCCGCGCCAGCGTGCATGTGCATGACGGGGTGAGCGAGGATGAATTCGTCGCAATGCGGGAAGCACGCGACGCGACATTAGCTGTGCCGAAGTTGCTGCTACCGTCGATTCAGGTGAACATCCGTGGCGGGCGCTTTCCAGCCGCGGACGCCAATGGCGTGCGGTTCCTACGCATCCCGGTCAAGATCAAGGACGGAATTGAGCAGGGAATTTAAGTTCAGCTGTTCAGTGGCAAAGGTCCGACGTGCCGCAGCCGGATGATCACCCCTCCCCCGATCAGCACGATCAACGACAAGCCGATCAACGACAAGCCGATCATCACCAAGGGCATGATCGGCTGCTGCGGCATAGCTTTGCGGGCCTACTGGGCGGGGACAAGCTCGTAGCCGGAGACCCTTCCGGAAGCGGATGGACCACTCACCGCAGGCGTGTTCGGAGTTGGTGCCGGGGCGACCGGCACAAGTGGCCGGGGCACGGTTGTGGATGCCCTTGTCGCATCGGCCCCGGACACGGACGACGGCGCGCCCGCCAGCGTCTCGATCTCGGCGCGTGTCGCCGCATCCGCGCGCCAGTCGCCGCGCTTGATGGCATCGAACATGTGATGCGCCAGCCTGGTCCGTGCCGCCGGATCATGCTCGGCGAAGAAGCGGTCCATGCCAAGTTTGTAGCGGTCGCGCAGATAAGCCCCACGAAATACTACGCAGGAAGTTTTCCTTGTCGCGAAAGTCCTGATATCCACGACAAATTTCACGGCTCGGCTGTTAAGCAGCGCTCGGATCACACGATTCATATTCAGCAGGATCCGGTCTATCTGGCGTCAGTGGCACACAGGAAACCGCTGCTGGAACGCGGGCCGGCGGCGGTGCGGTGAAGGATCTGGCTGCGGCAGCGCTGCTCCTTGGCGGCGCATTCACCAGGTGACAGTAACGCTTCGCGCGACCCCCACAAAGCCACTCAATGGTCCTGAAAATCTGGTCGACAGCGTCGTCTATTCCATGCTTGATCATCCTATCCATGCCATAAATCAGCGGGAGACGATGGTGAGCCAGGCTATTGATGTTCTAAAGCACGAACATGACGCCATCCTGATGGCCCTCAAGATACTCGATCAAATCTCGGACGAAGCCAGACAGGGGAAGGCGACATCAGAGGATATCATGCAGTTTCTGGGGTTTCTGCGGGAATTTGTCGACACATGCCACCATGGCAAAGAGGAGGGCCTGTTGTTTCCCGCCATGATTGAGGCAGGTCTACCAGCCGATGGCGGACCGGTGTCGGTGATGCTGTCGGAGCATGAACAGGGCCGCGCGCTTGTCGCGGCAATGGCCAATGCAACCGAACCAGCAATGTTACCGGCGAAATTTTCAGAAGCAGCGACTGCTTATGCCGACCACATGAGAACGCATATCGAGAAGGAAAATACCGTCCTGTTCCCGATGGCTGATCGCATCGTCGCACCGGAAGTGATGGATGGCCTGGTCTCCGCCTTTGATCGACACGAAGAGGAGGTGATGGGCTCAGGTCGCCACGAACAGCTGCACGACATGCTCAAGGACCTGAAGGTGAAATATCTCGATTCATGATAGTGGGCGGCCCTGAAGCACGGTGTGCCGAAGGCTTAGTAGTGGTCGTTTCCGGCCATTCCATCGATAGCTTTGGTGCGGCTGCATCCCGGGCGAAGGCGCGCGGCGTGCCTCGTCAGAGTGAACGCGAAAAATGTAAGCGCAATTTCGTTACGCGTCGGTTCCACTCATAGAACGACGCTACGGAAACTCACGTAGCGACACTGCGGGATCGAACCCGCAATGTCACATACGGTCTCGCGGTGCTTCCCGAGGTGAGACTGGATGAGAGGGCTGTCATGGCTGGGAAAAGGCAAGGAAGGCATGTTGCGCATAAGGTTGCTGTTCGCGGCACTTGCGTCCAGCATGGACGCTTCCGGGTAAATCACCGCGAAAGGAGAGGCCCATAACGCGCATCCGCTCCACCTTCTGTCCGTCGTTCGTCCTGGTTCTGTTGGGTCTCTTGGCGGGCCTGCTGTTTTGGGCGGCGCCGGGCTTGGCGCAACCTGCACGTACGGCCCCGGTACTGTCGTTGCAGGGCGCGATCGGCCCCGCGACCTCCGACTATATTGTTCGGGGGCTGGAGCGCGCGGCCGCCGAGCGCGCGCCGCTGGTGGTCATCGAAATGGACACGCCGGGCGGCCTCGACAGCGCGATGCGCGACATCATCCGGGAGATCCTGCGTTCGCCGGTGCCGGTGGTGACCTATGTCAGCCCGAGCGGCGGACGGGCCGCCAGTGCCGGGACCTACATCCTCTACGCCAGCCATGTCGCGGCGATGGCGCCGGGCACCAATCTCGGCGCGGCGACGCCCGTGCAGATCGGCGGCGGGGGCAATCCCCTGTCCCCGCCCCACGACGGGGACGAAAAGGATGAAGCGGCCGCGCCCAAAGCGGAGGATGCAAGTCAGGCAAAGGCCCGCAACGACGCCATCGCCTATATTCGCTCGCTCGCCGAGCTCAGGGGGCGCAACGCGGACTGGGCGGAAGCAGCCGTACAAACCGCGGCCAGCTTGTCCGCGAATGCCGCGCGCGAGCAGAATGTCATCGATCTCGTCGCCCGAGACCGTGCCGATCTTCTCGCCCAGCTCGACGGGCGCACGGTCGCCATCGGGGGACGCGAGGCCAAGCTCGCGACCCGCGATCTCACGCTGGCCGATGCGCCGCCGAACTGGCGCACGCGCTTTCTCGGCGCGATCACCGATCCGAACGTTGCCCTGATCCTGATGATGATCGGCATCTATGGCCTGATGTTCGAGTTCATGAACCCCGGCGCGCTCTATCCCGGGACGATCGGCGCGATTTGTCTCCTTACCGGCTTGTATGCCTTTTCGGCCTTGCCGGTGAACTACGCCGGCGCTGCCCTTATCCTGCTTGGCATCGCCCTGATGGCGGCGGAAGCCTTCTCGCCCTCTTTCGGCATATTGGGCATTGGCGGACTGGTCGCGTTCATGCTTGGCGGAGCGATCCTGATCGACACCGACGTCCCGCAGTTCCAGATCAGCTGGCCAGCCATCGCCAGTGTGGCCATCGCAAGCCTGGCACTTACAGTCGTGATCGCCCGCCTGGCGCTGGTCTCGCGGCGACGAAAAATCGTCAGCGGCCGGGAAGAGATGATCGGGGCCAGCGGCACGGTGCTCGACTGGAACAACGGAACCGGTCATGTCTTCGCGCATGGCGAACGCTGGCAGGCTGCGGGCGTTGCCGATCTAACAGCAGGCATGTCCGTGCGTGTCACAGGGCTTGAAGGCCTGACGCTCGACGTCACACAGGCCGATACGGATTTCGCCAGTTCCATGGAAAACTAAGGAGAAGCAGGATGGATATGCTCGGTAGTCTGGCCTTCTACATTCCGGCGTTCGTCCTCGTTCTTCTGTTCCTGACAGCGGCGATCAAGATTCTGCGCGAATATGAGCGCGGCGTGGTGTTCACCCTCGGCCGCTTCACCGCCGTCAAGGGCCCCGGCCTCATCCTTCTCGTCCCCTATGTCCAGCAGATGGTCCGCATGGATCTCAGGACGGTGGTGCTCGACGTGCCCACACAGGACGTGATCTCGCGCGACAATGTCTCCGTCCGCGTCAGCGCGGTAATCTATTTCCGGGTTATCGATCCCGAACGGGCGACCATTCAGGTCGAAAACTTCATGCAGGCGACCAGCGAGCTTGCCCAGACGACGCTGCGCTCCGTCCTCGGCAAGCATGAGCTGGACGACATGCTGGCCGAGCGCGACAAGCTCAACGCCGACATCCAGAAGATCCTCGACGCCCAGACCGACGCCTGGGGGATCAAGGTCGCCAATGTCGAGATCAAGCATGTCGACATCGACGAATCGATGGTTCGCGCGATCGCGCGCCAGGCGGAAGCCGAGCGCGAGCGGCGCGCCAAGATCATCAACGCGGAAGGTGAGCAGCAGGCCGCGCAGAAGCTGCTCGAAGCCGCCGAAATCCTAGGCCAGAAACCCGAAGCGATGCAGCTTCGCTATCTCTCGACCCTCAACGTGATCGCCAACGAGCGCAGCTCGACAATCGTCTTTCCCTTCCCGATGGACCTCAAGGATTTCCTGAACGCGGTCCCGCGCCGCGGGAAGGAAGATTGAGTTTCCGTTCGGCGCCGCGATTCCCCAAGCGAGATAGGGATCAGCCGAAAGCCGTGTCGGTCGGACGACGAACCTTCGCGATGTGTGGCAGAGATCACGGGCGACCCGTGACTTTGCGCCCGCTGGCGTCGACACAGCTCGGCGACCATTTCGTTTGAGAGGGACTGGACCAGCTTGCGCAAGTCGCCGCGATTATGCGCCAGTCGGTTCAAGGGATCGATCATCCCTCCTTCATTCAGGGCTGACGCAGCCTTCCTTGACCTGCCCGATAATTATATATAGGACTCCTACTATATTAGAGTCGAGGACCGATGACCGCCGACGCCCATATCATGACCGGATTGTCGCGGATCGGGATGCTGCTGCGATCGGAAGGCTGGCGGCAGGCTGAGGCAACCGGGCTCACGCCAACCCAGGCCCAGATCCTCGCTTATCTCGTCGCCCGTGGCCCCGCGCGCGTCGGTGCAATCGCAACCGAGATTGCCGTGACCCATCCGACGGCAAGCGACGCCGTCGCCGCGCTGGTCCGCAAGGGCTATGTCGAGAAGCTTCGGGATCCCGATGACGCACGTGCGGTGCGGCTTCATCCGACGGACTCAGGTAAGCACCTGGCCGGCGAAATGGCGGTCTGGCCGGATGCCCTGTTGGGCGCCGTCGAGATGCTCGATGAGGGAGAGCGCGCCGCCTTCCTCAAAGGACTCACCAAGATGATCGGCGCGCTCCAGATACGCGGCGCAATCCCTGTCCAGCGCATGTGCGTCTCCTGCACGCATTTCCGGCCCAATGTCCATTCCGATGCGGCCACGCCGCATCACTGCGCCTTCGTGGACGCCGCTTTCGGCGACGCATCGCTGCGTCTCGATTGCGGCGATCACGTCGAAGCCGACGCATCCGCGCGGCTTGAAAGCTGGGCTCGCTTCTTAAAGGAGCCTGCCCATATGTGAGCGCCCCGCTCGCGGCAACGAACGGGGCGCTCGGTTCTCCACCCTCGAAAGCAAGGAAGGAACATCTCATCATGCCCCAGAAAGCGACGTTTTACCATGCCGGGTGCCCGGTCTGCGTCAGCGCCGAACAGGGCCTCGCCCATGCGCTCGATCCCGCGCAATATGACGTCGAGGTCGTCCATCTCGGCGACGCGCCAGGACGGATCGCGGAGGCCGAGGCGGCTGGCGTCGCCTCGGTCCCGGCGCTGGTGATCGCCGGCCAGCCCTTTCACATCAATTTCGGCGCCTCGCTCGCTGATGTGAAGGGCTAACCCTGAATGGATGGTCCCGGAGGCGGCGGTCGCCGGGACCATCACTCATTTTCGGGAGCGATGCGATGACATCACCGACAAGACCAGCGCCCGCGATCGAGGCAGTTCAGTGGTTCAACACCGATACGCCGCCGTCGCTCGATGCGCTGCGCGGCCGGGTGGTCGTCATCGAGGCGTTCCAGATGCTGTGTCCCGGCTGCGTCAGTCACGGCCTGCCGCAAGCCACCCGCATCCATGAAACCTTCAGCCGTGACGATGTCGTCGTGCTTGGCCTGCACAGCGTCTTCGAGCATCACGAAGCCCAGAACCCGACATCGCTCGAGGCCTTTCTCCACGAATATCGCATCGCCTTCCCGGTCGGCGTCGACGCGCCGGGCGAGCCGGGCGGTCTGCCGATCACGATGGCGCGCTATGGGATGCAGGGCACGCCAACCCTCGTACTGATCGACCGCAAGGGCCACCGCCGCGCACAGCATTTCGGCCATGCCCCGGATTTGCGCCTCGGCGCTGAGATCATGGCGCTGATCGCAAAGGCCGCGCTGCCGCGCCCCGGCGTATATCCCCGCGTTTAGTGGCAGGGACGCCCGGCAGCGTCTTGCCTATCGCAGCAACTGCGGGGAAATCCATGAAGCGCAGCCATCCCGCCCGCCTGAAAGCGGTCGGCTGGCCCCAGGACCGTTCTCGCCCTCCCACAAGCTATAATTGTCATAGTCGTGATTGCCCGGCGACATGCCGAAGGGGATCGCGGCGACCAAGGCGCGATCCCCCAGAACGATCGCGACGTGGCAGAGGCGGATCTTCGCCGCTATTTCGGTGCGGCGTCCTCGTCGTCCCACTGGAGATGGCGGTGCAGTTCCACCGCGTCGTGGAGCACGCGCAGCACACCGACGATCCGATCGTCGATGATCGTATAGAGCAGCAGATGTCGCGGACGCCGGACGGTCCCGTCCGGTCCTCGCGCGCGCTCACGGCTGCCGCGAAGGTGCCAGGTGCGCAGATCCGCGCCCAATTCGGGCCGGGCGGCGCTGCCGGGGCGCTCCGGCGCCGCAGAGAGATCATGCAGGGCGGCCGAGATCAGCCGTTCATAGCGCACGCGCGCCTCGGCGCCGAATTCGGCCTCGGAGCGCTCCAATATATCGAGTATGTCGGCTCGCGCCGAGCCGGCAAGCCGGACAATACGGGTCAAACGCGCACGCCTGTTCGCTTGCCGGCCTCAGCCCCCAGGTCGGCGATGAAGCCGTCGATCGCGTCAGGAGCGATATCCTCGAAGCGACCGGCGGCGAGATCGGAAAGCCCAACCTGCGCGGCCTGCCGCAGCGCCTCGAGCTTCAGCGCATCCTCGCGTTCGCGCTGCTCGACCATGCGGAGTCCGTCACGGAGCACCTCGCTGGCGTTCTGATAGCGGCCCGAGCGGACCAATGTCTCAATGACATCATGCTGATGGTCGGTCAGAACGACGTTGCGGGTCGGCATGGCTCAAGCTCCTGCATGCGAATCCTTTCGATCATACTTCCATTGGCATAATATGCCAATGGCCAGGGCGACGACAGGTCTGCGGTGCCCATTGAACGCTGGCAGCAAAGTTGTCCTGCACGACGCCCACCCGGATCGAATACTCAGGCCGAGCAGCTTCTGGTCGAAAGCAGCCCGGAACTGCCGATTGTAGATCCACGTGATGCTGTTGGGGCGAACAGGCGCGGGCTGATCATGGCATGAAGGCGATGCGGGCAGACGTTGTGCATGTGCCGTGAATGGTTGCCAGCCGGCACTGTCGCTTAGACCGCCGAATTTTCGGAGCCATCCCGCAGCCAACGGCCAAACGGGTCGGGCGGGCAACTCTAACCCTTATTTAACGAACCAATTCTACATCTTTTTGATGTAAAGAACCGAGACGCGAGCTATGGAGGAAGAATGATGAATTCAGGGGTTAATCGACCCCCATCAGGAGATGGAGGAAATATGGGCATGATCAAGCAGGTGATCCCGGCCGTCCTGGGTCTTTCGATCCTGGGCCTTCCCAGTATTGCGCATGCCGATATCACCGGAACGATCGATGCGACGATCACGCTTGAGAGCGGCTGCATCATCAATGGCGCCAATGCGGCCGACGGTGCAGGGAGTGTCGATTTCGGCGCGATCGATTTCGGAACCCAGACGACGCTCTTCTCCGAAGCCAGCGCCCAGGTCACGGGGACCGGCGCCGGCATCACCATCCAATGCACGGCGGGCGTGACACCCAATCTCATTTTTCAGACTGGGCTGCACGATGCGAACGCCTCGGGTTCCGGCAACAAGGCAATGCAACACACGTCCGTCACGACACAGTATGTTGCATATAATCTTTTGCGAGCGGACGACGTCACCGTGATCAACAATGGCGATAACATCGCGCTCTCCGCCGATGGCTCCGAACAGACAATCATAGTCAATGGCCGCGCCTATGGCGCAGCCGGCCTAATTGCAGGCACTTACAACGATACCGTCACCGTCGTGCTGGAACTCTGACGCAGGGGTTGTGAAGAGCGGCGGGTCACGGCATGCATCGCCTGACAGGGAAACATGCCTGGCCGCCGATATTCGGCTTATGGGCTCTCATGGCCATGCCTGGCCCTGCCCAAGCCGATACAACCGCATCGTTCGAAGTATCGGCAACCATCGTCGCCGGATGCGCAGCCGACGGGGTCGGCACGAGCGGCGATGCCGGCCTGATCGGCACACTGGACTTCGGCAATGATACGACCCTGTCCACGGCCAGCCATAGTGCCGCGCTTACGGGAAACCAGATGATTACCCTGCGCTGTACGCCAGGCGTCGCACTCAGCATGAGGCTCGGAGGTGGCCAGCACGCAAGCGGCGGCAATCGAAACATGCAACTCGGACCATCGACCGCGGATCGGCTGCCATATCGCCTATACGCCAATGCGGGGATGACGGACGAGATCACCATAGATCAGGACCGGTCGATCCTTGTGACGGCAGCCAATATGAACGACGTGCAATTGCATGTTTACGGCCAGGTTTCGCTCCCCGGAGGGAGCGCTGCGGGAACATATACCGACACTTTGCTGGTCACCCTGACCTGGTGAAACACGGTCGGATCTTGGGGGGAGTAAGCCTGTGATGCTGTGGCGGACAAGATTGTGCCTTGGTGCGCTGTTGTTCCTGTTCGTCACGCTCGCTCCCGCCAGGCCGGTGCATGCCGCAGGATCAATCCTCGTCTGGCCGATCGACCCTGTCATCGAGCACGATCAGCAAGCCGTTGCCCTGTGGCTTGAAAATCGCGGCTCCAGATCTTCGTTGCTCCAGTTGCGGATACTGTCCTGGACCCAGGTCGATGGCGAAGACCGATATGCGGACCAGGAGGAAATTATCGGCACACCGCCGATGATCAGGATCGAAGCCGGGAAACGTCAAATGGTCCGGCTGACCCGAACCGTTCCGGTGCAGCCAGGCGTGGAACGGGCGTTCAGGCTGCTCATCGATGAAGTGCCCACCCATGCAGGGACCGATTCAGCTGAAGGGACGGGTCCATCCGTCGGTGTCCGCTTGCAGTTCCGCTATTCCATTCCCCTCTTCGTCTATGGCGAGGGTCTGTGGTGGAAGCCGAGGGCCGACCGGAAACGCGATCCGGCGAGCGCCGGTCAACCGGAGCTTTCCTGGCGGATTGGTGCCCAGAACGGAAAATCATATCTGGAAATTCATAACATTGGACCGGTCCATGCGCGGCTGACCGGCGTTTATTTCAGGCATGGCGCCGGATCGACGACATTGGCCCAGGGATTGCTCGGCTATGTGCTGGCGGGATCGAGTCTCCGCCGGCCATTGCCGGACGCGATCAAAGCGGACGCCATCCTGATGGCAACGATCAATGGCGGTTCAGAGGCGCTGGCTGTCGCGCCGGCGAAATAGATGCCGGACGCATTCTATGCAAAAGGGAAGCGTCTTCGAATGGAAACCGCGCCGGTGGCGGCTCAGGCTTATGGCCTCGGCAGGATTATGCTCGATCTTTCATGCAAGCCCGGCCATTGCAAGCGGTGCCTGGTCCGGCTCTTCCCTCCCTCCGGCACCACAGGCAGAGCAGCCGGTCGACGAGGTGACGCTGCATCTGGAACTGGTCGTCAACAGGCTCCCGACCGGCAAGATCGTTCCGGCCTTGCTCCGCGGCGGCCGTTATCATGTGACGGCAGCTGATTTGCGCAGTGTCGGCATTGCGGTCGAGGACGAGGACGCCGTCATGGTTGCCGTCGACTCCATCGCCGGTTTGCGCACCGAATATGACGCTACTACGCTACGATTGATGCTCTATGTGCCGGCTGAATGGCTGCCAGAGCAGAAAATCGGCAGCGACCGGCGCTATGATTACGCGCCCGCACGCAGCAGCCCGGGCTTGCTGATCAACTATGATGCTTATGCCAGCGACCCGGACCGGGGGGCGGCGAGTCTTTCCGTATGGAACGAACTGCGTGCCTTCGGATCGTTCGGCATTGTCTCGACGACCGGCGTGTATCGGGCGGCGTCCGGGGCCAGCGGGAAAGATGGCTTCAGGCGCTATGATAGCTACTGGCGCTATTCCGACGAGCGACACATGCTGACTTATGAAGCCGGTGATCTTCTCACGCGCAGCTTGAGCTGGGGCAGCACCATGCGTTTGGGCGGCGTCCAGATCTCGCGCGATTTTGCGATACGCCCCGATGTCATTACCTATCCCCTCCCCCAATTCGCGGGCAATGCTTCCGTCCCGTCGACCGTCGATCTCTTCATAAACGGCTATCGGGCTGATGGTGCCGAGGTAAGGCCGGGTCCCTTCACCCTCACCAATGTTCCGTCCATCAATGGCGCCGGCGAGGCTGTCGTTGTGGTCACCGACGCGCTCGGACGGCAGGCATCGACCACAATACCCTTTTACGTCAGCGGCGCCCTGCTGCGCGAAGGCCTCTCCGATTTTGCTTTGGCGACGGGGTTTGTCCGACGGGACTATGGGCTGAAAAATTTCTCCTATGGCGCTGTCGCCGCCAGCGCATCCTTGCGGCGCGGCATGAGCGACACACTAACGCTGGAGCTTCATGGCGAAGCGGGCGAGCGGTTCGGGCTTGCCGGTGTCGGCGGGGTGGTTCGCCTGGGTAACATCGGCATCGTCAACACGGCCTGGAGCCATAGCCGATACAAGGGGCGCAGTGGCGATCAATGGACCTTAGGATACCAGTATAGCGCGCGGAAGTTCAGTATGACGGCTCTGCATAGCAGGCGCAGCGCGGGCTTCGCCGATCTGTCTGTCTATGATGCCGGATCCTTCAGCCTGAGCAGGCGAAGCACATCCATCACCGGCAGCGTTTCGCTGGACCGCCTTGGCAGTCTTGGCGCCGGCTATTTCGATACGCGCGCACGCGACGGAAAACGAACGCGTCTCGCCAATCTCTCATGGGGATTGCCGTTCTGGAAGAGCACAAGCCTCTATGCCTCGGCCAACCATGAGATCGGGGAGAGCAAATGGGCGGCGGCGCTTCAGCTGGTCATGCCCCTCGGCCGTGACCGGGGAACCGCGAGCAGCGGATTTGAGCGCAGCTCGGCCCGCGGCAGTTCCTGGCGCGTCAACTATAATCGCGCCGTACCGAGCGATGGCGGCATAGGGTGGAATCTCGGCTATGCCGAGGGCAGCAGAACAGAGCGCTATGCCCAGGCCGATCTCACCTGGCGCAACGATCTGATGCAACTGCGCGGCGGCGTCTATGGGGCAAACGGCGATTATACCCGCTGGGCCGGCGCAAGCGGCTCTATCGTCATGATGGACGGATCGACTTTTGTCGCCAACCGGATCAACGACGCCTTCGCTGTCGTCAGTACCAATGGCGAGCCGAACGTGCCTGTCCGCTACGAAAACCAGCTGATCGGCAAGACCAATGGCAACGGTCATCTGCTGGTGCCATGGGCCAGTTCCTATTATCGCGCGAAATATGCCATCGACCCCCTGGGGCTTCCACCTGCGGTCGAAACTCCGATCGTGGAACAACGCGTCGCCGTGCGTCGCGGGAGCGGCTATCTTCTCGACTTTCCTGTGTCCCGGGTCGTAGCGGCGATGGTCAGGCTGCACGACACGACTGGAAAGCCCCTTCCGGTCGGCGCCGCCGTTGCAGTCAATGGCACGCCCGGCGCTTATGTCGGCTGGGACGGCATCGCCTATATTGAGGGCCTTCAGGCGCAAAACAGGCTCATCATAACGCTCCCCCATGGCGGGACCTGTGCCGCATCATTCGACCTTGATGCGGCACCTGACCAGATCAGCAAGGTTGGGCCTTTGACCTGCCTGATGGAGAATGAGCCATGAGCTGCCACACCGTCGCGGATCGGGGGCCATGGGTTCATATCCGCTGGCTCTGTCTTATCTTCATCGCAATCATCGCGTTCCCGTCACCCGGTGCGGCGCAGACGTTCAAATATTGCACGGTTTCGAGCAGCGATGCCGATCTTGGCAGTCACAGCTCATTCGATCTGGCATCGACCGGACAGGAAAGTGCAGGCGCCGGCGGCCTTGCCTGTACGCCGCCGCTGGCGTTGCTCAGCACGTCCTACATCAAGGTCAAGGTCGAGAGTTCAATGTTTCTGCTGACCGGCGGCCCCGATAACCAGACCATCCCGTTCACGATCTCCGCAACGCAGGGAGGCACGGCAATCGCCACCGGCAATGAGTTCGACTTTACGAGTTTCCAGCTTCTCAATCTGTTTTCCGGTCCAGGAGGCAGCTTGCCGCTCTATGTCAAGACGCAGGCGCAGCCGGGGCTGCGGGCAGGCATTTACAGCGGGACCGTCAATCTGCGGTGGTATTTCTCGGTCTGTACGCTCGGGGTGCTCGTGATTTGCGACTTTTCGGAGAGCCCGGGATTTCAACGGCCGATTCTGCTCACGCCCCTCAACTGGGGGAGCGGCGTGCTCACCACAATGACGGTGACCATGATCGTCGAGAATGATTGCGCGATCGCAGCACCGGACCTCGACTTTGGCAGCGCGCCGCTCGCAGGCAGTTTCGCCGAGGCGACCCAGACGATCACTATCCGCTGCAGCGCCGGCGCCGCTTATAGCGTGGGCCTAAGCGATGGGAACAACTTCGATGGCGGATGGCGGCGAATGCGCCGCGCAGCGACGAGTGATTATTTGCGCTACGAAATTTACCAGGTCCCCTCTTCGGGTATCCGCTGGGGCAGTGTCGGCGCAGAGCGCCGCAGCAGCGCGGCGGCGCAGGTTAATCCCGGCATCTACGACGGCATCGTTCAGCAGGGTTTCACTTATGGAGCCCGCATCGATCCGGCTCAAACAACCCCGCAAGTCGGGCATTATGTCGACAACATCGTTCTGGACATCGAGTTTTAAGACCAGGAAACCTCCGAAGCTGTACTTTACGGCTGATGATCGGCAGCGTTTACAGGGCCTATACGGATTTGCCTGACCTGCCGCTGCTGATCACGTTCAAGATCCACGGTGCCTGGCCATTGTTCGAGACCCGACATCTTCAACGCGCGCCGACCAACGACACCCTCTCCCTTGGCAGGGAATTTCAGGGAAATCTGCCAGGCCTTCTCGCCGAGGGCTCGCCTAAAAGATCGAACCCGGCGCCGGCGAAGTGCCAACTGCGACCAATCGGCACGCCGATGCCGACACCCTGCCGTCGCGCTACACCATCACGCGGGACATGATCCATGAACCTTGTTATATTTGGCGGGAAAGTGACGTTATCGGGTGTATGCGTATCAGGCTAGGAAAGGTGGTCCCTGGTGACAAGAGGCGTTCAGGATACACGCTATCAAAAGCTTCTCGCGGTGTTGATCGATGCCCGCCGCGAGATCGACTTGTCTCAGGCTGAACTCGCCAGCCAGCTTGGCAGACCTCAGCAATTTATCTCACGCTATGAACTCTCCAAGAGGCGGCTCGACGTCATCGAATTTGTTGATGTCGCAACGGTGCTCGGCCTTGATCCACCTGCTGAGCTCGCTAATGTACTGAAAAAGAAGTGAGGATTGTCGGCAGGCCATTGCAGACATCACGCGCGTGACGTCTGCAATTTCAGGCATCCCATCAGAGGCGGATTTGGAGATCTGCCGTATCGCGCAAGCTGTACCCCACTCAGGTTATTCCGAGCCGCTGAAGTGACGGTTTTCACATCGTGTGAAATGTTGGCGTGCTGCGGTTTCAACGCTCACTTTCTGGCAGATCCATTGAGACTCATTGCAAGGGGAGACAGCCACGGTTCATAATTGCGCCAGCGATCCAGACCAGACCTGTTGATCGGGGTTCGAACCTGTTGGGCACTTGGCGTGTGAACGGCCCGCGGATTCTCGTAAAAGCGCAGGCAGCACGGATCGAAGTCCAGGCCAAGATAGTCCAAAAGGCGGCGCACTTCCGCCTCGGGACTTTCCACCAGCTTTTCATAGTGCACCCGATGCACGCGCGCAGGCAGCACCGTATCCATATAGTCCATCATCCGCCTGTAGTCATTATAGTAGCAGCCGAGGTCATACAGGTCGGTCGGCAAACGACTTTCACGGTTGAAATAGGTCAAAAAGGTCGAAACGCAGCAGGAAAGCGGCTCCCGCCTGACATCCACGATTTTGGCGTTGGGCAGGATCAGATGAATAAGCGGGGCAAATCGCCAGTTCGCCGGCATCTTGTCCGTGAAGTAGCGGAGGCCGCTCCTTCTGTGCCGCCGCGTGGCATCCAGATAGCGTTGCCCCAGCACCTTCCTGTCGTTCGGCATGAGCCGAAAAAGCACATTGGGCAGAGATTTTCCTGACGGGTCGTTGCCGGGAAGCGCTGCCGCAATCTCCTGAAGCTCGAACAGCTCGCCGGCCCCTTCCACCATCGGATGACTGGCAAGTATCTGCTCGACCAGCGTGGAACCCGAACGCGGCATGCCGATGATGAAGATCGCCTCATCGGAATCGTGTCCATAACCTCGGCGTTCGGCGAAGACCGATGGGGTCAGGATCTCCTCGTGCGCCAGCACGGTTTCCCGGATCGCTTGCGGATCATAGGGAACAACCGTTCCACGCAGGGCATTTGCTTGCCGATAATAGCCGAAGGATTGTTCAAACCGGCCCTGATCGCCGCACGCCTTGCCGAGCGCGAACTGGATCTGGATCTTCTGGAACGGATCGCCGATCTGCGGCAATATCCGTTCCATCGCCTCAACATCGTCATCGTCCAGCAGGATGGTGCGCAAATTGGCAAGCCCCCACCATGCGGCGCCGTTGGCGGGATCCAGTTGCAGCGACCGGCGATAGGCGGCAATCGCTTCGTCGGTTTGTCCCACAGCGCTCAGGCTGTTCGCATAATTCATCCACAGCACAGTGGCATTGGGTGCTCGCTCTACAAGTTCCCGATGGATCTTAAGCACTTCCCCGGTACGGCGTTCGGCGGACAGAACACCTGATTTGATCGATAGCGGCCAGATGCTCTCCGGATCTGCGACGATCATCCGGTCGAGAAGCGTGATGGCATCATCGGCCCGGCCAATTCGACACAGCAGTGATGACTGGTCCGTATAGGCGCCAATAAGTTCCCGGCGTCCGGCGGCGGTTTGCCGTAGCAATCGCTCGGCCTCGGCGAAGTGGCCGGTTGCGGCCGCTATCGCGGAAAGCAGGCGCAAGGCATCCGAATTATGCGGTGCTCTCGCCAGATGTGCACGGACGAGCGCTTCGGCCCGCGACAGGTCTCCGGCTTCCAGGAAGCGCATCGGATCAACAGGGCTATTCGCTTGGATGGCATCACCTCGCGCCTATGGGATTGTCGATCAAGGATATTCTGCCATGCATCATATGCGTGTGAATGATGACGGATAAACCCCTTCCGATCCGCCAGCTTTAACCAAATCATAATATTTTACATCATTATGATGTAGGAACGACTGTCTGATGGTGCTAGGCGCTCCGGATAACTGTGCGCGCGAAATCCGAACGAGGGGTAAATTTCATGGTTGGAACCGGCAGGTCAGGCAAGCGTCGTCACGCATCCCGGATCGTTCCGCGTACCCTTCTTTGCAGCGCTTCGCTTGTTGCGGTCCTTGCCACGGGAATTCCCATGTCCGCTCACGCAGAGGAGCGTCACTGGGATGCCAACGGCACCGGTGTCGGGACCGGCGGGACTGGGACCTGGGACCTCGGCAATCTCAACTGGAGCCCCAGTGGCGATGGCGTCAGCGGCCCTTATGTTGCCCCTTGGGACAATAGTGCGCTTGACGACGGGGTTTTCGGGGGCACCGCCGGGACCGTCACCCTGGCCTCGCCGATCACGGCCCATAACCTGACCTTCAACACGAACGGCTATATACTCACCGGAAACACGCTGACTCTCGGCGGAACCGCGCCGACAATCTCCGTCGCCACCGGAACGACCCGGATCAACTCGATCGTCGCCGGCACGTCCGGTCTCACCAAGATGGGCGGCGGGACGCTACAACTCTATGGCACAAATACATTCAGCGGCAGCATCTCTCTTCTCGGCGGTTCTCTCTACGCAGCAACGGATGCAGGCCTTGGTGCGGCGACGAACACCGTCACGACAGCGGCGGGCTCCAGCGTCACACTCCGGATAGATGGCGCCGGAACGGCGCGATCCATCGCGATCGGAGACGGCGGAACCCTGACCGTGTCCGGCGCCGGCATCGGCTCGGCGCTGATCAGCGGCAACGGCAGGGTGAGCGTCGCCCCCTCCAACAACGCGGCCAGCATTGTTCGCCTGTCGAACGATGCCAACAGCTATACTGGCGCAACGATCTTCAGTGGATGCAATGGTGTCTGCCTCGCCTATTTCTCCTCGATCGCCGATCTCGGCGTGGCAAGTTCGCTGGGGGCGCCGACCACGGTTGCCGACGGCACGATCGTCTTCAACCAGCAGAGCCAGTATTCCGACAGCATCATCTATATCGGCGATGGCGACATCTCGAACCGCAACTGGGATATCAACGGAAACGGTGCGAACATTCGCAACGAAGGCTCCGGCGCCCTGACGCTCACCGGAGATATCGACATCTCCGCAAACGGAAGTTTCTTTGCCACTTCAGCCGATATCAACCTTCTGGGCACTCTGAGCGGCGGCAGTTTCGTTTTCAACGTAACCAATGGCCAGACGGTTACTTTGGGGGACGCGAACAGCTTCACTGGAACGGCCTCGATCGGTGGGTTAGTGAAAGTCTCGACGCTGGCCGATATCGGCAGCGTCAGCTCACTAGGCGCCGGCACCAATATCAACATGAACGCCGGAACGGTGAGTTACACCGGCACGGGATCGGCCAGCAATCGGACATGGACGGCAAACGCCGCCAGCAATATCCTGAATGATGGAACTGGCGCTCTCGACCTGAGCGGTGATCTGACCTTTAATCCGGGCAACCCCAATCCCGATAATCTGACCCTTGGCGGCAGTTTTTCGGGCGTCAACAGCTTTTCGGGCATCATCTCCGGCAACGGCAATCTGATCAGCGCCGGTTCGGGAACCTGGCTGCTGAGCGGCGCGAATACGCATACAGGCATGGCCACCGTCAACAGCGGTACCTTGCGTGCCGGCCATGCCTCCGCCTTCGGGAATGCGACCGGCTTCACGATCAATGGCGGCACGCTCGACCTCAACAGCATCGACCTGACGGCTCCCATGATCGGCGGGACAGGCGGGACGATTGCGCTGGGCAGCGCGACGCTGACCGTCAAGGCGGCCACGGCGCAAAGCTACGCCGGCGGCATCACCGGAACCGGCGGCCTGACCAAAAGCGGCGCGGGCACGCTCACCCTGACCGGCGCCAACAGCTATAGCGGCGCCACGACGATCAATGGCGGCAAGCTGACACTCGACTTCGCGGGAGCCGGCGCGCCGGACAACAATATCATCTCTGCTTCCTCGCCGCTGCTTTTGTCGGGCGGCAGCATCGAGGTGCGGGGCGCCAATGGCGAAACCAACGGCCAGAGCTTCAATGGACTGACGGTCAGCGCCGGCAGCAATACGCTTCGAGCGACCAGCGGCACGGGCGGCGCCGTCAATGTCAGTCTTGGGGCGATCAGCCGCACCGGCGGTCTCGTCAATTTCGTGCTGCCGGATGCCGGCGCCATCACGACGAGCAATGCCGACGGGGCGCTCGGCGGCTGGGCGACCATCAACGGGTCGGACTATGCCAAGGTTCTGGCCGGGGGTGTCATCGCTTTCGATGACACAGACTATACCAGCAAGGACAATGCCGCCACCTGGCTGACCGGCGAGATCATCAGCGATACCGATGGTCTGCCCGATACCGCATACTTCGGCACAGTCAGCGGCGATGTATCTCTGGGCGGCCTGCGCTACACGGCCAACGCCGCTTCCACCGTCACGATCGGAGGGGGCAATACGTTAGGCGTCGATGGCACCATCATCGTCGCACCGAGCGTTGGCGCGGCGAACCAGACGATCGCCGGCGGTTCGCTGACGGGCGGTGCTGGGGGTGGAACCCTGGGCGTCCAGCAGAATGGCGCCGGGTTCTTCACGATCGGTTCGACGATCACCGACAATATGGGCGCGACATCCTTCGCAAAGGGGGGCACGGGCACGGTCGTGCTGACGGGCGCCAACAGCTACACCGGTTCGACGACGGTGACCCAGGGCACCCTGCGGACGAACAATATCGGCAACGGCGGCGTCGCCAGTGGCATCGGGGCCTCCTCGTCCGATGCGTCCAACCTCGTGCTTGAAGCGGGAACCCTGCAGTATGCCGGGGCGACCACCACTACGGACCGTGGCTTCACGCTGGTCAACGGCGGGGCCACGCGAACGATTGACATTGCCGGTGGTACGAATCTGACCTTCACGGGCGAAGTAACCAGCCCAGACGATGCCGGCTTCACCAAGTTGAACTCTGGCACCCTGACCCTGGCAAACGCTGCGAACACTTACAGTGGCGTCACGACGGTTAACGGTGGCACGCTGGCTGTAACCACGCTGGCCAACGGTGGCCTCGCGAGCAGCATTGGCATGGCAAGCAGCGATCCGGCCAATATCGTGCTGGCCGGGGGGACGCTCGACTATCTTGGCGGTACCACCAGCAGTGACCGTGGGATTACGATTGGCGCCGGACACGGACGCATTGGTGTAAGTGACGCGGGCTCTGTACTTACCTTGACGGGAACGATCACAAGCTCAGGCTCAGGTGGTCTGCGCAAGGAGGGGTCAGGCACTCTGGTCCTGTCCGGGACCAACAGTTATGCCGGCGGTACGATTGTAAATGCGGGCACGTTGCGCGCCGGGGCGACCAATGTCTTCGGCGGCGGCGCGATGGAGGTCGCAGCAGGGGCGCTGCTCGATCTCAATAATTTCAACAATGCCGTGAGCACGTTGCAGGGGGCGGGCGACATCGCCCTCGGCTCCGGCACACTTACGGTCAACAGTGTCGGTGTCTTTACCGGCAGGATCAGCGGCACCGGCGGCCTCACGCGTGCAGGCGCCTCCGTGTTCACCCTCAGCGGTTGCAACAACAGCTATACCGGCGCGACCACCATCACCAACGGAACCGCGCTGTCCGTCGATTGCCTGGCCAATGGCGGCCAACTGAGCAGCATCGGCGCGTCGACCAGTAATCCGGACAGCCTGGTGTTCAGCAACGGCATCCTCATTTACACCGGTGGTTCGGTGACGACGGATCGCGGTTTCACGCTGGCAAGCAGCGTCGGCGCCATTCGCGTGGACACCGACACGACCGTGCTGGAGTTCGCAGGCGAGATAATTGGCGTCGGCCAGTTGCGCAAGGATGGCCCCGGCACGCTTATCCTTTCCGGCGTGAACAACGGCACCAACAGCACGCGCATCACAGGCGGCATATTGCGGGCCGGATCGGCGACTGCGATCGGCAGCGGACCACTCACGCTCGACAATATAGCGGGCGTTCTGCTGGACCTCGATGGTTATGACAATGATGTCGCCTTTTTCACCGGCGGCGGTGCCAATGGCGGGACGATTGATCTTGGCGGCGCAACGCTGACGATCAACGCGGGCAGCAGTCTTGCCAGCGCCAATTATGCCGGCGTGATCACTGGCAGTGGAAACCTCGTCAAGAATGGCGCCAGCACCAACATTCAGCAGCTTTCCGGCTGCGGCAACAGCTATGACGGCGCCACTGTCATAAATGGCGGCACCCTTGCCGTCGCCTGTCTGGGTGACGGCGGCGCCGCCAGCTCGATCGGCTCTTCCTCCGCGGATGCGGGCAACCTCGTGCTGAACGGCGGCACGCTGCGATATCTCGGCGCGGGCGACAGCACGAACCGACGCTTTACGCTCGGGTCTTCCGCCACGAGCAAGCTGGAAGCATCCGGCACCGGCGCGATCATCTTTGCGGATATGGCAGCGCTGACATTCTCAAGTCCCAACACCGCACAAACCCTGACGCTTGGCGGCACCAATAGCGACAACAATATTCTGGCCCCGCAGATTACGAATAACGGCACAGGCATTACGCGCCTGACCAAGACCGACGCTGGCACCTGGATCCTCACCAATCCGAACAGCAGCTACACGGGCATCACCACGATCAGCGGCGGTGTGCTCGGGGTCGACAAGCTGTCCGACGGCGGCGTGGCGAGCAGCATCGGCGCCTCGTCTTCGGCGGCCGCGAACCTCGTCATCGGCAATGGCTCGACGCTCCGCTATACGGGCAGTGGCGACACCACCAACCGCCTGTTCACCCTCTCGTCCGGTGTGACATACATCGAGTCCTCGGGCACTGGCGCGATCGTGTTCACGGACACGGGTCCGGTTACGCTCGCCAACACCAATCAGGCGCGCACCATCGCGCTTGGCGGCACCAACACGGGTAACAACACGCTTGCCGGTTCCATCGGCAATGCGGGCACCGGCATCTCGACGCTGGCGAAGAACGACAGCGGCACATGGGTGCTGACCGGCAATCACAGCTATACCGGATCGACCAATGTCAATGGCGGCATGTTGTTCATCGGCGGCGGCGGCACGACCGGGTCGGTGGCGAGCGGCACGGTCAACAATTTCGGCACGCTGGGTTTCGATCGCAGCGATGCACTGACCTATGCTGGTGCCATCGTCGGTACAGGGTCCGTCCTCCAACAGGGAGCCGGCACGACCATCCTCACCGGTACGAGCAGCTATTCGGGCGGTACTACGATCAGCGCCGGCACGCTCCAGCTCGGTAATGGCGGCGCGAGCGGCAGCATTATCGGCGATGTCGTAAACGACGGCACGCTCACATTTAGTCGCAGCAACAGCTATGCATTTGATGGAATCATTTCCGGCAATGGCATCGTCTCCCAGATCGGCACGGGCACGACGGTTCTGACCGGCATCAACAGCTACACCGGCGGCACGCTGATTGACGCGGGCACGCTTCAGATTTCCGCCGATGCCAACCTTGGCGCGGCATCCGGTGATGTGACGTTCGACGGCGGCACGCTGCACACCACCGCCAGTCTCGTGAGCGGTCGCGACATGGCGCTGACAGGCGCGGGAACCATCCTCACCGATGCGGGCACGACCTTCAATCTCTCTGGCTTGATCTCGGGCGCAGGCGCGTTCACCAAATCGGGCGCGGGCACGCTGGTTCTGACAGCGGACAACACTTATACCGGCAGCACAACGATCAGCGCCGGGACGCTCCAGCTCGGTGACGGCGGCGCCAGCGGCTGGATCGAGGGCGATGTCGCGAACAACGGCACGCTGATCTTCGACCGATCCGACAACAAGACGTTCGCGGGTCTGGTCTCCGGCTCAGGCGGCCTGATCCAGAACGGGTCCGGCATCATCACGCTGACCGCCGACAACAGCTATGGCGGCGCGACCGTGCTGAACGCGGGCACGCTGCGAATCAACGGTGACCAGTCGGCTGCGACCGGCCTCACAACCGTGCACAATGGCGCGACGCTGGGCGGTTCCGGCATCGTCGGCGGCAGCGTTCTGGTGGACAATGGCGGCACGCTGGCGCCGGGCAACAGCCCCGGCACACTGACGATCGCCGGCAACCTTTCACTGTCCTCAGCCTCCATTCTGGATTTCGAGTTTGGCGAGGCTAATGTCGTTGGCGGCCCGCTCAACGATCTGATCGAGGTCGGCGGCAATCTCGTGCTTGATGGCACCATCAATGTCACGGTGCCGACGGGCGGCAGCTTCGGCGGCGGCATCTACCGCGTGTTCAACTATGGCGGCACGCTCACCGACAATGGTCTCGATCTCGGCGCGATGCCGGCCGGCAGCAGCGTCGCGGTCCAGACCTCCGTGGCGGGGCAGGTCAACCTCGTCAATGCCACGGGCCTGGAACTGAGTTTCTGGGACGGCGGCGTGGGCCCGAAGATCAATGGCGTCGTCGATGGCGGCGCTGGCACCTGGCATCTTGGCGGCACCGACAACAACTGGACGGATGCGGACGGCGGCATCAATGCCGCCTATGCCGATGGCAGCTTCGCCATATTCGCAGGTGCCGGCGATATCGTCACTGTGGACAATGGCGATGGTGCGGTCACGGCGTCGGGGATGCAGTTTGCAAGTGACGGCTACACGATCACCGGCGACGCGCTGACCCTCACCGATCCGCAATCGGTGATCCGCGTCGGTGACGGCACTGCGGCGGGCGCGGGCTTTACCACGATCATCTCTGCGGAACTCACCGGAACCGCGCAGCTCGCGAAGACCGATCTCGGCACGCTCGTCCTCACCGGCACGAACAGCTATGCGGGTGGGACGCTGATCGAGGCCGGCACACTGCAGATCGGCGATGGCGGCGCCACCGGCAGCATCTTCGGCGATGTCGACAATGATGGCACGCTGGCGTTCAACCGCTCCGATGACGTGACCTTTGCCGGTGTCGTCTCGGGCGGCGGCGATCTGGTGAAGCAAGGAGGCGGCGTCCTCACGCTTACGGGCGCGAACAGCTATGCGGGCGGTACGACGATCGATGCGGGCACGCTGCGCATTTCCAGCGACGCCAATCTCGGCGCCGCCACCGGCGGGATCACCTTCAACGGCGGCACGCTGAACACCACCGCCGATATCACCAGCAGCCGCGATGTGGTGCTGGCGGGCGGCGGCACGTTCCAGACCGGCGCGACCACGACCTTCACGCTGGGCGGCACGATTTCCGGCGCGGGCAGTCTGACCAAGACGGATCTCGGCCTGCTGATCCTGACCGGCACCAACGATTATACCGGCGGGACGACGATCACATCGGGCAGGCTGCAACTCGGCGATGGCGGCACGACCGGCTCGATCACCGGTGATGTCACGAACAACGCCACGCTGATCTTCAATCGCTCGAACGCCATGACCTTTGCCGGTGCGATCACGGGTACGGGCGTCGTCGAGCAGGTCGGCAGTGGCACCACGACCCTGACCGGCACGAGCGGCTATACCGGCCAGACCCGCGTCAACAACGGCGAATTGCGGGTCGAGGGCAGCGGGAAGATCATCGGCACGAGCACCTTCCGCATCGCCGATGTCGCGGCGCAATCGGCAACGATGACGGTGACCGGCCCGGACGCGGAAGTGGTCTCGACAGGCACCAGCATCGTCGGTGTCAGCGGCACCGGCATCCTGAACATCGAGAATGGCGGAAGTGTCCTGAGCGCCGCCCTCGGGCTCGGAACCAGCGTGAACGGCAACGGAACGGTCAACGTCCGCGGCGCTGGTTCCAGCCTCGGCACCACCGATACCGCACAAATATTGACGATCGGCGTCGTCGGAACAGGCACGCTGAACGTTCTTGATGGCGGCACGGTTCAGGCCGCAAGTTCGGCACGGATCGGCACCTTGGGTTCAGCCCAGGGCACCGTGACCGTCTCGGGCGTTGGATCGCGGTTGGAAACGGCAACCGGGCTCACGCTCGCATATGGCGCTTCGACGACGGGCGTGCTGACCATCGCGGACGACGGCGAGGTCGTGATCGGCAGCGGCACGCTGACGATGGGGCCGGGCAATTCGACGCTCAACATCGGCGGGGCCGAAGGTGAGGCCGCGACCGGAGCGGGCACGCTGGCCGCCGCCAATGTCGTGACCAGCGCGAATGGCCGCATCAATTTCAACCACACCGATGCCGCCTATACCTTCGCGTCGCTGATCTCGGGCGCGGGCGTTGTGAACCAGAACGGCCCTGGCACGACGATCCTGACCGGTGTGAACAGCTACACCGGTGGCACGACGATCAACGCGGGCACACTGCAGATTTCGGCGGACGCGAACCTCGGTGATGCCGCGGGGACACTGACGTTCGATGGTGGCAGGTTGCAAACCACCGCTGATCTCGCGAGCAGCCGTACTGTGGCGCTGGCGGGTGCGGGTACTATCCTGACCGATGCGGCGACCACATTCGACCTCAGCGGCCTTATCTCGGGCGCGGGCGCGCTGACCAAGGCGGGCACTGGCACGCTGATCCTGACCGCTGACAATGACTATACGGGCGGCACGACAATCACGGACGGCGTGCTGCAACTGGGCGACGGCGGAACCAGCGGTTCGATCCTCGGCGACGTCACGAACGACGGCACGCTGGTGTTCGACCGGTCCGACGACGTGAACTTCGCGGGGCTGATCTCGGGCAGCGGCGATCTGGTGAAGCAGGGTGCGGGCATCCTCACCCTGACGGCCGACAATGCCTACATTGGCGGCACAACCATTACGGCGGGCACGCTCCAACTCGGTAATGGCGGCACCAGTGGCTGGATCCTCGGCGATGTAGCGAACGACGGTATTCTGGCCTTCAACCGGTCCGATGACATGGCCTTTGCCGGCCTGATTTCCGGCACCGGTGGTGTCGAGCAGAATGGTTCGGGTATCGTCACGCTGACCGGCGCGAACAGCTATGCCGGCGCGACCGATGTGAATGCGGGCACCTTGCTGGTAAACGGCGACCAGTCGCTGGCGACGGGTCTCACCAGCGTGGCTTCCGGTGCGGTGCTGGGCGGCGCGGGCATCGGCGGCGGCGATGTCAATGTCGCAGCCGGGGGCAGCATCAATCCCGGCCTTGCGGATGCAACCCCGGGCGTTCTCACGATCAACGGCGGTTTGTCGCTCGCCGGTGGCGCCACGCTCAATTTCGATTTCGGCCAGGCCAACACCGTGGGCGGCGCGTTCAACGATCTGATCGCCGTCGGCGGCGATCTGGTGCTTGGCGGCACGCTCAATGTTGATACGAGCGCGGGCGGCACCTTCGGGCCCGGCATCTACCGTGTCATCAACTATGACGGGACGCTCAGCGGGCCCGGCCTAGCCATTGGCAGCATTCCGAGCGGTACGGACTTCTATGTGCAAACCTCGGTCGCCAATCAGGTCAACCTGATCAACACGAGCGGCCTTGCGCTTCGCTTCTGGGACGGCGCGGCAGGTGCTCGCAACGACGGCGTTATCACCGGCGGCGACGGCATCTGGCAAAATGTTACAGGCAATGACAACTGGACGCTCGACGATGGCTTGATCAACGCGCCGTTCCTCGACAGCGCCTTTGCCGTCTTCCAGGGTATGGGTGGCACGGTCACGGTCGATGATAGCCTGGGCGCCATCAATGTCGCCGGGATGCAGTTCGCGGTGGATGGCTATACGGTCGAGGGCGGCCGGATCGATCTGGCCGGGCCGCAGGCGATCATCCGCGTGGGCGACGGCACCATTGCGGGAACGGGCTATACGGCCACCATATCGTCGGAACTGGCCGGTTCGGCGCAGCTTGCCAAGACCGATGCGGGCACGCTGATCCTGACGGGGACGAACAACTACACGGGCGGCACGGCGTTGGGCGGCGGCGTGCTGCAGATCGCGGCGGACGCCAATCTGGGCGATGCGGCAGGCGGCCTCGATTTCGACGGCGGCACGCTGCAAACCACGGCCGACATCCTCTCTGGCCGCGACGTCACGCTGACCGGCGCAGGCATGATCCTGACCGACGCGGGCACCGCCCTCGCACTGTCCGGCGCCCTCTCGGGTGCAGGCAGCCTCGGCAAGAGCGGTAGCGGTACGCTGGTGCTGTCGGGCACAGGCGGCAACAGCGGCGGCATGAACATCGGCGCGGGCACAGTGTTCGTAAACGGCGATTATGCAGCCTCGACCGGACTCACCGATGTTGCTTCGGGTGCATCGCTCGGCGGCACGGGAATCCTTGGAGGCAATGTCTCGATTGCTGACGGCGGCACGCTGACGCCGGGGGCGGGCGCAGTGGGCACGCTCACCATCGGCGGCAATCTGACGCTCGCCTCGGGGAGCCTGCTCGAGTTCGAGTTCGGTGAAGCCAATGTGGCAGGGGGGGCACTGAACGATCTCGTCGAGGTCGGCGGCGACCTCGTGCTCGACGGCAGCATCAATGTGACCGTCCCGACGGGTGGCAGCTTCGACGCCGGTATCTACCGTGTCTTCAACTACGGCGGCGCGCTGACTGATAATGGTCTCGATATTGGCCTGATGCCCGCGGGCGGCGACGTCTCGGTCCAGACCTCAATCGAGGGCCAGGTCAATCTCGTGAACAGCGCCGGGCTCACCCTCAATTTCTGGGATGGCGCGGCCGGTCCCCGGAACAACAGCGTCGTCAACGGCGGCGATGGCCTCTGGCAGGACAGCACCGGAAACGACAACTGGACCGACGCGACGGGCACCGTGAACGCACCCTATACCAATGGCGCCTTCGCGATCTTTGCCGGAACCTCGGGTATAGTCGATGTGGACAACAGCCTGGGTGCCGTCATGGCTTCGGGCATGCAGTTCGCGACCGATGGCTACACGATCACAGGCGACAGCCTGACGCTCGTGGGACCGGCATCGGTGATCCGCGTCGGCGACGCCAGCATGGCCGGAGCCGGCTATACCGCTACGATCACAGCGGAACTGACCGGCGGCAGCCAGCTTGTGAAGACAGATGCGGGCACGCTCGTGCTGTCTGGCGCGAACAGCTACACCGGCGGGACCGCCATCAACGGCGGCACCCTCACCATCGCCAGCGATGCAAACCTTGGCGACATCGGCGGCGGTCTCAGCTTCGATGGCGGCACGCTTCATACGACCGCAGGCATGGCCTCGGGCCGCGCCGTCGATCTTATCGGGGCAGGCGCCATCAGGGCCGATGGCGGCACCATGCTCACCCTGAACGGCCTCGTTACAGGTGCAGGCAGTTTCGCCAAATCCGGCGCGGGTACGCTCGTGCTCACCGCTGACAATAGCTATACCGGAGCCACGGCAGTCGATGCCGGCACCCTCTTCGTCAATGGAGACCAATCGGCCGCAACCGGGCTTGCCAGCGTGGCCTCGGGCGCGATGCTGGGCGGTAACGGGACAATTGGCGGCAACGTTATCCTTGCCGATGGCGCCACACTGGCGCCGGGCGCGGGTGCAGTGGGCACGCTCACCATCGGCGGCAATCTCACGCTGGCCTCAGGCAGCCTGCTCGATTTCGAGTTCGGACAGGCCAATGCCGTTGGCGGCGCGCTCAATGATCTGGTTGAGGTGGGCGGCAATCTCACCCTCGACGGCACGATCAATGTCGCGGTTCCGGCTGGCGGCGCGTTCGATGCAGGCATCTACCGGGTGTTCAACTATGGCGGCATGCTGATCGACAATGGCCTTGCTCTCGGTACGATGCCGGTCGGCAGCAACACCATCGTCCAGACCTCGGTCGCGGGTCAGGTCAATCTCGTCAACAGCGCCGGGCTTACGCTCAATTTCTGGGATGGCACGGCGGGTATCCGGAACAACGGCGCCATTGAGGGCGGTGATGGCCTCTGGCAGAACAGCGCCGGCGACGACAATTGGACCGAAGCCACCGGCGCGGTGAACGCGGCCTATGCCGACGGCACCTTTGCCATATTCAGCGGCACCGGCGGGAATGTCACCGTGGACAACAGCCTTGGGGGAGTCACCGCCGCGGGCATGCAGTTCGCGGTCGATGGCTATGTGATCGGCGGGGACGACCTGACCCTGGCCGGCGCCCGGAGCATCGTGCGTGTCGGTGACGGCACGGCGGCGGGCGCCGACATGACCGCGGCCATCGCCGCGGCACTGACCGGCGGCGTGCAGCTCGTGAAGACCGATGCGGGCACGCTCGTGCTGTCCGGTGCGAACAGCTACACCGGCGGCACGGCTATCGAAGGCGGCACGCTTGCCGTCTCTGCCGACACGAACCTTGGCGACGTGGCAGGCAATGTTATGCTTGACGGCGGCACGCTGCGCACCACCGCCGATCTGGCCAGCGGCCGCTTCATTGCGTTCACGGGCGATGGCACGATCCTGACTGACGAGGACACGACCTTCACCCTGAACGGCGCGCTCTCCGGTACCGGCCTGCTCACCAAGGCCGGCGCGGGCACGCTGGTCCTCACCGGAAACAATGACGGTTATGCCGCCGGCGGCCTTGTCGCGGGCGGCACCTTCGCGGTCGACGGCAGGTTCGGCGGTATCGCCGATGTGGCGAGCGGTGGCCGGCTCGAGGGCAATGGCTCGGTCGCAGGTATCGTGAATGCCGGTGTCGTTGCGCCAGGCCGCGGCATCGGCACGCTGACAGTTGCCGGAGACTATGTGGGCGCCGGCGGCACGCTCGAGATCGAGACTGTGCTCGGCGGCGACAGTTCGGCGACCGACCGGCTGGTCATAGGCGGCGGTACCTCCGGCACGACGCTGGTGACGGTGATCAATCGTGACGGGCTTGGCGGCCAGACCGCCGAAGGCATCAAGATCATCGACATCGCCGGTGCCTCGAACGGCAGCTTCGCCCTCAATGGCGACTATGTGTTCCAGGGCGAGCAGGCCGTCATCGCCGGCGCCTACGGTTATCGGCTCTACAAGAACGGTGTTGCCGATCCGCAGGACGGCGACTGGTACCTCCGGTCATCACTGCTCAACGCCCCGGAAGAACCGGGTGAGCCCGATACCACGCAACCGCTCTATCAGCCCGGTGTTCCGGTCTATGAAGGGTACACGCAGACCCTTCAGGCCCTCAACGGCCTGCCCACGCTCCAGCAGCGTGTCGGCAACCGCTCCTGGGCCAAGGTCGCGATGCCGTCCGACATGGGCATCTGGGGCAGGATAGATGCATCGCGCCACCGTCCGAAAGCGCTGTTCTCAACCAGTGGCACCGACCAGAACATTGACAGTTGGCAGATGCAGATGGGCCTCGACGCCGTCCTCAGCCAGCGCGATGACGGGGCGACGCTGATCGGTGGGCTCACGGCCCACTACGGCAAGGCCGACGCCGGCATCACCTCGATCTTCGGCAACGGCAAGATCGACACGCAGGGCTATGGCCTGGGCGCAACGCTCACATGGTATGGGCCGGAAGGCTTTTATGCCGACGCCCAGGCGAAGGTCAGCTGGTTCGACAGCGATCTCACCTCCGGCACGTTGGGCGCGCTGATCAAAGGTAATGATGGCAAGGGCGAGGCGTTCAGCTTCGAGTCCGGTAAGCGTTCGCCCATCGGCAACAAGCTGACGCTGACACCGCAGATCCAGATGACCTACGCGCATGTCGGCTTTGATCGCTTTGTCGATCCGGCAGGAGCGGAAATCTCCACGGCACGAGGCGACAGCCTCAAGACCCGCTGGGGCCTGTCGATCGATCACCAGAACAACTGGGATAGCGCGGGCGAAACCCGGCGCAGCCATGTCTACGGCCTCGTCAATCTCAGCTACGAGTGGCTGGACGGCGCCCAGGTGGACGTTTCGGGCACGCCGGTCGCAAGCCGCAACAGGCGCCTGTGGGGCGAACTGGGCATTGGTGGCAGCTATAGCTGGGGCAATGGGAAATACATGCTCTACACCGAAATTTCCGGTGACACGCCGATCGCTGACTTCGGTGAAGGCTATAGCCTCAAGGGCACCGCGGGCTTCCGGGTCCGGTTCTGATCCGAACCCGGAAACCCGAACATATCAGGAGGCAACATGACAACCGGTTCGACCAAAACCGCAGGGACTTCCGCGCTGCCGCTTTTCTATCGTGAACCCGCAGTCCTTCACTCGGAAGCGCACGCGGGCTGGCGGCTCAAGGAAGGCGATACGGCGTTTGCCGCCGGCACGCCCTATGTCCCGATCGTGTTGGGTGAGTTCGGTGAGGCGGGGTGCTGCTATCCGGTGGTTTTTGCCGGCGATACATTTTTGCCCGTCGTTGTCCTCGGGCTTGCCGATGGTGAAAACCTCTTCGTCGAGGAACGTGCATGGGCCAATGGGCACTATGTTCCGGCTTATGTGCGGCGCTACCCGTTCGGCTTCGTTGCGATACCCGGATCGGATCGCTTTGCGCTTGCCCTCGATACGGCGTCCGAACGTCTCGTCCGCGAAGGCGATGACGGAATGCCGTTGTTCGAAAAGGGCGAGCCCGGCCCCCTTACGCGCCAGGCCCTGCAATTCTGCGAAGCCTATCAGGCGGAATTCCAGAATACGAAGGCTTTTGCGGACGCCCTTCAGGAACAAGGCCTTCTGGTCGAAAAACGGGCAGATGCTACACTCCCGGATGGGCGGCGATATGCCCTAGATGGCTTCCGAATTGTTGATACCGATCGCTTGAGGGATTTGGACGAGGCCACGGTTGTCGACTGGCACCGCAAAGGCTGGCTGTCGCTCATCAACCTGCACCTCGCTTCGCTCGGCAGACTGACGACGCTCATGGAACGACAGGCTTCTCGTAAGCCACCACTTTAGCCAAAGCTGAAGGTCAAACAAAATGGTCACAAGCCGGGCGGGATCGGGCGATCGGCATCGGCGGCCGCCTCGCTGCTCTACCCCTCTCCTGCTTCTGAGGATGAAGTCGCCATACGCGCCGCCATGCGGGCACTCACCCCGCCGCCGCCAGTTCGGGCGTTGCCTGTGCGGGCGGCACCCGGCGTTTGCGGTACCAGGCGCCCCAGAGTGTCAGATCCGAGCGAAAGGCACGCCGCGAATTGGCCGACCAGCCCCGCAACGCGGCATCGAGGAGACTTTCGTCGATCGACACGGTCGATCCGACCAAAGCCCGCACGTCACCAATCAGGTCCACGGTATCGCTCGCAAGCGCCGCCCAGCTGCCTCGCAAGGTCGATATCGGCGTCATGCGTTCATCTGGCTGCTCCCGTATTCTGTGTTCGAACCCTCATTTATAATTTCATTTGGACGGCACTATAATTTCAGATAGACGCTAATTTTCTTTCATCGAGTCGTTGGTTCTGTTTCGGTTAGACATGCTACCCCGCCATTCCACCCAGCGCATCCAGGAAGCCCTGCAGGATACGAGAGTTGTTTTGCTTGCCGGCCCCCGCCAGGCAGGCAAAACTACGCTCGCCCGCTCGCTCTCCGAAAAAGGCCGCACCTATCTGACGCTCGATGACGCCACAACCCTGTCGGCTGCCCGAGCTGACCCGGCAGGACTCGTGCGCGATCTCGACCAGGCCATCATTGATGAGGTTCAGCGGGCACCCGATCTCCTCCTGGCGATCAAGGAGAGCGTCGATCGGGATTCCCGGCCCGGGCGCTTCCTGCTCACCGGATCCGCAAATCTGATGACGCTACCCCGCATAGCGGACTCGCTCGCCGGGAGGATGGAGATTATCCGTCTGCTACCCCTTGCCCAATCAGAGATCCTCTCGCAGCCTCCGCCGCGCTTCCTGGCTTCGCTGTTCGCGAGCCGGACGCCGGCTCCCGGAACGCCGCGGATCGGCACCGACCTCGTCGACCTCGTCCTTGCTGGCGGCTATCCGGAAGCCATTGGCCGCAAAAGCTGGCCCCGCCGCCAGGATTGGTACGAGAACTACGTCGATGCCATCGTCGAACGCGATGTCCGCGACGTCGCCAATATCGACCAGATTGATCGTATGCCCCGTCTATTGCGCGCCCTGGCCGCCCATTCCGGGCAGCTGATCAACCACGCAGGCGTTGGTGCGAGCCTTGGCCTCAATCACGTCACAACACAAAAATATACAGCGATCTTCGAACAACTCTTCCTCGTGCGTAGCTTGCCCCCTTGGCACAACAATGCGCTCAAACGGCTGACGAAAAAACCCAAGCTACATTTTCTCGACTCAGGCCTACTTGCCGCGCTGCGAGGCATCACGCCCGAGAAACTTGCGACCGACCGCTCGCATTTCGGCGCCGTACTGGAAACCTTCGTCTATTCGGAAGTCCTCAAGGCGACGTACTGGTCCGACGACCGCTTCTCCTTGAGCCACTTCCGCGACAAGGAACTGGACGAGGTCGACATCGTCATCGAAAACCGAGCCGGGCAGGTTATCGGGTTAGAGGTCAAGGCCGCGGCGACGGTGCGCGCCGAGGATTTCGCCGGCTTGCGCAAGCTTGCAGCCGCCACGGGCGACAGGTTCGCCTTCGGTGCCGTGCTCTACGACCACGACCAGGCGATTGGCTTCGGAGACCGCCTCGCTGCTCTACCCCTCTCCTGCCTCTGGGGATGAAGCCGCTATCCAGCAGATGTTGACCTGAACGCGGCAGGCTATCCGGTGACACCGCGCGCGCTGGTGGCGATCGCCAGATGATAGCGCGTATAGCGCCGCTCGCCGGCCCGCTCCAAGGCGCCCAGCTCGACCAGTTCCGCCAGATCGCGCGTAGCCGTCGCCGAGGCGGCATCGGTGATCGTGCGATAGTTGTGTGCGCTGAGGCCCCCGACGAACCCGTCCGGCCCTTCGGCCATCATGCGGATCAGCGCCTTCTCCTGCCGTGCGTTGATCCTGCCACGCAGGCGATCGAGCAGGCGCGTCTTCTCGATCAGGAACCGGATGCTCTCGATCGTCCGCCCCTGCGCCTCCAGTACGAGGCCGGCAAACCAGCTCAGCCAGTCATCGATTCGGTTGCTCCGGCTGGCCCGTTGCAGCTCGGCATAATAGGCCTTCTTGTGCCGGTTGATCGTCGCGGCGAGCGCCGTCAGCGTCGGCGCCTCCAGACTCTGCGCCAGGATCTTTTCGGCAATGGCGCGCCCAAGCCGGCCATTGCCGTCCTCGAACGGATGAACCGTCTCGAACCACAGATGCGCAATCGCCGCCCGCGTGATCGCTGGCACCGGCGCACCTCCTTGCGGCGAGCTCTCGTTGAACCAGGCAATGAACCGCGCCATCTCTTCCGGCACCCGATCCGAAGGCGGCGCTTCAAAATGTACCCGAGGCGCATGCAGCGCCCCCGAAACGATCTGCATGGGATCCGCATGCGTGCGATAGGCGCCAATGTCCGCCATATCACGGCGACCGTTCATCAACATCCTGTGCCAGTCGAATAGCTTCTCGTCGATCAACGGCTGGGCATATCGCCGATAGATATCCGCCATAAGCTCTGCCGCACCCGCCTCGGCCGGATTGGATCGGCGCTTGTCGGAAACAAAGCCAAGCTGCCGTGCGATCGACGACTGCACACTGGCGCGATCCAGAACCTCACCCTCGATGGCCGAGCTATCAACCATTTCCTGCGAAATGAGCTCGATCACGATCCCTTGCCTGGCATCCCCGTCGAGATGGTGCATCGATCCGACGACGACACCGGCCCCCTTGAGGAATCGCTCCTCGGCTTCCCGCAACAGCGCCGGGTCGAAGCTGAACGCGGGCCAGTCGGAGAGTTGCCAATTCCAGAGCATGATCGATTGAGCGCCTTTCTATCGATCATGTTATCGCCCAATCGTGATTTATGAAAGGGTCACCGATGGCTCATCGGAGCGTTGCGCGGATCATGGTCAAAGGCAGTTCGGTCGGACACCCAGAACGTCTCCTTTTAGGCGTTCAGCGCCCAAAGCGGCCCTTCGTTCAGCAAGGGGCGCCGCTCTTGGTGCTGAAGCAGGCAACAGTGTCGCACAATCTCACTGCTAAGGAGCATGACTTAAGCCCCTCCTTGCATTGTATAAATTAAGCTTGGACCCTCATTTCCCTTGAGGCACAAGTTTTGCCTGGATTAGCCGGAAAATCTCAGCCTGATAGCGAGCATCAGCCAAGGCATCGTGGGTGCCGATAAGGGTTGGTGCCACTCTTTGTGCGATCCGGCTTGACCGCGTGTCCGCCCAGGAACAGCCGGTTGCGCCCATATACAGCGCCTTGATGTCGAGCGCGGTGAAGCCGAACGGGTTCCCCCCGAGGAAGCGATGGAAATAGTAATTGATGAATGACCAGTCGAAGGGAGCATTGAACCCGACGAATATGATGGTCGCGTCATCACCACCCAGATCCCGCAGCCACCGCTCAAATTTCTCCATGGCGAGACGAGGTTCCTCCCCGGTTTGCGCCAGCGTCGCCAGGGATAGCCCGGTCACTTCGAGAGCCTTGGGGTCGAATTTGTCACCGATGGGCTTGAGCTGGCAGGAAAAGGCCTCTTCCGGGGCAAAAGCCGAGCAGGCGCCAATGGACAGCAGGCTGTACTCGCCAGGGATCGGCCCGGCCGTCTCGACATCGACAGAAACGAATATCTCGCGCTTTTCGCTCATGAGATCAGCGGCTCCGTTGGCACGAGAGAGGGGCGATTGCGGATCGCGTTCCAATGTTCGCGGAAAGCACGTTTGCGATCCTCGGCGCTGCCACTCGTCTTCCAGTGCAGGCCGGAAAATGTCGTGATGTCGAATGGCAGGCTGGCCCCCTCGCGCACCATGACCATGGTCGGCAGGCAGCGCCCAAGCGCATAGCCCAGTTCGAGAAAGCAGTTGGGCCGGGCGCCGGTGATATCGGCCAGGACAATGCTGCTGCGATGCAGCTTGGCGAATATCTCCTGATCGATGCGCGCATGCTCGTAGGTTTGCCGACCATCAATCACGACCAGACGATAGCCAAGTTCGTCCTCGATCACGGGCTTGACGACCTGATCGAAGAAGGTCTGGACGTCGTTATAATCGTCAAGATCGGGATTGAGCAGCCGAACCGCGAAAGCCTTCGGCCGTTCCAGCGCCTCGAGCAGATCGATCAGCGCGGAGATGCGGTCCGGGATGGCCTGCCGGCTCGGGAAGCCGATCCGGTTGATCCAGTCATGGGCATCGCCATCATCCGCGATCTGGAACAGGCGGCGGGTCTGGCTGCTCGCCAGGCCGAAATTATAGAGTCGTATTGCGCCCTTCGTCTCGGCGCAAAGCGGTAGATTGAGCGGCACGATCGGCTTGCCCGCATCATGATAGAGGTTGGCCAGATAAAGGACGCCTTCATCACCGCCCAGGACGACGAGAACATCGCCAAAGCGCGCCTGCGCTTCCATCCGCTTGCTGTTCATATTCCATTGCGCGGCGCTCTCGATCTTCACATGTTGGGAGGAGCGCAGTTCATCCCATAGCTCGGCATGATCGTCGGGAATCTGCTCCTCGGTCTTGTGGTGCTGGACGGCGACCACAAAGGGCCCCGGCACATTGGGTGGTCTTTGTGCCAGATTATCCTTCACGGCCTTCCAGATCAGCCAGTCGAAACAGATCGGCATGCCGTCTGCTTCGCGGACAGGTTCGGCATCGACCGGAATAACGAAATTTGCGCCGCGCCTGACCAGTTCCCTGACCAGGTCGGTAATGAGTGTGCGGGCGGCTTCCACGTCGGCCGCCGATGCGACGGCGATATCCTTGGCGATGCTTCCGGAGATGTGGATGCGGCGTCCGAACAGCGGCGATCGCGCCATCACTTGTCCTCCATGATGGGCGATGCCTGAAGCGTGGTCGCAACCGAAAGCAGGTCCTCGAACCGCAGGGCGCGATCCGGATAGGCCTGGGCAAGAGCCGTTGGATAGAGCCGCGTGCGGATATCGGAATAGGTCCATGGCGGGCGCCCCTCGCGCGCCGCCGTGGCCTGGACCAGCTGGCCGATCTGCACCGCGCTGGCATCCAGGCCCGCCAGATCCATCTGGAACAGTTCACCGCGTTCTGCGTCCGATGGCCGGCGGAACTCCTCGACGATGGCCGCGCGGCGTCGGAGCGCCGCATCGAGGACCGACAAACGGTTGGTGCACAGGATGACGACGATACGCCCACCATATTGGCGAAGGTCATCGACGCCCTGGATCAGCGTGTTGACCGCGACCTTGTCTTCATGATGGCTATGGTCCTGCGAACGCGATGCGCCCAGGCTATCCCCTTCATCAATGATGAGGATGGCGCGGCGGCTCTTGCCCGCCGCCTGGACGACCTTCTGGAAAGCTTCGGTGATGAGGCTTCCCATCTCGCCGACCATGCCGCTGCCACGCACCCGGTTCGACAGCTTGAACAGCATGGAGTCGGAACTCCTGGCCTCCGCGACGAGCCGGTTTGCGATACATTCCGCCGTCGCCGTCTTGCCGGTCCCGACGTCGCCGTGAAAGATCACGAGCGGATATTGTTCGGCGACAAGATCGCACAGGACAAGCTTGCCGCCATGCTTCTCGCGGTTCCAGTCGCCCAGAGCGCCGACGTTGAGCAGAAGACGAAGCTGGTCGTGGACGCGGGTATAGCGGGCATCGAAACCCAACAGCCGCTTCTCGCGCCCGGCCAGAACATCGCTGGGCAGCGCGATTTCGCTATCGAAGATGCTCGGCTGGCTCATGCGGCCCAATCCTTGCGCTGCATGCCGTAGGCATTGCTGACATAATTGCGCCCGCCGGAGGAGCTCAGGCTGGAATGGCTGGTATCATCATAGGATGTCGTCCATCCGATCTTGAGTTTGCCGCTCGTCGCCCGGCGCGCTTCCTCGGTATAGGAGGCGGTATAGCTGATGACGATCCGCAGTGTCGCCCCCGAGAGGCGGGGCCAGAGCACGCCGCCCGGGCGACTTGTGGAGAGGCCGCCGGCATCGGTATCGACATTGAACCGGACGGCCTTCTTCTCGACGCCATATTGCAGCAGGGTGAGATCGACCCAGGCGAGATAGCCCGCCTTGGCCAGCACCTCGACGTCATGGGCATAGTCGGCGGCCTGCGCCGCCGTCCAGGCATCGGTGCTATCGGCGATCATGGCAAGATCGGCCTTCACCCGGCGCACGACATTCTCGACGTCGGTCGTCGTATAGGTGGCGGATGCCGTTCGCGTCTGGCTCATGGTCAGTCCTCCACCTTGAAGCCGGGGCCGAAGAGTTCCTTCCAGACCCCATTGTCGTTTTCCACGGACGCGAAGTTTGCCGTCTCCCAGGCCTCCTGTGCCGCGGCGACGATTTCCTTGCGTTCCGCTTCGGAGATCCGGCTGGCGACATTGTTGAGGCTGTAAACCGGATCGAGGATCACCACAGGATCGGAGAACGACCCGAAGGGTGCGGTATTTTCCGGGAAGCGGATTTCGTCCTTGAGACCCGATTGGGCGATATAGGCCCAGTCGGCCCGAAGCTGCGATTTTGGCCATGTTGAAGAACAAAGATTGAACATGGCGATCTACCAGGCTCGCT
>NZ_JAKKIE010000010.1 GCF_021742065.1 Rhizorhapis sp. SPR117
ATCGCTTCAATCCGGCGAACCGCCAGATTTATCGCACGAGCTTGAATCCAATGAATATTAATTTTGAGTCGGACTCTTAACGAAAGGAAGTGAGTCGGGGTCTCGCTCTCCTGGGTAGTGGGGGGATGTTCAAGCTTGAAAGAGCGTTGACATCCATTGTGTTCTTTGGGGGGGGTAGCCTTGCGTTTCCAGCTTTTTGCGCTCGCTGCAGCGGCATTTGCCGTGCCTGTTCATGCGAGCGAAATCGAAAATCTTCGCTCTCTCGACATCGCGGTCAGCGGTTCCATTGGCCAGCACTGCGCCATGGGCGGCATTCCCGATATGGATTTCGGCAATCTGGAACGGCGCGGGCTTGGTATCGAAACGCATGTGGCGTTCGACTGCAACATTCCCTTCAACATGACGATCACGGGCGCAAAGGGTGCGCTGACCCACACCAAAATGCCGCATGGTCAGGGGCCATATGGCGGTGCGCTGCCTTATTCACTGGCGGTTAAAATGCCTGTGCGGCATCCGGCGACGCAGGTCGTCAGCCGCTCTTTCAACAGTCGGCAGTTACAGGGCGGCGGGGTGATCTCCAGCAATGGCGGGATTGCCACGGACGGCATGGTCCTTTCGGTCGAACTTGGCATGCCTTCCGGCGAGGCGGGCCTTCTCGCCGGCGAATATTCAGAAACGATCACCATCAGCGTCAGCCCGATTTGAAGTTCCGCTTGCGGTTGTTCCGCAAGCGTCGGCCAGAAGAGTAGGCACCGTTGCTCTTTCGGCCTTCATATCCCCGGTGCAGAAATCACGCCCCAAACATTTTCATGGGGCGGTGTAACAGAAGGAAGAAACCTATGAAGAATATCCTTCGCGGCGCCGTAGCCGCCATCGCTCTGGCCGGCTTCGCCACGTCAGCCGCAGCGCAGACCAATCAGCGTCATTATGCGGGTCTGCCGATTGTTGGAACGGCGACCAATCCATCGGACTATCACCCGTTGGGCTTCCTCCCTTCGGCACAGGATCTTGCTGATTTTGTCGTTACACACGGTATTGGCACGCGCTACACCGCCGAAACCAATAGTCATGGCGATTCCGTTGCTGCCGTCGACCGCATCGATGTGGAATTCAGCCTCAGCGGCACCGTCAACCGGGACTGTTCCTTCTATGCCGGCAACAATGCCAGCGCCCGCAATATTGATTTCGGCGTGATCGGTATTCGTACCGGCGACAACGAAAACGTCAATTCGGCGTTCGAAATGGTTGGCCCTGCCACTGCCAACATCGAAACGCTGACCGCTGGCTGCAACACCAACAATGTCGTCGAAATCAACAAGGATGACATCCGCGGTCTCGTGAATCTGGCCCCCGGTGGTTACGACACCAACGAGTTCCAGGCGAATATCCCGTACAGCGTTGAAGCGCGTTGGACAGGCGTGCCTCTCAACAGCCAGGCCAATGGCACTTTGCAGACGCTGAACGTCGCAACAAATGCGAATGCCGGTCAGAAGCAGCAGGGTGCATGGCGCTCCGATCTGGAAATCAACATCGTCGCTCCGGCGGTAACGTCGCGCGGCCTGGTCGCTGGCAGCTATACCGGCAAGACCACGGTCACGCTGCGCGCGATCTAAATTTCACGACCGTTTGAGAAAGGGGAAAGAGTAATCTTTCCCCTTTCTTAAGTAATATATCGGATGGCAGTCCGCGTAATTCACGGGCGAGGGATCATGACAATTTTGACGATGTCGAAGCGGTGCGGCCGCGCACTGCTGGCCGCTATTGCTGTATTCATGGCATTGGCGAGTCCCGCCCTCGCCATGCGGGTTTCCCCGATGGTACTGGAAATGGAATCGCGCGGAAGCAGCGCTGTGGCGCGTGTGGAAGTTCAGAACATCAACCAGGGCAATCTGGCGTTCGAAACCCGCGTTTTCCTGATGACCATCAACGATAATGGCGACATTGTCGAAACCCCCGCCGACGACAAGTTTCTGGTCTTTCCGCCTCAGGGCGTCCTGCCGCCGGGCGGCCGTCAGGTGGTTCGCCTGCAATGGGTCGGTGAACCCGATCTGGCCGCGTCACAGGCCTTTTACGTATCCGTTCAGCAATTGCCGGTGACGTTCGAACCAACCGAGACGGATTCCGTCGCCGCACAAGTTCAGGTGCTTTACAACATGCGTGCGCTGGTGGTTGTCGCGCCGCCCGGAGCAAAGCCGGATGTGAAGGCCGATCTCGTCCGGCAGGTCGATTATCAGCCACCCGCCGCAGCCGGTTCGAGCACGCTTCCGCCCATGCAGGATGGCGTCGAGATCACCCTGCGCAATGAGGGCCGCCGCCATGCCATGATGTCGAATTTTGGCTGGCGTCTTGAGGGCACCGATACGAAGGGCGAGAAGCTCCGGGTCGATATTTCGCCGGAGGAACTGAATCGCGCCGTTGGCACTGGTTATGTTCCCGCACTGGGCAAGAGGACGTTCCATGTTCCGGTTCCCGGCTTTGGTCCTGAACCCATCCGGTTGTCGTTCATCCAGTGAAGATTCGCTTTGCTTTGAGTTCTGTCGCGCTTCCGGCTCTGTATGCGGGGGCGGCGGCTGCGCAAGTCGCGATACCGCTTCCGCAGGGAGAGGGAAGGGCGCCGCAAACGCGAATTCCTGAAGCGCCAACCCCGATTCCGCTGCCCGGACCAACACCCACTCCAACGCCGCGCTCATCTCCTGCGCTGCAGCAGTTGCCGATTGGCATTCACGGACGACCGGACATCAATCCGTATGAACGCGACATCGATATGACGGTGCCGCTCAATTTCCAGAACCGCACCTTGGGCGAAATCCCGATGCGGTTGACGGCAGACGATCGCTTTCTGCTCGAAACGGCGACTTTCCTCCGGCTGATGCGGCCAATCCTCAACGATCAGGCTCATGCGGCCTTGGCAGCCCAGTTGCAATCCTTACCGAATTTCAGTGCGGACGACCTCGGCACAAACGGTGTTCAGCTCACCTATGATCCAAGCACGCTGGCCGTTGTCCTGGTGGACGTGGGGGCAGAGCAACGGGCGGTTCAAAATCTGTTCGCCGCGCCGCGCGATGATGTGAACGACGTTACGTTGAAACCCGCCGGTTTCTCCGCATATCTTAACCTCAATCTGAATCAGACCTATATCTGGGAACAGAATCAAGCCGATCCGCCCACGATCAATTTTGACGGCGCCTTTCGTTTTGGCCAACTGGTGTTTGAAGGCGATGCGCAACTGGGGCAGCGATTTGGCGGCGATGGCGACGCTTATAAATTTTCGCGCAATTACGCGCGTCTGGTTTACGATCAAGCAGACGATTATCGCCGGTGGATGATAGGCGATCTCGACCCCGAAACGCGCGGTCAACAATCCTATGTTCAAATGGGCGGGATCGGGGTGCTGCGACAGCAGCGCCGCTTCAACGCTTTCCGATCCGCCATTTTACAATCGAACCGTCAGCTTATCGTGCAACGGGAATCTACGGTGCGTTTCCTGCGCAACGGCGCACTGTATCGCGAAATTCGGCTTCAACCGGGTCGTTATGATTTCAGCTCCCTGCCGCTGGTTGCGGGAAGCAATGACGTCGATATCGAAATCAGGGACAATAGCGGCAGCGTTCAAAGTCTCTCCTATCAGCAATATCTCGACCCCATCGACCTGGATCCGGGCGATTATGAATTCGGAGCCTATCTGGGCATGACGAATCGCTCTTTCGGTTCTGCGCCGGACTATAAAGGGCCTGCCGCTTTCACCGGCTTTTTCCGCAAGGCTTTTGTGGACAGTCCTGCCATAGGCATTGGTCTGCAGGCCAGCAAAGAGGTTCAGACCCTGTCGGGGCAGACGCAATTCATCCTGCCCAATGGCGGCCGTATTCTCCTCGATGGAGCGGCGAGCAACTCCAAAGATGCGGGGCAAGGTTTTGCATCTGGTGTCAGCTATGAGCATTTCATCGACCGCGGGGGCCTGTCGGACAATTTTTCGCTTCGCGCGGATTACATCTCTCCAGACTATGCGACGCTGGGGAATCCAGAAGCTTTCAATTCAACGTCGTTCAATCTTTCGGGGCAATATACCCGGCAATTCAGTTTTCGCGTGCTCGGCACTGCCACCGCTTCTTATCTGAAAGGGCGTGGGAATGTGGGCGACAGCTATCGGCTGGGCGTGACAGGTCACTATAGATTGACGCCCAAATGGACCTTTCGGGCCGGTGTCGATTACGCCAAATTTCCATCGGCATTCGCCAGCGGCAACGGCATCAGCTTCAATATTGGTCTGGTCTTCCAGCCCGATTACCGGCGTCGTGCGGAGGCGCGATTTGAAAGCCGCGACAGGCTGGCAGAGCTGTCTTATAACCAGAGCGGCCTCAACCAGTTGGACAGCCTTGGCTTCGGAGGCGTACTCGCGCGTCAGGACGACAATGCACGGGCTCAGGGTTTTGCGACATATTCTGCCAATCGTTTCGAAGCAGCCATGAGCCACGGAACCTTCGGTCCCAGCCTGTCCGATCTTGGCTCCGTCAATGCAACGTCTGTTCGTGTGGGCACCACACTGGCCTTCGCTGATGGCATGTTTGGCGTTGGTCGGCGTATCAATGACAGCTTCATGCTGCTGTCGCCCCACAAGAATCTGGGGGATCGCAGCGTTGTTGCGGGACAGTCCATCGCCGAAAACAACTATATCGGTCGAAGCGGCACATTAGGCGCCGCGGTAAACAATTTCCTCGGTTCTTACGTCACCCAGTCCGTTCAGTACGATGTCGAAGATCCTCCAACCGGATATGATATCGGTCCGGGCGTCGTCCGTGTACATCCTCCGTACAAGAGCGGCTATGCGTTGCGCATCGGTACGGATGCATTTGTCAGTGCGGTGGGCACTTTGGTTCTTGCGGCTGATCGCCCCGTGTCCCTGATCGGCGGTCGCGTGACCCTGCTCGATGTAAGAGAAGGTGAGAACCTGCAGCCCATTCCGTTCTTCACGAATTCGGTGGGACGCTTCTCGATCAGTAATTTGCTGCCGGGACGGCGCTATCTGGTGGAAACCTATTCCACCAACGGTACAGTTGATCGAGGCTTCGAATTTGCTGTGCCGGCTGACACCGACGGACTGGCGAAGCTCGGCATTGTCCAGTCCGGTACGAAAAACTAGGAGGCATCCATGTTGCGTTCATTTTTGTTCCTCGCAGCGGGGTTGCTGACAACATCGGCGCTGGCGCAGCCCCCGTCGAATCCCGCCGCATCGACCGGCCGTGACTGCCTCATCCGGACGAACGCGACTCCGACATCCTGGATGATCCAGGGCTATGATCCCTTTGGCGGGTCTCTTCCCGAAGGAACGTTCGGCGTGACTTTCGTGAACGAAGGGTCATCTGAATGCCGTTTCACACCCGTGTTCGAACTGGTTCAGCCGCCCTTTGGCCTCTCGACCGGCTCTGGCAAGCCAATTGGTTATGCCTTGCTGAGCATGAGTGATTCCCAGGACGTCACACCGCGGGCGGGCCGATCCCAGCAAAGACCCTCTCAACGCGATCTGAAGCTTGGACCCAATGAATCCAGGACGCTGCTATACAAGCTGGTGGCCGATCCGGATGACGTGGCGGATGCCGGAACATTCACGCAGAATGTGTTGATCGAGGCTCAAGATAATCTTTTCCGTTCGCTCGGCGGTACTCAGTTGGTGCTGGGCATCAATGTATTGCCCTCCGCACGTATCGGCCTTGCCGGGGCCTTTATGATGGATAACGGACACGCTGTGGTTAATCTGGGCGAGCTGCGACGAGGGATTGCCCCTGTTCCGCTGCAACTTCGCGTCAACAGCACTGGCCGTTACGCACTAAGCGTCTCTTCCGCTAACTCCGGTCGTCTCCGCCTGGGCCTTAGTGAGTGGTATGTTCCCTATACGATCGCCATTGGCGGCACGTCCGTCAATTTGACCGGGGAACGCAGTGTGGCAGGACCGCCAAGTTCAGGGTTTCGCCGGGATTCCCTGCCGATCCAATTTCAGATCGGAGACGTTGCCGATCGGCGTGCCGGCACCTACAGTGATGTCATCTCGATAACGGTGACTGCTCGTTAAGTATTCCAAGTCGCATCCGCTGAAGAGTGAATGGTTGGTAATATTTGCAGGAAGAACAAAAATTCACGCGTAAATCCGGTAAACTTTGTTCCTGTAGATCCGTATCTTCAATTTGTGGTGATCACGCTCTAAATTGATGGTTTATCGTTTTTAACCTCCATTATAAAGCTAATTTTAGACCGGCAGGAATACAAACTCATCCATAACCTGATTTGAAAGGGGTTACGGATGATTGCGAAGATATTACTTGCCGCCGGGAGCGTGATGCTCGCAGCAGTTCCCACCAGCGCGCTGGCGGAGTCGGTCGGATACAACCTTCGCTTGACCGTCCCCCTATATTGCACAGTCAAACACCAGGCCTTGGGCTATGGGAATAGCCAGAGCGGGGTCGTCTCCCTTGGAACCTTTCGCGAGTATTGCAATGCGCCGCGCGGATATAATCTGATCATCACTTACACTCCTGGTTCACTCAGAGGAGCCAGAATCATTGCGGGAAATGAAGAGGTCATACTCGACGGCTCCGGACGATCAGTTCTCAGCCGCGAAACTGGTCCGCGCGTGAGAGAGAGAATTATCGCAGCCATTCCCGGCGAGAACGGTTTCGACACAGATCGGTTGGAACTTATCGTCGTCCCAGTCTGACACGACCGTTCATCAGCATGCGCTGTGTCCAGCAGCAACATATGAAGGTGATGTGGCATGTTGAGCGGGCTCTCAACTGCTACCTCTCACCTTGGATCAAGCCTGTTCCTGTCTTGACGAAAACGCAAGCGTTGCGAGCCACCCTGCCACCGCATAGCCCCCGAACCACATCAGAACGGCGGCCGCATCTCCGCTTGCTAAAAAGGCGATGGGCGCTGGAATGAGCAGCGTCATATATTCCGCCACCACAACGGAGAGCATGCTTTCGGTCCTGTGATCCGTTTGCGTGCCCAGCACCCGCCAAACCATCCAGTCACCAGCGATCAGAACGGCGGTATCGAGAGCCATGATGATCAGCTGACCTATCGTCACCTGCCAAGCGGCGTGCGGAATCATCAGCGATAGTTGATGATGCGGTAATGATGTGCTGCCGGAACGTTGCCGGGTTTTGAAGCGTATGTACCTATGGACTGCCAAACCGTGCTCTGTACGAGACGTCCGACGTTGTTGTTTTGGTATCGGGAAAAGCTTTTGTGATCTGTCGGGCGTACCATCTCATCCGAAAAATTGTCGTTGTGGCGACATTCCTTCCTTTTCTCTCCCACGCGCAGACCTCCCAGACCCCGTCCTCCACGAGCACTTCACAGCAGCAGCAGGACCGGCGGGAACCGATCATCACCGATGAGGAATTCGACGAGACTGTTCCTCCGATAAAGGATGACCTTGGCGCTCCTATGGGTTCGGTCCAGCAATGGGACGAGGAACAACGGAAGCTTGAACAAAAAGCCAGAGCGGAAGATGGGAAGGATGGCGTCGCGACCCTTCCGGCGGCGGCGGATGGCAAAGCAGAGGAGCTCCTGGCCGACCCGCCAGTCAACGATCCGGAGATCGACGATCCGCTGACGCCACTGTCGCAGTTCGACGTGACGCCCATTGATGAGGACGCCTATACCGAACAGGCCGATGCCGAAAAGCCCGCCAGCCTGCGTTACAGTTATCGGATCACCGGCCTTGAAGAATTGAGCGATGACAGCAAGGTCGCCGATGTTGATGCCAGTGACATAACGGGCCGCTTCAAGGATCTGTCGGCTCTTGAGGATGGCGATGGAAAAGCGGCCAATGGGGCGATGGTGTCCGCGCGGATGCGGGAAGACCAGCAGTTGCTGATCGATATATTGCAGGGCCAGGGCTATTTCGATGCGATGGTAAATGGAACGGTCGAACTGCCCGACAAGGAAGAGGGCAAGGTCAATGTGGTGCTGTCAGCTGCGCCGGGCAAGCGCTATGCTTTCGGAGCCATCGCGTTCGACAGCGAACCGCTCGTGCCCGCCGATCTCGCACGTAAAAATTTCAAGATAGATAGCGGTGAGCCAATCGTTGCCGAACGGGTTCAGGCGGCTGAGGCTAATGTTGCGGTTGAGTTGCCAGAAAATGGCTATCCCTTCGCGCAGACCGGCGACCGCGATATATTGCTGGATGCTCAAACCGGCACGGGCGACTATACGCTGCCCATTTCCGCCGGACCGCGGAGCAGCTTTGGTGAGATCGCCACAAGCGGCACCACCGCCTTTGACGCCGATCATATTGCCGTGCTCGCACGCTTTAAAAAGGGCGAGCTTTACGACAGCAAGAAGGTCGATGATCTGCGGCAGGCGCTGGTCGCCACCGGCCTGTTCTCGCTCGTCTCGATCACGCCTGAGCAGACCGGCCAACCCGGACCGGATGGGACCGAATACGCCCGCCTCTCGGTAAATCAGGAGGCGGGGCCGCCACGCACCATCGCGGGAGAGGCAGGGTATGGAACAGGTCAGGGTTTTCGCGTCGAGGGAAGCTGGACTCACCGCAATCTGTTTCCGCCGGAAGGCGCGCTGATATTTGGCGCGGTGGCGGGCACGCAGGAACAGGGGGTATCGGCGCGTTTCCGTCGTTCCAACGCTGGCAAGCGCGACCGGACGGTGGAATTAGGGGTTTCCGCGACACACAGCGACTATGATGCCTATGAAGCTTATACCGGCCTGATTTCTGGCAAAATCGCCTATAACAGCACGCCGATCTGGCAGAAAAAACTGACCTACAGCTATGGGTTCGAACTGCTGGCCAGTAATGAACAGGATTATGATTTTACCGCCGGAAAGCTGAACCGCCGTACATTTTACGTGGCGGCGCTACCGGGTCAGGTGACTTTCGATCAGTCCGACGATCTGCTCGATCCTACAAGCGGCTACAGGCTGACGGCCAAATTGTCGCCCGAGGCTTCGCTTGGAAGCGGTACGCAACTATATGCACGCGGACTGATCGAGGGATCGGCCTATTATCCCGCGGGCAACAGCATCGTCTTGGCCGGACGCGTTCGGGTCGGCTCCATCTATGGCGCGGACCGTGCGCAGATCGCGCCGACGCGCCGCTATTATGCCGGTGGCGGCGGTTCGGTCCGCGGCTTTGGCTATCAGGAACTTGGCCCGAAAGACCCGCAGAACCGCCCGATCGGCGGGCGCAGTCTGTTCGAAGCGGCTGCGGAAGTGCGCTATCGCTTTGGAAATTACGGCATCGTCGGTTTCGTCGATGCCGGGCAGGTCTATACCAGCTCGACGCCCGGCTTTGACCATATCCGCTTGGGCGCGGGTATTGGCGGGCGCTTCTATACCAATTTCGGGCCGATGCGGCTCGACGTTGCAACGCCGATCAATCGTAAACCGGGTGAATCTCGTATCTCCATCTATGTCTCGATCGGGCAGGCCTTCTGATGGCGACGGAAAAAGATAGGACGGCGCAGGAGCCGGAAGCCGGATCAACACCATCCCGCAACCTTTGGCCGCGGCGCATTTTAATCGGGCTGGGCTCGGTTCTTGGCATCCTTGTGCTCGTGATTGGCGCAGGCCTTCTGTGGCTCAACAGCGAAAGCGGACGCCGCTTTGCCGCAAAGCAGATCGAATCGATGCAGTTCGCAAATGGCATGCAAATCGATATGGGCAGAATCGATGGCTCGCTTTACGGGGCGATGCGTGTTCACGATCTGGTGTTCCGCGACCCGCAAGGCGTGTTCTTCACTGCGCCGATCGTGGAAATGGATTGGCGTCCCTTCGCCTTCATCAACAACCATGTCGACATCCGATCACTTGCTATCCCCAAGGCGCGACTGCTGCGCTTGCCGACATTCAAGCAAACACCGTCCGACCCCGATGCGCCCCTGCTGCCTGATATCGATATCGACGTGGGTTCGTTGAAAATAGGGCAGTTCCTCATCGAGCCGCCAGTGACTGGAAAGCGCCATGCCATCGCGCTCAATGGCAAGGCGCACATTGCCGATGGGCGCGCGGTGGTGGATGCCGATACCCGTGCGATGGCGGGACCCAATATCGCGGGCGGCGACCGAATGACGCTCCGGCTGAATGCGGTGCCGGATGACAATAAGCTCGACCTTGCGCTTGATATCGCTGCGCCCGCCAATGGTCTGGTCGCGGCGCTTTCGGGTATTGGCCAACCGATGCGCCTGACATTGAAGGGCAAGGGCGATTGGGAGCGGTGGAACGGCACGTTGACAGGCAATAGCGGTGGTCGGCCACTTTCGGACATTACGCTTTCAGGACGTGACGGCACCTTTGCTGCAAAAGGCAGTATGCGCCCCGGCCTGCTGCTGCCCGGACCCGCCGGAAACCTGCTACGCCCGGTGACGCAGGTCGATCTGCGCACCACGGCGCAGGATCGCCGCTTCGACGTTGACGGCAGCATCGAAAATGAAAATTTCGCACTCAGCGCATATGGCATCGCCGATCTTGGCGCCAACAGCATGCGCGACCTGGCCATCGGTTTCCAACTGAAGAAGCCCAATGCGCTCGCCGAAAACCTCGTTGGGGCCGGGATAAGTGCAGGCATTACCATGAACGGCAAAATGGCCGCGCCCCGCATCGACTATCGCATCAACGCCGCACGGATCGGATTCGATAAAACGGTCATTCAAGGATTGCAGGCGAACGGAAGCGCGCAATTGCGCAAAGATCGCTGGATGATTCCGGTGAATGCCCGGGCCAGGGCGATAACCGGCCTCAATGCGGCGGCCGGGTCGCTGCTCACCAATGTCCGTATCAATGGCGATCTTGCCTATGCGAACTCCAAAATCCTTTCCGACAATTTGCGGCTGCGCTCCGACAGGATAGACGCCACCGCCATCGTGCTCGCCGATCTGAGCAGCGGCCTCTACACCGGCGGGCTCAAGGGCCGTGTCAATGATTACAGCATCGATGGCGTCGGGACCTTCAATGTCGTAACCGATATCGATCTGGATACGCCCAAGCCCGATACCTATCGCCTTGCAGGAACGGTGCGCGCCAAATCCAGCCGTATCTATAGCGATGGCGTGCGGAATTTCCTTGGCGGCAATTCGCTGATCGTCGCCGATGTCAGCTACAGCACCGATGGCATTGCCCGTGTGAGTCGCCTGAACATCGCCGCGCCTGCCTTTCGCCTGACGAGCGGCAGCGGAACCTATCGCACCAATGGGGCGATCCAGTTTACCGCGCGCGGCACCAGCAACCAATATGGTCCTCTCGGCCTTGATGTATCGGGCACAGCGGACCGACCGGTGGTTAAGCTCGCCGCGCCAAGGCCCGGTGTCGGGATTGGTCTGGCCGATCTGGTCGCAACCGTCCGGGGCACGCCGCGCGGCTATGCGGTCGCGGCGACCAGCACCAGCGACTATGGTCCATTAAAGGCGGACGTGGACCTTATCATGGGTCGCGGGCCGATGCTGATTCAGGTGAACGACGGCAGCAGCTTTGCCGGTGTCGGCTTGACGGGCCAGCTGCGACAGACCGCCGCTGGACCGTTCGATGGCCGCCTTGTTGCCAACGGCTCGGGCATTGAAGGGACTGTGCAACTTTCATCGCTGAGGGGCAGCCAGCGTGCGGTCGTGGATGCGACCGCGCTGGACGCTCGCCTTCCGGGCAGCGCCAATATTTCGATCGGGCGCGCAATCGTCGACGCGGACGTCATTCTCTATGACCAACCGCAAATCACCGCTGACGTGCAGCTCGAACGCGCCCGGACGCGCAAGCTGTTCATTGCGGCAGCGCGTGCCAAGGTCGATTATCGCAGCGGCAGCGGCACCGCCAAGCTGATGGTGGAGGGACGCAACACATTCCCGTTCCGTCTGGCAGCCAACAGCATTCTCCGGCCCGATCTATGGCGGATCGCACTCGATGGCCGCGCCAACGGCATTGATTTCAAGACGCGCAATCCCATGCGAATCATTCCCACAAACGGCACCTACCGCCTGATGTCGACGACCATCGATCTGTCGAACGGCGCGGTGCAGCTTGCGGGCGATTATGGGGATGGCATGAATATCCAGACCCGGCTTAACGATGTCGACCTCGCCCTCTTCAACCCGATCATGCCCGGACTGGGACTGGGGGGGAGCGCAACCGGGAGTCTCGATTTCGCGCAGCCCACCGCCAATGCGTTTCCCCACGCCGATGCACGCCTGCGTATCGATGATTTTACACGCACCAGCCTCGCTTCGGTGTCGCAGCCTGTGGATATTCACCTCGTCGGCAGACTTCTGCCCGATGGCGGCAATGCGCGCGCGATCATCCGGCGTCGCGGCGCGGCAATCGGGCGGATGCATGTGAACCTGCGCCCGCTCCCCCCGGGCGCGGGAAGCTGGACGACGCGATTGATGGCCGCGCCGCTTTCCGGCGGCATTCGCTACAACGGCCCCGCCGATACGCTGTTCTCACTGGCGGCCCTTCCCGACCAGAGCCTGAAAGGTCCGGTTGGCGTCGCGGCTGATTTTTCCGGTCGCGTGCAGCGTCCACAGCTCAGCGGCATCGTGCGCGCCAACACGCTGGTCTATGAAAACCATGCTTACGGTACACGCCTTACCAACATGCAAGTGCGCGGCTCTTTCACCGGTGACCGGCTGAATGTCGAACAGCTTACTGCCCGGGCGGGCGATGGAACGATCAGTGGCTCAGGTTTCGTTTCGCTCAGTTCCGACCAGGGCTTTCCGGTGCAACTGGCACTCGACCTGGATCATGCGCGACTTGCGAACAGCACGGACATCGCTGCGGTTGCGAGCGGCAAGATCAGCGTGATCAACAATCCCGGCCAGCCAGCGACCATATCAGGGCGGATTTCGCTTCCCGAGACACGCTACAAGATTGTGCGGGAAGGATCGGCAAAGGTCGCGACGTTGACCGGCATTCGTCGGAAACCGGCGATTGGCCGTGCCCGGATTACCGGCGATGCGGACGCGATGACAAGCCTCCCGAACGACTGGAAACTGGATGTGGATGTCATTGCGGACAACCAGATCCATGTTTCCGGCATGGGACTTAATTCCGAATGGGCGGCTGACATTCACATTGGCGGCACCACCGGCAATCCGTCAATTACGGGAGGCATCAAGCTGGTGCGCGGCACGCTTGGGTTCGCCGGACGGTCATTCGACCTTCAGGAGGGGCGACTGCAGTTCAACGGCGGTGTTGTGACCAATCCATCGATTCGGCTGGTGGCGTCGGGTGAAGCCGATGATGTCACCGTCAATGTGATCGTCGGCGGGACAGGAGACAATCCGGAAATCACCTTCTCTTCGACCCCCGGCCTGCCGCAGGACGAGATTGTTTCGCGCATATTGTTCGGCAATTCGATTGGGGAACTTTCCGCCATACAGGCGGTGCAACTCGCTGCTTCGCTCAACAGTCTGCGCGGCGGGAGTGGGGGACTCAATCCGCTCGGCGTGCTGCAGCAAAGCGCCGGCATAGACCGGCTGCGCATATTGGGCGCGGACGAGGACACGGGGCGTGGAACCGCGGTCGCCGCCGGGCAGTATATCTCCAACGATGTGTATGTCGAAATTGTCACGGACGCCCGCGGATATACGGCCACGCAGCTTGAGATCAGCCTTACCAAGGCGCTCTCGGTGCTGAGCCAGGTCGGTTCGTTTGGCGGGTCCAATATCAACCTGCGCTATCGCAAGGATTACTAGCGATGTTGCGCGCCTTATACGTTCTCCTGATGTCCATGTCCATTGCCGCGCTTTCCGGCTGTAGTGACAAGGATGATTTCGACGCACGGTTCGACCGGGAGCGTCAGGCGATCGAGCAGCAAGGCGCTGCGATCGAAAATGCGGTGGCGAATGATATGACAGCGGCGCGCGAGGCAGAGCGTGCACGGGCGGAGAGCGGCAACAGGGCGGATGCATGGCGGACGATGAACTGAACAACACACCGGAACTGCCAAGAAAGTTGTCCGGGCCGGAACTGGTGGCATTGCGCCGGGAAATTCCCGGAGCGAAATCCGGAGCGCAATGGCACTTGCCTGCCAGTGCGTGGTGGTCCGTTATGAAACGTATCTATGTGATGAACGATTTTTACAACCTGCCGATGCTGGCTGCGGGTGTCGCCTTCTTCGCGTTTCTAGCGGTCGTGCCGTTCATTGCGTCGATTGTGCTCATTTACGGGTTGATCGGCGACCCGCAGACGGTTGCGAAGAGCCTGAATATCGCGCGCGATTTCGTTCCAGAGGAGGTGATGCACATATTGGCCGAACAGCTGATGGAAATCGTTACGACCAGCGCGACGGCCAAGGGTTTCGGGCTCGGGATTGCGCTGGGTCTTTCCCTCTATGGCGCAATGCGTGCCGCCACCGCCATGATAAAAGCGCTCAACATCATCTATGAAGAGTATGAAACACGGAACATCATCCGCACTACCGGGGTGGCACTGGGGATCACGGTGGGAATGGTAAGCGTTGCCATTATTGGGCTGATCGCGATTTCCTGGTTCGGCTATGTGAGCATTTTTCTGTCCCGATTTCTGGGACCGAGCGCATTGCTGTTTGTCCAGATCGCGACCTGGCTGGTTGCGGGTATGCTGGTGAGCTGCGCGTTCGCCCTGATCTATCGATTGGCACCGGACAGGCGCGCCGCCAAGTGGCGTTGGCTGACGGCGGGATCGGTGGTGTCGACGCTGATGTGGGTCGCAATATCGTTGGGGTTTGGTTTCTACGCGGCGAACATCACCGATTATAACGCCACCTATGGTTCGCTGGCGGCCATCGTCATTTTTCTGATGTGGCTGTTCCTTTCCGCTTATTCCGTATTGATCGGCGCCGAAATCAACGCTGAGACTGAACGACAAACGATGCGCGACAGCACAGTCGGGCCGGATCGTCCAATCGGCCAGCGCGGCGCCGTTATGGCCGACAACATTGCGCTGGATGAGGCAAAGCGGGCTGTGCTGGAAAAGAAGAAGCGCAAACATGCCGATCATGTCGCGCGCCGGGTGACGTGATCGGCATGAAAATGAGGCCGCAGTCATTGCTGACGCCGATATATGCATCCCTGGTGTTGAGCATTTGCGCCACGCCTGCATTGGCCGACGAGATATGGGCCGGTGCCCGCTGAATATTCCTTGACGATTCGGTCTGGAAATCCTCCAGGAGCTCGCCTATAGCGTCGGCACCGTCGATCTGCGCCCGTTGAAACGGGCCGGTCGGCTTGCGGGCGTGGTGAAATTGGTAGACGCGCGGGACTCAAAATCCCGTTCCTTAATCGGAGTGTCGGTTCGAGCCCGACCGCCCGCACCACACACTTCTCAAAATCCGGTTGACGGCGGAGCTTGGCCGATATCGCGATGATAGCGAAATGGGTCTCGGGCAATCAAAAGGTCCGGGATCAACGCAGGCATCCTGTTGCTCTCATTATCAATTCATCGGAACATCCGGCGAGCCCGGGAGTCCTCATCAGTATCAATGTAATAATCATCACGCTGCAGCTTGGAAAAGGAGGGCAGGATGGCGATTGAGCTTGTTGCTACGAGGAATGGCCCCTATCTGGTCACCGGCGATCTTGGTCAGCTTGATCTGCGGGACGGCGATGGAAACCTGTATGATTTCACTGGGAAAAGCCGGGTTTTTCTTTGCCGTTGCGGTGCGTCCACGACCAAGCCCTTTTGCGATGGCCAACATACGAAGATCGGCTTCCAGGCAGCGGAAGCAGCGGTAAAGGCATCAAAACCGGCCCTTGATGGTGCATGACAGCGCGTTTTGCCGTGTTATCACTCCTGCTGTTGATCGCGGGCAGTGGTTTCCTTGCCGTGCGATATGCCGAGCGGCACTATCCGGAGCATTTACCGTGGACCCCGCTTGATCTTGACGACCCCATCGGCACATTCACGGGCCGCAAGCTTTCCGCGCTTGGCGAGAAGCCGCTCCGATGCCGCCAACTGCTTACCGATGCCCATATAGATTACATGCCGCTCCCCAAGCGCACGGAGGGACCGCATTGCGGCTATAGCAATGCGGTGCGCGTGTCCTTTGGGGAGGAGCCATTCATTGGTTACGAACCTTCATCTCTTGTCTTGTCGTGCCCGCTCGCCGCTACGCTGATCCTGTGGGAGCGCGCCGTCGTTCAACCTGCCGCCAGTCGGCACTTGGGAGCGCCGGTCGCGAAAATTCGCCATTTCGGCACCTATGCCTGTCGCCGCGTCAATGGGGGAAGCGGTGGCAGATGGAGTGAGCATGCGAACGCCAATGCGATTGATATTGGCCGCTTCGACCTGGCCGATGGCAATCGCATTTCAGTTGCCAGCCATTGGGAACGCGGTGCTGCCGAGGAGAGAGCCTTCCTGAAGGATGTCCGCGACGGAGGGTGCCAATTGTTCGCGACGGTGCTCGGTCCGGAATATAATAAAGCCCATCAGGATCATTTCCATCTGGATCAGGCATCCCGCGGTGCTGCTGGCGGGCGTATGTGTCGTTAGGCTGGCGGTCTAGCGGGGCCGGACGTTGGAGCTTCCATTTTTCTCGCAGGTGGCCTGGTGGCGGTCCACAGATAGATGGGGCGACCCATTATCTGGATGGTCCTGTCCGGCTTCCAATCGCCCATGTCATGATAATGGCTGCGATACGGGAGCCGGGACGAAGCTCGCATATGAGCTTTGACCGCAGTCTCAGATTGACGTCGGGGAGAGAAAGAGCGTCACGACCGTGGCGTCGTCGACATCGGCCTGGAATAAATCCTCGTTCCGGAACGTCGCCAGGTCTGCAACGGAAATCGACTTGTTTGCTATTTTGCATCTCCTGTATAGTTCCGCGTCCGCTACCGTTTCATTCCCACCCGCCCTCTATCGGAATTCCGACATTATGTTCCACGATCCGGCAGGGAACCTTCACCGTTCGTCGCGTCTTTATCCCTTTGATACACTTTGCGACAAACAAGCAGGTGACCTGACATAGTTCTGGTACATAATGGCGGCATAACAGCGTCAGGGCAGGACATGCATCTGCCGCATTGAGACAAGGAATGAGGATCTCATGAAAAAGAAACTGTTTATCGGAACCGCTCTGGGCGGCATGATCGTTGCCGGTACTATGGCTGTTGCCGCCACGGCTGGGCATGGCCCGATGCGCGCGGATACCAATGGCGATGGCAATCTGACGAAAGCCGAAGTCGTGGCTTCACTCGACAAGCGCTTTGCTGAATTGGATACCAATGGCGACGGCAAAATCACCCAGGATGAGCGCAAGGCCAAACGCGAAGCCCGCTTTGAAGAGCATTTCAAGGCTATGGACAAGGACGGCAACGGCCAGATCAGCAAGACGGAAATGAAAGCTGCCCACGAAGCGCGGATGGAAAAGCGCGGCGATCATATGGGCAAGCGTGGCCATGATGGTGCGGCCTCCGGTATGGGCGGGCATCACAAGGGCATGTGGCGTGGCCACGGCGGGTCCATGGCGATGACGGATGCGGACAAGGACGGCGTTGTGACCAAGGCCGAATTCCAGGCGAGGGCGCTGAAAATGTTTGCCAAGGCCGATGCGGACAATGACGGCACAGTGACAAAGGCGGAGCGCGAAGCTGTCCGTAATACCATGATGAAAATGCGCCAGAACAAGCAACCTGCGAACTGATCCAATTCCCCCTACCTCTCGAGGATCAGTTTGCGATGGGAAGGGCGAGGCCTGTCTTCGCCCTTTCTCATTGCCTGATGGCGTGACAATAAAGCCCCATGAGCGACAAACCTCATCTATTGCTGGTCGATGACGAGCGTTCGATCCGTGAGCCGTTGGCGCAGTATCTGTCAAAAAACGGTTTTCGCGTCACGGCCGTGGATGGGGCTGCACAGGCGCGGGTGCGACTGGCAGGGAATGCCATCGACCTTGTCATCCTGGACATCATGATGCCGGGTGAGGATGGCCTCAGCCTGTGCCGCCATATCCGGGAAACCAGCGATATTCCCGTCATTCTCCTGACCGCAAAATCGGAAGAGACCGACCGGATTGTCGGCCTGGAAATGGGTGCGGACGATTATGTCCTGAAGCCGTTTTCTCCACGCGAACTGGTGGCGCGGATCAAGGTTATTTTTCGCCGCGTTGCGACTGGAGGCATCCGGCAACGCGCCCCCGACGCCGCAGGTTACGCCTTTGCCGGATGGACGCTGAAAACAGGCGAGCGTACACTGGTCGATAGCGATGGAGTGGTTCTGCCGCTCAGTACCGCCGAATATAATTTGATGCTCGCCTTTGCCACCCGGCCCAATCAGGTGTTGAGCCGTGATCAGTTGCTGGATATCACACAGGGAAGAGAGGCCAACGCCTTTGATCGCGCTATCGACAACCAGATCAGCCGTCTTCGCCGCAAGGTGGAGGAAGACCCCAAAAATCCGCGGTTGATCAAGACTGTGTGGGGCGGTGGTTATACGCTGGCCGCTGAGGTCAAGGCGACTTGACGGCTTCCCTGCCCGGTTCTGGCGCAAGCGGTTCAGGAAAGGGCCTGTTGCGCCGAATTTTCCCCGCCAGTCTGGTAGGACAGGTTATTCTGATTGTCGCGCTTGCCCTGTTCGTGGCGCAAGCGGTCAATTTTGCTCTGCTCTATCGTGAACGGGAACGGCAGTTGCTGACGGTTGCGGCGGCGCCCGCCGCAGCGCGTGTGATAGATGCCATCGACCGGCTGGGAAGCGGTGCGACATCCTTTCCCCGGGTGGAGCGCGTCGTCTTTTCCCAATCTGCACCGGTTATTGCCGGTCAACGACGGTCGGATATAGAACAGCGGGCCAGCGATATGCTGAATGAAGCCGGCGTGCGGGTTTTGTCCATCAGAGCGATCGCACGGCCTTATGATGCGCATCAACGCTCCTGGCGACACAGCGCGAATCCGGTCATCCGCGACCTGCGCCCGCCACGTGGCGGGCTGTTCCTTTCAGTCGAATATGCAAAGGATCAGTGGGTTACGGCCCAAACCCGATTGCGAAGGCATTCACCACGTTTTCTGGGGTGGTTGATTGGTCAGACGCTGGTTCTCTATGTCTTTGTCCTTGTGCCATTGTTGTTGGTCGGTCGCCTGATCGCGCGTCCCTTGCGGGATTTGACGGGGGCGGCGGAACAGTTTGCGACCACTGGCGCGGCAGGGCCGGTCCATGAACGTGGGCCGGGTGACGTGCGCCGCCTTACTACAGCCTTCAATGCGATGCGTTCACGCCTGCTGGCGATGCTCAATGAAAAAGACCGGATGCTGGGCGCGATTGGTCATGATTTGCGGACGCCACTGGCCTCGTTGCGGGTGCGGGCGGAATCGGTGGAGGATGAAGGCGAACGCGCGCGCATGACTGAAACGATCCTGGAAATGAACCGGATGCTCGACGATATATTGTCCCTCGCTCGCATGGGGCGGAGCATGGAAGAGATCCAGAAAGTCGATCTGGCGGCGCTTGCTGATGCAGTCGTCGAAGATTTCGTTGAATTGGGCGGCGATGTGGCGTTGACCGAATGCGACCGCATCATCGCATTGGTAAGGCCGCAATTGCTGAAGCGGGCGTTACGCAATCTAGTCGAAAATGCCCTGAAATATGGTGAGCATGCCCAGGTCGAACTGGTGCGGGATGGCGATAGCATTCGCATTGATGTGAATGACGAAGGCCCCGGTATTGCGCAGGAGCGCATGGCGGAAATGATGGAGCCGTTCACCCGGATGGAGGATTCACGCAACCGCGACACCGGCGGCGCGGGGCTTGGTTTGGCGCTGGTTCAGGCGATCATGCTCGAACATGGCGGGGAACTGCGCCTTGCAAACCGTTTAGAAGGCGGTCTGCGGGCCAGTCTGGTGCTCCCGCTATCGGCGCCGGAGAGTTGAGCCGATACTGTCAGAAATCCGGCCGTTCCAGCAACGTGTCGATCCACCGAATTGCTATGGCGCTTGCCTGATCCGCGGTAAATGCAGACGAGCCGAGCGACAGTTCGAGCCATAATCCATCGATCAGCGCGGTCAGGGCAATTGCAGCGGGACCGGCCTGTGCCGGGGTCATGCCGCATTCGGCCAGCAACTCTTCCAGTTCCGCCCGGAAAGCGGCATAACTATGCGCGTGAATAGCGGCGATGTCGTTATCGTTCTTGATGAGGCTCCAGAACGCGATCCAGGTTGCAAGCAGCGTCGGATCCGCGACCGGAGGATGAAAATTGGCCGTGACATAGGTAATAAGACGCGTGCGCTTGTCATTCCCGGCCGCGGCCACGGCTGCCGATACCGCTTTCGACAGCCGGGTGCTGGTGGCGCGATAGGTGTCGGCGATCAGCGCATCCACCCCGTCGAAATAATGACGGAGCAATCCTGCCGATACGCCCGCCCGCCTGCAAATGGCGCGCACCGATGTGCCGGCCACACCCTTTTCAGCGAGGCACGCGGCAGTTGCATCAATCATCGCCTGCCGACGAAAATCAGCAGATTCGCGCGAAAAAGCCGCTCTGGTCATTACGGCATCCTGGGTTGTTTTATCGTGCATTACTATATTGTTATACGTTTGTAAAACATATGGAAAGTCCAGTATCCTGTTGCCGCCCACGTACCGGACCCGGGTAGGATGATTCGCGGTTGGGGCGGATTTTGCCGACGCTGCGTTATAGTGATCCATCCCATTCAGGAATGGCATCGCTCAATCGATGGATTTCAATTCCACTCCCGGCGGCAGGGCGGTTTTGCCCAGATCGACATTTGTGGGCGGAAGGGGCTTGTGTCTGCCCGGCGGTCGTCTTGGGGGTTTGGGCTTGACCTTGTCAGGCAGCATGGCCGATCCCCTGATGCTGTGGGGACCTATGCTGCGAGGTGCCCCTTTGCTCCAGGCAAGAGTAATCGATATGCGGCGGTTGCGCGGGTCATAGATATTGGAGGGCGTGAAAGGTTCGCGATCGGCAACACCCTCTATCCGGGCAAAGCGATCAAGCGCGATCCCATTGTCGAGCAGCGCCCGGCGCGTCGCTTCGGCCCGTGCTGTCGAGAGCATCCAGTTGTTCATTGTACGCCCCCCGGAATAGGGCAGGGCATCGGTATGGCCGCGCACGATCACATCATTGGGCATGGTGGTTATAGCCTTTGCAACTTCGGCAACCAATCCGCGCGCCTGTGGCAGCAGCCTATCGGTCGCGAGTGCGAACATCGAAAAATCAGCCTCATCGACCAGATCGATGCGCAGGCCTTCCTTCGTTTCCGTAAAGCGAACATTCTTGCGCAGCCGCTGCATATCCTTGTTCATCGCCATCCGCTGTTCCAGGGCTTGCTTGATTTCCTGAAATTTGGCGCGGTCACGGCTTTTCATGCTTTTGCCGCCCTCGTCATTCACCCCGGTCGCATCGCGCGGGATAGTGATCGAACGGTTGCCTTTGCCGCCGGTGGTCGGATAATTATCCTTGGCGACCAGGCTGTCACCGCCGAACAGGCCGTTGGAACCGGCGCTTTGCAGCTTCATTTCCACCAGGGTTGGCGTGAAATAGTCGGCCAGCGATTTGCGCTGCCGCTCGGTTGTTGCGCCCAACAGCCACATCAGCAGGAAAAACGCCATCATTGCCGTTACAAAGTCGGCATAGGCCACTTTCCATGCCCCGCCGTGGTGACCGCTATGACCTTCGACGATGATCTTTTTGACGATGATCGGCCGGGGCTCGGGTTCGTTCGAACCTCGCTTCTTGGATGCGGCCATGGCTTATTTGCCTCTCATGCCATCAAATACTTCGGCAAAGGCGGGCTGGTTGGCATGGGACAAGCTCGATCGTGCGGCTTCGATGACCAGCGGCTGGGGATGGCCGTGGAGCGATGCCACGATGATCTGCTTGACGACGTGATAGATCGCGCCGTCATGCTCTATGATCGACCGGCAGCGATTGGCAAAGGGGTTGACCAGGCCATAAGCCAGCAGAACGCCCAGAAACGTACCAACCAGCGCGGAACCGATCATCGCGCCCAGAATTTCGGGCGGCTTGTCGATCGATCCCATGGTCTTCACCACGCCCAGCACGGCGGCGACAATGCCCAATGCGGGAAGGGCGTCGGCCAATCCCTGCAGATTGTCCGCAGGACGGATCGATTCATGATGATGGGTCTTCAGGCTGTTGTCCATGACGTCCTCGACCGCATGAGGGTCGAGCGTACCCGATGACACGACGACCAGCCGCAACGTGTCACAGATCAGGTGGATGAGTGTCGTGTCGCTTACCAATCGGGGATATTCGGCAAAAATCGTCGAGGACTTAGGGTCCTCGATATGCGGTTCCAACGCCACTGGTCCCTCGACGCGCAAGGTTTTCATCAGGCGCGAGACCAGGAAGATGCAGTCGAGAAAGTCCTGCTTCTTGTATTTTGGACCCACGAATACTTTTTTGAGGCCTCCCAGCAGTGCCTTCAAATCAGCGCCGCTGTTGCCGATGATCAGCGCGCCGACAGCAGCGCCGCCAATGATCATCATTTCATGGGGGAGAGCATGAAGAACCGGACCAATGTCGCCGCCAGTGATAACGAACCCGCCAAATACCATGACGAGAAGGACGACTACGCCGATACCTGCAAACATGATGATCCCCGCGGTTAAGTCCAATTGGTCCCGGTCCGAAAAACTGGCGGTCCGATATTGGGAAAAACGGCTGCGGCGGGCGAAAATTTAGGGCGAGAACAGATATATTGGTGGAAGGGACAGTTAGCTGATCAGGTCGAAAAGGGATTTCTGGTTGATCCGCGCAAAGGCTGCCTGTGCCGCCTCCAGCGTCAGCAGCTTTTGCTGCATCTTTGCTATCGTTTCGGTCAGATCGGTATCTTCCAACGTGGACCGCTTTTCGTTCAGCGACAAAGCGGCATCGGTCAGGCGGTCAGCGACCGAGGACAATCGTTCGGCTCTGATGCCCTGTTTCGACTGTTCGCCAATGACATGGCTCAAGCCCTTCTCAACGGAACTGAGCGCAGCAGCCTGTGCAGCATTATCTCCGCTGGTCACGGCAGCAATGGCTGAAGCCAATATATCGTCGAGCGACATCGCGGTGCCATTCACGTCAATGCCTTCGGCAACACTCTGGCGCGTGCCAACGACTTCCAGCTGGATACCGCGCCCGACGGGAATTTTGACCGTCGTGCTGTCGTCGAATACGGGCACTCCCTGATAATCGGTTTCATTCAGTAGCGTCGACAGGGTTTCGCGAATGCCGTTCAAGTCAGCCAGAATGGCCGTGCGACCTTCTGTCCCCCCGGCAGCCGAGGCGGCGGCGACGAGTAATTCCTGTGCCCGGATCATCAGATTGTTGATTTCGCTCAGGTTGGTTTCCGCTTTGGATGAGCGGCTTTCGCCATAGGCGGCATTATCGGCCCAGGCGGCATTGCTTGCCTGCATCTTGCCGATCTCCGAAATTTCCACCCATGACTGAACATCGTCGGATGGCGCGGCAAGTTTTTTGCCTGACGAAACCGCTATCTGAGCCTGCGTGATCTCCTGCGTCAGCTTTTGCTGGCGTCTGATTTCATCGGCGAGTGTCTGACGCGTGATCGCAACCATGATTTGCTAATCCTTAAAGCAGGTCCAATATGTTCTTGAACGTTTCCCGCGCGACCTGGATGATTTTCGCGCATCCCGAATAATTCTGCTGCATGCGCAGCAACTCCGCCGCCTCCAGATCCAGATCGACACCGGACACTTGTTCGCGGGCGGCACGGGCTTGTTCATCGCGGGCACCGGCAGCGGTCGCTTCGTTCAAGGTGGCGGTCAGAAGGGTGCCGTGCGTATTGATGATCCGGGTCCAGCCGCTTTCGGCGCCGCTTGTACCCCGGATGGAATTGATATTCAGCAGATTGCCGTTGGCCGTGCCATCCGCCGATGCAGTGGCAATGTCGGCTGGATTGCTGATCAGCAATTGCAGGGATGCGGCTGTGGTGCCAACCGATAGGATCGCCTCTCCGGCAGCGCCCGCCGATGTGTAGCCTGCCTGATGCCAATTGTTCATATCCTGCGCGAACTGCACAGCCAGCGCATCAACATCGGTGATGCGCGTGCTGGTGACGCTGGCGCTGGCGAACAGGCCGCCCAGAACACCGTTGCCGGGTGCAGCGACGGCGTTGCCATCCAGGGTCATGGCGAGTGTGCCGTCAGCATTCTGGGCAACGGAAAAGGTGCCTGCTGCCCCGTTTGCGACGATATTATTGCCGGCATACTGCACGGTGACGGTGCCGCGATCGCCAAAGGCGATACTGACGTCGATCTGGCTGGTGATCGTCGAAAGCGCGGCGTCGCGGCTGTCGATAAGCTGTGCTTCGACCGATGTGCCGGAATTCACGCGGCGCAGGCCGTCATTGACCCGCGCCAGTTCAGTCAACGCATCGTTGATCGTTGAGACGCTGACCGATGATGCGGACGCAAGGCCCTCCGATACCGTTTGCAGGTCGCTCGCGGTCTGTTGAAAGGCGGCCACGACCTGATCGATGTTGAAAAGGAAGGCTGTACCCCGGGATTCATTCGTCGGGTTTGCCGCCAGCGTTTCAGCCGAAGCAAACATGGAGGTCATGAGTTGCCCGACGCCGTTCTTCGTGTCGTTGAGCGCGGTTTCCACATCGGTGAGCCATTTCGCCCGCGCTGAGGCGCTGCCCAGCCGGTTGCCCGTCAGCCGTGCGGAGGCATCCAGATAGGGATCGCTGGCACGTATGACGCCGGCAACTTCCACGCCGCCGAAATTGGCGCTGGGCACATAGAAGGCCGATGTACTGGTCGATACCGCCGACTCGCTCATCCGAATTGATCGCCGTGCATAATTGGCGGTGTCGGCGTTGGAGATATTTTCGGAAATGGCAGCCAGCGCCGCCCGATACGCCTTGGTGCCGGATGCGCCGATGGACAGAAGATCGCTCATATCTTGCCCTCAAATTGCTTGAGCAGCATCGTTGCGATGCCCAGGCCCTCACCGTCCGCCATCGTGTCCGCCACGCGCGCGTCGGACATATCGCGGAATTGCTCGGTGGCTTTGGAACCCAGCAAATCTTCGCCCAGACTGGCCGACCGCATCGACGAAATCATCTGGCGCATGAAGACGGCTTCAAAGGCTTTGGCTGCCTTTGTCAGGGCTTCATGATCCGTCGCGCTCGTTGCAGCGGGCGCGACGGATCTCCCTGAGGAAAGGATAGCGTTCGTATTCATTACAGCACCACCAGTTCGGCTTTCATGGCGCCTGCCTGTTTCAGCGCTTCCAGAATGGCGACCAGATCGGCAGGGGCCGTCCCGATGGCATTCACAGCCTTGACAATATCGGACAGGGACGCGCCGCCCTTGAACTGAAACATCGGATTGCGTTCTTCGGCGACGTCGAGCGTGCTTGATTGTTCGACCGCGGTCCGGCCCTTGGAAAAGGGCAGCGGCTGGACGACGCGGGGGGATTCTCCCACGCGGACGGTCAACTTTCCATGGCTGACGGCGGCTGGATTGATCCTGACGGCGCCGTTGATGACGACGGTTCCCGTGCGTGCATTGACGATGACCTTGGCGGGCGCTTCGGCAGGCTTCACGTTGATGTTTTCGATCAGCCCCATCATCATGATGCGCGTTTCCGCGCCGGGCTCTGCCTCGATTCTGATCGAAACGGCGTCTTCCGCATGGGCGCGGTTGTCACCAAAAGTCAGGTTGATAGCGTCGGCCACACGCAATGCGGTAGTAAGGTCAGCTTCAGCTAGGTTGAAGGTCAGCGACGGGGTATCCGCAAAGCCCGTGGCGACTGCCTGTTCAACCGTCGCCCCGCCCGGAATACGTCCGGCCGATGGGATGTTGACCGAAACTTTCGAACCGTCCGCGCCCTCGACACCCAGACCGCCAACGGCGAGGTTGCCCTGCGCCATTGCGTAAATCTGTCCATCGGCACCGCGCAAAGGTGTCATGATCAGCGTACCGCCGCGCAGCGATTTGGATTTGCCGAGCGCCGATACGGTGATGTCCAGCCGCTGACCGGGCTTGGCAAAGGCCGGCAATTCAGCGGTGACCATGACTGCCGCCGCATTTTTCAGGGATGGGTTGATACCGGGCGGCAGGGTCAGGCCGAAACGCGACACCATGCCTTTGACGCCCTGCGTCGAGTAATCCAGACTGTCATCCCCGGTTCCCGCCAGACCCACGACTATGCCGTAACCAGTCAACTGGTTGGTACGCAGGCTTTGGAAATTGCCCAGATCCTTGATCCGTTCGGCAGACGCTGGACTGGCCGCGACGATCGCGCCCAGCATCAGGCAGAACAGGCCGCGAAGCATAGGGGGCAGGGGAAACAACCGGGTCATGAACATGCTCCGTTAAAAGGGGCTGATGGCGGAGAAAAAGCGTTGCAGCCAGCCTTGCCGACTGGCGCGCGCGAGTTCTCCCTTGCCGGTGTAGGTGATCTTTGCATCGGCGACGCGGGTCGATGCGACGCGGTTGTCCGGGCCGATGTCGGCCGCGCGAACCAGTCCCGAAATCTGGATGAATTCGTCGCCACGGTTGAGCGTGAGCTGTTTTTGCCCACGCACCAGCATGGTGCCGTTGGGATAGACCTGGGCAATGGTCACCGTCACTTCGCCTGACAAGGCGTTGGACTGTTCCGCCTGACCCTTGCCGGTGAAATCCTGACTGCCGCCCATGCCGATGTCGCTGCTGGAAAAAAGCGAGAGGGGGCCGGTGGCGGGCGGGCTGAGACCGATGCCGCCTTTCCGGTCGGTAGAGGCGCTGTTGCTTTTGGTCGCCTGCGTCCGTTCGACGAGTGCAATGGTCAGCACGTCGCCAACCATGGCGGCGCGTGTGCCACTGGTCAGCGGAGCATAGCCGCTGGCGAGCTGAAATATCGAACCGTTGGCGACTTGCTGCTGCGACGCGAGGGATTGGGCGTAAGTGGGCGCATAATCCAGCGGGGCCGCTCGCGAACGCGCCTGTGCCGTTCCGCCGATGCAGATGCCTAGAGCGCTTAACGCGATCACTGCGGCAAAGCGGTTCATATCAGATGTTCTGATTGACATATTTCAGCATTTCGTCGGTGGCGGAGATCATCTTGCTGTTCACTTCATAGGCGCGCTGCGTTTCGATCATGTCGACCAGTTCTTCGACGACATTGACGTTGGAGCCTTCCAATGCGCCCTGACGGATAGCACCGCGCCCGTCGATACCGGCGGCGCCGACCTGAGGCTGGCCGCTGGCGGCGGTTTCGGCATAGAGGTTGTTGCCCAATGCCTGCAGTCCGGCGGAATTGACGAAGCGGGCCGTTTCGATCTGGCCGAGCTGTGTCGGTTCGGCCTGTCCGGCCAGTGTTGCCGATATGGTGCCATCGGAGCCTATGGTCAGGCTGGTGGCGCCTTCAGGCACCTGAATCTGCGGCTGGACCGGAAGGCCATCGCCAGTGACGATGACGCCTTCGCTGCTCAGGTTGAAATTGCCCGCGCGGGTATAGCCGGTGGAACCATCGGGCATCGAAATCTGAAAATAGCCCGAACCTTCAATCGCCATATCCAGGCCGTTGCCGGTGGTCGTCATCGAACCCTGCGTATCGATGCGGGCCGTGCCCGCCATCTGCACGCCCGAACCCAGCGAGAGGCCCACGGCATATTGATTTTCGGAATCCGACTGCGTGCCGGCCGCAATCATTTGCTGATAGGCCAGCGTTTCGAAATTGGCCCGGTCCTTCTTGAATCCGGTAGTATTTACGTTCGCCAGATTGTTGGCGATGACCTGCATCTTGGTATTTTGCGCGTCGAGCCCGGTGCGGGCGACCTGCAGTGCGGCATTGGTCATGGCATCAATTCCCTTCGCTAAATTCAGTTGGGCAGGCGCATCAGACTAGCGCCGCTGTCATCGAGTTCCTTGGCCGTGGTGATCATCTTGATCTGTGTTTCCCAGGCGCGGCTGGCATCGATCATCTGGACCAGCGCATCGGTCGGATTGACGTTCGACCCTTCCAGTGCCTGCGATGTGACGCTGGCGTCCGGGTCTTCCGGTAACGCGCCGCCGTTCACCTCATGGAAAAGGCCATCTATGCCCTTGGAGATTTCCGAGCCCTTGGCCGAAACCAGCTTCAGTTTTTCGATCTGCTGCGGCTGGGCGAGGTCGCCGCCTTGCGGCACGATCCAGATGCTGCCGTCCTTGCCGATGGAAATGCTGTCGGCGGGCGGCAGGGTGATGGGGCCGCCTTCACCCAAAACGGGATTGCCATCGCCGGTGGTGAGCAGGCCGCTTTCGTTCAGCGTCAGATCGCCGCGCCGTGTATAGGCTTCACCCCCATCGGGGGCCTGCACGGTCAGCAAAGCATCGCCGTTCAAAGCCACATCAAGCGGATTGCCGGTCTGTGTGACCGATCCAGACTTCATGTTGGCGGCAATCACCTGTTCGCTCTGCATGGCGCGGCTGTTCAGGCTCTGCCCGTTCAGCCATGTCGTGCTGGCATTGGCAATTTCGGCGCGAAAGCCGGTCGTGCTGGCATTTGCAAGATTATTGGCGATGGCCGTCTGCCGCGCCATGGCGCCGCGCATAGCGGTCAGCGATGTGTTGATCAGACGGTCCATCGGTCAATAACTCCCTTTAATCAGGCGAATCAGGTGCGCAGATTGACGATGGCCGAAGTCATCGTGCTGGCGGATTCGATGGCCTTTGCATTGGCCTGAAAATTCCGCTGGGCTGAAATCAGTGCGACCAGTTCTTCGGTGATGTCGACGTTGGAGCGTTCGAGCGCGCCGGACTGGATCGAACCGAACAGGCCCGAGGCGCCGGTGCCATATAGGGGGGTGCCGCTGGCGGCATTGGCCTGCCAATGTGCATCGCCGCTCTGGCGCAGGCCTTCCTGACTGGGAAAGCTTGCCATGGCGACATCGCCCAGTGCCTGCGTCGAACCATCAGCAAAGGTAGCGGTGACCAGGCCTGTTTGGGAAATGCCCAGGCTGGACAGCTCAATCTCGTTGCCCCCCGCATCGGTGTAGGAGGTCGGTACTTGCAGATCCATCAGATCACTGGCCGCCGTGCCCGTGACATTGCCACTGGCATCGACTGGCAGGCCCTGCAGGCGGCTGCCCGTCGTGTCCACGACGAAGCGATTTTCGTCCAGACCGAAGGCGCCGTTGCGGGTATAGCCGATCTGGCTGGTCGGCGGCGGTGTGCTGACGGTGAAGAAGCCTTCGCCTGTGATGGCAAGATCAAGCGTCTTGTCCGTGGTTTCCAGCGTACCCTGCGTGAATTGCTGCGCCAGACCGGTCAGGCGCACGCCCTGTCCAGCTACGGTGCCCGCCGTCTGCAGGGGCGCAGAGGCGAAAATGTCGCCAAAGTTGGCACGGCTCTTTTTGAAGGCGGTGGAGCTGACGTTCGCAACGTTATTGGAAATGGTCGTCAAATCCGCTTGCGCGCCTTTGAGGCCGGATAGCGAGAGATAGAAAGACATATGATGCTACTCCTTCTTGAAAACAGGTTCAGCTGAGCCGTTTGGCATCGCTGGGGGAAAATTGGCCGATGGCGGTGATGAGTTTGGCCGAACTGGCATCGGCGGGAGATTGCACACCCGCAATGGCAGCCCAGGTCGACATGGAAGAGGTCGTGCCGCCGTTTACGACTACCTGCAGCGCCTGACTGTCGATGGTGTTGCCGTTGGCGTCCTTGCCGTCCCAGTAAAAGGGAACCGTGTCGCCCTTGGATTTCGCACCAATGTCGAAGCTCTTGACGATATTGCCGTTGGCGTCGGTCAGATCGATCGAAAGCGCGTCTGTGTCCTGCGCCAGCGTCACTTCGCCACCATAGACGCCATAGCGGTCGGGTGTGGCGATATCGCTGTTGACCAGCATCGACATGCCGATCCAGTTAGCCGCATCGGATATACGCGAACCCGAAAGACTGCTCGACAGGCTGCCAATCGAGTTGGAGATGTTGGAGAGCGAGGCATTCATTTCGGAAATGCCCGCAACTTGAGAGAATTGCGCCATTTGAGCGACCATCTGCGTATTATCCATAGGAGAAAAGGGGTCCTGCATCTTGAGCTGCGCTGTCATCAGCGTGAGGAAGCTGGATTGATCCATGACGTTCGACCCCTTGGCATTGGTGGTCGATGTGCTCGACGCCAGGGTGGAAACATAGTCATTGGCGATTGTCGTCATTTGCCCATCCTTATGGTGTCGAGCATCAGAGATTTTGCGGTCTGGAGGACCTGCACATTATTCTGGTACTGACGTGCGGTTTCGATCATCTCGACCATTTCGGCGCTGCTATCGACGCCGGCTTCCCATACGTCGCCATTGGCGTCGGCAAGAGGGTGGCCGGGGTCATGGCGCTTGACCGGCGCGGTGTCGGACTGAACGACCTTGTCCACCTTTACAGTGGCGATGCCCGGACCGTCGGTTATGGTCTGGAACACCGGCTTGATAGCGCGATAGGCGGTTTTTTCGTCGCCCGTTATCGTGCCGGCATTCGCCATATTGGATGCCGTGGCATTCAGGCGCACGAGCTGTGCCGACATGGCGCGTCCGGCGATATCGAATATGTTCATGGGGTTTGCCATTGCGGTCATTCTCCCTTCAGCGCGCGTGTGATCGTCGCCATGCGGCCTTCCAGAAAGGCCAGCGTGGTGCGGTACTGCACGGCGTTTTCGGCAAAGAGCGTCTGTTCGGTCGAAAGCTCGACAGTGTTGCCGTCCAGCGAGGATTGCAGCGGCACACGATAGCCCATTGCGCCATCGGCGGCCTGATCGGCGCTGACGCCCCGCTGGGTCGCGACGGCGAGCGCCTTGTCAAAGTCGATGTCGCGCGCTTTATAATGGGGGGTCGCTGCATTGGCGATGTTGGAGGCGAGCAGGCTCAGGCGTTGCGAACGCAGCGCCAGCGCCTTTCCGTGCACTCCAAACAGACTATCTTCCAACGCCATTACGGCCTCCGTTAAAAGTTCCACCGCCGCTGCCGTTCTGATGGGTGAAGGCGATGCGACCGGCTTAAAAAGCTCACTCAGGTTCCCTTACGCAAAGGCTGTGCCAATTTGATGCGGCTCATTGCAAAAGTGGCATAAGAGACGTTTTTCCGTGGGTTTTGGCGCAGGCGGCAAAGCAGACGGCAAATTTTTGCCGTCCGGCGGCAATGGCTTGCCGCCTCTTGCCGGATGGAGTGGAAAGTGGCTGAATTGCTCGATTTCCTTGGGAATATTTTTAATCCCATTGCCTTTGCTCTGGTCCTTGCCGGTTCTCTGCTCGTCGCCATGCTTCAGGTGGGTCGCGAAAATTTTTTCCGTCTTCCCGCCGCCTTCCGCCCGCTCTTTCGCGCGCACCCGCGTGCGGACCGTGATGCGGCACGTCATGCCATGCGGCAGGTCGAACATGTCACCCATTTGAAGGGCCTTGCCTGTGCCGATCGGGTGGAAACCACGGGTCGTTTTCTGCGGCAGGCGATCGATGAACTTGCCAACGCACCCAGCGCGGGACATTTTCAGCGTTGGGCAGCACAGGATCTCGCCAGCCGGTCAGAACGGCATGATGCGGCGATCAAGAGCTGGCTTGCCATTGCCGACGCCGCGCCTGCACTTGGCATGGCGGGCACGATTTTTGGTCTTGTCCGCATGTTCGCCGCGATGGACGATCCCGCCACCATCGGCCCTGCAATGGCGATGGCGTTGCTGACGACGCTATATGGCGTGGTGCTGGCGAATATGGTCGCTGGCCCCATTGCCGCACGCCTTGCCCTGCTTTCCGAAATGGAGATCGCGTGGCAGCGTGAACTGACCGGGCATATGCTGGACGTGGCGTGTCAGGAAATGACCCGACCGCGTCAACAGGACGTCGCCCCGATGCGTCAAAATGCCGTCAGGCATGCTGCATGACCACGGTTCGCCGCGCACGATGGGCGATCAGTTTTGCTGATCTATGTCTTTTGCTGCTGGGTTTTTTCGTGCTGTTGCAAGCCAGCGGACAGAGGCCGGATCAGGTCGTCTCGCAGGTTTCCCAATATTTCGGGGGGCAGGCTGAGGGTCGTCGGATCGATATGCTCGCAGCCGATTTATTTGAACCGGGAGAGGCAATGCTGACGGATCGCGGCCGAACATTGCTGAAGAAAATTGGTGCGCAACACATTCATAACAAAGATATTATCCAGATTTCTTCGGCTGGTCAGGATGCAGGCAGTCGTCGTTTGGATGGCTGGGAACTGGCTGCTGCTCGTCTGGCGGCCATCGCCCGCGCGTTCCGTGAAGCGGGCGTTCCCGACAGCCGGATGCGCCTTCGCGGCCTGGATGAACAGGCACAGGTGGTCGGCGGTCAACACATATTGATCTGGCAAGAGGAAGAGCGCAAAGCGAAAGATTGAGCTCCCTTGGCACATTAATTGCATACTTATTGCGGAATGCAATGCCGAGGAGAATTTTGTGCGTAAAGCAATATCTGCGGGTCTGACGCTGCTCGCCCTGACAACCGTGCCGGCCACGGCGCAACGTTTTGAGGATCTGAACGGCCTCGACGCGCTGGTGGCGGCAAGGCTGGGCGCCGGGGTGGGGCAGTCGGGCGGACCGGCCGCTCCCATCGACCGGCGGCTGAAACTGGCTGCCTGTCCTGATACACCAACGATCGAAGGGCCTGTCATGGGCGCGGCCGTCGTCCGCTGCGATGCAATCGGCTGGCGGATTCGCGTGCCATTGCGGGCGGGAGCAACGCCCGCTGCGACACAAGGGACGGCCATTCTCGTCAAAAAGGGCGATCCGGTGCAACTGGTCGCGGGTGGAGCGAGCTTTTCCGTTTCGACCATGATGATTGCCGACGAGGACGGGGCGCGAGGCGACATGATCCGGGTCCGGGCCGACCGGAGATCCGATCCGGTTTTGGCGCGGGTCGTTGAAATGGACGTGGTCAGCGTACCAGGATTTAATTAATTCTTACTTCTGCCGTTATCAGGCGGGAGCGGGGCGAACAAAGGAACATTATCATGGTTGATTCCATAGGTCAGGCAAGGACGTCAGCGCTGAATTCCATCAAATTGCGTGAAAGCGCCAAGGGGCAGTCGGCATCGTCGACCGGCCTTGGCGATGGAACGTCGAAAACTGGCGCGGCACACAATCCCGCCGCGCGCATGGCCGCGCAGGGCGCGCCTGTCGATGCTGCGCGCATTGCCGAAATCAAGGTGGCGATCGCCAATGGCGATTATCCGGTCGATCCCGAAAAAATCGCGGAAAAGATGATGGATCTCGACTTACCCGGCAAAGAGGGCTGATATGACTATTCCCGCATTGGACCGTCTCGGAAACGGATTTTCCGATCTTCTCGATGTGCTCGACAGCGATGATATTGCGCGCATGGAGGCTGTGCTTGCCGACGTGCGTGGGGCGCTGGAAGAAGTGCGTTCACATGGGGCATGGCGGGATACACACGAAGTGACCGGCCGTATCCGTGAAATCATGCCGCTGGTCGAAGCGGCACGGGTCCGTGTCAACTTCCTGACGGACATGACGCGGGAGCGCGTCGATCTGTTGGCAGTTCATAGCGGAAGCATGGATCTGACCACCTATAAACCCTGATTTTCCTTGGGCGTTTGCCCATTTTGCAATTGGCACGAAAATTGCTTTTCAAGTCCCTGAGAAATCGGGGACTTTTTTTATGGTTCGTCCCCGATCCGTTTTGGGGATTTGTATGTCGGCCTTCCGGGACATGAATATATCAGGGGCAGAGCGCGGTAGCCGCGTCACCAATGCTATTGCCATGGCCAGTCGGCGGACAGGGGTGGATTTTAATTATCTGTTCAACCAGGCAAAGATTGAAAGCAGTCTGAATCCCGATGCTCGGGCCAGCACATCCAGCGCGACCGGCCTGTATCAGTTCATTGACCAAAGCTGGCTGGGCGTCATCAACGACCATGGTGAAGAACATGGCTTGGGTTGGGCATCCAGCGCCATCGGCAAGAGCAGTAACGGTCGCTATTATGTCAGCGATCCGGCGGTCCGCCAGCAAATCCTGGACCTTCGCACCCACCCCGAAATCGCGTCCGTCATGGCGGCTGAACATGCCGCCGACAATCAGGCGACGCTTGAAGGCCAGCTTAGCCGCGAAGTCACCTCCACCGATCTCTATCTCGCCCATTTTCTGGGTGTTGGCGGCGCTGCGAAATTCCTGCGCGCCCACGATCAAAATCCCGGTGCATCTGCCGCATCAGTCATGCCTGCGGCTGCGGCGGCCAATCGTTGGGTTTTTTATGATCGCAACGGTGCACCGCGCAGTCTTGCCGAAGTACGCCAGCGCTTTGCCGAAAAACTGGGTGGGGAGGGCGATGTCTTGCCCTCATCGCGCGGATCAGGATTGCCCGCTCTGGCCGAAAACAAGCAGGTTCAGCCTGCCGACTATGTCCGGATTGAAACGGCGCGGCTTGAAAACCGGACCTATCCGACGACCGCGCCGCAGCCAGACACGGCGCGGCTTGCCTATTTGATGCTTGCGACTTTTGGAAGGTAAGCGCCTGATGACACGCACTCAAGTGAACGGAAAATTGTGGGTTGGCGCGGCGAAGGGCGCAATCCTGCCGATGGCGACGCTGATGCTCGTCATGTTCATGGTCGTGCCTATTCCCGCTTTGGTCCTCGACATCGGTTTCATCACCAACATCATGATTTCGCTTGCGGTTTTGATGGTGGCTTTGAATGCGGCCAAGCCGCTGGATTTTTCCAGTTTTCCAACAGTTCTGCTGTTCGCGACGCTGTTGCGGCTGGCCCTGAACGTCGCATCGACCCGCGTGGTGCTGGTCGATGGGCATAATGGACCGGGCGCGGCGGGGCATGTCATCGAGGCATTCGGCAATTTCCTGATCGGCGGCGATTATGTCGTCGGCATTTTCGTCTTCGCCATTTTGATGATCATCAATCTGGTGGTCATAACCAAGGGCGCGGGTCGGGTATCGGAAGTGTCGGCCCGTTTCACCCTGGACGCCTTGCCGGGCAAGCAGATGGCGATCGACGCCGACCTGAACGCCGGTCTTGTCACCCCGGAAGAGGCGAAGGCGCGGCGTCAGGAAGTCGCCACAGAGGCGGATTTCTACGGCTCGATGGACGGCGCTTCCAAATTTGTGAAGGGCGATGCGGTCGCGGGCGTGCTGATCCTTGTGATCAATATTCTGGGCGGCATCATCCTTGGCACTGTCAGTCATGGCCTGTCATTGGGTGAGGCAGCGGAGGCCTATGTTTTGCTGGCCATCGGCGATGCCTTGGTGGCGCAGGTGCCCGCATTGCTGCTTTCCATTGCGGCGGCAGGGATCGTCACGCGCGTCAATTCGCCGCTCGATCTTTCAGGTCAAATCACCAGCCAGTTCGGATCAAGCAAGGCATGGACGCCTGTGGCGGGCATTCTCACCATCATGGGCCTGTTGCCCGGCATGCCGCACATGATCATCCTGCCGGCCGCCGGTGTCGCGGGCTTTGCCGCCTGGCGGTTGCGCCATGGCCCAGCTGCAACGGATGAGGCCGCGGTTGAAGAAACGCAGCCCGAAAATCCGGCACAGATCAACTGGGACGACGTATCCGACGGCGCGACGCTTGGCCTTGAAATCGGCTATGGCCTGATCGGCCTGGTTGATGAACGCAAGGGTGCGCCATTGATGGCGCGCATCACCGGCATCCGTCGTCAATTGTCCCGTGAGCTGGGCTTTGTCGTGCCCATGGTGCGGGTGAAGGACAATCTGGCGCTGGAACCCAATTGCTATCGCATCACCATAGCCGGCGTCATCGTCGGTGAGGATGAGATCTGGCCAGAGGATTTGCTGGCGCTCGACAGCGGCGATCTGGAAAACGAAATTCCCGGACGCAAGGCAAAAGACCCGACCTTCGGTCTGGACGCAGTCTGGATTCCGAAGGACAAGCGCAGCGAAGCGGTGGTGGCGGGTTATACCGTTGTCGATCCGCCAACCGTGGTGGCGACGCATCTCAACCATCTGATCACACTGAATGCATCGCAGATGTTTGGCCTTGATGAAGCCCGCAAGCTGCTCGACGCGCTGAAGGAAAAGGCGCCCCAGCTTGCCGAGGGCCTGACGCCCAACCCGCTTTCGCTCGCCGCCATTGCCGCTGCCTGTCGCTCGCTGCTGTCCGAGGGCGTGCCGTTGAAGGATTTCCGCCGCATTTGCGAGGCAATGATCGATGTTGCCGGACCCGATGTCAGTCCCGACCAACTGGTTGAGGGCGTGCGTCAGCGTATCGGGTCGCTCATCATTCAGAACCTCGTGCCGGTGAAGATGCCGCTGCCCGTCATCACGCTTGATGGTGATCTGGAAGCCATGCTGGCGCAGGCAATGCGTATTTCAGGCGCGGCGCAGCATCCGATTGAGCCTGCTCTGGCCAACCGCATTGTCGAGGCGGTCATGCATTCGGCCCGCCCGATCATGGGGCAGGCACGCAGTTTTGCAATCGTGACTTCGCCAGTTGCAAGGCGGGCACTGGCCCGTCTGTTCAAACCGCATTTGCCCGAAACACCGGTGCTGTCCTTCCTGGAAATCCCGGACAGCAAGCCGGTCGAAGTCGTCGCCGTCGTCGGGGGAGAGGCTTCGGCCACCCGACGCGAAAACAAGGCGCAGTCATTCTCACCTGAAAAAACAAACTGAAGTCGGGGGACGTAAACGATGATTATGCAAGACATAAAGGCACAGGAAACCGGACTCACTTATGGTCGCCGCGCCACAGCGGTGACGCCCGAAGCGCTGGCCCGTAAATATATGCCATTGGTGCGCAAAATCGGTTGGCACGTTCATGGCCGCGTTTCGAACGCCATCGACATAGAGGATTTGCTGCAGATCGGCATGGTTGCTCTGGTCGAGGCGGCGAACAGTTTTGAAGATCGCGGCTTTGGTTTTGCCAGCTATGCCCAGATGCGCATTCGCGGCGCGATGATCGACCACTTGCGGCGTCACGCCACGATCTGCCGATCGGCCATGGCGCGCCGCAAGCAATTGTCCGCTGCGCGCGGCAGGTTGGAACAACGGCTGGGCCGCATACCGACCGATGCGGAAATGTCCACAGAGATGGGGCTGGCGCCCGCCGAATATCGCCAGATCGTCGATAGCAGCGAAATCGCCCAGCATCAGAGCATGGACGAAGTCTATTCCGATCAGAATATGTGGTTTGCCGATGTCGAGGACCGCGCCGATGACGTGCTGGAACGCGAAGGCCTGAAAGGGGCGATAGCGGAAGGCATTGGCCAGTTGCCCGAGCGCGAGGCAATGGTGTTGCAACTCTACTTCGTTGAGGAAATGAATCTGGAGGAAATTGGCCAGACGCTAGACATCGGCGCGGCCCGGGTGTGCCAGATCAAGAAAGCCGCCCTTGCAAAATTGCGCGGCATGTTGAGCGAATGGGACTAACTCTCTTCCCTTCGTTTCCCGAATTGATTGACTTGGCCCCGGTTTTCCGGGGTCTTTTTTGTCGGTTCATGTCCTAGCATTACCTGCGCCCCGGCTGATACACGTACAGCAATGCAATTTATTGGTCGGGATAATGTACGGACATCATAACCACGGACCGCAAGGCCACAGCCACGCCCCTGCCGATTTCGGGCGGGCATTTGCTATTGGTATCATTCTGAATATCAGCTTTGTCGCGGTTGAGACCGTTTACGGCCTGATGGCGGGATCAATGGCGCTATTGGCCGATGCCGGACATAATCTTTCGGATGTGTTGGGTCTTGTCATTGCCTGGGCGGGGGTCGGCCTGGCCAAGCGGAGGCCGTCGCGACGCTTTACTTATGGACTGCGCGGGTCAACGATCCTTTCTGCGCTATTCAATGGCCTGCTGTTGCTCGTCGCGGTCGGGGCTATTGCTTATGGAGCCATTGGTCGGCTGGGTGCGCCGCAGCCCGTGGCGGGTGGCACGGTGATCGTGGTCGCTGGCATCGGCATCGTCATCAACACTGCGACTGCCTTGCTGTTCGTGCGAGGCCGCAAAGGCGACCTTAATATTCGCGGGGCATTCCTCCATATGGCCGCGGATGCCGCTGTGTCGCTGGGCGTGGTCGTTGGCGCTCTGGCAATGATAGCGACGGGCGCATACTGGATCGACCCGGTCATAAGCCTTGTCATCGCGGCCATCATCCTTTGGAATACCTGGGGTTTGCTGATGAGTTCGATAAAGATGTCACTTGCCGCGGTTCCACCGGGCATAGATCCTGAAGCGGTGGAAGCATCGTTGGTCGCGCTTCCCGGCGTGACGCATGTTCACGATCTGCACATCTGGCCAATGAGCACGACCCAAACGCTTTTGACAGTGCATCTGGTGATGCCCGATGGCCATCCAGGCGACGCTTTCCTGTTCGATGTGCAGAACCGGCTGGCCCATGACTTTCATATTGATCATGCGACGATTCAGATCGAACTCAGCGACGCGGGGGATTGCCAGTTGCATCCGGCGTGCGACGTCTGAGCAAATCTCTCTAGGGTCAGGACCCATGAATTGCGAGGTCGAGATGGAGACGGGAAAGGCCATTGGAAGGGAGGGCGTGCAGCCAGCTATCGGTGATAGCTGGCAATCGGTCGACCGCGCCAATGGTCTTTCCCGTCCCACCCCGAAGGGGCATGATTGTCCGGGCGCTGTGGTTCGTCGAACCGCTCAACCGGGCAATAGTGCCCGCTTCTCGCGCCTCTCCTCCCACAGCATCCCGGACAATCATGTCTCGATCCTCGTAATTCATGGGTCCTGGCCCTAAACGTGCGAAAGCCCCCGCCCTCTGCAAAGGACGGGGACTCGCGCGGATACCCCTTTCGGGGATTGGAAGACCCCCGGGACGTTGGGGACACAAGGCGCCCCGGGGGTCATTTGATCGGCAAAGGTGGACCAATACCTCAGTCGATCAAGTCTGTTTTCTTCAACCGATCCTTAGCGGATCAGGCTGAGTACACCCTGCTGGCTCTGGTTGGCCTGTGCCAACATTGCCGTGGAGGCCTGGCTCAGGATCTGTGACTTCGCCATTTCGGTCGTTTCCGACGAGAAATCGACGTCTTCGATCCGCGAGCGGGCTTCGGTCAGGTTGGTCGCCTGCGATGTCAGGTTGGTGATGGCCGAGGCCAGTCGATTCTGCGAAGCACCCAGGCTTGCACGGCTTTCGCTGATCGTGCCGATCGCGGTGTCGAGCAGCCCAAGGGCGGTCGTTGCGCCGGCCTGGGTTGACAGATCGACGGCAGCGATCGCGAGGGTGGCGGTCGTGGAGTCGGTCAAAGTGATGTCGATCGTCTGGCCGGAAGCTGAACCTGCCTGAATGGTGACAGTTGCCTGCGAACCATCGAGCAGATTGACGCCGTTGAACGAGGTGTTCGCTGCAATGTCGTCGATCTGGGCAAGAAGTTCGGTGGATTCGGTGTTGATCGAAGTGCGATCATCGGTGGACAAGGTGCCGTTGGCAGACTGGACGGCCAGTTCGCGAACGCGCTGTACCAGGTTGCTGATTTCACCCATGGCGCTGTCGGCGGTCTGGGCCAGTGAGATACCGTCGTTGGCGTTGCGAACTGCCTGCTGCATGCCCTTGATCTGGGCTGTCATTTTGCTGGCGATGGCAAGACCTGCGGCGTCGTCGGCTGCGCCATTGATGCGCTTACCTGTGGAAAGGCGCTCCATGGATTTCTGCAAACCCATCGATGCGCTGGAGGATGCGGTACCCGCACGGATTGCGGCGACATTGGTTCCAATTACAGTCATATCTAACTTCCTTCTTCATGGTGTAATGTCCCCGCAATTTTGGTGCTGGACCGGGTCACGGCCCAGCACCGGTCGGTAATTATTGGATAAGTTTCAGGACGCCCTGCTGGCTTTGATTGGCCTGGGCCAGCATGGCGGTCGACGCCTGGTTGAGAATCTGCGCCTTTGCGAGCGCAGTCGTCTCCGCCGAAAAGTCGACGTCTTCAATCCGCGACCTGGCTTCCGTCAGGTTGGTCATCGTGGATTGCAGATTGTTGATGGCCGATTCCAGGCGGTTCTGCGAAGCGCCCAGACCGGCTCGGTTTTCGTTGATCGTAGTGATTGCGGTGTCGAGTGTCGTCAGGGCGGCGGTCGCACCGGCCTGTGTCGTCATGTCAATGCCGCCAACGGCGAGCGCCGTCGTGTCCGCACTGGCCAAGGTAATGTTGATGGTCTGACCGGCACTTGCACCCGACTGGATGCTGACAGTGCCCTGCGAGCCGTCAAGCAGGTTGACGCCATTGAAAGAGGTGTTCGCCGCAATGTCGTCAATCTGGGCCAGCAATTCGGTGGCTTCGGTCTGGATGGACGTGCGATCATCGGTGGACATGGTGCCGTTGGCCGACTGGACGGACAATTCACGCAGCCGCTGTACCAGGTTGCTGATTTCACCCATCGCGCTGTCGGCGGTCTGGGCCAGCGATATGCCGTCATTCGCGTTGCGGATGGCAACGGTCATGCCCTTGATCTGCGACGTCATCTTGCTGGCGATCGCCATGCCTGCGGCGTCGTCCTTGGCGCTGTTGATGCGCTTGCCGGTCGACAGACGCTCCAGCGACATGGCGAGCGATATTTCCGCCCGGTTCGCGGCGCTGGCTGAGCGCATTGCAGATACGTTGGTTCCAATAACAGTCATTTCAAAATTCCTTCCGCGCTAAAAACAAGAGATCGCTGGTTTGATTGCAGTCCGTTGCGGTCTCGATTGGGAATAACGGCGGGCGTCAGAGGAACTTTAAATGCGCGTCAAAAAAATGTCGGAGGGGCGGTCAGTTCGTCAAAGTGCTGACGCGCACGCGTCAGGCGAGCGTCGCGCCCGCGTCAGGCGAGCGTCGCGCCCGCGTATGGTGGCCAGGAAAAACGCCGAATTTTGTGCATTGAGGAGACCTCTGAAACTGGCACGAACATTGCTTAATTACCTTGGTTAGTCTTCTCCGGTGAGGTTCGCCGGGAAGGCGGGCGGGGGGTCCGCCAGAAAATTGTGGGGGCATTGATGCAGCACGTTGAGCTGAGCGCGATAGTCAATGATCAAATTCCGACGCTGGCGCCCTGGTTGAAGGGAGCCTTTTTCAATGTGGCTGTCTTTTCAGGAACGCCGCAGCCCGATCGCAAGGTCGTGCGGATATTGGCGTCTGACGAAATCGCATCGGCCACCCATCGCGACATATTGGTAGAGTGGGGTGATGGCGAACCGCAGCTTGTTCGGGCGCGGTCCGGCATGCCTGCCCGGATAAGGTTCAGCTTTGGTGACGCGGCGTTGGGCCATGCGCTGATTGCTGAACTGATCCGCCCAGCCTCGCACCCTGCCGTTGGCGAACCCGAGAGTGCGCGGTTGATGCAAATCGCCACGCGGATCGCGCAAAGTGACGCGACGGTGCTCATTCAGGGGGACACGGGCACGGGCAAGGAAGGAATGGCCCGCTTCGTCCATGCCAGCAGCAACCGGGCGGACAAGGATTTCATCGCCGTCAATTGCGCCGCTCTACCTGAATCGATGATGGAGGCCATGCTCTTTGGTCATCGCAAGGGTGCGTTCACCGGCGCGTCGGCTTCGTCAGACGGTCTGTTTCAGGCAGCCGATGGCGGCACATTGTTTCTTGACGAAATTGCCGAACTGCCGCTTGCCCTTCAGGCCAAGTTGCTTCGCGCGCTTCAGGAAGGCGAAGTGCTGCCCGTTGGTGCGACCCATGCCGTGCCTGTCAACGTCCGCGTCATTGCCGCCGGCAACCGCGACCTTGCCGCGCTGTGCGATCAGGGCGGGTTCCGGTCTGACCTGTACTGGCGCCTGAATGTGATGCCGCTCAATCTGAAACCGCTTGCCGAACGCCGGCAGGACGTGCGTGCTATCACTGCGGCTTTGCTGTTGCGCCAGCAGGCCGGTGACGCTTCGTTTGTGTGGCCCACGGCGCGGGCGCTGGAAAAGCTGATGACGCATCGCTGGCCGGGCAATGCCCGTGAACTGGCCAATGTGTTGCAACGTGCGCTTGTCCTGCGGGACGGCGAGCGGATCGAGGCGGACGACCTTCACTTTGCTGGCGCACCAGTTCCTGCAAGCGAACCGGCTGCGGTTCCGGCACAGGTACATCAGGCCCCGGCGTTCTGGTCATCGGAGGCTGCAACACTGCAAGATGTGGCGCGTGCGTCGGCATTCGACCGGATTCGGACCGTCCTTGACGAAGTGAACGGCCACCGCGCCCATGCGGCACGCAAGCTGGGCATTTCCGAACGGACCTTGCGCTACCGCCTCGCGGAAATCCGCGAGCGGGCGGCGGCATGACGGGAGCTGAGCGATGACAGGCATCAACACCAACAGCGTGATGGCGATGCGCGCCGCCATCCTGCAACAGAACAGCGCGCTTCGGGAAGCATCGTCGGCGGGTAACGCCGCTGCTCCGCCAGTGTCCGGCACGTCCGGCGCGGGTTCAACGGATTTCGGCGCGGCAATGAAATCCGCGCTTAATGAAGTGAATGCGCTGCAAGGCACGTCGTCGGCTGCGGCTGCGGCCTATGAACGCGGGGAAACTACCGACATCGCGTCGGTGATGCTTGCCAAGCAGCAAGCGTCGATCGGGTTCGAAGCGACGTTGCAGGTCAGGAACAAGCTCCTGTCCGCCTACAAGGATATCATGAGTATGCCGGTGTAATATGAGCGAAACCAGTCTGACCATCGATAACCCGCCCACGCCCAGCCGTGGTCTTCCAGCCCTTTCGTCGATTGGCGGCAGCGGCGGCTTTGACAGCATACGTGCCCGCTTTGTCGAGTTTTTCGGCCAGCCGGCCATTGCAAAAAGCTTGCCCATGTTCGGCATGATGGCCGTTGTCGGCCTGGCCGCGCTTGCCTGGCTTTCACTGCGCGAACCGCCGCAGCGCGACCTGTTCCGGGGGCTGCCCGATAGTGACAAGGCCGCCGTTGCACAGGTACTGGATTCATCGGGGATAACCTATGACCTGAATGATGCGACCGGCGCGCTCACGGTTTCGGAAGATGATTATCACAAGGCGAAGATAATGCTTGCCGCGCAGGGCCTGCCCAAAAGCGCGCCTGACGGCAACAGCATGATCGACTCCCTGCCCATGGGCGCCAGTCGCGCGGTGGAAGGCGAGAAACTGCGTTCCGCCCGTGAACTGGATCTTGCCCGAACGATAGAGGCGATCGATGCCGTGCAAAGCGCACGCGTCCATCTGGCCGTTGAACAGCCCAGCATCTTCCTGCGCGACAAGGTAAAACCCGCCGCGTCGGTCATGCTGCGTCTGGCCAATGGCCGCGCCCTGTCCGATGCGCAGGTGCAAGCCATCGTCCATCTGGTCGCATCGTCGGTTCCCGGTCTTTCGCCCGACGGTGTATCGGTCGTCGATCAGAACGGCCATCTGCTTTCCAGCCCCGGCGACGCGGGCGGTGCGGCGGAAACCGACCGGCAGATAGCGGTACAGTCGCGAGTTGAAGAGCGCTATCGTCAGGCGGTCATTGCCTTGCTGACACCGATCGTCGGAGCAGACAATTTCAGCACTGAAGTCCATGCGGAACTGGATTTTTCGGAAGAGCAGGCGACGCGCGAATCCTTTCCATCCGACGAAGCTCGCATAAAATCCGAACAGGGTAGCTGGACGGCGGGCAAGGGTGAAGCGCCTGCCTATGGCATTCCCGGCGCGCTTTCCAACCAGCCGCCGCCACCGGCAACGCCCGGCGCACAACCTGCCGATCCTGCTGCTGCGGGCGAGACGGCGGATGGCGCCAAGACTGCCGAAAATTATGTCCGCAATTTTGAACTGGGCCGCGAAGTATCCGTGACCCGCAATGCCACCGGCGCAGTCAAGCGCCTGTCGGTCGCGGTCGCCCTGCGCAATCCCGAAACCGGCAAGCCCCGCGCAGCGCAGGAAATTGCTGCCTTGGAAGCACTCGTCAAGGGCGCGGTCGGCTATGATCAGAGCCGCGGCGATGTCGTCGCCCTTTCCGCACGCAAGTTCGCGGTCACTGATGAAACGGAATTCACCCAAAGCTGGTACGAGGCGAGCTGGGTTTCGATGCTGGTCCGCAATCTGTCGGCGTTGCTTGTGGCTCTGGCGCTGATCTTTGGTATTGGCCGTCCGCTTCTTAAACGCCACGCGGCGATGAAGGAGCAAGCAGTCGGAACGATGGCCGCACGCAAATCTGCTATCGGTGCGGAAATATCGCAGGAAATCCATCGCGCCGCCGCAGCCGATCCCAGCCGCCCGGTCACGCTCGACATGATCTCATCAACGCAGACCTATGCCGAACGTGCGGCGCTGATCCGTAATTTCGTGAAACAGGACCCTGATCGCGCCGCACTGGTCGTCCGTGACCTGCTGCGTGACGCCGATCGCAAGGAGGCAGCCAATGCTTGAGGCAAGCGAACAGAAACGCGCCATGACCGGAAGCGCGGCCGCCGCCGTCCTGTTGATGCTGTTCGAAGAAGACGAGGCGGCGCAAATCCTGTCCCGCCTGGAACCGGATGAAGTGCGGCAACTGGGCTATGCCATGTATGACGTCGCCGATGTCGCGGTGGATGAGGTCAACACGGCCCTCGACCATTTCGTCAGCAAGGCGAAAAGCCGCACGACCGTCGGCTATGGCGCGGGCGAACATATTCGCGGGATGATGCACAAGGCGCTGGGCGCTGACCGGGCCGACAATATGCTGGCCCGCATCACGCCGCCCACGCGGTCGAACAAGCTGGAAATGCTCAAATGGATGCAGGCAAAGGAGGTCGCGCACATTATCGAGCAGGAACATCCCCAGATTATGGCGCTGGTCATCGCCCATCTGGACCCGACCGTGGGTGCCGAAACGCTGCAACTCCTGCCGCTCGATGTGCAGGACGACATTGTTTACCGCATTGCCACGCTTGGCCCGGTGACGACTGATGCCCTGGATGAGCTGGAGGCATTATTGGTGCGTCGTGGCAGCAGTGTGGCGACGGGCGCTTCGTCCCAGCGCGGTGGAACGACCGAAGCAGCAGCGATCATGAACAATGTGCGCAAGGTCAATGAACAGCGGATCATCAAGCAGATCGGCAAGCGCGACAAGGCCATGGCCCAGACCATCGAGGAAGAGATGTTCGTTTTCGATAATCTGATCGAGATGGATGACAAGAATCTGGGCGCGCTGCTGCGTACTATCGAAAACGACATATTGGTTGTGGCACTGAAGGGCTGCAACGAACTGCTCAAATCGAAAATCTTCGGCTGCATGTCCAGCCGTGCGGCACAGGCGATTGCGGACGAGATCGAGGATCGCGGTCCGATCCGCCTCGCCGATGTGATCGATGCGCAGAAACAGGTCATCGCCGCTGCCCGTCGTATGGCGGAATCCGGCGCAATCATGCTTGGCGGCAAGGGAGGCGAAGATTTTGTCTAGTATCTGGCAAGGTGCACAGGCGCAGGCCGCCCGTTTTGGAAGCTGGAGCGATTTGCCGCCGCAAGGCGAGTTTCAGCCGCTCTATGGGCTGGATGAGAGCGGCTTTGCGCCGCGCCTCCACCTGAGCACCGCTAACGGGTTCGAAGAGAATTCCGAACCGCCCGTTTCCATCGAGGCGCTGACAGCCGATGCATTTGCGGAGGGCTTTGAAGAGGGGACGCGGGTCGGTCGTGCTGAACAGGATGCCGATCGCGCCGCGCATTTGCGGCTTTCCCTCGCCCTCGAACAATTGCAGGCGGAATCGAGCGGGGCGCTGTCGGCGCTTCTTTCCACGGCGGTGCTGCGCCTTGTTCGCCAGATCGCAGGTGAAGTGGAAATCGACGCGGATCTGCTGGCAAAGCGGTGTCTGGCCATTGCCGAATGTATCGAACAGGAGGTTGGTCAGCCTGCTCTCCATCTGCATCCTGACGATGTAGCTTTGATGGAAGCAAAAAATCTTCCGGTCCGGCTGGTGCCCGATGCAGAGATGTTGCGTGGCTCGGTCCGGCTCGAAACCGCCGATGGCTGGGTCGAGGATGGTCCCGAAATTCGCTTGTCCCGCCTTCAGGGATTGCTGGACGACATGACGGGGCAGGCATGATCGGTGCAGTGCTGAAACAGGCTGAATCGCTGCTGGAAACCATGCAGGTGGCCAATGCTGGCCCGCGCCATGTCGGGCGGCTGGTTGCGCATGAAGGCGGCATGCTGGAAGTAAGCGGATTCAATCGTCCGATCGGGGCGGGCGCACGCGTTATCGCTGCCGACGGCACTGTCGCGCGGGCTGAAGTGGTCGGTTTTCGTGGCAATCGCGCGCTGCTGGTTCCGCTGGACCTGGATGCGCCACATGAAAATGGGGCGCGTGTCGAACCCGACAGCGCCGCCAACATGGTGCAGGTGGGCGATGCCCTGATGGGCCGCGTTATCGATGCCATGGGCATGCCGCTGGATCGCAAGGGGCCGATCATGGCCAACGCCTATTGGCCGCTCGCGGGTGTTAAAGGCAATGTGCTGGATCGCGGTCGGGTTACCGAACCGTTCGACCTGGGGGTGCGTGCCGTCAATGCATTACTGACCGCCGGGCGGGGCCAGCGCATCGCCATTATTGCAGGATCCGGCGTCGGCAAATCCGTGCTGATGGGCCAGATGATCGCAGGCGCGGAAGCCGATGTGGTCGTCGTCGGCCTGATCGGTGAACGCGGCCGCGAGGTCAGCGACTTTCTGGAAACCAAACTGGAAGGCATGATCCGTTCAAAAAGCGTGGTCGTCGCGGTTCCTGCAGACCATCCGCCGGTCCTACGCCTGCGCGCCGCCGCAAGAGCGACCGCTATTGCCGAATATTACCGTGCGCGCGGCAAGAAAGTACTGCTCCTGATCGACAGTTTGACGCGCTGCGCCCATGCTCAGCGGGAAATCGGTCTGGCATTGGGCGAACCCCCGGCGATGAAGGGTTATCCGCCATCGGCCCTTTCACTGATCCCGCGCCTGGTTGAGCGCGCGGGCGTTGATAGCCGTTCGGGCGGGTCGATCACTGCACTTTATACCGTTCTGGCTGATGGCGATGACACAGACGATCCCATTGTCGATGCAGCCCGCGCGATCGTGGACGGCCATATCGTGCTGTCGCGACAATTGTCGGAACAGAGCATTTTCCCGGCCATCGATGTCGGCAAGTCGCTTAGCCGCGTCATGGCCGATGTGGTGACCAGCGATCATCAAAAGGCCGCATCCGGATTCCGCCGCCTTTGGGCGGCTTACGAGGAAAATCGCGATCTCATCCTGATGGGCGCCTATCGCCCCGGTAATGATCCGGTGATCGACCTTGCCGTCGAGCGGCGCCCTGATCTGCTCGAATTCCTGCGTCAGGATGCCCGCAGCCATATCGATCTGGATACCAGCGTCCATGCATTGCAGGAGGCATTTGGGTTATGAGACAGCTGATCGCCAAGCGCGAACGCATTGTCCGCGCCCGCCGTGTGCAGCATCTGCTCGCCAGCGTCGAAACCGCGCACGCGCAGAATGAAGCGCTTGCCCTGGAAGACAATGCAAAGCGGGTGCATGCTGTTCGCGCCGATCTGTTCGATGTGGGCAAGATCACCTCCGGCGCGGCGCTGGCATCTCATCGCGAACTGGCCGGCAGACTGGAACAGGCCGGACGACAGCTAGATGGCGCGATATATGACGCGCACAAACGTGTGGAACAGCGTGAAGGCGAGCGCCAGCTTGCCAACCGGGATCAGGAAATCGCCGAAAGGCTGAAAGAAAAAGCGGCGCGCGCCGCCGCCGAGCAGATGGAGACCCGGTTGCAATCGCTGCCGCGCCGAAATCGCTCCGTTTCATTGGGAGATGTTTGATGATGGCCAATCTGCCAGCCGTTAAGGATATGGCGGCGAACCCGCTTGCCCTGACCGCCAAGCCGGGAGATCCCGCCGCCGCCGGGGAAGGTGTGGACTTTTCCGCATTGATGGCGAATGCTCAATCCGGGACTGGAGATGCTCCGGTACAGCTATTGACGAACATGGCTGCGCCGTCTGTGCCCATGACTGAGGCTGCGTCGGGTGCGGCAGGGGCTGTCATCGAAGGATCTGTTGTCCCGCCAGTTATCACGGCGCCAGTTGTCACAGAGAATATGACCTCTGTTGGCGATATGGCGACTGGCGAAATGCCCGTTCCGGTTAAGCCCGTTGAGGGCAAGGAAAAGGGGCCGAAGATTCCCAATCCGGCAAAGCTCGCCCAAAGCGCATCGGCCTTGCCCCAGCTTGCCATGGCCATGATGCCGCAGGACATCACCAGTACGAAAACCGCGCCCAAGAGCGATGACGCCATTCAGAGTAAGGATGATGCAGGTATAACCGATACGCCATCGCAGGCGCCTTTCGCTGATGGGTTGGCGTTGCCATTGCTGCAAGGTCTGGAAGTGCCTGTCACGACTGTTGATGGCCAAAAGGCTCCAAAGCAGGTGGCAGCCCATGCGCTGTCGCTGGAAGCATTGCCCCGCAATCTGCAACAGGCCGCCACGCTGCCGGATAATGCCGCCGTGCCAGCACAGCTTCAGGCGCAAGCCCGCATTGATGCCTTTACGCTCGCCGTCGCAACGCCAGAACGTACCGCGGGGCGGGGACTGGAACAGGCGATGGTACAGTCATCGGGTCGCGTTCAGGCGTTGGCGCTGAGGCAGGAGGCTCCGGCCATGAGCCCAATCCTGTCCATGTCAGGTGACAGCCCGGTCGATACAGCCGCCCCCTCCATCCCGGCGGTGGATATGGGTGCCGGTGACGTTGACACACCTGCTCCGGTTGCTGCCCCTGTATCGAGCCTTTCCGGCGTGACACCACCAATGAGCGCCAACCCCATGCCGATGCCGATGGGAATGGCTGCATCGCTTCAGCCTGTGGCGGTCGTCGCAGACACGGGGGCCATGTTGGGTGACCAGGTTATCGATATGGGCGTCGATGGGCAGTGGATCGATCGTATGGCCAAGGAAATTTCGGATATTGCAGCGGGCACGGGGCGTGCGTCATTCAGCCTGAACCCGGAAAATCTGGGGCGGCTGAAAGTCGATATCATGCAAGGTGATACCGGCGCCAATGTTCGTCTGACTGCTGAGACCGACGCCGCCGTCGCCATGCTTCATCAGGGGCGCCATCAATTGCAACAGGATGCGCGGTTACAAGCGGTGCGTATCCATGATGTGCAGGTCGAACGAGGCAATGAATCCTCTTTTTCCGCGCGCGGGCAATCCATGGGGCAGGATCAGGCCGGTCATCAGGACCAATCGCAGGCCTTTCATAAAAAACCTTTGATCCAGGCCGTTTCCACTATGGCGAATGGGCAGGAACAGGACCGGGCCCTTGTGGCGCGCGCATCCAGCCAGCGGGCACGTTATGCCTGATGGAGCAATGACGGTTCGCCTGACAGCCAGTGAACAGGAGATTTGAAGTGAGCGACGAGACGATACCCCAAAAAAAGGGCGGCAAGCGCAAGAAATGGATGATCCTGATCGGGCTGGTGGTCCTTTTGGGTGGCGCGGGCGTGGGTGGCGCGTTGTTCGCCATGGGTATACTGGATGGCAAGACTCATGCAGAAGCCGAGGACGTGAACAAACCCAAGCTGGTGCTGAAGGGCGAGGGCGCGCCGGCAGGTGAGGGTGAAAAGGCCGAGCCAGTGATTGGCACGGTCGCGGGCAATGGGTCGACACCAAAGGACGCCAGCAAATATCAGGCAACCTATTACCAGATCGAAGCCCCCTTTACATCGAACCTGAGGGACAGTGGTTCCTTTGCGCAGATTTCGATCGCGATCGCGACCTATTATGACAGTCGCGTGCTGCAAAATATCAAGCAGCATGAAATTGCCGTGCGTTCCGCCGCATTGATGCGTATTGCCGATCAGGACGAACTGGAACTTTCTACGCCGGAGGGGAAGGAACGGCTTCAAGCTGAACTGAAAGCTGCTATTAACCATGTTTTGATCGAAAAAGCGGGCTTCGGGGGCATTGATAACGTTTATTTTACCAATTTCGTTATTCAGTGAGCTTGTGCGAACCATCGTTCGCCGGGGACATGCTATTTATGGATGACATCGAACCTTTTAAATTCGGGCAATCCGAACCGCAGGCGCCTGTCGTGCTATCGGGCATGGACCGAATCGGTGAACGCATGACGCGCCGCATCCGGGCTGTCCTTGAACCGATGGTCGGCGCAAAGCCGCAGGTGAGTTGCGAAGCTGTGTCGGTTTTCAGCTATTCGAACTGGTGCCTGTTCGTCCCCGATTTCGTCAGCCTGACCGTTTACCGGTTGCATCCTTTGAAGGGTGCAACCCTCTTGCGCATCGATGCCGATATGGTATCGGCGCTGGTCGATTGCGTCTATGGCGGAACGGGCGCGCGGGCGCCGTTTAACCGCAAGGAATTTACGCCCACAGAAGACAGGCTACTGGCCAGATTTACCGGCACCCTGATCGAAAAGCTGGTCGAATCCTGGGCCGAAACCCATGCTGTCGATGCGACGCTGGTGAACCGCGAAACCAATATCAACTATATCAACGTGGCCGGTCCCGATGAACAGGTCGTGGTGCAGCGCTTTGAAGTGTCCCTGGGCCGCAATGACGTATGGCCGATCGAGTTCATCTATCCGCTGACCGCCCTGCGCGGTGTGGAGCAGTTGATGGGCGCAAAGGTACATGACGAGCTGAAAATCAGCGACCCTGCCTGGCGCGAACGATTGGGACGGCAGATCAATCATGTCCGTTTCCCGGCCCGCAGTGTACTGGCGCGGCCGTCAATGTCGCTGTCGCAACTCATGCAGCTTGAACCGGGCGATGTTATTCCCGTACAGATCAGCCGCAGCCTGCCTCTTATCGTGGGCGACCGGGTTTTCGCCCATGGCACCATTGGCGAAAAAGAAGGGCGCGCCGCTTTCATGATCGAAAAATTAGCTGAAGGAAACGAAGGATGAGTGACATGAGCGAGGCGCCAAAACTGGACGACGCCCTGGGTTCGCTGCCGGGCAGCCGCAATTTCCGGCTGCTGGCCGACATACCCGTGCGTATGTCGGTGGAAGTCGGCTCGACTTCGCTGAAACTGGCTGAGGTGATGGACCTTGCAGAAGGCAGCATCGTGGAACTGGACCGTCAGTCCGACGAACTCCTCGACATCATGGTGAACGGCACGCTGATCGCCAAGGGAGAGGTTGTGACCGTCAACAACCGCTATGGTATCCGCATTGTCGAAGTCGCTACCGCAGAGGCCCGGATGGCCGGTGTGGAACGGCGCGGTTAATGCTCTGGTACTTTGTGAAGTTGCTGATCCTGCTGCCGCTTGTCGGCGGCATGGCGGTCGGCGCGCTATGGCTGTGGCGCAAATATCAGCCCAGTCTGATGCGCGGGCACCAGGATCGCGCGGTAAAACTGATCGATGCGATCCCCATGGGGACGTTCGGCAAGCTCGCCGTGGTTGAGTTCGAGGGCAAGCGCCTGCTCCTGTCGGTCACGCGCGGCCGCATCGACAAAATCGCGGAAAGCGCCGATGAGGGTTAACGGCGCGGCGGTCTTTTTGAAGTCCGTCATTCCCGCGAAGGCGGGAATCCAACTCCAGACCATGCGTCAGGCGGAAAGGGCAGGGGATGGATCCCCGCCTTCGCGGGAACGACGAATTTCTTATGCATATGGCGCCATGGCCTGTGCGCTTATTGCCGCCTTTGCGATTTTTCTGCACGCCGATCCAGCCTTTGCGCAGGCCGCGGCGCCCGATAGCTCGGGCGCTCTGACCAAGGCGCTGGCCGACGTGTCAGGCGAAGGCCGCCCACTCTCGCTCAGCCTTCAGATCCTCATTCTGATGAGCCTGTTGACGGTGTTGCCGTCGCTGATCCTGATGATGACAAGTTTTACCCGCATCATCATTGTCCTCTCGCTGCTGCGGCAGGCGTTGGGCCTGCAACAGACTCCACCCAATCAGGTGTTGGTCGGTTTGGCGCTTTTCCTGTCGCTGTTCGTCATGCGGCCTGCGGTCGATGCGATCAATAATCAGGCGATGACACCCTATGGCGCAGGTCAGATTCCCATTGAGGAGGCGATTTCGCGCTCGGCCAATGTCCTGCACGGCTTCATGGCGAAACAGACGCGTCAAACCGACCTCAAACTGTTTTCCGATCTGGCGGAAGCCAAACCTTTTGCCAGTCCAGCCGATATTCCCTTTTCGATCCTGCTTCCAGCCTTCGTCACTAGCGAGTTGAAGACGGCGTTTCAGATCGGTTTCCTGATCTTCCTGCCGTTTCTCATCATCGATCTGGTCGTTGCATCAACATTGATGGCGCTGGGTATGATGATGTTGTCGCCGACGATCATTTCCATGCCTTTCAAGCTGTTGCTCTTTGTCCTTGTCGATGGTTGGGCGCTGACCATGGGTTCGCTTGCCGGATCGTTTGCGACATAGGCGGGGCAGGGGGCAGGCGTGGAAAATTCGGATTTTTTCATCGGCATCGCCCAGCAGGCGCTGTATATCACTGCGCTGGCGACCGCCCCTATCCTGATCCCCGCGTTGCTGGCGGGCGTGGTGCTCGGCATGATTCAGGCCGCAACCTCGATCAATGAAGCAACATTGAGTTTCGTGCCGAAGCTGATCATCGTTGCCCTGATGCTGGCGCTGTTCGGCGGATCGATCCTGATGCTGATCGCTGATTTCACGCGTGAGATTTTCGAACGGATACCGGAACTTCTCCAATGATAGCGCCGGGGCTTGCCGGGGTGGAGGCGCAGCTCTGGCTGTGGCTGATTGCGATGATCCGGCCCGGTGCCGCCTTTCTGGCCGCTCCCGTTTTCGGCACGCGCGCTGTCCCTGTGCAGCTCCGCCTTGTCCTTTCGCTCGCGCTTGGCATGGCTGCGCTCAATAGCGTCACGATAACCATGCCGGAAGGCGGCGTTGCCAGCTTTGGCGGCGTTCTGCTGGTCGCTGGTGAAGTGCTGACGGGATTGGCGATCGGTTTTGCGTTGCAGATCGGCTATTCCGCCGCGTTCGTCGCGGGCGAAGTCATCAGCAACGCCATGGGCCTTGGCTTTGCCAGCATGTCCGACCCGCAAAGCGGGATGTCGAGTCCCGTGGTCGGTACATTCCTGTCGGTTCTTGCGACCTTCCTGCTGTTTGCCATGAACGGGCATCTGATGCTCATCGCTTTTATCGTCAAAAGTTACGAAGCCATTCCGCCCGGAACCATGTTGTCGAATGATGCGGTGTACAGCCTGGTGCTGTTCGGCGGCACTTTGTTTGGGGCAGGATTGACCATTGCCCTGCCAGTGGGTTTCGCGTTGATCCTGATCCAGATTGTCATGGCGATGCTGGCGCGTTCGGCCCCTTCGCTTAACCTCTTTTCCGTCGGGCTGCCTGCTGCGCTGATCTGTGGCCTTATCCTGCTCGCCATGGCTGCGCCGGTCATGAGCGACGCGATCATGGATGCGCTGAACCTTGGTCTTGATCAGGCGCAGATCATGGCCGGGGACAAGTAAATGGCGGAAGGATCCTCAACCGGGGAAAAGACCGAGAAGCCAACCGACAAGCGTCTTCGTGATGCAGCGGAGAAGGGCGATGTCCTCCAGTCAAAGGAACTGGGAACCGCACTGGTGGTCATGGCGGGCATGGTCTGGATCGCGCTGGCCGGTCCGGCGATCATGGAAGCCATGGCGCATATGCTGGTCGAGGGTTTGCGTTTCGACCAGAATGATGTGCTCAATTTCACGCCCGCCACGCGCGCTTATGAGCTGTTGGGCCTGATCGCCTTGCCTATTGGCGGCATCATGGCCGCGACGATCATTGCCGCGATTGCCGCGCCCGCCATGCTGGGATCGATTGGCTTTCGCACCAAGGCATTTGCGGTCAAGCCGGAGAAGCTCAATCCTTTCAGTGGCCTGAAACGCATTTTCGGGGTGCAGGGACTGGTGGAGCTCGGGAAATCGCTCGCCAAGGTCGTGCTGCTGGGTTCGATCGGTTTCTGGGTCGTGTGGGACCGGCTGCAAGCGATCATCGCCATGGGACAGACGGGCACCCGTCCGGCCCTGATGGAATTGGGCAGTCTGTTCGTTGTTGCGTGCCTGACCATGGCGGGCGCACTGTTCGTCATTGCCGGGATCGACATACCCGCCCAGATGTTGCAGCGGTCCAAGCGGCTCAATATGTCCAAACAGGATTTGAAAGACGAGCACAAGGAGACGGAAGGATCGCCCGAGCTGAAGGGCATGGTCCGCCGCCGCCAATATGAAATGCTCAACAACTCGGTGCGCAAGTCCATCAGCGAGGCATCGGTCGTCATCACCAACCCGACCCATTTTTCAGTCGCGCTACGGTATCGCCCCGGCGAGGACGCAGCGCCTATGGTTGTGGCGCGCGGACGGGGTGAAACCGCGCTCGCCATTCGTGAGCTTGCCGATGAAAAGGGGGTCCCGCTGTTGCAATATCCCGAATTGGCCCGCGCTATCTATTACACGTCGCGGGCAGGGCAGGTCATCAACGAACAGCTTTACATGGCGGTCGCCACCGTTCTCGCCTTTGTCTTCAGAATTGAAAACAAGATGGCGAGCGAAATGGATCGCCCGCATATCGACGTTCCGGGCGATTTGCGCTTTGATGCGGACGGCCGGAAAATGAACTGAAAAAAATTTCCTAAACTTTCTGTGGCTGCATCCGTCCTTACGATGCGGGGCAGAGTTTAGGATTGGCACATGAACGATTTTCTCGCCCGCAATAGCAATATCCAGCCTTCCCGCAATGTCGAGAGGGCCAGCAAGGCCGTGCTCGAAAGCCAGGCATCACAACAGGCCGCGACCCGCCATGATCGTGAATCCGCCGGCAAGGCGGCCATGGCGCGCCTGCCGAACAATGGCGATATCGATCAGCAGGTGTCCAGCGCGGCCGATGTCGCTGAAGCGCAGGCGAAGATTGCCGATCTGTTGATGGACATCAGCACGATGCGCAACGCAGTCAATATCGAACCTGATGCGATAGAGGCGCAAATCGCGGCCTTGCTGCCCAAACCGATGGTCATCGTACCCTTGCCCCCCGCCAATCGCGACGCCATTGAGCGGGCCGTCGAGACAGCTGAAACAATCCGCGCCTCCGCAATGGTAGCCCTGTCGGCGCAGGCCAATGTTCCCACCGACATTGCAGAAGGGACATTGGCCTAAAAGAACGGGCTTTGCGGTCGTTTTAAGCCTCGAAGGGATTGAACATGGTATCGAGCGTTTCATCGAGCATCACCTCTGCCTTGGGCATGGGCTACGGCATTGACAGCTCCAGCATTGTGTCTGGCCTGGTTTCCGCCGTCCGTGCACCCAAGAATGCGGCGCTGACGTCCAAGGAATCGCTCGCCAGTGCCCAGGTTTCGGCGCTTGCCAATGCATCGAGAGCGCTCGATAATTTTTCGACAGCTCTGACGACCCTTCTGGAAGGCAGTGACTATTCGGGCCAGCCCGCATCCAGCAATAGCAGCATCGCCAATGTCAGCCTGACCCGGCCGGGCGCGCTTTCGGGCTTGCCGGTCGAACTGGAGGTCAAACAGCTCGCTACATCTCAGGTCCTGAAATCCACAACTCTGGCTGACAGCAGCACGGCGGTGGGACTTGGCACATTGACTCTCAGCACGTCGAGCGGCAGCTACAATATCGTGATCGACAGCAGCAACAACACGCTCGACGGACTGGCCGCGGCAATCAATGATGCCGGTGCCGGCGTCACGGCCAACGTCATTACCGACAGCAGCGGCTCGCGGTTGGTGCTGAAGGGCGGCATCGGGGAAAACGAAGCCTTCACCCTTGTCGATGGCGGCGATGCGGACGGCGATCTGTTGCGCTTCACATGGGATGGCGCAGCGGGCGGCATGACTCAGACGCGCGCTGCCCAGAATGCCGTGATCGTACTCGACGGCGTGGAAACAAGCTATGCAGGCAACAGCATCACCGGCGCCATTCCCAATGTCACTATCGACCTGGTAAAGGCGACGCCGGGCGCCACCATCACCATATCCGAAGAACAGCCCACGACGACGATGCAGGATCTGGTGACGGAATTTGCCGATGCCTATAATACGCTGTGGAAGGCGCTGAGCGAATTGACGGTGGCGGGCACCGATGGCGCCAAAGGCGGAATTCTTGCCAGCGATTCCAGCGTTCGCCAGATGAAGGATATGCTGAGCAGGCTGGCATCGACGCCGCTTGTCGCCAGCGGGGATTACAGGTCCCTGGCGCAGATCGGCGTTCGCACCAACAAGGACGGTACGCTGGAAGTCAACAAGGATACGCTGGCTGCGGCGTTGGCCGCCAATCCGGCCGCCGTCACGGCGATGATCAATCCGCCCGTCAAGGATGCGAGCAACCCCGGTCTTGGCGGCGCGCTTGAAGCCATCAAGGACAAGTTGCAAGACAAGGATACCGGTGCGCTGGTCAAGGCGCAGGAACGCTACAAGGCCGTCCAGAAAAAACTGGTGGAAGAGCGGGAGAAATTCGAAACCTATATGAATGGTTATGAAGAGCGGCTGAGTTCGACCTTCTCTGCCATGGATACCAGGCTGGCCTCGTTGAAGGCGACCCAGAGCTATCTGGAGCAACAGATAGAGATCTGGAATAATTCGAAAAATTGAAGATAAGGAAGACGGGCCATGTATTTTGGAAACGGATATAGCGCGTCTGCGCGCCATCGCTACGCCGCGGTAGACACCGGTAGCCGGATCGAAGGGGCGAACCCGCACCAGTTGGTGAAGGTGTTGTTCGATGAACTGCTGCTATCCATCGATGCGGCGATCCTTTCCGAAAAAGCGGGTGATCGGGCGAAATGTACGGACAGGCAGGCGCGGGCGCTATCCATTCTTCATGCGCTGGAAAGCAGCCTCGATTTCGACAGGGGCGGCCAGCTTGCCGTTGGTCTGGCGCAGATTTACCGCGAAGCACGCCGCCTGATTGTCGCTGGTCTACAGAGCCGTTCGGTCGATGACATGCATGAGGCACGCAACATGATCAACGAAATCGCCGAGGCCTGGACCGCGATTGGTTAAGTCTTCGGACGTGCGAGTGACGCGGCCACGCGCGCCAGTTCCTCGATTTTGGCGGGATCGACCGGGCCCTTTGGTACGATCCAGCTTCCCCCCACGCATTTGACCGCCGGTTCGGCCAACCATGTAGCCGCCGTTTCCGGCCTGATTCCGCCGGTTGGGCAAAAGCGAACGGTGTGAAAGGGTGCGGCCAGCGCCTTGAGCGCGGGTAAGCCGCCTGACGTTTCGGCAGGAAAAAATTTGAAACGCTCCAACCCCATGTCCATACCGCGCATGATATCGCCTGCCGTGGCTATACCGGGAAGGAAGGCGATACCGCTCGCGATGGCGGCTTTGCCCAATGGTTCGGATAGGCCGGGGCTAACGATGAATTGTGCTCCTGCTTCAAGCGCCTGATCAAGCTGCCGGGGGTTCAGCACAGTACCCGCCCCGACAACAGCGCCCGGCACCTTTGCCATTTCACGCATGACGTCCAGCGCAACCGGCGTGCGCATCGTGACTTCCAGAGCGGGCAGACCGCCTGCAACCAAGGCTCTTGCGACAGGTTCGGCGTCCTCGACACGATCGATTACCAGCACAGGGATCACCGGAGCCAGCGCCATGATGTCGTCGACTGTGCGAGTCATGCGTTTTTCTCCCGATATGCAGCGGCGGCTCCATACAGGCCAATTTCGTTGTGAACGGCAAGGCGGATGGGGATAGATGCCATCAGGCTTTCATACCGGCCTTTCGCCGTGAAGCGCGCATGAAAGCCACTGCCCAGCAGGTGATCGCGCATCCGCTGCGTCAATCCTCCCGCCAGCACCACGGCATGGGGTCCATGCGCCAGTGCCAGATCTCCAGCGACCGATCCATAGGACAGGCACAGCCGGTCCAGCGCGGTTTTGGCGAGCGCTATGGTGCCGTCAAGCGCCGCCGCCCACAGATCGGCATCATCCATCAATTCGACCTTTTCACGGTTGATGACGGCCAAGCTTTCATAAATATTGTTCAGACCCGGCCCGGAAACGATGCGTTCGACAGATACCCTGCGATATTTGCGCCGTAATCCATCGAGAAGCCGCGTTTCCACGATGTCAAGTGGCGCAAAGTCGAGATGGCCGCCTTCGGTCGCCACGACATGCGGTGTGCCCTGATCAAAGACGATCATAGCGACGCCCAGGCCGGTGCCTGGACCAAGAATCGTTACCGCGCCATTTTCGGGAAAGGGCTTGTCCTCACCAAACAGCAGTTGGAGATTATCCGCAGGCAGTTTCGATACCGCATAGGCAACCGCTTCGAAATCATTGATCAGGCGCAGATGCTGCAGGCCCAATTCACCCGCCAATGCCGCTGGCCGTATGACCCAGTTGCTGTTGGTAAGCTTAATGACATCACGGCCAATGGGAGCCGCAAAGGCGATGACGGCGGCAGCTGGCAATGCGCCGCCACTACCGCCATCGGCAGCATCATCACGGGCAAATGCCGCCCATGTTTCCGTCAGGCTGGTATAGTCGGCAACCTTGTACTTGCGCACCTTGCCCAGCATGGGCACGCCGCTGCCATTTACGGTCGCGCGTGCAAAACGGGCGTTGGTGCCGCCCACGTCCACGACAATGATCTCTTTCATAGCTCGGCATCCATCGCCGCCAGCATGGCCGATGCGCCTTCTTCTGCCGTGTTGCCATGATGCCGGAACAGGGCGAACAGTTCGCGCCCGGTATCATAAGGCGGGGGTGGGGCTTTGACAGGTTCACGGGCATTCCATTCGGCAGCATCCACCAAGGCGCTTATTTGCCCGGTTTCGGCGCATACGCGCACCATGTCGCCATCGCGCAGTTTTACGATGGGACCGCCGCCCAGCGCTTCGGGCGACAGATGGATGGCGGCAGGCACTTTGCCACTCGCCCCCGACATGCGCCCATCGGTCAGCAGCGCGACCTTGTGTCCCTTGTCCTGAACGACGCCGAGCGAGGGGGTCAGCTTGTGGAGTTCGGGCATGCCATTGGCGCGGGGACCCTGAAAGCGAACAACCACCACGACGTCCCGGTCAAGCTCGCCTGCCTTGAATGCTGCAATCACCTCTTCCTGTATTGAAAAAACGCGGGCAGGGGCCTGGATGGTCCAGCGGGCCGGATCGACAGCGCTTGTTTTCATGATGCAACGGCCCAGATTGCCTTCCAGCAGCTTCATGCCGCCATCGGGCTGAAACGGGTCGGATACCGGATGCAACACCGTCGGGTCGCGCGGTTCAGCAGGAGCGTCGTTCCAGACGAGGGCTTCGTTTTCCAGCGTCGGTTCCCTGCCATAGCCGGTCAGGTCAGCGCGCGCGACGGTCATGATGTTGCGGTGGAGCAGACCGGCACCCAGCAGTTCGCTGATGACCCATGCCATGCCGCCCGCCGCATGAAACTGATTCACATCGCCCGATCCATTGGGATAGATGCGTGCCAGCATTGGCACGGTCGCGGACAGTTCCGAAAAATCGGTCCAATCGACGCTGATCCCCGCGGCGCGGGCGATGGCGGGGATATGGATCGCGTGATTTGTGGAACCGCCGGTGGCGAGCAGACCGACAATGGCATTGACGATCGCCTTTTCATCGATGCACAGGCCCAATGGCCGGTAGTCGGCCCCGTCCCAGCCTATAGCGGCAAGCCGATGAACGGCGGCGCGGGTGATTTCGCTGCGCAGTTTCGTGCCGGGATTGATGAAGGCTGCGCCCGGCATGTGCAGGCCCATTACCTCCATCATCATCTGGTTGGAATTCGCCGTGCCATAAAAGGTGCAGGTGCCTGCGCCATGATAGGACGCGCTTTCGGCCTCCAGCAGTTCGCCCTCACCGACTTTTCCTTCGGCATAAAGCTGTCGGATGCGAATTTTTTCCTTGTTGGGAAGGCCCGACGGCATGGGACCGGCAGGGACCAATATGGCGGGCAGATGGCCAAAACGCAGTGCGCCGATCAGTAGCCCCGGAACGATCTTGTCGCAAATGCCCAGCAGCAAGGCACCTTCGAACATCGCATGAGACAGTGCGATCGCCGTCCCCATGGCTATAGTGTCGCGGCTGAATAGTGACAGGTCCATGCCTGCCTGTCCCTGCGTCACGCCGTCACACATGGCCGGAACGCCGCCAGCGACCTGCGCCGTCGCGCCCACTTCCCGCGCCGCGATCTTGATCGCTTCGGGATAGCGGCCATAGGGCTGATGCGCCGAAAGCATGTCGTTATAGGCGGTGACGATGCCGATGTTCATGGCGCTGCCCGCTTTGATGACGGGCTTGTCATCGCCGCTCGCCGCAAAACCGTGCGCCAGATTGCCGCACGACAGTTGGCCACGATTGGTCCCCGCGTCACGGCCTCGTTTGATGAGATCGAGATATTGCCCGCGCCTTGCCGCACTGCGTTTCACGATGCGTTCGGTTATGGCAGCGAGGGTCGGATGCAGATCAGTCATGCCAGCTTGCTCCATCGCGTTCGATAAGAGCAATGGCTGAGGACGGCCCCCAGTTCCCCGACGCATAGGACGCGGCCTTCATATGCGAGGCGGCCCAACCCTGATGGATGCTGTCGACCCAGGTCCAGGCGGCCTCTATTTCATCGGCGCGCACGAACAATGTGGGGTCGCCTTCGAGCAGATCGAGGATCAGCCGTTCATAGGCGATCCGCCGCCGCGTCTTGGCAAAGGCGGTATCCAGACTGACGTTCAGGCCGACTTCGCGCAATTCCACGCCCTCCCGGTCAAGCCCCGGTTGCTTCGCCATGATGAGCAGGCGGATATTTTCTTCCGGTTGCAGGCGGATGACGAGCCTGTTCGGTTCCAGCCCCTTGCCCTTGGTTGCGAAAATCGAGTGGGGCACATCCTTGAACTGGATCATGATTTCCGACTGGCGGCTGGGCAGGCGCTTGCCGGTACGAATATAGAAAGGCACGCCTTTCCAGCGCCAATTGTCGATATGGACTTTCAACGCGACAAAGGTTTCGGTGCCCGAAGCATGGCCCAGTTCATCGGCATAGCCCGTGACGATCTGGCCATTGACCGCGCCGGGGCCATATTGCCCCTTGACGCTGTGCGTCAGCACGCTTTTTTCATCCATCAGCCGCAGCGAACGGAGAACTTTCACTTTTTCGTCACGCACGGCGGTGGAATCGATCCGCGCAGGCGGCTCCATCGCCACCATCGCCACAAGTTGCAGCAAATGATTCTGCACCATGTCCTTCAGCGCGCCGACCCCGTCATAATAGGACACGCGCCCTTCCAGCCCGACCGTTTCGCCCACGGTGATTTGCACATGGTCGATGGCCCCTGAATTCCACAGCGGTTCGAACAGCATATTGCCAAAGCGCAAGGCCAGCAGGTTCTGGACCGTTTCCTTGCCCAGATAATGATCGACGCGGAATATCCGTTCCTCATCGAAAATCGCCGCCATGGCTTCATTGACTTCGCGGGAGGAAGGCAGATCGTGGCCGATGGGTTTTTCCATGGCGATGCGGCTGTCAGGTCCGGTCAGCCCGGCCCGTTGCAGCGCCTGCGCAGTCGGTGCGAACAGGGACGGTGGCGTCGAAAGGTAAATGGCAAAGCCCTTGTCCTCTCGCCCCTCCACTCGCCTGGCCAGTGCCGCGAACTGATCGTCATCGCCGACATTGGCCGCGCAATAGATGATCATGCCGACGAATTTTGCCGCACGCGCGCTGTCATACAGGCCTTCCGCAAGAAATTCCTGCAGCGTCCTGTCGATGTCCTTGCGAAAAGCCGCATCGTCCAGTTCCGAACGTCCCGATGCAACGATCAGGAAATCTTCGGGCAACAGATTGTCCCCCATAAGATTATAGAGCGAAGGGAAAATCATGCGGTGCGCGAGGTCTCCGGTCGCGCCGAAGAGAATGAACGTAGCAGATGAAACGGCCAAAAGGACAACCTTTACCGATTAGAGTGTTACCATGTCTGCACGCAGTTACGCATATACCTGCTTGATGTGCAGTCGCAACAAAAACCGTCCCGTGACCAGCGGAACGGCCTCGCTTGCTAGCAGGGACAGCCTCAAGGTCCTGGCTTCCCGAATACGCCAGAGTGCGCGAGACCGATCCCATCGCGGACCTGCAACTGCCGGACCTTTCGTGCGTTCGGACAAATGCCTGCTGCTCCACGGCAACTGGCGAGGAGAATTCATGAACAGGAGGGCACTCATTGGCAAATGCAACGTTGCCCACACATCGCCATTCGTCGATAAGGGATATATGACAGATCGATTACATATCACTCCGCGTTCACTCACCCGGATACAGGAGAACTTTCTGGCTAGCGCGGAACGGAAGCTTCTCACATGGCTGTGCAGGCGGATGCCAGCATGGGTCACGCCGGATCTGCTGACGCTTCTTGGGGTCATCGGTGCGTTTATGACGCTTGCAGGATATGTGGCCAGCAATTTGGATCCCGCGTGGCTCCTTCTCGCCATTACTGGATATGTCGTGCAGTGGTTTGGCGACTCGATGGACGGTAGTCTGGCACGGTATCGCCATGTTGAAAGACCCTCCTACGGCTATTTTATTGACCATAGCTGCGATGGAATGGTCACATTGTTGATCCTGGCGGGGATCGGGCTGAGTCCATTTGTCACGATGGAGGTCGCCTTGATCGCGCTCGCTGGTTATTTGCTGCTCTCGATCCATGCCTATCTCACAGCCCGGGTATTGGGGGAATTCAAGCTGTCTTACCTTGCGGCGGGACCGACTGAGTTAAGGCTGGTGCTGATCACGCTGACTATCATGATGATGGTATTGGGACATGGGCAGGGCCTGTTCGGGCGCTGGTCGGGGTTCGACATCTTTGTCGGTGGAGTAGGCATCATCCTGATCACGCTGTTCATAGGCCAGACGCTGGTGACCGGGCGGCGGCTCGCACGGTATGAGGTGGAGACCGCCGCCAGCATGAAGAAAATGGATTAGTCATGGGCGACATACCCGGCTTCGGATGAACTCTCCGATGATCGTGGAACAGACCGGCCTTACTTCTGTTCTGGTTGAAACAGGATGGAGGAAGGATGAATCCATGGAAAGCAAATCCACCAAAGACACACAGAATCCGGACACGTCCGGGACGATCAACCAGTCTCAGCAGGATCTGCCCCAGGCGCAGGACATCGCCGAGGAGGCGTTGCATCCCACGCGGCGAACCGGGGCGGAAACCGAGCATGGCGGGTCGCCCGGCGCGTCGGTAACGCCGCTGGATCAACAGGACCTGGTGGACCACATGGAGCAGATGGTGCATTCGGGTAAGATCGATCGCAGTGCGTTCAGGGGAGAGCGCAATGATGACGACGAAGAAAGCGGCCTTGGCTCGCTTGATCCAGCAGAGAATGATCATTTAGGAGATCGCGATCCCACCAATTCCGGAAACAGGGGTTAATGTGGTGGAGTCGAAGTTCGCAACATTGAAAGATCGTCACCCTGAACTTGTTTGGGAATCATACCGTTGCGACAAATAGGCTGGGCTCGCCATCATAGCCCCCTGAAGGGACTGTTGCATAATTCGTGCATTCCCTGATTTTCGTCGTTCCCGCGAAGGCGGGAACCCATCTCCCGATGTAAAATCAAGCGGTCAGGTCAGGAGATGGATCCCCGCCTTCGCGGGGATGACGGTAAAATGGAATTATGCAACGATCCCACAGGGGAGAGGGAGATTGGCTACATGTTTCAAGGGCGCAATTGCCAACTTGTTTCAGGTACCACCGTTCCCGGAGGCGCAATGGATGCTGAACCAAGTTCAGCATGACGATCTTTATGGGACGAACTTCTATTCCACCATATCAGGATACGGCAAATACCCATCCACTGGGGGGCCGGTGCCTGTCAGCTGACCGGAACGATGCTGAGCGTGCCGTCTGCCTCGAGTATGGCGTGTTTGATCTGATCCAGCTTTTCGAGGCCGTGCTTTGATCTCGCTGCCGACATGATGTCGTTCATGCCCACCCTTGCCAGCCGAAGGGCCTGCTCATCCGGCTTTCCATCAGTGATAAGCAGCGTGGGCTTCCCATCGAGAGCCTTGTCCAGCCAAGCCCATCGCTGCTTGATCTGCGACAGTCCGATATCAGCCATGAACAGGGTCACAACCAGGATCACGGCATTGGTGATCGAGAAATCATCGCCGAGCAGCGCCTGCTGCGTTGTTTCGGCCACGATCAGTACCAGCACAAAATCGAATGGGGTCATTTCGGCCATGGTCCGCCGGCCGGATATTCGGACGGCGAGCAGCATGATCACATAAATGGCCAGCCCTCTTAGAACGGATTCCATTCGTCCCTCCTCCTATGGCAGAATTACAGGTGTGAGCGCCAGCGGGTCGCCATCGTTGATCCGGACCCGAATGCGGGAAGATATTGCTGGATGCAGCGGCCGGACAATGAAGGAAATGTTCTTGCTTCCACCTGGCCTGCCAACATCGAACACCAGCCGTTGTCCGCCGCCGGTCGTGTAACTCTGCTTCGGCGTTGGCTGAATTTGCTCGACCTGCAATAGCTTTAAGAATCCGGCGTCCAGATCGATGCTTGTGCTTTGTGCGGTGCCGGGTGGCAGTGTAATGACTATCTCATCGCCCGTCTGCCATCGGAGAACGCGTGGATACTCTACCTTCCCCTGCGGACTGGTCGCGACGGTGCGCGCGAATGGACCACCCTTGCCCGTAAAGCCCGCCAGCGCAATCAGGAGGATGAGCGCGAAGCCAAACCAGCAGAATCTTTGAACTCGCCAGAATCTGAGCTGGAACGAACGGTCAGTCTCCAAGTGTAAATCAGACGGTATCATTGGTGAGACCTCCGCTTCGGGCAGTTCCGCGTCCTTTGGAGTAATTAGCGCAAGCAGCGGCCTTCCGCCAGAACGCAGTGGGCTGCTGTTCAGTGCCACGAGTTCTACCTCCCGCCCTGGCATTTTTTGTGGTAGAATCATTCCAACCGACGCGACGTCACTTGAGCGGAGATTGCGTTATGACATATTGGAAGCTTAAAGGCCGGGAGCTCGCCAACTGCAACTGTGACTATGGCTGCAACTGTCAATTCGGTGGCTTGCCCGACAAAGGCGGCTGTCAGGCTGTCTTTGGAATGGCTATAGACGAGGGATGCCACGGCGATACCGATTTGTCGGGATTGAACATTGCTGCGGTGTTTCGCTGGCCGGGCCCAATCCATGAGGGCAAGGGAGAATGCGCTGCCTTTGTGGACGAACGCGCAAGTGACGATCAACGTAACGCGCTGCTCGCCATAATGACGGGTGGTGATACTGATCCCATGGCAACCGTATTCGCGGTGTTCGCCTCGACTATCGAAAAAATGCACGAGCCGGGATTTGTGCCGATAGAATTCGAAGTGGATGTCGAAGGCCGCAAGGGCCGTCTTCGTGTTCCTGGCCATGTCGAGATGGATGGCGAACCAATCCGAAGTCCTGTGGATGGATCTGAAGTGCGGGCACAGATCCGGTTGCCGGATGGCTTCGAATATGAAGTCGCCGAGATCGGCTCGGGCACCAGCCGGTCGACATCTCCGATGGTGCTCGAACATGGGGGCAGCTATGGTCAATTCGCCCATCTGCATCTCGACAGCCATGGTGTCGTCAGGGCCTGATCTGATGTCCCCTAAAGTCGAAGCGGTGCTGAGCCATCACCGGACACTATCCATCGCAGCGCTGGTTCTGTTGACCCTCATGGCCTGGGTTTGGCTCCTCGCCGGTGCAGGTATGGAGATGAAGCCGCTGGTCTCCCTTGCGCCCATGTCCGGCGATGATGTCCACGCGTCCGGCATGATGATGGCCCAGCCTATGTCTTGGCCGGTGGAACACTTCGCTCTGATCTTTTCCATGTGGTGGGTAATGATGGCGGCAATGATGTTGCCATCGGCCGCACCAATGATCCTGCTCTATGCGCGGGCTGCCATGAACGCACAGAATATGGTGCAACCCGCCTCTGGAAGTTTCCTCGCAGGCTATCTCCTTTCCTGGGGTGCATTTTCCCTTGCTGCAACCATTTTGCAGCTCCTGTTGGAACAGGTTGGTCTGCTGATGCCGATGTTCATGGCATCCCAAAGCCGCTGGCTATCGGCAGCCATTCTGATCTCGGCAGGCATTTATCAACTAAGCCCGCTTAAAAATGTGTGTCTGCGCCATTGCCGGAATCCCGCCCAGTTCCTTAGCAGCCATTTTCGTCCAGGGCCGAATGGCGCACTTCGCATGGGGCTTCTGCATGGCATCTATTGCGTCGGTTGCTGCTGGCTTCTTATGGTACTTCTATTCGTCGGCGGGGTCATGAATCTGGCCTGGATCGCGTTGCTGACGCTCATGGTGGCAGCGGAGAAGCTGCTTCCTTTCGGTCGTTACGTGTCGATTGCCGCAGGAGTGGCCTGCATCTCCTGGGGAATGGTTATGCTGTTTGGCTAGGCCGACTTCCCAGATTGCCGCGCATGCCGGCCGCTCCTATTGGGAGAAGCCACCCTCACATTTCATTCCAGATGAGAGAAGCATGTCAACAACCCGCTTCCCGCCCTTGCAGGCGGACAACGACCGGATCGCCCTGATCGATGGTGAAGGCCGCGTCACCTATGGCGCGCTCAACGATCATACCAATCGCCTCGCGACCGGATTGCTGGACGGCAAAAAGGATATGGAGGAAGAGCGCATTGCGTTCTTTCTGCCCGCCAGCACGGATTATGTCGCGGTGATGCACGGCGTCTGGCGCGCGGGCGGGATAGCTGTCCCGCTCAATGTCGGTTCGACCATTGCCGAATTGGAGCATTATCTCCGTTGTGCGCGGGTGACCCGGCTGGTCGCCCATGCCGAGCATCACTCCATGCTGGGCGAACTGTGCGTGAATTTGGCTATCCGTCTGCTGCAACCGAGTGAACTCATGGCAGATAACGCGGCCTCCTTGCCTGACGTCCCCGATAACCGGCGCGCAATGATGGTCTTTACCAGCGGCACCACCAGCAAGCCCAAGGGAGTAGTGACGACCCATGGCAATATCCGGGCGCAGGTCACGGTGCTTCTGGACGCATGGGGCTGGTCGCACAGCGACAGCATCCCCTTGTTCCTGCCGCTGCATCATGTCCACGGCATCATCAATGTACTGAGCTGCGCATTATGGGCGGGCGCGACCGTGCATCTTTTCCCCCGGTTCGACGCATCCGCCATCGCCGCCCACGTCGCAGCGGGCGACTATTCGGTCTTCATGGCGGTGCCGACCATCTATGTGAAGCTGCTCGACCACCTCGACAGCCTGGATGAGGGCGCGGTGCAGGCTGTCTGCGATGGCTTTGCCGCCATGCGCCTCAATGTGTCCGGCTCTGCGGCATGTCCGGTGCCGCTATTCGAACAATGGCAGGCACGCACCGGTCAGGTGCTTCTCGAGCGTTATGGCATGACGGAGATCGGCATGGCTCTGTCCAATCCCTATCATGGCGAGAGGCGCGCAGGGCATGTCGGTCAGCCACTGCCCGGGGTCGAGGTGCGTCTCTATGGCGAGGACGAGCGGCCCATCGTCGAGGAGGGGCAGCCGGGTGAAATCCGCGTCAAGGGTCCCAATGTCTTCCTCGAATATTGGGATAATGAACAATCCACGCGGGACAGCTTTCGCGACGGCTGGTTCTGCACTGGCGACATGGCTGTGGTCGAACAGGATTCTTATCGGATCATGGGCCGAACCTCGATCGATATCATCAAGTCGGGCGGCTATAAAATATCGGCGCTGGAAATCGAGGCTGTGCTGCTTGCGCATCCCGCTGTCGCGGAGATCGCCGTGATCGGGGTCGAGGATGAGACCTGGGGCGAAATGGTGGCAGCCTTCATCGTGCCACGGCAGGGCCGGAAAGCGGAAGCCGGGGAGATAATGGCATGGTCCGCAGAGCAATTATCCTCGTACAAAGTCCCGCGGCTCATCCGCTTCGTTGACACATTGCCCCGCAATGCCATGGGCAAAGTTACCAAGCCGGACCTGAAGATGCTGCTCAGCGCTCCACCCGCTGTTCGCAGCACGTAATTTCTCGACCTGTCCGACATCGAAGATATTGACGTTCAAGGCACGTCTCGAAATCGCAGGTACGTTGTTTCTGCTTTCCTGGCTGGTACGCGCAAATCCGTGACGACGACTGCGGCAAGCACATAACACTCAACCTAACGGTTGACAATTATGATGTGATAGATACATTAAACCATATGGTTGACTATCGACTCGATGCCACCTTTACTGCGCTGGCTGACCCGACCCGACGTGGAATGTTGGCGGCACTGGTGTACGGCGAAAAACCGATCAGCGAACTCGCCGCGCCTTACCCGATGAGCCTGGCGGGTGCTGCCAAGCATGTGGGCGTGCTGGAGCGGGCAGGTCTTATCGAGCGGCGAAAGGTTGGCCGACAGCAGATGTGCCGCCTGAAGGCCGACCGGCTGAAGGAGGCGAATGACTGGCTGGGCCAGTGGGAGCGTTTCTGGGATTCCCGCCTCGATGCGTTGGAAATTGCACTCAAGGAAGATGAAACATGACGAAATTGGACAAGATCACACCCGAGAGCCTTCGCTTCGAGCGCGTACTCGATGCGCCTGTCGAGAAGGTCTGGCGCTTTCTGATTGAACCGGATTTGCGCGCCCGGTGGTTTATGGGCGGTCCGACCGACCCCAGGGAGGGAGGTAAAATCGGTCTTACCATGAACCATGACCGGCTCTCTGATGATGACGTCCCTGTTCCCGAACGCTTCCGTTCGCATGTCGGCGCGAGTTGGGAAGAGCGCATTGTGCGTATCAAGGCGCCGCATTTGCACTCCTTCACCTGGGACGAAGGGAAAGCCGGAGAGATCACATTTGAGCTAAGTGACGAAAACGGCAAAACGCGCCTGGTGCTTACGCATTCGGGTCTGCGCGGACGCGAGGATGCACAAAACTTTGGCTCTGGCTGGCATTCGCACCTTGCCGCACTTGAACGCCGGATCCGGGGTGATGGCGTCCCGAATTTCTGGGCGCTACACAAGGAAGCCGAGACGGCTATACAGGATGCGCTTGCCAGTGACGTCTGAAGTCACTGGACAGATTGTGGCTTACAGATAACTGCCCGCTGAAAGTCGGCCCGTCTGGACATGCCCCCGTCTAGCGAGCCGAAAAGCTGCCTCGCGTCCGGTTGGCAATCGCAACCAGCGACAGCATCACTGGCACTTCCACCAGAACACCGACGACCGTTGCGAGCGCCGCTCCGCTGCCGAGGCCGAACAATCCGATGGCGACCGCAACCGCCAGCTCGAAGAAGTTTGACGTGCCGATCAGCGCGCATGGCGCGGCCACTGCATGCGGCACCTTCCACGCCTTGGCCCAGCCGTAGGCGATGAAGAAGATACCGTAGCTCTGGAGGATGATCGGCGCGGCTATCAAAGCGATCAGCAACGGGCGAGTGACGATGGTCTCTGCCTGGAAACCGAACAGCAGCAGCACAGTCAACAGCAGGCCGATAATCGAAAGTGGCTTCATTCGTCCGGTGAAGTGCGTCACCGCCTGCTCGCCGCCATCATGGCTGGCGAGCAGGCGGTGGCGCATGATAGCCCCGGCGGCGAGCGGCACCACGACATAAAGCGCGACCGAAAGCAGCAGGGTCTCCCACGGGACCGTGATATCGGTAACGCCAAGCAGCAGGGCAACAATCGGCGCGAAGGCGACGATCATGATAAGGTCGTTCGCGGCCACCTGCACCAGCGTATAGGCCGGATCGCCCTTCGTCAGCTGTGACCAGACGAACACCATGGCCGTGCAGGGGGCCGCGCCCAGGAGGATGAGACCCGCAATATATTGCTGTGCATCGGCGGGCGCGATCAGGTCCGCAAATACGATTTCGAAGAACAGCACGCCCAGCGCTGCCATGGTGAATGGCTTGATGAGCCAGTTAACCACCAGCGTGATGATGAGCCCCTTGGGCCGGTCGCCCACGCGGCGCACGGCACCGAAATCGATTGCGACCATCATCGGGAAGATCATCGCCCAGATCAGCACCGCGACGATCAGATTGACCGAAGCATATTCGATCGAAGCGAGCGAGGCGAAGCCCTCCGGCGTGAGGTTGCCCAGCGCGATCCCCGCCAGGATCGCCGCGCCGACCCAGACGGAAAGCCATTTTTCGAACAGGCCAAGCCCCGCCACGCGGGCATCGACGTCAGCAGTCGTCGTGGTCATTGCGTGTCCGCCTCGCGGCCGATTACCTGCAGCTTTTCGCGCAGCGCCAGGTCTTCGAGACTGGCGATGGGAAGCGCCAGCAGCAGGTCGATCCGCCGTTTGAGCATTCGGAAAGCATCGAGAAATGCCGCGGCCTTTACGGCATCGCTTCCTTTGACCGCTGCCGGATCAGGAATGCCCCAATGGGCGCTTGTCGGGCGGCCCGGCCAGACCGGGCAACTCTCCGCCGCCGCGCTGTCGCAGACGGTGAAGATCAGGTCGAACTCCGGCCCATCGGCAAACTCGTTCCAGCTTTTCGAACGATAGCCCTCGGCCGGATAGCCAAGCGTCTCCAGCGTATGGATCGCCCAGGGATTGACCGTGCCTGTCGGATTGCTCCCGGCGCTATATGCCCTGAAGCGGCCTTGGCCGTCATGGTTGAGGATCGCCTCGCCCAGGATCGAGCGGGCGGAATTGCCTGTACACAGGAACAGCACGTTCAGCGGTTTGTTCGACATTGAAGTCTCAACAGCAGGAGGTTCTGGCTTGTGCCATTTGCGGTACGCAGCAGGCAGCGGATACGCCATTGGCGGAGGTAAGGCGATCGAAGTTGGTCACGCCGCACGCACATGAAAGTGTTTCATCAGGCGCTCTTTCTCCGGGAATCGGGAAGGCAGGCGAAATCGTCGGCACAGGGGACGCCGCCGCAGCAGTTTTCGGTCAGGTAGCCCATCAGGCCGTTCATCGCGGCGTAGTCAGCGAAATAAATGATCGAACGGCTCTCGCGCCGCTGCGTTACCAGCCCGGCATTGGTGAGCTGGGCAAGGTGAAAGCTCATCGAGGAAGGTGGTACATCGAGCCTTTCGGCCAGCACTCCAGCGGCAACGCCATCCTCACCCGCCTGTACCAGCAGCCGGAACGCAGCGAGGCGATGCTCCTGAGCAAGGGCGGAAAGGGCTCGGATGACACGGTCGGCTTGCATCTGGCACTCCAATGATTCGATAAATATCAAAATATCGAAATGTTGGATTGATGTCAATCATCTGTACCTGCTTTTAGAGGGTGATGAGTTCAGGTTGCTCCACTTCCGTTCGTCCCGAGCGTAGTCGAGGGACATTGCACGACGTGTCTCGACTTCAGCCAAAGGCTGAAGTTCATCCTGAGCGCCTGCCTTGGCAGGCAGTCGAAGGGCTCGACACGAACGGGGGTGATTCCCATTTTCTGCAATTCGCTCTAATGGCACGTTCATGCGCTCCGGGCGGCGGCAGTCAACGCCGCTTTGGGGAATCAAGTCTATATATATCCGGGCTCTTTCTGCGGTCAACCGCGATACCGGTTGATGCGAACATGCGGCTGAACCTTGCCTGTTCCTTCGATTGTCCGCATATCGATCAGATCAACGACGGTGCAGTGCAAGGCTGAAACAATGCAACTGAAAGATGCTGACTGGCCCACTTTTGGCTGGACGACCGACATGCGGCCGTCGCTGCGCGATGCGCGTGAAGCGGGCCGGAATGTTGTGCTTGCGACGCTCGTTCGTATCGATGGACCTTCGCCTCGGCCCCCGGGATCGCAGATGCTGTTCGATGGAGCGAAGGCGGTTGGCTATTTTTCAGGCGGTTGCGTGGAGGCTGACGTCGCCAATCATGCACAAACCGTGCTCCAGAATGGGACACCCAAGTGGCTGGTCTACGGGCAGGGCGGTCCGTGGATCGATATCCGGCTGCTTTGTGGAGGCACACTCGAAATTGCGTTGGAGCGGATAGACCCCGACGACGATGCCGTCGCGGCGCTCCTGGACCTGTCGCGACGGCGGCAACCGGCGCGATGGATAAGCGGCAATTCCGGCCACCGGGTCGAAGCAGCTGGGCCTTTGGTGCCTGCGGTGACACATCAGGGCGAGGAATATGCCTTGCGCCATGATCCTCCCTATCGTGTGATTATCGTCGGCGGCGATCCATTTGGACTGGCAATGGCAAGCTTGTCTGTGAGCGCCGGTTTCGAAACTATCATTGTGCATCCCGGAGGACCTTCCGATCCGCCGCCGATTCCCAATGTAGTGTATCGGCGTGAACCCCCGGCGGCGGCTATCGAAGCATTGATCCCGGACCGGTGGACCGCTGTCGTCACTGCAACGCATGATGAAGAACTTGACGATGCGGCGGTGATTACGGCGCTGAACGCAGAGACCAGCTACGTCGGGGTGCTGGGATCGGTGAGCAGAACCGAGGCGCGGCGACAGCGCTTGCTGCGAGCGGGTCTGGAGCCGACAAAAATGTCAGCGCTTCACGCGCCGATCGGCGCCGCCCGCTGCGGAAAGGCGCCTTGGGAGGTTGCGGTTTCGGTTCTTGCCGAAATTATGCAGGTTCGCACCGATCAATCGGCATTGTGAGGTGCCAATCCTTCGAGGCAGCGTAAGGGATATTACGGATGGGGCTATCATTCCGCTTTTGTCATTCAGTAGAAATGACTCGGCTGGCTTAGATTGAATGTAATGACACCTTGCGATGTATGTGAAGTCCGCGACTATGCGCTTTGCGCCACGCTTGGCCTTGAGCGTGAGCAGTTTATCCGCCTGGGCCGCCAGATGACATTGCCGAAGGGCCGAACGCTCATGTGGGAGGGCCAGGAATCCATGCTTGTCGCTAATGTGGTGGAAGGGGCGCTGATGCTTTCCACCTGCTCTGGCGATGGGCAGGAGCAAATTGTCGGTGTCGTGTATCCATCCGACTTTATCGGTCGGCCTTTCGGTAGCGAAAGTCCACATAATGTGACGGCGCTGACGGATTCCAGGGTCTGCGTATTTTCTCGATCGGTTTTCGATGGCTTCGTCCGGAAGCATCCAGAGATGGAACACCACCTCCTGCAGCGAACGCTTGATGAACTGGACCGCGCCCGCAAATGGATGGTGTTACTTGGCCGTATGAGCGCGGAACAGCGGGTTGCGACTTTCCTGGTCGATATTTCTCGCAGGCTTGCCCATGTCAAACCTGAAGGAGAATGCGCGCCACTCGAGCGGTTCGCTCTGCCGCTCGATAGACAACAGATTGCCAACGTGCTTGGTCTTACCATCGAGACAGTCAGCCGACAGCTCTCGGCGCTTAAACGCGACGGTGTCCTGGCGCTACCCGACCGGCGGACAGTGGAAATCCATGACCGCAAGCGGCTGGAGGCAATTGCCCAAGCGGAATAATCGTCATATCTGTCGGTCGGAGAGAAAATCTGTCCCGACAATCCAATCGCTCGCTCAAAAGAAAAGGCGACCGCATCTGCGCCCGCCTTCAGGTGAGGAGCTCTTGAATTCTGTCTGCAAAACTAAAAGCGCATACCGATGCCTGCCCCCGCGACGATCGGGTCCAGATGCACGCGCACTCGCTGTACACCAGCGGAGGTCGTGCTGAGGCGCGCCGTTGTGTCCATATCGATATATTTCACATCTAAATTTACGAACATGCGATCATTGATGTCGATATCGAGCCCTGCCTGCAGTGCCCAGCCAAAGCTGTCGGACATGTGCACGTTCGTGGAGCCCACTGCGCCTTCCAATGCGTCCGAAGCCTTTTCGGAATAGAATAGCGTATAGTTGACGCCCGCCCCGACATAGGGACGCACAGAACCTTCCACGATGGGGTGATATTGTACCGTGAGTGTCGGCGGCAGTACCCAGGTGGAAGCAAGTTTTCCGATGCTGCCAGTCGTGCCGGTGATACCGCTTGCTGTATGCTTTGTCGTCGCCGCGATCAGTTCAAAACCGATATGGTCGGTCACCATATAGGTAATATCGATTTCCGGCATTACGCTGTTGTCGACCTTTACCTTCTCGCCTGGGAAGCCAGGCAGAACGCTGCCGCTTTTCTCGTTGGGGGCCACCATGATGGCACGCATGCGGAGCAGGACGTCCCCCTGCCTGGCTTGTGCCGGCATCGAAGCAACCGTGGCCGAGACAGCGACCGCGAGCATTAAAACCTTCATGTTATGTCTCCACCCTTTGACCATGTGCCATCGATTTGAGCTATTGCAGCGATGAATACATTGATCATTGGCAAGGATTTTCTTGATTTGTATCAATGGAATAAGATCCTGCCCAAGTCATGTTTGCCGGATGTGGACCTATTATCCCGAACTTCTGGAAACGCCTGTACCGCGCTATACCAGCTATCCTACTGCCGCTGAATTCAGCGATGACGTAGACGCGACCGACATTGAACGGGAACTTGCAAGTGTCGAAAAAGGCACTGCGCTTTCGCTCTATGTCCACATCCCATATTGTCGGGAGATTTGCTGGTATTGCGGCTGCAATACCGGCGCCGCCAACAGGCAGAAACGCCTTTCCACATATCTGGAGGCGCTGGAGCAAGAAATTGCGCTTGTCGCGGCAAGGTTGGCGGGCCGCGGAACTGTACGCTATATCGCTTTTGGCGGAGGCAGTCCCAATGCCATCGCGCCAGTCGAATTTCTCCGCCTGCTACAGCAGATCATTCTCTGCTTTAATACCGAAAGTCCTGAAATATCGGTGGAACTGGACCCCCGTATCCTCAACGACCAATGGTTTTCCATATTGAGCGCAGCGGGTGTCGGGCGTGTCAGTATGGGTGTTCAAACCTTTGCGCCGCATGTGCAGCAGGCAATTGGCCGTGTACAACCTGCGGCACTGATCGAAAAGGCTGTCGAAAAACTTCGCAAAGCAGACATCGGATCGATCAATTTCGATCTGATGTACGGCCTTCCGACCCAGACTGCCGCCGACCTTGAAAATACGCTGGATTGCACCATCAAGCTTCAGCCGGATCGCATCGCCCTGTTCGGCTATGCCCATGTACCGCATATGATGCCGCGTCAGCGTCGCATCGATGCCAATCAGCTTCCCGGTCAGGCGGAACGCTTTGCAGCAGCAGCCTGTGGTTACGACCGCCTGACGGATGCCGGATATCAGGCAATTGGCTTTGACCATTTTGCCCTTCCCGGAGATTCGCTGTCCCATGCCAAGCGGCAGGGCGTACTTCGTCGCAATTTTCAGGGCTTTACCACCGATGCTTCCCCTGTACTGATCGGGGTCGGTGCCACTGCCATCAACAGCTTTGCGGGCTGTATCATCCAGAACGAAAAAAATGCCGGGCGCTATCGTATGCGCCTTTCCGCCCGGCAACTGCCAGCAGCACGCGGTGTAGTCCGAAGCGATGACGACAATCGGCGGGGCAGGATCATCGAGGACATTCTATGTCGGGGTGAAGCCTGTATCGCAACGGATATGCTGGATCATGGAACGCATCAGGCACTGGCGCGGTTTGAGCGGCATGGACTGGTGACACTGAATGCCAATGTGTTGCGGCTCGCGAATAACGGTCTTCCTTATGCGAGAAGCATCGCCGCGCTTTTCGACCGCTATCGTCAACCACATACGCACAGCTTCAGCAACGCGATTTAAGTCTCTGAGCATTTAAAGAAGCGGCGCAGACTGCCCTTGCTGGTGTGGAGCAAAAGCACTCTTCGGCCATCATCTCAAAGGCGGTTGCGCCAGCGCAATCGGTTGCTGTTCAGCTGATCGGTACTTGTAACGCCAAGAAGACGCATGCCACGCTCTATCTCGTCCTTGAGCAACCCGATTGCGCGTTCGACGCCCGGCTGACCAGCCGCGGCCAGCGCATAGAGGTAGAGCCGTCCGCCCGAGACGCAGCTTGCCCCCGCTGACAATGCCTTCAGTATATGCGTTCCGCGCCGGATGCCGCCGTCGCAAATGATCTCGATCTCGCCGCCTACCGCCTCGACGATCTCGGGGAGCTGATCGAAGGGTGCGCGGCTGCCATCCAGCTGGCGCCCGCCATGATTTGAGATCATGATGGCGTCCGCGCCGATCTCGACGGCGCGGCGGGCGTCGGCGGCGCTCATAATGCCCTTCAGGCAAAAGGCGCCGCCCCAGTCCTCGCGCAGTTGTTCGGCCATCTTCCAGTCCATCCCGACATCGAGCATCGAGTTGAAATAGCTGGCGATCGAAACCGCATTGCCTGTCCCCTCAGTCACATGGGTATCGAGGTTGGGCAGGGCGAATTTCTCACGGAAAAGATAGTCCAAAGCCCAGCGCGGCTTGATCGCATAGGAAAGCGCCGAAGAGGGCGTAAAGCGCGGCGGTGACGTGAAGCCGCTGCGTGCACAGCGCTCCCGCTTGCCGGAAACGATCGTATCGACGGTGAGCGCCAACGCATCGAACTTCGCTGCCTTGCAACGCGCGATCATCGATCGGTTCAATCCGCGGTCCTTGTGGTAATAGAATTGGAACATCTTGGGCGTGGAGACCATTGCCCCGACCTCCTCGATGCTCACCGTTGCGAGGCTGGAAATGCCGAACCACAGCCCAAACTTTTCCGCCGCCTTAGCCACCGCGCGTTCGCCTTGCCAGTGAAAGACTCGCTGAAGCGCGGTAGGTGAGAGGATCAGAGGCAGAGCGCTCTTGCGACCCATGATGGTGACGGAGGTGTCAATATCCGCAACGCCGGCCAAAACATCGGGCACCAGGTCGCAATCTGCGTAGGCATCAGTATTACGCCGCTTGGTGATCTCGTCGTCGGCGGCACCGTCGATATAGTCGAACACCGGCCACGGCAGACGTTGCTTGGCCAGGCGGCGAAAGTCTTCGATGTTGTGGCAGTTCGTGAGGCGCATGAACAATCTTAGCGACGTATCGGCCTCTCTTACAATGCAATTCAGAGGTTCGGTGTATGAACGGGTTCAGGCACTACTCAACCGCCCAACTCCCGTAGGAGAAAACAGAAGCTTCATATGGGATCGGGCAAGCTTTCGGACGGGGGCGTCGACGGAGAACGGTCCGAAGATGGAACGACCCTGCAAGTCATCAGGTCAACAAACGCCGCACCTACAGGAGAAAGACGGCCTTCCACGACGAGGCCGGACCCCAGTCGCCAGCCATCCAATCCTTCATACAGTCCGAACCAGGCATGCCTTTCAACAAAGGGCAAATCGTCCAACATCCGGGAAGCGCTTCTGAAGAAGCTTGCTTGTTCCTCGGGCGAAAAGCGGCTCGGGTTTGACCAGTCGGCCAAGGCCCATTCGGTAACCCAGACAGGCCGGTCATAGGCTTGATGAATCCTCTCCAGATGGAGCTTGAAGGCCTCAACGTCCTTGTCGCTTGAGTAATAATGCACCGAAATAAAATCGACCCGGTAATTGCGCTTTCTTGCGGCAGACATGAAACGGCCCAACCAGCTTTCTTCGCCGATTTCATTTCCCGTGCTCGTTGCTGGAGAACCAAGCCGTTTGCCTGTCAGCATTAACGTGGGCCAATAGGCCAATGCCAAATCCACGTCCATGTTTGCCTGATTGTCCCGATCCGGCTCATTGAAGGTCAGCAATTCGCGTGATTGTGTCGATAGCACATAGGGGAGGTCTCGCCCCGACCAGATCATCGGTACGAATTTCGAGTTCTCAACGTTTGTTTTCGGCTGCCAATTATAGAACCAGCCCGCGTTTAATCTTCCGAGCTCGTTGCGAAGCGCTTCTGTTCCTCGCACTGGCCAGACACCGACACCCACCTTGTTGATGTGTTCCAACTGGCAATCGGCAGCGAAGAGCGGAATTGAGCAGAACAAGTAAATGGGCGCTAAAATGCCGATTATTGCGCGATAAACAAGTCTCATATTTCGCAGTACGCTAATCATCGAACAGCAGGAACCGCATGCCGCCTTCCTTGCGATGAAGGATCACCATGTCGGCTTTCACTTCCAGACAGGCCGCTTCGAAATTCACGACGCCAAGGTCGTTCGGTGTCAGAATGACGTGCAACACGCCATGATCGTGGTCGTCCAGGGCTATTCTGCCAGAGGTCAGTTGACACATCGGTACGCTCAGTTCGGCCCAGCGCGGCAGTCTTGAATCGCTTTCCGGCATCGACCAGCCATATTCCTGGGTATAGCCTTCCAACGGTTCGCCGGTATCAAAGCCCAATCGGAAATCGACTCCTGCGATCCCCCGGCCATCGGGCCAGGTCACCAACAGCGTTGGTGCCGCTCCATCCGCGGCAATGGGAGGCGCCTTGGAAAATACAGAAGCCACGGGCTTCGGCTCAGTAAAGAGGCAGGTCTTTCCTTCCACCATTTGCCAGCGCCCCTGCGCTCTTTCGTCAAGCGCACCGGCAGCGAGTGCATACCGGAACCGGCCATCGGGGGTTAGCACCAGTTCGCCAGCGACATCCGGACCCTCTGCCAGCCGGTAACGACCGATCAGACCCGGGGCGGCCGAAGCGGCATCGGACAATAGTAGTGCAGCCGCAGCCACCAGGAGAAGAAAACTTCGCATCTGGTGATTGTGAACCCTATACGAGCCTTGCGCTGTTGATTGTCGCTGAGAAGTGACCCGGTAGCGGCATAAATTTTCACTGAGATTTGACCCATGTTTGAACCACTCCC
>NZ_JAKKIE010000100.1 GCF_021742065.1 Rhizorhapis sp. SPR117
CTGCCGACCTAGCATTGTTCATCTCCTCAAAGAGGCGTGAATCAATGAGGTGGATTACAGTTCCGGGTGACTAGCGCGTAGATCCCGGCGAACACCGGACTTCACGAGCTATTTAACTGTTTGAAAAATTGTGAGAAAGTGGTGGACGCACTAGGGCTCGAACCTAGGACCCGCTGATTAAGAGCTGGCCTTAAGCCCTTGGTAAAGCGTAGTAAACCGCTGCATTTCGTAGCTTGGTTCGCGCGAAATTGCGGTCCGCCCTTCCGCATTCCATTGCAGGCTGTTGCAATCTGTAGGATCCAATTGTCAGCCCCTGATGCCCCGTTGGGACCCCACTCGGACATCCGGAAAGACTTCGATTACGAAGCGGCTCAAAGCATGCCGTTTACGAAGACCCATCACGTGGTAGGCAACTTCATATGCTGCTTCCCAAGCTTCAGGTGACGTTGGTCCCTTCATGTCTGCATCGTTCAGGAAATTTACGAGTACGAGATAAGCAGGAACACCATTATCCCGCAAAAATTGTAGATGAGCCAGCCGGTTGGCTAGCTGATAGAAGAAGTCAGTCCATTGTGCCCTGTTGGGTTTTGCCCCAAGTTTGTCGGCGCAGGCAGCAAGGGATGCAGAGATTTTGTCCCGGGATGCTTCGCTTGCTCCGGTTCCAGGCGAGCACATCTCGTTAACGTGCGCCTTAGCCTCGACCAGCAGCACGTCCCCCCGATCAGAAACACCGAGCGCATCCCATTGGGGGCCGCGCTCTGGCCAAAACTCCTTCAAGGCGGACCGCAGGTGACCCAACCCGATCCGGTCTAAAAACTCGCCGTCTCGGTATTCAGCGAAGTCGTCTCGTTCGAGCGGTGATCGCCAATCAATCCCGCGCGCTCCGTTGAGCTTTGCTAAAATCGGCTGATCGAGAGCTTCCCAGCGGTCCCCTATGGCCTGCTGAATCCACCGTAGACTTCCTTTTGAGCCGGGCCCTTGAACGACTCGCGCCACTAGGTTGCCCCCAAGGGTTTGCATTTCGAGCAGACGAGAGAAAATGAACCGTCTGTTCGGCCAAGCGTTCGGGTGTAATTGCGAAGGTCATCGACGGCGTTAGCGACCACCTTACGATAGCCACGCCCTGTATAGGCTCCATCGTCCCGTGGCTTAGCAATCGTCTGGCAGAGGGCGCGATGCAACACCGTGTAGTTTGCACCCGGATTGCGCCGGACATTCAGAACGAACCCGGTCGAATGATCTTCGAGCCAGACCGCGTAACCGTCATCGTCATCCATGAACTCGCGCATACCGATCCTCTAACAAAGTGGGTAGGAACCCCGTTCAGCACAGCGAGTCCAATTCCTGCCCGGCTGCCATGAAACGAACAGCCTTCCGACATCTGCACTCATTTGATCCAAAGCGGTCAGCCTATAAATGTCATGTTGACCGGACGGCATCGGGCGACGGCGCAACACGTCCCATTCACCGTTCGGGACCAACCCATCGATCTCGGCGGCGGTAAGCCCGACGAACAAAGTGTCCCCGTCCGGAAGCGCGACGAAGTTCGCCCAAATGGGGCGCGTGAACCAGCTACGATTCGCAATCTTCTGGTAAGAGACCCACCGCCAGAAAATATCCGGATCACGACGCCAAGCGCCACGACATCCTCGAATTGATGGACGGTGCTATCGAGCGCGGCGCGGCGTATCAGGCGAACCGTATCCACTCGAACCTGCGCAAGCTGTTCAATTGGTGCATGGAGCGCGGGATTGTTGACGTTTCGCCCGTCATGGGAACCAAGCCACCGACGCGAGAACAGGCCCGTGACCGTGTGCTGACGGACGATGAAATTGGCAAGTTGCTGCGAGTCTGCGCCGAGGACGCTTATCCATTTCGCCAATTCGTGCCCCTGCTGCTGGCAACAGCGCAACGGCGCGGTGAGGTGTCCCAGATGAAATGGAGCCAAGTCGATCTTGACGCTAAGCAATGGGTGATCCCGGCGGAGTTGTCCAAGAATGGCAAACCGCACGTTGTCCCGCTCAACGATTTCGCGCTGCGATTGCTGGCAGAGATTCCGCGCTTCGCCGGTGGAGAATGCGATTGGGTATTCACCACCACGCGGCGATCACCGATCAGCGGGTTCAGCAAGGCGTTGCGGCATATCCATGCACAGTCCGAGACGTCCGAATGGCGATTCCATGACCTACGGCGAACCGCAGCATCGGGCATGGCAAGGGCAGGGATCGCGCCGCATGTGGTGGAGAAAGTGTTGAACCATATTTCGGGGACGATTTCCGGCGTAGCGGCAGTATATAATCGCTACGGTTATGATGCCGAACGACGTGAAGCGCTGGACAAGTGGGGAATGTTCCTTGGTGAAATTAGCCGACTTCAAACGCCCGCCTAAGTCGGTAGGCAACTATCTTTGCCTCGCCGACGCCGCGACCATGATTGGGGCTAAGATAGCTTCAGGATGGCGTAATGCTGATCTGATCGAATTGAGCGACCCTACGGGCGACGCGGAAGCGCAGGAGCGCGCCACGATTGTTCGTCAAAGGCTTACAGCCCTTCTTGCCGGAGGTATGCTTCCCGCATTCGGGAGAAATCACGAAGGCCGATACATCGAATTAGGTCGAGAGCGTCTTTCGGCACCATTTTTCGCCATCAACATCCCGCGTAGCGAATTTTTATGGACGGAGGAGGAGTGGGACCTGATCTTCGTCAGCCGCTCCGATCTCAAGCGTTACGTTGATTCATTGCGCAACTCCAAGCCGCGGAAATCCGTTACCTTTGATTGGCAAGAAATCACTACTCTGGCTTGGAGGTTGGCGCTCGACAATCCGCATCTTCGGAAACCAGCCAAACTCATCGATGAGGTCCAGTCGCAGTACGCACTGAAGTACGACCAACACCCGGATGCCAAAGAACTCAGGGATTTGGTCAACGAGATCATCGCACACCTTGGCGACCGGGTGCTGTCTAGGGACATTTCTTCGCCAGAAACCTCCTGCGACGCGCCGCCCAAATCGCCATAAATATTCGGCTCCTCGCATAAATCAGGAGCCGTTATGCATGAAAAACCCCGTACTTCTCGACCGCGCCGCACTGCGGCGGTGGGGCGTAAAGCTTCACAACAGCACACTTATAAGGCTGGAAAGAAAGGGAAAATTCCCAACGCGTCTGAAAATTGGCGCGACGAGCTATTGGCGAGCGGACCAGGTCGAGGAGTTCATTTCGAAGTCGAACTTGGTGCAGTCACAGCAGTGAGTGTTCGCCGAATCCATCATCATCCTACCGGTCGCACATGGGATCGAGTTTTCCTTTGCCCGATCAACGAACCAGAGGACTTTGCTGAGTTCGAAGCGTGGCTGAATGAATATTATCCCATCACGTCGGAGAGCGGTCGATGACGCAGGCGCAGCGACAACATTTCACACTGCGATTTGATCGAAGCGTCAGCGTTCTTGGCATGATGGAGTGGTTTGCAGGGCGGGACATTCCCGTCCTGCCCATTCATGGGATTGTGGGCGGCAGCTGCACATGCGGCAATGAAGATTGCGAAAGTCCCGGCAAACATCCAGTCAGTTCGTTGGTCCGCAACGGCGTCAAGGGTGCGACAACCGATCTGAAGCTAATACGGCGTTGGCATCGTGAGCACCCGGACATGAACTACGCCGTGGCGACCGAAGGGCTGGCGGTGATCGACTGCGACAGCAAGGAAGCCTTGCAGGCATTCCGTTCCGGCTATCAACCGCCGCCAACATTCACCGTGAAAACGGCGAGGGGGTTCCACTTCTACTTTCGTGGTGGAATGCCCGCCCGAAACGCCGCACGGAGCAAGTTGGACGTGAAAAGCGGCCCCGGCTGCTATGTGGTTGGGCCAAACTCGGTTCACGCTTCAGGTGCGATTTATGCGCTCTGGGAAGATGAGCTGATAGCCGATTTGCCGCAGAACATCGCGGACATCACCGAACGCCGTGATGAACCGCCTGAAGCTGGCGGCGGTGGACCGATACCGGTCGGGATGCGTAACTCCACGATGACACAGTTCGCAGGATACATGCATGGCAAGGGAGTGCCGCAAGCGGCGGTTCTGGAAACGCTTAAAACGCTGAACCGAACCATGTCCGAAAAGCCGTTGCCGGATCGCGAGGTCAGGCAAATCGCGCGTAGCGTATCGCGTTATCCGGTTAAGGCGTTGCCCCAGATCATCCCGTTCTCCGAGATTCCGGAGGAGCGCCTTGAGTTCCTCTGGTATCCCTACATCTGCCTTGGCACCCTCGGGCTGCTGGATGGCGATCCCGGCGATGGCAAGAGCCAGCTTTGCGTTTGGTTATGCGCGCGGCTCAGCCGTGGAGACAAGTTGCCCAACGGGGATCGATTTGAACCTGCCAATTGCTTCCTGTTCAATTTCGAGGACCTGCCCGGTGCCGTGATCAAGAAGCGGTTAGAGGCGAACGGCGCGGACCTTTCGCGCGTGTTCATCCAGTCGCGGCAGTTCCAGCTTACGGCGGAAATGGTCGAGTGGATGGACGGTGAAATTGCCGAAAAGCGGCCACGTCTGGTCATTCTCGATCCCATTCAGGCATTCATGTCCGGCGTGGACGGCAACAGCAACATCGACGTGCGCGAGTTTATGTCACGCTTGGGCGAGATTGCGGCGAAGCGAAAATGCGCGATCATCTGCGTCCGTCATTTCGGCAAGAGCGCGCAGGACAAGGCCATGAAGAAGGGGCTGGGTTCCACCGACTTTGTGGGCATCTCGCGCAACCAGTTCGGTCTTGCCCGCCGCAATGATGGTGCGCGCGGGTTCATCGTGTTTCACATGAAGACGAACTTCGAACGGGGGCAGTCCATGTTGTTCACGATGGGCGATGCCGATGGCCGGAATGGAGAGCAGCCGAAGATCGGCTTCGACAAGTTCACCGACATTACCGCCGATGACTTTTTTTCGGGTGATGCGTCCATGCGCGGCCCGGATCAGGATGAAAGGGAGGTCGCCAAGGAATTCCTGTTGGATGCACTGGCGGACGGCCCCAAGCCGGCGGCCAAACTGAAATCGCAAGGTGAGGCGCGCGCGATCAGTGCGTCCACCATCGACCGCGCCCGGAAGGATTTGGGCATTATCACGGCCAAGGAGGGCAAAATCTGGTTCTGGTCGCTACCGCCCGAGTGATCGAACTTTCCAAGTTTCCAAGTTTTCATCGCCGGGGGTCGGTGGAAAGTTGCATCACGCACTTTCGTGCCGCCCCGGCACTTTTCATGATGTGCCCGGCGTTGAAAACATGAAAACCTGAAATGTTGGATTGGGCAGGGCGGGGGAGGCACCGGGTTGGCCGATGCCCCCGGAAGCGCTTCAAACGGTCGGCGTCGCGGACAGCGCCTTGCGGGCTTCGTCCAGTGCCTTGGATCCCGGCGTCCACTGCCACGGCTGACGGGCGACGTGATCCTTGCCCAATGTCGGGTATATCTTGGTCTGCTTCGCAGCGAGGCGCAGCAGCATCCGGGCATCGCGCGCGGGCATCTTCATTTCACGAGCGAGTTGGTCGAGCGTGACCATTTCGACTTTGGGCTTCGCCAGTGCCTTGTTTCCCGACGCAGGCTTGGCGGCATCCGACTTGATTGCGGCGTTCGGCGCGGTGGTCGGCTTTGCGGGTTCGGTCGTAGTCATGTCGGTCATCTCCTTTGTTTGGGACCGACATTTCCATTAAGATGGGTTCGGAAGGCGTGTCAGGAGAAATCCTAGAAATCCCAGTCGATTTCCATCAGCGGGATCTTGAAGGCGGCATTTCCGTCGGTGAAGACATAGGCGTCGTCATCGCTGCCGATCTCGAATGTGTAGCGGTGCCCGTCCACATCGATATGAATGATCTCGTCTGGCGTGTGGACCACTTCGATCACCGCGCCGGGAAATAGCGCCCGTGCATGGGATAACAGATGCAGTCGGTCGAGCGGTTCGTCGTCGGACATGATGGCCTCCTTTCGTTGACCATCTTCCCAATAAGACCATGGGTGCGGGGAAGTCAGGAAAAACCCCGTGCGGGACCTGCTGATCTCCAACCGGGTGCTGGTGCGCCAAATTACGCAATTCGGTCAGGACCCGCTGATATACAATCAGGTGGTCGGTCTGCCCAAATGCTTGGAAATCCGTATCTCGGGCGAACTATAGCCTTTCGCCGGGCATCCGAGGGGAACCAGACCGACCCGCTAGGACGCGCAGCCGATCAAGGTAAAGCGTCTTCGCTTCGAATTCCGCCATGCGAAGGCGGCTCACCATATCGATGCGATTACGTCCCCGCGGACGAGGCATACTACCCGACCCACACAGTCGGCTACGCAGCTTGGCGGACCTGCGTCGGGCACGCGAAACTTCGTTCATGCCTTGCACTGCATAGCTTAGGCGCTGCGCCTCCCGTGAACCGAAGCGGTCACCGGCATAGTACAGGACCTCGCAACGCCGCGCGGTGAATGGGCAGATGAAATAGCAGCGGTGGCCCCCGAACGGTGATGGCGCCATTTCGATGGCAACGGATTGGGTGATGGCACCATCGATCATATCGCCGATGATCGTCATCACGCCGCCGCGTTCAATGTCGCTGAGATCGACGCGCAGGCGTGCGCTGGCGGTGCTTAGGCCGCCGATTGACCAGTGCACCGTGTCGATGACGCATTCGCCCGGTGAGACTACGCCCAGCCGCCGCAACGCGCGAATGTCGAGTGCCAGCATTTCCTCGACGTTGCCGATATGCGTTGAACGCCGCGCGCCTGATCCAAGTCCGCCCATGAAAGCCTCCTGCGTCTCGGACGGCATCATACATCGAGATCGGCCGCGTCTCAGGCACAACCTCCGGCTCTTCGGACGGCGGCTCTGTGCCCCTCAAGCTGGCTTTTCAACGAAATACTGTAGCTTGGGGCAGGTCGGTCAGCTTTCTGTTGAGTGCAAACGTCCACTGTCCCATACAGGTAATCGGAACCGCCACGCACGGTTCTGGGGCGTAGTAACCCCGAATAGCCGGTTGGGCTGCCCGTAGCAGCCCGACACATCCTTGACCCTATGGTCGGGGAGCCTGCGACGTATGTCCAGGGCTTCCCAGCCTAAAGGTCGTAGGGACCGAGCTATCGGTTTACTAACTCCCCGATCACCAAGGATCAGGTGTGAAGTCGAAAGCGGGGGCGTACCGCCATCGACTTCCGGGGCGAAATCAAATGAAGCGCATCTTATTTTTCACCGCTGCGTTGGCGCTCACAGGCTGCGTGTCGATGGGCACCAATTACGACGTGGCGGCGGTCGATCGCCTTCAGGTCGGCATGACCAAGGCACAGGTTATCGGCTTGCTTGGACAACCCAATCAGGTCGTCACCAACTCCGATGGGAGTGAACGCCTTGTCTGGGTGCATTCAACGGGATCGATGTTCGGCGCGAATGCGCGTTCAGTAGGATTGCCGTTTGGAGCCGATGGGCGGCTGACCGACGTTCCACAGCGGGCGGTTCAATAGGCCGTCATGCAGCGATTAGCCTTGATCGCCAGTTTGTTATGCGCGGGGTGCAATAGCCCGGCATCGCAGACTGCCGATGCACCCAACGCGGCCTCCGGCTATGCAGCCCGCGAGCGAGAGCTTATCGAAATGTGCAACGAGATTGCCATCGAGCGTGAGGTCTTGGTGGCGAAATACAATGCGATGATCGAAGTCCATAAGCTCAACATGCGGCCCGAGCCGTTAACCGTGCAGAGATGCTCATAGCTATCGCCTCATTCGACTACGTCCTCTTGATCGACGCCCGCCGCATTCACAATGGCGGGAAGTGCTTGCGCAATACCGAGAACAGTTGACGCTGCACCGCGAGCCGCTGCCTTGTGAAATTCCTCGACCTCAATGTCGAATTTTTCGCCCATGGCGCGGCGCGCTTGTTCCATTCCGAGCATCAAGACGCGCATACCAAGGATATACTGCTGGGTGACCACCTTCTTCGACACATCACCCTTCGCTTGGACAAAATAGCGGTTGTGATAGGCGTTATCGAGATTGATCTTGTAGACCATGCCCGCATCGTCACCCAAATCTTCCACCGTTCCGCCATCGGCTTCCGTCATGCCGCTAGGCCACGTCTCGCACGTGTGACCTTTGATCTCGCGGCCATCTTTGGTCAGCAAAACACATGGCGGCAATCCAACCATCGGCGCATCTTCACCACCACCGGAATTTTTTCCGTCATCAGCGCCCTTGCGCTTTTCATCATCGGATTTTTCGGGCTTCGGTTTCGGGTCAGACTTTGGTTCTGCCGTGGCCTCCACGATGCGCAGCTCAACCATATTTTCCGTTTTCACTGCCTGCGGCATCTCGGGATCGCTAAGCGCAACGCTCTCATGACTGCCATCTGCGCTGCAGAACGAGTTTATCCTGCCGCCGACCTTTCGGCTAGCGGTGAATTTG
>NZ_JAKKIE010000101.1 GCF_021742065.1 Rhizorhapis sp. SPR117
AGGTGGTTCAAACATGGGTCAGTTCTCGACGGAAATTTATATCCCTCCCGGGTCAACTCTCAGCGGTAATCAACACCCAACGGTCCCGATCTGAAATTCGACGGCGAACTTCTTCTCAAGGAGAGCTACCACGACACCGGATTTGTCGAGATTTACCGGACGGCGATGGAGCGCATTGTCCTCAAGTAGCATCTCTCTGCTCGACCCGGGATCGTTTTGATCAATGAGGTTCGGCTATACGAGACTTTGAACGTCGCTCTCTCGTCGTTGGGATTCTGTGCCGGAGCAAAGGAGATAGGCAGGAAATTGAACGTCTACGAAACGAGGCGGATCGATTGAGGCCGCCAGTGCTTCATTTATCCGGGCAAGGGTTTCCGAACGGCGAGGCGTCGCGGGCACCAGCTCACCTGAGCCTACAAAAATAGACGATAAAGAATTTCGGGCGCCATCGCGCGATATGGGCAGCCATAAACCAGTGTCGGGCACCCTGGTTACCAGCTATCGAGAGTCATGAACCTGATTCCTTCCGCCCATGCCACTGCAGCTCTGCTTCTAGCCTGCGCGATGTTTTATGGCTTTGCGTCCGGCCGCGTCCGTGTTGAAATCATCTCACTGCTCACTATCGGCACGATTGCGCTGGGGCTGTACTTCTTGCCGCTGCCGGGGCAGCAGCCCAAGGATGGGCTGGAACTGGCTTTCGCCGGGTTTGGACATCATGCGCTGATCACGATTTGCGCGCTGATGATCATGGGTCGCGGACTAGTCGTTACCGGCGCGCTCAACCCTGCCGCGCGAACCCTCACAAGGCTATGGCAATATAATCAGGGGGCGGGGTTCCTCATCACCCTGCTGCTCGCCTTCGGCATGAGCATGTTGATCAACGACACGCCGGTACTGGTCCTGCTACTGCCGATACTGGTGCAACTTGCTTCCAATGGCGGATTGCCGGCGTCCAAGACGCTGATGCCGGTAAATGCTGCGATCCTGATAGGCGGCATGGCATCCTCCATCGGCACCTCAACCAACCTGCTGGTGGTATCGATTGCCAATGACCTTGGCATGCCGCCGATCAGCGTGTTTCACTTTGCCCCGGTCGTGTTGCTCGCGGCGCTCGTGGCGCTGCCCTATATATGGCTTATCATGCCACGCCTGTTGCCTGACAATTCGCCGCAGGCTGGGCACAAGCCGCGCACCTATTCAGCAACGTTCCGGCTTATCCGCGAGTCCGCGCTCCATGGGCTTTCGATCGACGAAGTGAGGGCGAAAATGCCCGCCGATTTCGCATTTGACCCCGGCACCAGCGGGCCGTTGGCGCAAGGAATGCGCATCGGCGTATCCGGGTCGCAGGACGCCATAAACGAAGCCGCGCGGTTGCTGGGCGGATCGGCGGCACCAGGCTGGCTGATCGACCGGCTGCAACGCGAAGCGCAGCAACAAGGTGAAGATATAACCGTGGTCGAAATGGCGATCTCAGCGGACTCCCGTCTGGTCGACAAGACGTTGCAAACCGCCGGGCTGCAAAACGTTGCCGTACTCGGTATCCACCAGTCGCGGCGTCTGCTCCATGAAACGCGCGTGAGAAATGCCGAAGCCCCACTTGGCGAAGGGGATGTTCTGCTCGTCATGGGAATGGCGAAAACGCTACAGGAATTCGCTCAGGCGGACGGCCTGCTGATGCTGGAGGGCGCAAAGGAATTGCCGCGCACCGCCAAATCGGTGCTAGCGATTGCGATCATGGGCGGATCGGTGGCGCTGGCCAGCGTGGGCTTTTTGCCTATTGCGATCTCGGCGCTGGGCGGAGCTGTGCTGATGTTCATCACCGGCTGCGTAAAGTTCGACCGGGTTGGTCGCGCACTGTCAGCCAAAGTCATCGTGCTGATTGCCGCCAGTATTGCAATCGGTCGGATCGTGCTCGAAAGCGGCGCTGCAGAATGGATGGGACAGCTTCTGGCGCTGGGATTGCAGTTCCTCCCCGCTGCGGGTGTGCTTGCGGCGATCATGCTGTTCGTAACCATCCTCACCAACTTCGCCTCCAACGCAACTGCGGCGGCGGTTGGCACGCCGATCGCATTCAGTCTGGCGCAGCAGCTTAACCTCCCGGTTGAACCGCTGGTGCTGGCAGTGTTGTTCGGGTGCAATCTCTGTTATGCCACGCCTGTCGCCTATCAGACCAACATGCTCATCATGGGCGAGGGCGAATATACGTTTAACGATTATATCCGCACGGGCGTACCGCTAGTTGCAATCATGATCGTCGCGCTCTCGACAATATTGATGCTGCGCTACGGGCTATGATGCCCTCTTAATCGAAGCAGTAACTACTCCGCTATTCCAATATTCTGAATTCGTGGACTGTACGTCGCCGTTCGAGTAACGATTGCGAAAACAGGAACAAATAAAAATGTCTTCGCTGGACCAGATAGCAGCTCTCGACGTGGTGCGCTCGTATGCGCCCTCAATTTTGCTTCTTACGGCATTGGCGTTTGGGATCTTCATTTTGCGTGGTGTAGCGATACGTTCGATAGAGGATGTGTCTGCGCGCTACCGCGTACGCAAGGCGATCGGATATGCCGGATATTTCCTGTTCCTGATCGTCCTTCTCAGTCTTCTCAGCACACGCGTTGCCCAATTTTCGGTAATCATCGGTGCAGTGGGCGCAGGAATCGCCTTTGCGCTTCAGGAGGTGATTGCCAGCATTGCCGGGTGGGTCGCGCTTTCGTTCGGCAGTTTCTACAAGCCGGGCGATCGTGTGCAGCTCGGCGGCATCAAGGGTGATGTTATCGACATCGGCATTTTGCGCACCACGCTGATGGAAATCGGCGGATGGGTCGATGGCGACCAGTATAATGGCCGCATGGTGCGCGTCGCCAACAGCTTCGTGTTCAAGGAACCGGTGTTCAACTATTCGGGCGAATTCCCGTTTCTCTGGGATGAGTTCAAGCTGCCTGTTCGCTATGGTTCCGACTGGAAGTTGGCGCAAGGTTTGATCGAGGAAGCGGTTCTCGCCAATGTTGGAAATTACGCAAAGCAGTCGGAAGAACTTTGGAACCATGTCGCCCGCAGGTTCATGATCGAGCAGGCGCGGGTTGCGCCGATGGTGACCCTTGTCGCGACCGACAATTGGATCGAGTTCACCGCCCGTTACATCGTCGATTACAAAGCGCGCCGCTCTACCAAAGATGCGATCATGCGCGCCCTTCTTGAGCGGATCGATGCGAGTGAGGGGAAAGTGCAGATGGCCAGCACAACTATCGAGCTAGTTTCTCCCTCTGCCGCCAACGCGGCGCGGCAAGGCTGATGGGAATGCTGCACAGACTCCTAACGACCGGGTTTTTCACCGCACTTGCGCTTGCGGCCTCAAACACGGCCTCAGCGCAGACTTCAGCCCTTGCGCAAAAATCCCAGGCGGCTTCTCCCACCAGAGCTCCAAAAGAAACGGACGTGGCCCAGTCCGCCGGGGCAATTGATGACCTGATCGCCGGCAAACTGGCGCCGAACGTTGATGCCACCGCCCTATTCAAGACCGACCTCGGTAGCGGTAGCAGCGCTCATGTGAAGGCGGTCGTCGCCATGGTTTCGGAAGGAAAGCTGTTTGAACAAGCCAGCAAAGCCCCTGTCGTGCTTGCACCCCTCTCGGTCGATCAGGCGAAGCTGGCGATTGCACAGGCCAGATTTCTTCGCTTACCTCAGGCAAAGCAACGCCAGCTTCTCGCGCGCCATTCGGAAAAGGCCGCTGCCTGGCGCAAGCACCAGGATAAGGAGGCCAGAGAACAGGTCGAACTCGCCGATCTGCGTGGCCAGATCAGCCAGTTAGAGAACTTTCTCGCGGGCAAGCTCGTGCCGGGCGGGACGTTGGCAATTGATCTGATCGACGACCTTCCGGATTTGCGAGCCAAGCCTGCATCGCAGCAGGTGGTTAATCTGGATACGCCTGCTGGTCTACGTGCCAGACTGGCCGAACTTCGAAGGCAAGTGCTCTACCTGACTGCCGAACGTCTCGCTGAATTGCAGAAGGCGAGCGGTATCGGTCTTGCACCAGAGATCGCGGCGCAATTGGCCGAGGATCAGATGCGCGAAGCTACCCATCAAGCACAAAATGCGCAAAGCGAACGCGACCGCATTATCGCCATCGGGCAGGCAAGCCTCTATGGCACGAGGGCGGCCCAGGGCCGGTTCGCTGCAGCGCTTGCGCAGCTTGGCCCTGAATCAATACAGGAAGATGCCCTTGTCTGGCGGCGGCAGGTGCGCGACATCGAAGCAATGCCCGGCGCCCGTGCCTCGGCGGCAGATGCGCTCTATGCGCGCCTTGTCGCACATTTGCAGGGCATCCGTCGCCAATTGGATCAAGCTTTGAGGCCGTCCGGGAGAGGAACAGACCCGGCGATATATCCCCGGCCGCTGGACAATGCGATCGGCAACGGTCTCGTGGCTGCTCCCGAACTGCTCAAGCTCCATCGCGAACTGGCCGCCAGCGCATCCGATCTAGAAGCCAGACAAGTAACCACAAGGTCGCGCGAACAGATGGCATTGCGTGAAGCAATGGCACTGGTCAACGAGGCTCGGCTCGAACTGATAGCGAATCTCAGTCCAAGAAAGCGCTCGGCAGTGCTCGGTTTCGGAAAGGAAGGCATCGCCCAGGTCAGCCGCGAGATTTCGCAGATTTCGCTCGACCTTCGCTATCAGCTCGCCAACTGGCGACAAAGCCTTGATGCTGCCATAGCTCCTTTCAGCCGCCCGACACCCTCCTTTGCCTTCTCGTTTGTCGCCATTGTGGCTGTCACACTCCTGTTCCGCTGGTGGCGGCACCATGGGGGTGCCTTGCTGCTGGCAAGCGAGCAGGCGCTGCGCAGACGTCGCCCCCGCACGGTGGCGAACGAAGTGCAGGTAACGCTGTTCGGTTATATGCGGCGTGTCGGTGCGCCGCTCGACTGGGTGATCTATATCCTGCTGCTGCGATGGCTGAAGCCCGAGGCGTTTCACCCTGTCGGCTTGCCGTTCATCTGGATCATCGCCACCTATTCCGTCGCGGCATGGCTCGCGGCGCGCCTCACCAATGAGCTGGTGCGCGGCCGCCGCGAAGTCGATCCACGTGCGGATCTGCGCCTCAAATCGCTCAGCCTCGTGATTGGCGTTTCCTTCATCGTGCTGCTTGCCCTCGCTCTTACCGGCGAGAGCGTCGGCAAGGGCGCCATATACAACTGGGTGCTCGATTTCTGCTGGCTGCTGTCCATCCCGGTCATCCTGCTTCTCTCCCACTGGTGGCGGGAGAGGATCGTTGCATTGGCCGGGGCTTCAGACGGACGCAGTTCGCTTCTAGGCTGGATCGCGCGAGACCCCGGCGGCCTGCCCGGACTTATCGGCCGGGCGATAGCGGGAGCTACCCTGCTGATCAAAGGGGCAAGACTGGTCATCGCCCGGCGCATCCGCGACTTCGCGCTGGTGCGGGAACTGTTCGAGCATCGCGAACGCGCTCTAGCCGCAAAGCGGGTGGCGGAAGACAAGGCCAGCGGGCGATATAAGCGTCCTTCGCCAGACGTTCTGGAGGTACTCGACCCACATCGCGCGCCTCTCGACGCCGTGCGCGTGTCTATTCCGGTATCGCGATTCGCGTTCGACACGCTGGCCGGAGGAACCATTGTCGCCCTTGTCGGCGAGCGAGGACTAGGCAAAAGCGCGGTTCTTCAGGGGCTTGCCGATCTGCGCGAGGCCAATGGCGGAACGACGATCGGCCTCAAGGTCGAAAGCCGTGGCTTTGAGGGGATTATAGCAGACCTAGCGGCGCAGCTTTGCCCAAGGAAAAAGCAAGCTGGTGAAGATGATCTTGTCGATATCCTCATCCAACGTGACAAGTTGAAACCGATCGCTATCACAATCGACGATCTGCAACGCTTGGTGATTCCGGCCATCGGAGGTCTCGATGAACTCGACCGCCTTATTGCTTTCGCACGCCGCTGTGGGGACGGCTGCTTCTGGGTCATGGCGATCGGAGCGCCCGCCTGGAATTATGTCTCGCGCGCCCGTTTCGACCGGGTCTTATTCGACACGGTCGAGCAGCTTGCCCGATGGTCACTCGACGAGTTGCGGGCTCTGATCGAGCGCCGCACGGAACAAACCGGCCTGGTCCCCGATTTCGGGGATATGACCGAGATGGGCGCTTATCAGTTTGATGGTGACCTGACGCCTGAGCAGCGCAAACAAGCGGCCTATTTCGATCGGCTAAGCGATTATGCGAACGGCAACCCGGCCATCGCGCTTGAATTCTGGCGCAGATCGCTCTTCATCGATACGCTGACGCAGAAAATGGTCGTCCGCACCTTTGCTACGCCCGATGTGCAGAAACTCCCCTCCCTGCCCGCCTCGGCAATGTTCATGCTGCGGGCGATCCTTCAGATGGACAGCGCGATGCAGCCGGCGATCGAGCGCAGTACCGACCTGTCTCCGATCATTGTGACCGACGCCATCCGTAGCCTTGAGCGCCTCGGGGTGATCGCGGTGCATGACAGCGGCTATCGCATCGCCATGTTCTGGTGGGCCGAAGTGGTCCGGGCATTGCAGCGCCAGAATTTGATTGTGAGGTTCTGACAATGACCAGCACGCTCCGCCTCATCATTGCAGCATTGATTGCTGGACTCGGCCTTACAGCGGCGGCGCCTGCCCTGGCTCAGGCCAACGTCGATACCGATACGCTGAACAAACTCGGCGGCGTCATCCGCTGGAGCGGTGTTGTCACTTCTTTGCTGGTGATCGCCGGCGCCTGGACCTTGCTCCGGTTGCTCGGCCGGTTCGTCAACGCGTTCAGCAACGAGTTCAGTTCACGACGGCTGACGCTGCAAAAGCTCAGCATATTGACCCAGTTCTTCATCTATATCGTGACGACCGCAGTCGTGCTGCTGCTCTCCTTCCGTCTTGACGATACGGCTCTCGCGCTGATCGGCGGCACCGTCGCCGTCGCGGTCGGTTTTGCGATCAAGGACCTTGTGGCGTCGTTTATTGCTGGTCTTATTGTAATGCTCGACCGGCCGTTTCAGGTGGGCGACCGCGTCACCTTCGGAGGCGAGTACGGCGACATCACAGCAATCGGCCTGCGCTCTGTGCGGATGCAGACGCTCGACGACAATACCATCACCATTCCCAACAGCAAGTTTCTGAGCGATATCACCTCCTCGGGCAATTACGGCGCTCTCGACATGCAGGTGGTGATGGATTTCTATATCGCCTCCGGCCAGGATATTGACCTTGCGCGCAACATCATCAATGAAGCCGCGCTCTCCAGCCGTTATGTTTTCCTCGCAAAGCCGGTCGTGGTTCTCGTCACGCAATGGGTGTCCGACTATATGAGCGGCGTCCGGTTGCGGCTCAAAGCCTATGTCCTCGATACGCGGCACGAAAAATCATTCGAGACCGACGTCAACATGCGCGTACTCAAAACGTTTCAGGATAAACAGATCGCCGCGCCGAGCATAGATGGTCGCACGCCCGTTTCCATAGAACGCGTGAATGGGAGATAAAGGCTGATACCTTTATATCGAACGGCCTCTGTGGACGTCCCTTTGGATGCAAGCGGTAAATTTGGATATACTGGCACGTAGTTGGATGCTGTCATCTGTCCGGCCTCGATGAGCAGCGCCATAGCTGCGGGCCAGTATGGGAGTTCGCGGACCGGATCCATTTCAGGTTTGCGCGCTTGGTTAGCGCTCTGCCGTTTCCCTGGTTCTTCCGGCCCCGTCTCGCCCACTGTTGTGCCATGCCCGCCTACGCTCCCAACGCCTCTGGCTGCTTCCTTGGCTTACGGTATCCCATTGAATGCTGCTCGACGAAGCGCTGGCTCTCAAAGAAGATCAGCCCATAGACCATCCACGCGCAATCGCACGCAAATTTGGGGTGTGAATGGACGGCAAGTTTCAGGCGCTCCATCATACTCGGGGACTGACCGGAATGTTAGCGAAAGGAGTCGTGTTTACGAACGGTGTAACTGTCATCGAGTCGACTGTGCCCTGTTCGCTTGCGGCCCTAATGCC
>NZ_JAKKIE010000102.1 GCF_021742065.1 Rhizorhapis sp. SPR117
CCGCATCGCGGGACATACAAATACTAGGGTCACTTCTCGATGAAAATCCCGGGTCAACTCTCAGCGGTAATCAACACGGAGCGCACTCTCGATATCGTCGAACGATATGAAGAGCACATCATCGATCGACCAGGCATCAAGGATCTGGAGGCGATGCTTGGCTTCGGGTTTGCAGGGTCTGGTTCCAACGTCGCGATGGCCTTCACCATGCTCAAGGACTGGGGCGACCGCGATGGCGTTACGGCCGCAGCGGAAGTCGCGAGCGCAACGCAGGCGATGGCGAAGGTGCCTGAAGGTCGGGTTATGAGCCTGATGCCTCCGGCCATCGACGAGCTGGGCACATCATCGGGTTTTGCGCTGAGGCTTCAGGATCGCGCTAATCAGGGTGAGGAAGCCTTGCTGGCGGCACAGAACCAGTTGCTTGCAGCCGCAGCGCAGAGCACGCGGGTCGCCGGTGTCTATCCGGAGAACCTGCCAGACAGCACGAGCGTCGAACTCGCTATCGACCGGGAGAAGGCGCAGGCGCTCGGCGTTCCGTTTGCGACGATCAGCGAAACGATCTCGGCGGCGATGGGCTCGTTCTACGTCAACGACTTTCCGGAGCGTGGACGCATGCAGCAGGTCATCGTCCAGGCTGACGCGCCCTATCGCATGCAACTGGCCGACGTGCTGAAACTCAATGTCCGTAACGAGGCGGGCGGCATGGTGCCGTTGTCCGAAGTGGTGACGCCGATCTGGGGCCAAACTCCGTTGCAGCTGACCCGTTACAATGGCTACCCCTCGATGAAGATCTCGGGCGAAGCCGCGCCGGGTGTGTCGAGCGGCGACGCCATGGCCGAGATGGAACGGCTCGCGGCTGACTTGCCCCAAAGCTTCGCAATCGAGTGGACGGGCCAGTCGTTGCAGGAACAGCAGGCCGGTGCCGAAGCGCCGATGCTGCTGGCGCTGTCGATGCTGGTGGTCTTCCTGGTGCTGGCCGCGCTTTACGAGAGCTGGTCGGTCCCCCTCTCGGTGATGCTCGTGGTTCCCCTCGGGCTGGTCGAGTAGACGCCGGCCATATCCAAAACCCGCACTGCGTCGCGGTGCATTCTAGAGTCCCGCTTCCAGACAGAGTACGGGCGCGTTGATGATGACCCGCAGACGATCTGCTTGCGCGCCGCCACTCAAGAGCGAGTTCAAACGCATCGCCATGCGCGCCTGCAAAACCGACCAAAGCTTTTCCGCAATGATCTACCTCGCCGCCGCCGTCATCAACTCGCGATAAATCCCCACAAAACCTAGTGGAACGGGCCCTTCATTTTCGAAATGCTTCGCCGCCGTGAGCGCCAGTGACGAGGAGCCGCGCTCAGCTCGGCTGAATGAACGTCAAGTTCCAGGGAAGTGATTTCACTCGGGGAATGGCCGCTTTGTTGGCGAAGTTGCCGGCCAAGCAGGGCAACTTCGTTATTACGAAAATCTGGGTGCGTATGCGATGCTCGCTATCTGATTTCGCGCTTTTCACCCTATGATTTTCACTTCACTCCTGAGCTTGAGCGTGCCGCAGTCCAGCGAGGGTTGTGGCTGCCAGCGGGTCCGGCCGCGCGGCGTTTGCGGCTTGGCTGCGGGGTCTCCCGGTGGTCTCAGGCACCGTCGTCGCTGGGAGGGTGGTCCAACCCAGATGCGGAATACTGATGGTACGCCGACCCGCGAGGTCTGTCCGCGACACGAGCAAACCCTTTTCCTCGATGAATGCGAGCATGCGGCGCGCTCGACCTGGCGAGCTGGTGCCGTAGAGATGGGCAAGCGCATCGTCATCCGGGCAGGCGCGTTCCTCACGTGCAGCGCGGACAATAGCGAGGAAGGGCGCAAGCATCTCTTCAGGAAGGGCGGCGCCGAGCTTCAGCGTTTCCTCCCAGCGCTCTGCGTCATTGATCCCGGCGCGGGCCAGCGCGAGGGCCTGCCGGAACGCGCCGAGGTCGATTTCGGTTTGCACGCCTCTCATGCGGCACCGAACCACAAAGTCCTGAAACAGGGCGGGGAGGGGTTGCCGGGAGTTCTCCACGGCGATTTCGGCGAGAACCTCTTTGCGAACATCCGCCTGCTCCTCGACCGGCACGGACGGCATGTCCGGGATGGAAGACATGGCCGGGGCTGTGGTGAGCGTGCGGAGCATGTCGGGCATCGACATTGCGGGCCGGGTAGGAGACGGAGGCGGCGGAAAGAAGGCCTCTGGGCGCGAGAACAGTGTATCGCGCAACTGCGCGACCGGTGCTTCGGGCAGCGGGACGAGCCTGAGGCCCGCGTCCTTTCCCGCAGTGCGCACCGGTCCGATACGTACATTGACCGGCCGGCGTGAAAGAGCGGGGCCAAGGGCAAGAAATTCGCCGCGCTGAAGATCGCGGATCATGTCGGCCTGACGACGGTCCATACCGAGGAGATCGGATGCACGTGCCATGTCGATATCGAGAAAGGTCCGGCCCATCAGAAAATTGGACGCTTCGGCCGCCACATTCTTGGCGAGCTTGGCGAGACGCTGGGTCGCAACGACGCCGGCAAGGCCGCGCTTGCGCCCTCGGCACATCAGATTGGTCATGGCGCTAAGCGACGCGCGGCGTGCGTCCTCGGCGACCTCGCCGGCCGCTGCGGGCGCGAAGAGCTGGGCTTCGTCGATCACTGTCAGCACAGGATACCAGAACTGACGGGGTGCATCGAACAACGCTCCGAGGAATGCGGCCGTGCAGCGCAGCTGGTCGTCAACTTCCAGTCCTTCGAGGTTCAGCACGACGGAAGCGCGATGCTCCCGCACGCGCGCGGCTAGCAAGGCAATCTCGCTCAGGCCGAAGTCTGCCGCTTCGACGATGATATGATCGAACGCATCGGCAAGCGACACGAAGTCGCCCTCAGGGTCGACGACGACCTGCTGGACGATCGATGCGCTGCCTTCGAGCAGGCGTCTCAAGAGATGGGATTTACCAGATCCCGAATTGCCCTGCACCAACAGCCGGGTGGCGAGCAACTCCTCGAGGTCCACCGATACGCTTTGCCCTTTGCTATCCGTACCGATCTCGATCCTTGCCGTCATCGCTCCCCTCTGGACCAGGACACTGCTGGGTCGCAAGAATAATCTCCTTCCATCTTAAGAGATGCGACTTACTTCGTAGCGCATGTCGAGCACATAGAGGCCGTGACGCCAGTCGGTGGCGAGGCTATAGGGGCCTATGGATTTGCTGACCGAAAACCTCGTTGCCTGGCTCAATATAGCTGGAATTTCGGTGTTCGCCGCTTCAGGAGCGTTGGCCGCGGCACGCAAGCGCCTGGATTTCATAGCGGCCTGGTTTTTTGCGCTCATTACGGCAATCGGGGGCGGAACGCTGCGTGACTTGCTGATCGGCGCGCCAGTCTTCTGGATGCTTGATCCCACACCTGTGATCCTATGCGCCGCTGTTGCGGTTCTCGCATGGGCAGTACCCTGCGCTGGTGGCCCAATCGCGCACTTGAATGGCTGGATGCTGCCGGATTGGCAGCCTATTCGGTCTATGGGGCGGGAAAGGCACTGCAATATGGAGTATCTCCAATCCCCGCGATCGCCGCAGGCGTGATCACCGGCTGCATCGGCGGTGTCATCCGGGACATCACTGCAGGTGTTCCTTCTATATTAATGAGAAACGAGATTTACGTGACCGCATCGTTAGTTGCGGCCATCCTTTTCGTCATTCTGATGACGGCAGGTCTTGACGCGCCTTGGCCATCGATGATCGGCTTCGCATTTGGCTTTGCATTGCGTGGGATCGCAATTCAATGGCGCATTTCATTGCCACTGCATCGTGGGCATTGAGTCTCGAGCTGTCCGGCTATCCATGTATTTTTTATCCACCACATGTACCATTTTGCAGAGGGGTGAATGCATGGCAGCATTGGGGAAGCCTTATTGTCGGCGTGAATGACTGCGTTAAATGCGGAAGCGGTAGTCATTTAATCGTAAAATCACACGCTGGATTATCGGGTAATGCTTCAAGGCATATGGGTCCTCTAATCCATCCTATTTTGCTAGGAGTCTCGTGCGTTACAGGTAGTCAGCAGTGAACGGATCCCTCCCAACATACCCACTGTTGAGGCCAATCGAGTTGGTTTTTGGTGATATTATGGTGGCGCCGGTGATCCCGCGTTGCGGCAAAGCGATCCGTCATTTGTTCTGATAATAAAAAGGTGGGCCGTTGAATTTCTGCGAGTTGCAGCCTATCCGCCCCCGTGCCCACCTTTTCACTGGCACCCTCAATATTTTGTCGGGGTTGCGACCCGAAGGACCCGATCAAAAATATTAATAAAGTCCATAACGGAAGCATTGCGCCTGTCCAACACCATTTAACTCTATTCTTGCATAATATTGTGGATATTTTTATTTACTATTACTTTGGTAATAGGTGATTCACTGGATGTTATGAACATTGTTCTACCTAGTTCGTAGCGAGTAGATTAAAGTGGCGCGCTGCCGCGAATCGGTTGGGGGAAGGAATGCAGGCGATCTTCAGATTCCCGTTCATGATGGGAGAGAAGATTTCGATTCAGCTGGGTCGCGCGCCGATATTGAGCGTGACGCTGGCGCGTCTGGCGCTGCTGGTCGCCTGGATGCATGAACTCGACTATATCGGCCATACCTACGCAAATATGCAAGCCGTGACCGAATGGATGAGCCTGAGTTACGTGGCTTGGAACCTGCTATGCATTTTTGGCCTGTTCCTGGCCCCACGTTGGGAACTCATACTGCGACCACTGATTCTGCTGATCGATTTCATGGTCTGTGCTACGCTGGTCGTCCTTCTTCGCCCGATCGAACTGCCGGCCATTCTTTGTTGCCTGCTGCTGTTGTGGGCTACACGGGAGCGGCTGGGGATCAGTATCGCGGCTATCGCTGCATTATGCTTCATCATCGCATTCATTTTTCGTAATAACTACGAACCATTGGCTCAGATTTACTCTCTGCAATTGGCCAGCGACTATACGGACAGCGCCAGCATTTTTATCGGCAGTCTGATCGCGCTCGCCGTCATTGGATCGCATCTTTATCAGGATCAGGTCAAAAGGTGGGGTGACCAGTTGCAGGCGGTTGGCGGCAATCTGAATGCACCACCCATCGAATTTCTGCTGAACCAGGTTGCAGCATTTTTCAACGCGCACACAGTTGCTTTCATCTGGGAAGACATGAACGATGTCGCCATCCGGTGTAGCAGCCTGAAAAAAGACACATTGTCCTTTCCCCAAATTGCCGATGATGAAATGCGGCCCCTGCTTCATCCGCGGGTTCGGGATGCCTCTTTTCTGTTCGCCGCCCATTCCGAACAGCTTTTTTTCCGCAACAGCATTGGCGCGCTGAAATTTTCCAACTCGCCGGAATTCATCGACACTATCAGCGAAGCTCTACAATTCAGGCGCGGCGCAAGCTTTGCCATTAACGCAGGCGCTTTGCGGGGACGTTTTTTCATTGAGCGCCGGCACGGGTGGTCGCCCAATCTCCTTGATCAGTGCGATTATGCCGCTGACAGCGTGGATGTCTTTTTCGAACGCTCTTTCTTTCTTGATGCATGGCGCAATCGTGCCTTTGCCGAGGCGCGCCTCGCGTTGAGCGGCGATCTGCACGACAGCGTTTTGCAAACTCTGGCGGCGATGCGGATGCGGCTGTCCGCCCTCATGCCCAAAGCATCGAAAAACCTGCCCGCCGAGCAGACGGAAGACCTCAAAACGCTACAGGACCTGATCATTGCCGAACAAAGTCGGCTCCGACAGCTTTTGAACGAAAGCAAGCGCGTCAACGGCGTCACGCAAAATCTGGCGGAAGGCCTGACCAGTTGCGCAAAAATGCTGTCCGGCCAATGGAATATCGACTGCCATGTCTATGTCGACAAACCCGAAGTCGATATTGACCGCTCAACGGCCATCGAGGTCGAATTCCTGGTTCGCGAAGCAGTGGCCAATGCCGTTCAACACGCCTCTGCCCGCAAAGTAACGATTGCCGCAGCGGTGCAGGATGATGCATTGCTTATGGCCTTCCGTAATGACAGCAATTCTGGCATCCTGTCAGAAGTCCCGGCCCCGATCGACGGCATTCAGTCACAATCCCTCACACGCCGCCTGTCTCTGCTGGGCGGAACGGCGTATTTCGACAATGTTAATGATAAATCTCTATTATCCATTCGCATACCGCTCAACCTGACGGAGAAACGGGTCTGATATGGCAAATCTTCTAATCGTCGATGATCATCCACTATTCCTGGACGGGCTTCAGCAATTTCTGGAAACCAACGATCACAAGATTCTGTGCTGCGCCCGATCGGTCAGTGACGCGCTTTATAAGCTGCAGACAGAGGTTCCCGACGTCGTGATCCTGGATTTGAGCATGAAGGACGGCGGTGGATTGAAGATCCTGTCGAGCCTCCGCGAAAACGGTAATGGCGTGCCGGTCATATTTCTGACCGTGAGCATCAAACCGGAAGAAACGATCGAAGCACTGCAGCTGGGCGTCAATGGCATCGTCCTGAAGGAAAGTGATCCCGAGGAATTGCTGAGCTGCATCGCAGTCGTCAATGGGGGCGGTAACCGGATCGATCCGGCCATCATGGAAAAAGCGCTACTGCATTCCGTGGTTACAAAGAACCGGACTACCTCGCATGACGTGCTGACGGAACGTGAAAAGGAAATCGCCAAGCTGATCCGCGCGGGCCTGCGCAATAAAGTGATCGCGGAAAAATGCGGCCTGACCGAAGGAACGGTCAAAGTGCACCTGCACAGCATTTTTCAGAAACTGGGCGTCAAATCCAGGGCGGAACTGATTGTCAGCTCGATGGGTGAGCCTCAATGATCATCCAGCGATAATTCTGTCGGCAACAATAAAGGACGGCATGGCCGCCTTGCCGTTCGGGTTGACGCCCTGGCCAAATATGCACAAGATTGCGCCTGCCGCTATGGCCAGTCCATAGGGTATTGGCCCGCGCCGGGCAAAGATGGCCCATCCAAGCCTGTCCTTCATGCCCACGGGAATCGCCCGTCGCACGACGATCAGGACAATCGCCAATACGGCCCCTGACATGGTGATGTAGAATATCAGCGGCACGATCCCGGTAAAATCGAACCAGAGCGCAACAGCGGCAAACAGCTTCACATCGCCGCCGCCCAACCATTGCAACGCGAACAGGATCAAACCAACGCCCAGGATCAGTGCAAAATTAACCGCATTCATCCACATGTCAGCCTCTGGTCCCGCCACCGCGACCCACACCGGAAACAACAGAATGATCACCGTCGGGAATATATTGGCAATGCGCAATTGCATCACATCCTGACAGGCGGCGGCGGTCAGCAATGCGGCAAGTGCATAAAGGACGAGGTGCGCCACCATCACTGATCTCCCGTCAATGCCGCCAGATTGGCGCTGGCAACATGGGAATAGGTATCGCTGGCATGGAGCGAACGGCTGAAATACGCCTTCGCATCATCGCGCCTTCCGGCAAGCAAGGATGCATAACCGGCATTGTTAAGGCGTCGCGCCCAATCTTCCGCATCGTCCGCGCCCGCACTTCTGGCGGCGGCCGCCTTTGCGATAGGCGTCCCAGCCATCGCCCGCGCTATATCCGCATTGTTGGCATAGCGTTCATTGCCGGGATCAGCGCGCAACGCCTCCGTAAATAGTCGTGCGGCAGCGACGAACCTGTGTTGCAGGAGCAACTGTCAACGTCGGGGTAAAATTGTGCAAGATTCCGGTGTAAAACTGTACCAGTTGGATTGAACAAAAAGCCTCAGATCGAGGCGGTGCTTTCATCTGCTGTGCTGAACGGTCTGG
>NZ_JAKKIE010000103.1 GCF_021742065.1 Rhizorhapis sp. SPR117
GGACCGGCATTCCCACAGAAACGGCTTCAGCCCCTCCACTTGATCCTACCGGCATCAGCCGGTCAGTCATTCAGCTTCACACCATCTGATCTAAGATTAACCGCCGGAAAAAAGGTGGTGCTGCATTTTGCCAATCAGGGTTCGGGTGGGCATAATTTTTCCGCCCCCGATTTTTTCGCTGCCGCCACTATTGATCCCACCAGTGCGCGATTGGTTGTCAAGGGAAAGGTGGAGTTGAAAAAAGGGACCAGCGCGGACGTCATCCTGACACCAAAGGCCGGACATTATAGCGTGAAATGCACGCATTTCCTGCATAGCGGCTTTGGTATGAAAGGTGAGATCGTCGTCGAATAGCCGGCTTTCTCGCCGCTTGCGCGGCATCATTGTTTCGTCCATCTTCCTCCCCACAAACACAGTGGAACCATGCCTGATGGACCGTTTTTTTACGCGATTTGCACGAGATGTGGCGATGCTGGCGGGGCAGCCCCAGGCATTTATGCTGGCGATCCTGATCATCCTGGGCTGGGGTATAAGCGGTCCCGTTTTCGGTTGGTCGGATACCTGGCAGTTGGTCATCAATACCGGCACGACCATTGTCACATTCCTGATGGTGTTCTTGATTCAGAATGCCCAGAATCGCGATGCGAGTGCTATCCAGGCGAAGCTCGACGAACTGATCCGCGCGCTCGAACCGGCGCGGAACGAGTTTATCGGTATTGAGCATTTGACGGAAACTGAACTGGAGGAAATCCGCAATATGCTGGAGAAAACCTATGGCGAGGGCAGCTTTCGCCATGGTGTGGTGCAGCGGCTGATCAAACGCCGCTGATCACGAACTCTGGAACATCGGGTGGATACGCCGCCGTTATGCTTTCTGTTCGGCAAACCCATGCATGCGTCGCGACCATTGGAAAGCAATGACTGCTCCTTTGGCGGGCTGAATCAACAACAGGGCAAGAATTGCCGTTAAAGTGGGCCAGAGCACCATCTGTGTGACAATGGCGAGGCTGAACAGCAGATTTACTTCAATCATGGTCGGCACGAGGATGTGACCCAACAGCAGGATGACCAGATAAGCGGGGAAATCATCCGCCTGATGACCCTGCCAGCTTTGCCCACAATGTTCGCAATGATCCACGGGCTTCAGAAAGCGCGCAAAGAGCGGTGATTGCCCGCAGGCGGGGCAACGTCCGCGTAGCGCGAGAGTAAGCCGTGGCAGAAATGGTCGATCGGCGATTTCAGACATGTCCTTGTCATAGGGCAGTCCGAAAGATATATCAACCACCTGTAGTGATGTCTTAAACATCAAGGTCGATAAATAATGGTAACATCTGGCCAGCTTCGCGCTGCCCGCGCACTTCTTGGAATCGATCAGCGCGCCCTGGCGGCATTGGTCGGCATATCGCTGCCGACGGTGCAGAGGATGGAGGCATCGGATGGTATTGTCCGGGGCAATGTCGATACATTGATGAAGGTCATCGAAGGGCTCCGTGAAGCCGGAATAGAATTGATTGGCGATAATGCGCCAAGCACGGACGGCGGTCGGGGCGTCCGCCTGCTTTCCGCGGAGGGCAGTGCACATGCCGATCTTTGAAAGCTGGCTTGATCGTGCGGGCCGGGGCGACAGTCACGTCCTGGATGACCGCGAAGCCTATTCCGCATCGCCCTCGCATGAGCGTTTCCTACCAAAATTGGCAACCGTGATGGCCGAGGGCTATGGCTGGACACGGTTCCGGGCGGATTTTCTGGCGGGAATTACTGTCGCGGTGGTGGCGCTTCCGTTGGCCATGGCATTGGGCATCGCAAGTGGCGCATCGCCCGACAAAGGGCTGGTGACGGCTGTTGTCGCAGGATTGCTGATTTCTCTGCTCGGCGGATCGCGGGTGCAGATTGGCGGACCGACCGGCGCTTTCGTGGTTGTCGTGTTCGGCGTGATTGCCAAACATGGCTATGATGGCCTGGTGCTGGCTACGTTGTTGGCAGGAATCATACTGATCGTGGCGGGCTATTCACGTCTTGGTGGATTGGTGCGTTTTGTCCCGGCACCTGTGGTAACGGGCTTTACTGCCGGTATCGCCATCATCATTGCGACCAGTCAGGTCATGGATATTGCTGGCCTTTCGATCCCCGATGTTTCCGCCGATTTCCTGCCCCGCTGGCAGGCCTATATCGGCTCTGCCGGGACATTTGATGGCGTCACTCTGGCCGTGGGGCTTGGGTGCCTCGTGGTCCTGCTGCTGTTGCGGCGGTTTGCGCCAAAGCTTCCTGCCTATCTGATTGTGATTATCTTGTCGGCGCTTGTGGTGCGATTTTGGGGACTGGATATAGCCACCATCGGTTCACGCTTTCCTGATTTGCCTTCGGGACTGCCGAAACCAGCGTTGCCCGATTTTGGTATGGGGAAGGTTGTTGAGGTATTGCCTGCTGCCTTCACAATCGCCTTTCTTGCCGGGATCGAAGCATTGCTTTCGGCAGTCGTGGCGGACGGCATGACCGGCTATCGGCATCGCTCCAATCAGGAACTGGTAGCGCAGGGCGTTGCAAATATGGGGTCAGCCTTATTTGGCGGATTGCCCGCCACCGGCGCCATCGCCCGAACCGCAACTAATGTGCGTAGTGGCGGGACGAGCCCGGTTTCCGGCATAATCCATTCTGCTGCATTGCTGCTTTTCGTCCTGTTTGCCAGCGACCTGATGAAGCTGGTGCCGATGGCGACTCTTGCTGCAGTGCTGCTGATGGTCGCATGGGGTATGAGCGAGGCAGGACGCTTCATCAGCCTGTTGCGAATTTCGGCGGATGACCGCGCGGTGTTGCTTATCACTTTCGGCCTGACGGTGCTGGTCGACCTGACAGTTGCCATTGGTGTTGGCGTGACGCTCGCCTCGCTCATGTTCATGGCGCGTATGGCCCGTACCGTTCAGATCGGCGCTGTGTCTGACAATCTGGGTGAGGAGCCGGGACAGCGCGATGCCTTGCCCGAAGGCGTGGAGGTGTTTCGCATCGCAGGGCCGTTCTTCTTTGGCGTCGCGGGAGAGCTGGTCGAGGTATTGAAACGTATTGCCCGTCCGCCCCGTGCCATCATCCTGCGCATGGAGGATGTGCCATTCCTTGATTCAAGCGGCCTTGTCGCCCTTGCGGAACTGCGCCGCCAATGCGCCCGCCTCAACAGTGCGGTTATTTTGTGCATGCCGGATCAGAGCATCATTGATCGGTTGGCGCACATCCAAGCCCATGGACCTGCTGCTCCGCTTCACCTGGCAGCCGATTTTGCGCAGGCGTTGGAAAAGGCAAGAACGCTATAAGACCGTAGTATTATAATGATGCCAGGCCATGATTGCCGCCGCGCCGCGATGGGGTCGCCATGCTTCGGCGACCTCTCGAATCGTTTTTTCGCTGGGCCGTTCAGGCAGGCCCAATATGCGTCCTACCTCTATCTGAACGGCAAGGTCGCCTGCTGGCCAGATGTCGTGACGCCCCTCGGCGAACAAAAGGTAAATTTCGGCTGACCAGCGTCCGATTCCCTTGACCGCCACCAGTGCTGCAATCGCCTCTTCATCCTCTTCCGGCAGGGAATGGAGGTCAAGGGCGCCAGAAAGCACCAGTTCTGCCAGACTGCGCGCATAGCCCTGTTTCTGCCGCGAAAGACCGCAAGCACGTAATGCATCGAAATCGCTCGCCAGAAGTCGGTCAGCTGCGCAGCCTTCCCCCAGAAGGGCTTCCAACCTGCTCCATACCGCGGCGGCGGCCTTTACGCTGACCTGTTGGCCGACAATCGTGCGCAACAGCGTTTCATAGCCGCGCGGACGGATTCGTGGTTCGGGATAGCCTACACGGGCGAGGGCTGCACCAAATCCCGGCTCGACAGCGGCCAGTGCATCCATTGATGCGCGTAATTGTTCCTGATTTAATCCCATTTGCGTCCTGCTCCGGTCGCTTTGGCTTGATTTATGTGCGCTGGCCCCTAATAGCGGCTTTGAGAAATTTGAGGAGGGCATAAATGCCGAAGTTGGTTGTTGTTACCCGGGATGGCGAAGAAAAGACAGTCGATGGGGACAGCGGTCTGTCGGTGATGGAGGTCATCCGCGATAGTGGTTTTGATGAGTTGCTTGCCCTGTGCGGCGGATGCTGTTCCTGCGCCACGTGTCACGTCCATGTCGATCCGGCTTTCGCGGACAAGCTGCCCGCAATGAGCGAGGACGAAAATGACCTGCTCGACAGTTCCGACCATCGCAATGAATATTCGCGTCTGTCGTGCCAGATCAATATGGATGATTCTCTGGACGGCCTGAAAGTCATCATCGCCCCGGAAGATTAAGGCTGCTGCTACATTGCAGAAACGAAGAGCGGCGGTTTCGCCGCTCTTTTTATGGCCGTGTGATTTCCACCAAGGGCGACCTTTGGAAAATCACTTTCCTGGCAGTGTAGTCAGTTTCAAAACCGCCATGGGTTCATCCTTGGTCAGTGGCGTGACGGTCCACACGATCTTGCGGCCATCGGGCACCGCGACCACGCCATTTTCATTGTTCTGGCTGATGATTTCAGCATTGGTGGTAAGAGTGAAAGTGCCATTGAGCGCATTTTCAGACGGGCTGGGTGGTCCCATTCCGCCCATTCCACCCTTTTTGTCATCATTGGCAAAGCCCGGCGCCTTGACGCGCACCACATCACGTCCGCACAATTCGACAGCAATGAAGGGAAAGACGATTTCCGCATCGATATTGAAGGGATAGACAAAGCTGTGGTCCAGCGTGCCGTGGACTTCATAATCGATCAGAAATTTATTACCGCCGACATATTGCACGGATTTATAACCGGCTTCCTTCGACAGCGCCTCAGCCATGGCCTTCATCTTTGTTTCAGTGTCTGCCGTATCGTCGGAGCCGTCGGCATTTGTGCCATCACTGCTTGAATCATCCTCCGGTGAAAAGGCAATCGGCATGAACGAACTGTCAGATGGTTTTACATCATCCCAGCTTTCGTCCTGCACATCTGGCGTTCCCATGCCCTTGCCCATTTCCTTGGCCATGTCGAGCGCGATGACTTCCCCCTTATAGGTGAAGGTGAAGCTGCGATCGGCACGGATGTCCAAGGTTGAATCGAACTTGCCCGGCGTGAGCAGGCAGGCGCTTAAAAGCAGGGCCATGCACAGAGTAAAAGTGGTTCGGACGACATGTTGCATGGCCATTCCCCCTTTATGGGCCCGATCAGCGATTGGCCGTCGCGTAAAGGGCTATTGCGGCGGCATTGGACACGTTGAGGCTTTCCATCCGCGGACTGATCGGCAGTTTAGCCAATATATCGCAATGCGCCATGCTGTTGTGACGAAGGCCATCACCTTCCGCACCCAGGACCAGCGCAACCTTGGACGTGCCGATTGCCTTGTCCAGCAATGTATCTGCCTCTCCATCAAGACCAATACGCCAGTAGCCGGCGTCGGCAATCTCGTCGAGCGCGCGGGCGAGGTTCACGACGCGGACCCAGGGCACGATTTCCAATGCGCCACTGGCCGCGCGGGCAATGGTGCCGGATTCTGGCGGTGCGTGCCTGTCTTGTGTGACAATGCCCAGTGCATCAAAGGCAGCGGCAGATCGCAAAATTGCGCCGATATTATGCGGATCGGTCACTTGATCGAGAACCAGGATGGGCCGCATGTCGTCCCGACCCTGCTCCAATATATCGCCCAGCCAGATGTCCTCCAGCGGTTCCACTTCGGCAACGATCCCTTGATGGGGCGCATCGCCCGGCACCATCCGGCCAAGATCGGCGACGTCCGAATAGACGATCGGCAGCACAGGCGGCAGTTCCAACGCCGTCAGCGCCTCTCGCGTACCCCAGATTTTGCGCACCACCCGATCAGGGTTGGCAAGCGCGGCGATAACCGCATGGCGACCCCAGAAGCGGGGGAAGCCGCCCTTGGGTTTGCCGGTTCGATGTCCTCTTTTCATAATCCACGCCTTTTCCACGGACCGGCATTGACAGGCAAGCCTCCATTCGCCAAAGACGCGCCTCCTACGGACTTTTTTTACAAAAGTCTGCATGGCTTCCATGGACAGGTGGCCGAGTGGTTAATGGCAGCAGACTGTAAATCTGCCCGCGAGAGCGTACGCTGGTTCGAATCCAGCCCTGTCCACCAGCAGCCCATCCGGGGGCGTTCGCCGAAATCCCTAGAAATCCCGAAAAACCTAGAGTATAATCCCGCTACCGTCCGCTCGTGGCCGTTGCTGTTTACCTGCAACCGGAGCGTAGTGTGGGGGTAATGTGGGGGTAAATCGGTTTACCCCCACACATTGACCTCTCGATGTGGGGGAGGAAAGTGTGTGGGTAAGATGATGGGCAAGCTCACGGCGATTGCGGTCAAGGCGGCTTTGGCGAAACCCGGCACCTATCAGGACGGGGAGGGGCTGTTCCTAAAAGTGGACAAGCGCGGCGGTGCTTACTGGCTCTTGCGTTTGCAGCGCGACGCTGCTAAAGGTGCTGCGGGATATAGCGGAGGCAATCCATTCGTTTTTGGGAAAGGCGTTCTGGCTCCTGACGCCCAACTTGCCGACGGACACTGCATAGCGCAGCGTCTGCGCCCTTGAGGAACACTAATAGCGACAAACGACGGAGAGCCCGATGGCAGATCTCAGCTATACGACAGTCGGATCGAATAGGCTCCCGGAGGCCAAAGGGTTCTATGATGCGCTTCTCGGCTCTATTGGCATGACGGCGCTGTTCGAACATCCGTCGGGTGGCCGGATTTACGGGAAGGCGGGAAAGCTGTCGTTCGGCGTCTTGGGACCGTTTGACGGGCAGCCTGCGACAGTCGGGAACGGCAGCATGTCAGGATTTAGTTTCGACTCTGGCGAGGAGGTGGCTGCGTTCCACGCGAAAGCAATCGAACTCGGTGGGACTGACGATGGCGCCCCAGGTGAACGTGCTCCGAAGATGCATTTCGCCTACTTTCGCGATTTGGACGGTAACAAGCTCTGCGGCTTTAGTGTCGGCTGATCGGCACTAACCTGCCGTAACTCGTTTAGTGGGCCGCGGCGCAAGCTGCCTGGCCGTAAGCGTCCCACGAACGACGCACCAGGCTTTCCGGCTGCGTTTTCCGGCCGGAACCTTCTGAGCACGCGGACAGGCGGCTTCGTGCCGTTCAGAAACGACGATGCAAGGCCGTCGCCCGAGGTCCTGCATGACGTGCTTCGCCAGAAATGCGAATTCAAGAAGATCGCCGTTCCCACGCTCGCCAATCTTGAGCCGCATCGCCAGGAACTCATGGGGTGTTGATTACCGCTGAGAGTTGACCCGGGAGGGATATAAATTTCCGTCGAGAACTGACCCATGTTTGAACCACC
>NZ_JAKKIE010000104.1 GCF_021742065.1 Rhizorhapis sp. SPR117
CCTGGACCGGCATTCCCACAGAAACGGCTTCAGCCCCTCCACTTGATCCTACCGGCATCAGCCGGTCAGTCATTCAGATTGGCACCCAGCTCCACCGTTCCGCCCAACCATCCAGCTAACCACCAAGACCAACCGTCCAAAATGGCTTTCCAGAAAAGCCAAGCGGATAGGGCGGCGATCCAAACGAGGGGCAGGGGAAGCGGAAACGTCCCCACAGGCGCGATTTCCGGCCCGCCCAGCCCCTTTTCGGGCATCAGGCGGGGGGGGGGCGCCCGAGGGTCGACGTCCACGGCGCTCTACGAGCTTCCCAGACGGCCGATTTGCCGGGCACCTAGATCCTGTCGAGCCGTTTAAACGCTCTTAGGGTGGTGGGTTCTGTCTGCGCCTTCGGGAAGGCCGGTCAATCTGATCTCGATTGCGAGGCCGGCGAACTCGCGATCGGCGTAATAGGCCAGCTTGTCGGCGACGATCGGGCGGCAGGACGAGGAAGATGCTCGCCGGCCGTTCCTTCAAGTCGGCGAAGCGGAAATCCGATCGGCCGAGCGTCGTGGTCATGCGCGGGGAATCGAGGAAATGGGTGTGGCGCTGCGCCGATGACAGCACGCCCGCCGCCTCGCGATCGGATTTGCCGAGGTGGCGATTGGCGGCGCGGGCGACGAGGCCACCGCAGCCTTGCATCGTTTCGAGCAGGGCCGCGAACGCAGCCGGGGCGAGCGTCAGATGGTCGCGCAGCGTGGCGAGCGTGCGGGTGGCGTCCGGCTCGCGTGCAACGATGTGCATGAGCAGGCCGGCGATCAGCGCCTTGGCTTCCTCGTTCCAATGGGCTTCGGTCTGTTCGTTGTGGGCGTCGTGGACCAGCGCGTCGGCCAGCGTCATGCAGTCGTCGGCGACATCGAGGCCGGCTGGGTCGATCCGGTCGAGCGGGTTGAACGCGGCCGGGTGAAGCCCGGTGATGCCGAAGGGATCGAGGACATGGACCGGCCCGAAGCGTCCGCGCTGGTGCGCGGCGATGCGGGCATTCTCGCCCTTGGGATCGATGCAGACAACGGCGAGGGGCCTTGTCTCGCGGTCGGTAGCGAAGCGGGCCGAGCCGTGGGTGTCATCGCCGTCAGGGCCGCCATAGCGCAGGATCAGGGGTTGGACGAGCGCGCGCAGCGGCACCAGCAGAATGACGATGCCGACCGGCACCATGACGAGCTGGCGCACGAACGAGTCTTTGGGGACGCCGAGAAACCACAGTGCGGCCTCCGCGCCGAGGCTCAGCACCAGGGCGACGACGAGGAACAGGATCACCACGCCGAACAGATGGCGGATAAGCGCGACTGGACTCAGCGCCAGCGACTGGACCGCCCATATCGGGTTGGCGCGCGCGATGCGCGCCAGGTTGCGCAGCGCGCGGCCGAGCTGGCGGAACCATTCCAGCATCAGGATATCCTCCCATCATCGTTTTTCCAGATGTTCGGCGCAGATCACGGCCGAGCGCGGGCCGCCCTTGCAGCTTCGAGTTCTTCGAGGCTGGTGAAATATTCCTGCACCGGCTCGCCGGGGGCAGGGTGTTGGCATGGTCCAGCGACGCGGCGATATAGTCGCTTTCGGACAATTCCCCGGAAACGAAGCCGGCGTTCAGCGCCTCCATTTCCGGCGAGAGGGAGAATCCCGACAGCTCGATATTGGTCCGCCCGAAATCGACCGCCTGTTGACGGCGCGCGCGTCCTTCATCCGCGATGGAATGTTCATTCATCGACGGCACTCCCTTCCGCTTCCGCGTCGAACGCGCGTTTGCCGCGCCGCTTCCAAAGCGCCAGAACGGTGCCGGCATCGTCACCCCTCACGCGCGCCGCACAATCGAGCATCGCGCCGTAGAGGGTAGCGCGATCGTCGTCGGCGAGATCAACAAGGCCGGCTTTCTGGACGAGTCCACCCAGCTCTATGAGGTGGCGGGTGCGTTCGCGTCGGGCCACAACCCATCCCCTCGTATCGGTGCGGCGCGCGGCGGCTTCAATCCTGTTCCTCGCCTGCGCCAGTTTGGTTTCCGCCTTCGCCGTCATAGCGAGGGCGGAGCGTAGTCTTGCGCCCGCGCCGCTGAAAGAAGGCCGCGCCTTTCGAGCGCCACGCCTCCTTTGCGCTTTCATCGGTCGTTTCGATCGCGGCGAGCAGCGCGCCCGCCAGCACGTCGAGTTCGAGAGCATCGCCCCCGGTTGAGGTGACGAGTTCGCCGAGCTGTTGCACCTTGCGGGCCTTCAATGCCTTGGCCTTGTCGCCGAGCGCTTTCAGTTCCGCATCATAGTCCCTAACCTTGCGCATATCATCTCCCTTGTGCCCGTGAACCGTAGCGGCAGACTAGCACGATCGGCGCGAGAGGGTAGCGTCTCCATCATTAAATGCGGCCAAGTCAGTCATGCGAACGGCAGAGAGTGTGAGTGCGCGTTTATACGTCGTTGCCGACGTGTGCTCAGAAAGGTAGTAAGGGAGCTGTCATGGCGATCTACCATTTCTCGGCTAAGGTCATCAGCCGCGCGAACGGGTCGAGCGCCGTTGCGAGCGCGGCCTATCGTGCGGCCGAACGGCTGCACGACGACCGGCTCGGGCGTACCCAAGATTTCTCGAACAAGGCGGGCGTCGTCCATTCGGAAATCTTGGCTCCCGAAGGGGCGCCGGAGCGTCTGAACGATCGCGCGACCTTGTGGAACGAGGTTGAGGCCGGCGAGAAGCGCAAGGACGCGCAGCTTGCCCGCGAGGTCGAGTTCTCGATTCCGCGCGAGCTGAACCAGGAACAGGGTATTCAGCTCGCGCGCGAGTTTGTCGAAAAGCAGTTCGTGGAACGCGGCATGGTCGCGGACCTGAATGTGCATTGGGACATGGGCAAGGACGGCCAGCCCAAGCCGCACGCGCATGTCATGTTGTCGATGCGCGAGGTAGGGCCGGACGGCTTCGGCCAGAAGGCGCGCGAGTGGAACCGCACGCAGCTTCTGGAAGGGTGGCGCGAGGCATGGGCCGAGCATGTCAACGAGCGCCTGGCCGAGCTGGATATTGATGCGCGGATCGACCATCGGACATTGGCGGCGCAGGGCATCGACCTAGAGCCGCAGCACAAGATCGGGCCGGCGGCGTCGCGTATGCCCGACCAGGGGCTTGAAGCCGAGCGGGTCGAGGACCATGCCCGGATCGCGCGCGAGAATGGCGCGAAGATCATCGCCAATCCCGAAATCGCATTGGACGCCATTACCCGGCAACAGGCGACGTTCACGCGGCGCGACCTGGCGCAGTTCGCGTTCCGGCACAGTGACGGCAAGGATCAGTTCGACCAGGTGATGAGCGCGGTGCGGTCCTCGCCCGAGCTGGTGGCGCTGGGGAAGGACGGGCGCGGTGAGGATCGGTTCACTTCGCGCGGCATGATCGAGACGGAGCAGCGGCTTGAGCGTGCCGCCGATCGGCTTGGCGGAAGGGAGAGGCATGGTCTCCCGGCAGCGTCATTATCGCGGGAGCTGGACGCTGCCGGGAGTATGGGCCTGGTGCTGGGGGGTGAGCAGCAGGCCGCTTTGGAGCATATAGTCGGCAAGGGCGATCTTTCCATAGTCGTGGGCTATGCCGGCACCGGCAAGTCGGCGATGCTGGGGGTCGCGCGCGAGGCGTGGGAGAGCGCCGGCTACCAGGTGCGCGGCGCGGCCTTGTCGGGGATCGCGGCCGAGGGGCTTGAGGGCGGTTCCGGCATCGCCTCGCGCACGATCGCCAGCCTAGAATATCAATGGGAGCAGGGCCGCGAGCTGCTAGGCCCGCGCGACGTGTTGGTGATTGACGAGGCCGGGATGATCGGCACGCGCCAGATGGAGCGCGTGCTGTCCGAGGCCGAGAGGGCAGGGGCGAAGGTCGTTCTGGTCGGCGACGCCGAGCAGCTACAGGCGATCGAGGCCGGCGCGGCGTTCCGCAGCCTTGCCGAGCGGCATGGCGCGGCCGAGATCAGCGAGGTTCGCCGGCAGCATGAGGACTGGCAGAAGGACGCGACGCGGGCGCTGGCGACGGGCCGCACCGGCGAGGCGATCCATGCCTATGAGGCACATGGCATGGTCTACGCGGCCGAGACGCGCGAGCAGGCGCGCAGCGACCTTGTGGACCGCTGGGACGCGCAGCGCGTCGCCGATCCGGATCAGACCCGGATCATCCTCACCCATACCAATGCCGAGGTGCGCGACCTGAACCTGGCCGCGCGCGACCGGATGCGCGACGCCGGCGAGCTGGGGGACGATGTGCGCGTGTCGGCCGAGCGGGGCGCGCGCGAGTTCGCGACCGGCGACCGCATCATGTTCCTCAAGAACGAGCGCGGCCTTGGGGTGAAGAACGGCACGCTGGGGAAGATCGAGCGCGTGTCGCCCGACAGCATGGCGGTGAAGCTGGACGATGGCCGATCGGTCGCGTTCGACCTGAAGGATTACGCCCATGTCGATCATGGCTATGCCGCCACCATCCACAAATCGCAGGGCGTGACGGTCGATCAGGCGCATGTGCTGGCGACCCCCGGCATGGACCGCCATGCGGCCTATGTGGCGTTGTCGCGGCATCGCGACGGGGTGCAGCTCCATTACGGCCGCGACGATTTCGCCGATCAGCGCCAGCTCACCCGCACGCTGTCGCGCGAGCGGGCGAAGGATATGGCGTCGGATTATCCGCGCGATCGGGAGACGGAGGCGCGGGCGTTCGCCGATCGGCGCGGATTGTCGGGCGAGATCCGCTTGAGCGAAGCGCCCGAGCGTCAGGGTGTGGAGATCCTCGCGCCTCGCGCGGGAACCATGCGCCCTGCAGGCGACCATTCGCGCGCGCCTGGTGGTGGTGGCGACCGCGGCGACGCCGCGGCGAAGGCCGCGGCCGAGCGGCAACCGCGGCGGGGGATGTTCGACGGCTTCCGGCCCGCGCCCGAGCGCCCAGCGCCGGGGAGCGAGCGCGGCCAGGGCGAGAAGCCCAAGCGCGGCATGTTCGACGGGTTGAAGCTATCGGCCGAGCCGGCGAAGGGTGCGGAGCGACCGCCTGCGCGTGCCGATCGCGGCGAGGACCGCGCCTTTACGCGCGCGGTCGAGCGGGCTTCGCGTTCGGCCGAGGCGGTGTTGCAGGCGCGCGCATCGGGCGGGCCGGTGCTGGAACATCAGAAAGTCGCGCTCGAGCGCGCGACCGAGGCGCTGGACCAAATCAGGCCGGGAGCCTCGCGCGATATGGCGTCGGCGATGCGGCGCGACCCTGCCCTATTGCGCGAGGCGGCGGCGGGGCGCAGCGGCCCGATGGTCGAGGCGATGGCGCAGGAGGCGCGGGTGCGGGCCGATCCTGCCTTGCGCGCCGATCGGTTCGTGGAACGCTGGCAGGAGCTTCGCCAGGATCGTGACCGCCTCTATCGCGCCGGCGACATGGTGGGCCGCGAGAAGGCGGGCAAGGAAATGGCGGGCATGGCGAAAAGCCTTGAGCGCGATCCCCAGGTGGAATCGATCCTGCGCGGCCGCACCCGCGAGCTGGGGCTTGATACGGCCATGAACCGCAGCCGCGACATGGGCGGTGGCGATCTTGGCCGGCAATTGACGCAGGATTTGGGGATTGGCCGTGATCGGGGCCTTAGTCGCTGATGTTTTGCGATAAACGCCTATCATGCTAAGATGGTATGTGTTTAATCAGAGAGTCGAACCATGAACGATATGACCCGCTGGACCGTTTCGGTATCGAAAAACACCGACATTGCGGTGCGTAGCTTCCTCGCACAGCGCGGCATGAAGAAAGGCGATCTTTCCCGCTTCATCGAGGAAGCGGTCAAATGGCGTGTTCTCGATCAGACCATCACCGAGGCGCGGAGCAAGTTCGAGGATATGGCCCCCGACGAGCTGGACGCGCTGATAGGGGAGGCGGTGGCCGCCGCACGTCAGCCCGCAGGCTGACCCGTGCGCGTCGTTGTCGACACCAATGTTCTCATAAGCGCGCTGCTTTCGGGCAGATCGCCGCCCGCGCAGATCGTCACGCTCTGGCGGGAGGGGCGGTTTGAGCTGCTGACCTCTCAAGAGCAACTGGACGAGCTGGCGCGGGTGACGCGCTATCCCAAAATCCGCGAGCGGCTTTCGCCCGCGCTGGCGGGGCGGCTTGTCAACGAGCTGCGCGACGTGGCTGTGATGGTGGCGGACCTTCCGCACGTGACGGCCTGCGCCGATCCTTATGATAATTTTCTGTTGGCAATGATCGTCGCAGGCACGGCCGATCATCTTGTGACCGGCGACAAGCGGGATCTGCTGTCGATGGTCCGTTACGAGGGCGCGCGCATCATCGCCGTGCGGGACTTTCTGGTGATGTTCGGGCAGTTGCCCAAGGATAAGCGGACATGAGCGACCAGGAAGAGTATCGCGAGGAACCGGCAAACGGCGACGACCCGGCGCTGGCGTTCGAGCGGTTGCGCGGCGAGGTGTCGTTGCTGCGCCATGCAGTCGAGGCGCTGACCACGGCGCGCGAGTCCATCGACGTTCCCGATTATGAGCCGACGCTTGAGCGCACCGAAAAGGTGCTGGAAATATTGGTGCAGCAGATAGGCGGGGTGCGGAAAAGCCCCGCCATGACGCTCACCCCGGAGAATATGGGGGGCCGTTTAAACGCTTCCGTCGCCGAGGCGACCCGCGAGCTGCGCGCCCAGGTGCAGGCGACCGATACGGTGCTGCGAAGCGCGGCGCACGACCTGCAAAACATCGTCGCGTCCGCGCGCCGGGGCGATGAGCAGAACCGTTGGCTGTATATCGCCGGGGGCGTCGGCCTGGTGCTGGGGCTGTTGCTCTATGCGGCGCTTGCCGGCCCGATCGCGCGGATGATGCCGGCGAGCTGGCATTGGCCCGAAAGCATGGCGACACGGGCGCTTGGCGAAACGTCGGCATGGGATGCGGGGCAACGCCTGATGCAGACGGCCGCGCCAGAGAGCTGGGGATTGATCGTCGCGGCCTCGCCGCTCGCCGATGGCAACCGCGAGGCGGTGCAGGCGTGCCGCGAGCAGGCCAGGAAGGCGAAAAATCCGGTGCGCTGCACGATCGAGGTCAAGCCGGCAGGCTAGTCACCCGGAACTGTAATCCACCTCATTGATTCACGCCTCTTTGAGGAGATGAACAATGCTAGGTCGGCAGGC
>NZ_JAKKIE010000105.1 GCF_021742065.1 Rhizorhapis sp. SPR117
CGACCGCCATACCCACAGCACAGGCTTCAGCCACAACCCATGAACCTACCGGCATCAGCCGGTCTGTCATTCAGTTCGTGCTTCCGGCGGTTCATGGCGGAGTTCACCGCCGCGTGCCAAGGCGTCATCGCGATCGACGGCAAGGTTTCGCGCCGATCGTTCGATCGGGCCAGCGGCAAATCGGCGCTGCATATGGTGAGCGCCTGGGGATGCCATCAGCGACTGGTTCTCGCGCAGATCGCCACCGACGAGAAGTCGAACGAGATTACCGCCGTGCCCAAGCTGCTCGAGATGCTCTCGCTGAAAGGTACCATCGTCACCGTCGACGCGCTCAATTGCCAGCGCGACATCGCCCGGCAGATCGTGGATCAGGGTGGCGATTATGCGCTGGCGCTCAAAGGGAACCAGGGGATCGAAACCCGCGTCGCGGCCATCTCCGACGACATCGCCTGGCTGCAGGAACGGCATCAATGGCCCGGCCTGGAGGCCATCGGCAAAGTGAGCCCGACCCGCGAAACCGACGGGAAGACCACCCACGAGACGGCCTATTATCTGCTGAGCACCAGCCTCTCGGTCGAGCGCTTTGCCGAGGTCGTCCGCGCCCATTGGGGCGTGGAAAACAGACTGCATTGGTGTCTCGATGTCGTGATGAACGAGGACCAGGCGCGATCCCGCATGGACAACGCCCCCCAGAACCTCGCCATCTTGCGCCACATGGCCCTCAACATCATGCGCAAGGATCCCTCCAAGGGATCGCTACGGGTCAAATTCAACCGGGCCGCATGGAACAACGACTATCTCACCCAGCTACTCACCTTCACCTGAAATGCGATCGCCCTGAAGCGGAGTTTCGTTAAGATATATTCGGTTGCCAATTCATGCTAGGCAACTTATTGCGTCGTAACAACGGAATGAGCGCTCACTCCGGACATTGCGATGCAGGACTAATCGATGCCCTTGCCCGGAACGGCCAAATTCTCCTTGATCCTCTGTGTTCTTTGGCTCGCGGGCTGCGGCGCCTCCGAGGAAACGAAGGCGCCGCAGCCCGAAGTCGGCGTCGTGACGCTCAAAAGCGAATCGGCGATTCTCACCAGCGAGTTGCCCGGCCGCATCGTGGCGCTCGAGACGTCGGAGGTCCGGCCACAGATCAGCGGCGTGATCCGTCGGCGGCTGTTCGAAGAGGGCACAATCGTCCGGACGGGACAGGTCCTCTACCAGATCGAGGATGCGCCCTATCGCGCCGCGCTCGGCAGCGCCCGCGGCGCGCTTGCCCGGGCGCAGGCCGCCATCAACGCGACACGGCTGCAGGCGGAACGCTATCGCGACCTCGTCGGGATCAATGCGGTGAGCCGCCAGGATGTCGACAATGCCGAAGCCACCGCGGGGCAGGCCCGCGCCGATGTCACAGCGCAGCGGGCGGCCGTCGAGGCGGCTGAAGTCAACCTCGGCTTCACGCGCATTCGGGCGCCGATCTCGGGGCGCATAGGTCGCTCAAGATTCACGCCCGGAGCGCTCGTGCAGGCCGGACAGGCCGAACCGCTGGCGACAATCCAGCGGACCGACAAGGTTTACGTCGATGTCACCCAATCGGCCGCCGAGATCCTCGATCTGCGCGACGAGATGCGCGCTGGCGGGTTGGCCCGTGAGGGGGGCAGGGCCCGAGTCAAGCTCGTCCTTCCCAATGGGAAGACCTATCCGATCGAGGGGCGCCTCGAATTCTCGGAGGTGAACGTCGATTCCACAACCGGCGCGGTGACGCTCCGCGCCACCTTTCCCAACCCCGACGGCGTTCTTCTCCCGGGCATGTATGTCCGGGCTCGGCTGATCGACGGTGTGCGGCGCGAAGCCATTCTGGCGCCGCAGCAGGGCATTACCCATGATCCGCGCGGGCGCGCGACCGCGCTCGTGGTCGATGGACAGAACAAGGTCAAGCAGCGTGTCGTCACAACCGATCGGGCCATCGGCGATCGTTGGATTGTGACCAAAGGCCTCCGGGCAGGCGACAGGCTCATCGTCGAGGGGCTCCTGGACGCGAAGCCCGGAGCCACGGTCCGGCCGATGAAGCCGAAGCAGATAACCCGTGAGCGCACGTCCAACGCCGCAGGGACTCCATAACCCATGTCGCGCTATTTCATCGACCGGCCGATCTTCGCCTGGGTCATCGCCATTATCCTGATGCTGGCGGGCGCTCTCGCGATCCGTTCGCTGTCGGTTGCCCAGTTTCCCAACATCGCGCCGCCTGCGGTTTCCATCTCTACGCTCTACCCGGGAGCCGATGCGCAGACGCTGGAGAACACGACCACCCAGGTCATCGAACAGCAGCTCAAGGGGCTCGATAACCTGCGCTATTTTTCATCGACCAGCGATTCCGCCGGTAATCTCTCAATTTCGCTGACCTTCGAACAGGGAACCGACCCCGATGTCGCCCAGGTACAGGTGCAGAACAAGCTGCAGCAGGCGATGCCGCTGCTGCCGCAGGAAGTCCAGCGACAGGGCGTTCGCGTAGCCAAGGCGTCCAGAAACTATCTGCTGATATTGGCCGTCTATTCGGAAGACGGCAGCCACCATCAGGTTGACGTCGGCGATTTCGTGGCGTCGCAGTTGCAAGATCCGCTAAGCCGGATCACGGGCGTCGGCGAGACACAGGTTCTGGGGGCGCAATATGCGATGCGCATTTGGGTCGACCCGTTCAAGCTCGCCAATCTCAAACTCACGATCGGCGACGTGAAGAAAGCGATCGAGGCACAGAACGCCCAGGTTTCGGCGGGTCAGGTGGGCAGCCTTCCCGCCGATCCCGGCCAAGCGCTCAATGCCACGGTTACGGCACAGTCGCGGCTGCGCACTGCCGACGAGTTCCGCCGGATTCTGCTGCGGACAAATCCTGACGGCTCGACGGTACGCCTGTCGGACGTCGCACGAGTGGAGCTCGGATCCGAGAATTACAGTTTCGACTCGCGCTATAACGGCAAACCCGCGGCCGGCTTCCGCATCTCGCTGGCACCGGGCGCCAACGCGCTCGACACCGTGGATGCCGTGAAGGCCAAGGTCGCCGAGCTTTCCGAACAGTTCCCGCCCGACATTCGCGTCGCCTATCCGCTCGACACGACGCCGTTCGTCCGCCTCTCCCTCGAGCAGGTGATCCATACGCTCGTCGAGGCGGTCGTACTCGTGTTCCTGGTCATGCTGCTGTTCCTGCAGAACTGGCGGGCAACACTCATTCCGACGATTGCGGTTCCGGTCGTACTGCTCGGCTCGTTCGCCGTCCTTTACGCGGCAGGCTTCACCATCAACACCCTCACCTTGTTCGGCATGGTGCTGGCGATCGGTCTGCTCGTCGACGACGCCATCGTCGTTGTGGAGAATGTCGAGCGCCTGATCCAGGAGGAAGGGCTTTCGCCAAAGGAAGCGGCGCGCAAGTCGATGGACGAGATCAGCGGCGCGCTGATCGGCATCGGTGCCGTCCTCTCCGCCGTGTTCCTGCCGATGGCATTCTTCGGCGGCTCGACGGGGGTTATCTACCGACAATTCTCGATCACGATCGTGTCCTCGATGGTCCTCTCAGTACTAGTCGCCTTGATACTGACGCCAGCGCTCTGCGCGACGATCCTGAAGCCCGCCAGGGAGACTCCGCACCACGAAACCGGCTTCTTTGGCTGGTTCAACCGCATCTTTGATCGCGGCGTGGATCGCTACGCCAATAGCGTGCGCAGGGTCGAACGGCGCTGGGGCCGCTCGCTTGGCGTCTATCTGCTGATCACCATTGGAATGGCCATCCTATTCCTGCGCCTGCCGACAGGTTTCCTTCCTGAGGAGGACCAGGGCATGATCTATGCCCAAGTTATGCTGCCCACCGGCACGACGATGGAGGAGACCGTGCGCACGATGGCGCGGGTGCAGAACCATTTCCTCAAACAAGAGAAAAACAATGTGGAGGGACTCTTCGGTCTGTCCGGTTTCGGATTCGTCGGCCAGGGCCAGAATGTCGGAGTCAATTTTATCCGCCTGAAACCGTGGAGTGAGCGCAAGGGACGAGAAAATTCCGCCTCCGCCGTGGCCGAGCGGGCGAACGAGGCGCTCAAGACGCTTCGCGCGGGCAAGGCTCTCGCCTTCATCCCACCGGCGGCGAGCGAACTCGGCCGGTCGAACGGTTTTGATCTCCAGCTCAAGGATGTCGGTAACCTCGGCCACGACAGGCTCGTTGCCGCGAAGGACAGATTGCTGGACCTGGCGGCAGGCGACAAGCTGCTGGTGCAGGTCCGACATAACGGCCTCGACGACACGCCCCAACTCAAACTGAACGTCGATCAGGCTCGCGCAGGTGCCTTCGGACTCGAGCAGGCCGATATCAACGACACGATCAGCACTGCCCTGGGCGGTTCCTATGTCAACGATTTCATCGATCGGGGCCGCGTCAAGCGCGTTTATGTACAGGCCGATTCCCATTTCCGCCGGACGCCGGACGAGATCGGGGATCTCTATGTCCGTGGCGCGACGGGCAGCATGGCGCCTTTCTCGGCCTTCGCCGACACCAGCTGGCAATATGGTCCGGCGCGGCTCGAACGTTACAATGGTGTCCCCGCCATGGAAATCATGGGCTCGCCTGCCCGCGGGCACAGTTCGGGCGCAGCGATCAAGCGCATGGAGGAGCTTGTTGCCAAGCTGCCCAAGGGCATCGGGTTCGAATGGACCGGCCTGTCCTACGAGGAGCAGTTGTCGGGCGGACAGGCGCCGGCGCTCTATGCGCTTTCGCTGCTGATCGTGTTTCTGTGCCTGGCGGCGCTCTATGAAAGCTGGTCGGTGCCCTTCGCGGTCCTGCTGGTCGTGCCGCTCGGCGTGATCGGTGCGGTGCTCGCCGCGACTTTCGCGGGCCTCAACAACGATATCTATTTTCAGGTCGGCCTCATTACCACCGTCGGTGTTTCGGCCAAGAACGCGATCCTGATCGTCGAGTTCGCCGAAGAACGAATGGGACAGGGCGCAAGCGCTGCCGAAGCGGCCATGCAGGCGGCGCGGCTTCGGCTGCGGCCGATCCTGATGACATCCTTCGCCTTCACGTTCGGCGTGTTGCCGCTGGCCGTCGCGTCCGGCGCTGGTGCCGGCGGGCAAAACGCGATCGGTTGGGCCGTGGCCGGCGGCATGCTCTCCGCGACGGTGCTTGCAATCTTCTTCGTGCCGATGTTCTTCGTTGTCGTGAAAAGGCTGTTCCGCCAGGATACTACACGCAACGAGGAACAATCTCCCGGTGCCAGCCTGCGCGGCGGCCATGATCCGCGGGAGGCTTGAGGTGCACAAGCGCTCGCTTTCCCTCGCCGCCGCAGCCGTCCTCGGCTTGTCAGCCTGCGACATGGCTCCCAAATATGTCCGGCCTGCGCTGCCCGTGCCATCAGCCCTGCCCGGCGAAAATACCGTGGTGACCCCGAACGCGGCGAACCCGGCCGAAATGGCCTGGCGGGACTTCTTCACCGAGCCCAGGCTCCGACGCGTCATCGAGCTCGCGCTCGTCAATAACCGCGATCTCCGGGTGGCCCTCGCCAATGTCGAGCAGGCACGCGCGCTCTACCGGGTGCAGCGCGCCGACCTGTTCCCGACGCTCGATGTCAATGGCGGCGCCACCTTCCAGAAGCTGCCCGCAGGCGTCTCGACGTCGGGAACGGCACCGTCGGCCAGCGGCCGGTCCGACATCTATTCTGCGAATATCGGAACATCGGCTTGGGAGATCGACCTCTTCGGGCGGATCCGGAACCTCAACAAGGCCGCGCTCGAGCAATATTTCGCTTCGGTCGAGAATCGCAACGCGGCCCAAACCGCGCTCATCGCCGAGGTCGCAACCGCTTGGCTGACGCTGGCGGCCGACCAGGAACGGCTGCGGATAGCCCGCGACACCCGGCAGGCCTTCGGCGAGACGCTGGACCTGACCAAGGCGCGCTTCGCGAAAGGCATTTCCTCGGGGCTCGATGTCCATCAGGCGCAGACAAGCTTCGACCAGGCCCGGTCCGATATCGCTGAAGCCACCACGCTCGTCGAGCAGGACCGCAATGCCCTCAACCTTCTGGCGGGATCCATTCTCGGTGAAGAGCTTCTGCCCGACGGGCTGAGCACCGATGGAGCGACGATCCCAAGCTTGCCGGCAGGACTCTCATCGGACGTGCTGCTCAAGCGCCCAGACATAGCGGCTGCCGAGCACCAGCTGCGCGCCGCCAATGCCGATATCGGCGCGGCGCGAGCCGCCTTCTTTCCGAGCATCTCGCTGACGGCGGCCTTCGGCACGATCAGCTCGGGCCTGTCGAACCTGTTCGGCAAGGGCAGCGACTATTGGTCGGTCGCGCCATCGGCGACGCTTCCCATCTTCGATTTCGGGCGGAACAAGGGCAATCTGCGGTATGCCCAGGCGACGCGCAGCGCGATGCTGGCTTCCTATGAACGAGCCGTCCAGACCGGTTTCCGGGAAGCCGCCGACGCGCTCGCACGTCGCGGAACGATCGATGCCCAGCTCGAGGCTCAGACATCGCTGCGCACCGCGGCCGCCGGCGCATACCGGCTTTCGGAAGCGCGATTCCGTTCGGGAATAGACCCGTTCCTGACGACGCTCGATTCTCAGCGTTCGCTATATAGCGCCGAGCAGAGCCTGCTCGCCACGCGCCTGATCCGCGAAACCAATGCCGTCGAGCTTTACCGCGCGCTGGGCGGTGGGTTGAGGTGACCTGATGCCACTCTGTGATGAATGTCGCCAGTACCGCCGCGATGCGTTCATCGATGCCGCCGCCGAACTCATCTCCGACCGTATCCTCGAAGATATCAGCATCAACGATATCGTTCGCCGCGCCGGCGGCTCTTTGCAGACGCTCTACGAGATGTTCGGCAGTAAGGCTGGTATAAACGGCGGAGTAAAAATGTACCACTGACGGGTCTTTTGGGGTCCGTTCATTTCGGAGTAAAAGTGTACCGG
>NZ_JAKKIE010000106.1 GCF_021742065.1 Rhizorhapis sp. SPR117
GCCTGCCGACCTAGCATTGTTCATCTCCTCAAAGAGGCGTGAATCAATGAGGTGGATTACAGTTCCGGGTGACTAGGAATTTATTACATCAAATCAGATATCAACTGCGACAATTTAGCAACAAATTTGCAATTTCAAGCCTTGCATGGAAACTTTCTTGGCATTAGAGGGTTTTCGCAGTCCATTGTGACCATTTTGAAAGGGGATTACTATGCGGAAGCTTGCCTTAGCTGCAGCACTCGCCTCCACTGCATTGGCCAGTCCGGCCCTTGCTCGTGACAACTCCTGGTATATCGGCGGCGACGCTGGCGGCATGATTGTCGAGGACTTTGATTACGATATCAATGGCGTAAACAACGTTGGCAGCATCGATGATGATGTCGGTTATGACGTCGACGGCGTTATCGGTTATGATTTTGGCCCTTTCCGTGCAGAAGCGGAAGTCGGCTACCGTCGTGCAACGATTGACTCCTATTCGGTCACTCTGCCTGCTGGCACCGTGGCGGGAACCAAGAGCAATAACGCTGCTCTCAGCTTTATGCTCAACGGTTTGCTGGACTTCGGTCCTGACGATGGCCTGCAAGGCTTCGTCGGTGGCGGTGCCGGTGTTGCACGCGTTCGGCAGAATACCGAAGGCGTCGTTTACGACACCGACACGGGTTTTGCATGGCAGGCTCTGGCAGGTGTTCGCATGCCGGTCACAAGCCGGTTGGATGCCAGCCTGAAGTATCGCTTCTTCAACGCGCCCAATGTGGACGTTGTCAGCTTTGCCGGGGATGATATTTCAACCCGTTTCCGTTCGCACAGCCTTTTGGCGGGTCTGACCTATAACTTTGGTGGTGAGCCGGAAGCTCCTCCTCCTCCTCCTCCCCCCCCGCCTCCTCCTCCGCCCCCGCCTCCTCCGCCGCCTCCGCCGGCTGCGGTGTGCACGCCTGGGCCGTACATCGTGTTCTTCGAATGGGATCAGTCGGACATTACGCCTGATGCAGCGAGCATTCTGGACAATGCGATTTCCGCTTACAGCGATTGCGGTAACGCAAACGTGATGTTGGCTGGTCACGCGGACAAGTCGGGTTCGGCATCCTACAACGTTGGCCTGTCCCAGCGCCGTGCGGACTCGGTTCGTGCCTACATGACTTCGAAGGGTATTCCTGACGGCGTCATCAGCACCGAAGCCTTTGGTGAAAGCGCTCCACGCGTCGAAACCGCAGACGGTGTTCGCGAACTGCAGAACCGCCGGGTGGAAATCACCTACGGTCCGGGTTCGGGTCAGTAATATTCCGGCCTTCGGGTTGGGTTACGAAAATGAGGGGTCGGCCGATTGGCTGGCCCCTTTTTTCGTTGGCTTCATGAAATTGTTTCGACATGAGAATGGAATCAGGCAACATTGTGCGCATTCCGGCGTTCATGCCCTGAATATTCAAAACACCGATGGAGCCAAACCATGACCAAAGCCCTGATTTTGTTGACCACTACCGCCCTGCTTGGCGCTTGTGCCACTGGCGATATGGCGGCGAATGAGGCCCAACAACCCGTGGGCGGGCAGACGGCGACGGCGACGTTGTTTGCGGCCGATGGATCACCGCGCGGTCGTGTGCAGGCAACTGATACTGGTGGCGCTATCAGGCTGATGATCACAGGCGAAGGCTTGCCCGCCGGATCGCATGGTGTGCATGTCCACATGACCGGAAACTGTACGCCGCCCGATTTTTCCAGTGCTGGCGGCCACTGGAATCCGACCGGCCGGGAACATGGCAAGAATAATCCCCAAGGCATGCATATGGGTGATTTGCCCAATTTGCTGATCGGCACTGACGGCCGGGGCAGCCTGGAAATTACCATTGCCGATGCCAGCGTATCGGATGGAAGTAATCCGCTGTTGGATGCCGATGGAGCCGCGATGGTGGTTCACGCCGGGCCGGATGATTTGATGACGGACCCATCGGGCAACAGTGGCGGTCGGATCGCCTGCGGCGTATTCGCGGCCGGGTGATGCATCGCTCAGTACTCGCATGATCGCCAATGTCCTGTTCGCCAATGTCCTGTTCGTATGTCTTGGCAATATCTGCCGTTCACCGTTGGCGGAAGCGGCATTGCGGCGCGCGGTTACGGCGCGTGCGCTGAATATTGGCGTCGATTCTGCTGGAACCGGCGACTGGCATGTGGGCAAACCACCCGATCGCCGCGCCATGGCAGTGGCGCGTCGGCATGGTATCGACATCAGCGGTTACCGGGCGAGGCAAATATCGGCCGAAGATTTCCTGCGCTTCACGCATATATTGGCGCTTGATGCGGATAATTTGCGCGATCTGGAGGCGGAACGTCCGATCGGAGCGACCGCGCACCTGTCACTGTTGCTGGACTATGTGCCAGGCCGAACGGGGACCGGCGTTGTCGATCCTTATTTTGGCGAAGACGAAGGATTCGATGCCACATGGGCCGATGTGACGATGGGGGTCGAAGGATTCCTGAACGCTTTGACGGGTAGAGCGACCGTGTGATTCACACAAGGCGATAGCGCTCCACCAGATGATAGACTGCGCCTTGCCGGCCCAATTCGCTTTCGAACAGGCCAAACTGGTCAACCGTGAATTCCGTACTGGACAGACCCGCATGCAAAGCCAGAAAATTGTCGACCGGCCCGGAAGATCGATTGAGACGCGCGAGCGTTATATGAGGCAGGTAAGCGCGTTTGTCGGGTGGGACACCGACGGAAGTGCAGGCGCGATCGACCTTGTTGTGTAAAGCTTTGAGTTCATCATGCGGCGTTACGCCGACCCAAAGCGCCTCCACGCGCCCGCGACGGTCGAAAGCGCCGACGGAACTTAGGCTTATTGTGAAAGGTGATGCGCTAATCCCGCCCAGCGCCGCCGCAATATCCTGCGCCTGATGCCGATTCACTTCGCCAATGAAACGCAGGGTCAGATGCAATTGCGCGTCGGTTTGCCATCGCGCGCCTTCTATGCCGCCCATGGTCGAAAGAAGGTTCGTTCGTATGGCAGCGGGCGGCTGAATTGCGATAAACAGGCGGTGCATAGGCAAAATTAACCTATGCCGTGGAATAAATCGACCGGCAACATTCCGGTTTTCCTTGAAACTGGAGAGCAATCCTACGATATTGACGTGTAGTCGGCATACGGGCCGAGAAAACTGATGGAGATGATTTGCGATGGCGAACTGGTCTGACCCCCGGACGACAGCCACGGGTTTCGGTGCAAGCACCGGAGTACGTGATGCCGCATTCGATGCGGGGCTGCGGTCCCATATGCTTTCTGTGTATAATTATATGTCGAGCGGCGTGCTGCTGACCGGCATTGTAGCGATGTTGTTTGCAGGCAGCGGCATGGCTGCGGACATCATGATGGGCCCCGGCCTGATGAAATATCTCATCATCTTTTCGCCGCTGGCGTTCGTGATGGTGATGAGCTTTGGCATCAACCGCTTGTCAACAGGTGCAGCGCAGGCGCTGTTTTGGGGCTTTGCGACGGTCATGGGTCTGAGCATGTCGACGATCTTCCTGGTTTATACCGGGACATCGATCGCTCAGACTTTCTTTGCGACGGCGGCGGCTTTTGCGGGCCTTAGCCTCTTTGGCTACACGACCAAAAAGGATCTGTCGGGATTCGGCACGTTCCTGATCATGGGTGTAGTCGGCCTGTTGGTGGCGATGATCATCAACATTTTTCTGCAGTCAACGGTGATGGACTTGGCGATCAGCGCCATTGGCGTACTGATTTTCGCTGGCCTGACCGCCTATGACACGCAGAAGATCAAGAGCATGTACGCCCATGTCGCGGGCACGGATATGGTGGGCAAGGTCGTGATCATGGGGGCGTTGAATCTCTATCTCGACTTCATCAACATGTTCATGTTCCTGTTGCGCTTCATGGGCAACCGCAACTGATAGCATTGCCATAACGAAAGCTGAAAAACCCGGTGCGGCAACGTGCCGGGTTTTTTGTGTCTATGCGGGATCGGCTGGAGTTTACGGTGCCAAGGTCCGTTGATAGGCGGGGCGGGCGGTGAGGCGATCGACGTAGGCGGTGAAAACCGGCTTGTCCTTCAAGCCAGGCGCGCCAAACATCATCGCCCAGTTAAGTTCAGACCCGATATAGAGGTCGGCCGCGCTGAAATCTTCTCCCAAGAGATATGGACCGGGATCAAGCGCCTTTGCCAGCGTAGTGAGCACCACTTCAAAGCTGCTCCAGCCCAGTGCTGCGGCATTTTCAGGGCTGGGACGGTTGAACATTCTGTCGCTCAATGCCGGTTCGAAACAGCTTCCGCCAAAAAAGAGCCAGCGATACCATGTGCCCCGTTCGGGCGATCCCACCGGCGGCGCCAGTTTTGCGGCGGGATACGCATCCGCCAGCCACGCGATGATGGCAGGCGTTTCGGTGATGACCGTGCCGTCCACGACGACCGCAGGTATTTTCCCCATCGGATTGATCGCCAGAAATTCGGGACTTTTGTGGTCCCCCTTTTCAAAATCAATGGGGCGAAGTTCGTAATCGGCACCGCATTCTTCCAGCATCCAGTGAACCATGGCGGCGCGCGAGCGCGGGTTATGGTAGAAGATTATTTTGGACATGCCTTGTCCCTTTCCCTCAATAAAGTCGCAAAGGATTTTGCTATTCCCTCGACAATGCATTTGCTAGAAGCAGCAAAACAGGGTTGCGTATCGACGAGTCCTGCCCGCTTTTACTGCGCGGCATAATATCATCTGGGGGGTATTTGTGCTGAAAAAAGTCACTTCCACTTTCATATCCATCGCGATCTGTCTGGCCGCGACGTCACCTGCGCTGGCCAAGGACAAATCGTCCGCTGAAAAGGCCAAGCAGAAAGGTGTGACGGAAATTCCGATTTGCACGAAAAAGCTTGGCACCATCGCGGTGGTTGAGCCCGACAATCAGTGGTGGACCGCGTTGAACCTGGGATCGCCCGAAGCCATCATCAAACTGTTCGTGATGAAATCAGGCTGTTTTGGTCTGGTCGACCGCGGCAAGGGATTGCAGAGCCGCAACATCGAACGCGCGCTTGCCGACAGCGGGGAATTGCAGGCCGGGTCGAATATCGGCAAACGGCAGGTGAAGGCGGCGGATTATTTCATTGTGCCGGATCTGGTTACCAAGAACGCCAATAGCGGCGGCTTTGGTCTTGGCGGTGCATTGGGCGGCTTTATCGGCGGTGGCGCGGGTGCGCTTCTGGGCGGCCTGAAGGTCAGCAAGAAGGAAGCCAATGTCATGCTGACACTGGTCAATGCCCGCACGACCGAACAGGAACGGCTGGTCGAAGGCTATGCGCGCAAATCCGATGTCGGCTTTGGTGGCGGCGCGGGCGGCTGGTGGGGCGGCGGTCTTGCTGCTGTTGGCGGGTCGAGCTATCAGAACACCGATGTTGGTCAGGTCATCGTGCTCGCCTATCTGGATGCCTATACGCAGATGGTGACGCAGCTTGGCGGCTTGCCGCTGGACCCCAGCGCGGCGGCGCCAGTGGCGCAGTAAATCAGGAACGGGCTAGGAGAGGAAAGGGCGGCTTTTTTTGGGAAAGACCGCCCTTCACTCTTGCTGATCGGGCACACTGAAATATCCGGGTTAGACCGCCAGCAATCGTTCGAAGAATGAGCGATAGCGCTGCATGGCGATCCGCAAATCCTCGGTGGAAACATCCTCGCCGCTATCCCATTGGGTTTCGAGCTGAGATCGTTCGTCGGAGAATATTTCCGAGAGCCGCGTCATGGCAGATGCGACGAGGCTGTCTGCATCAGCCACCGCCTGCCGTGGTTCGTCCACGAAACTGGTCTGCACCTGCGCCCACCGTGTCCTCAGCATATCGGCATCGTCCTCAAGGAAAAGGGGCGGATGCTCCTCGGAGACGCTGAACTGGTTCGGTTCATCGCGGACAGTTTCCTCGTCCAGATGGGTGCGACCGGCGATGTCGGCTGTCGAAATCCTGCCAGAATCACTATCTTTCAATATGTTGTCAGTCATTGCTCGCTACTCCATCAGATCTGCGGGTAATCCGCCGCTTGGGCGTATTGGGGCCTGGTTCATTGACCAGATCGTCGAAGAGCGCGCGGAAGTGGATCATGGCTTGACGCAACTCTTCGGTTCCTGCTTCGCCATTCTGGTGCCGCACGACGATGACATGGCCCCGCCGATAGTTTTCCACGACATCGGGGTGATCAACGGACAAGTCGGCAGCGCGCTGATCAAAGTCACTCATGGGATAGCCGCGCGTCTGCATCACATCGCTGAGCAGTTCATCGGCATCCCTCACTGCTGTATGCGGATCGTCGACGAATTCTGCCTGGACGTTGTTCCAATCCAGTATGAAGCGCTTGCGCTGCCGTTCGGACAGCGGTTTGATCGCGAATTTCGCCACGCGCTGCTCGCGTTCATGTAGCAGAGCTTCCGCCCTTTTTTCGTCGTGGGTTTGGCTAAGTGTTCTGTCAAACTCCGGACCAAAACGTGTTCTGGCATGAGTCAGTCGCCGCGCTTGCAGCCAAAAGGCAAATGCTGCTGCAACGGCGACCAGAGCAAGTACGGCCAAGATCAATTCGAGGGTCGTAAGAGGTGCCATGGTTGATCTCCTATGATGTTTGTCCAGTGGGGATTGGATTTTCCCGGATGCTGAACGTTGTGAAGTCATTGAACACCCATTGGT
>NZ_JAKKIE010000107.1 GCF_021742065.1 Rhizorhapis sp. SPR117
TCTGAGGCTTTTTGTTCAATCCAACTGGTACAGTTTTACACCGGAATCTTGCACAATTTTACCCCGACGTTGACACAGGCGCGCGTCGGCGATCACGCCATGCGTGCCGCCGCCGAACGACCGCGTCGCGCCGAGCGTCGCGGAAAGATTGCCTTGTCGAAGCGAGGCGAACAGCCGGCCACCGGCTGCGTCGGATAGCTTATCGACGCCCCGAGGAACATCGCGCCGGCGATAGCCCCGCACATAGGTGACGCTGCCGCCCACCGTGAAGCCGGGCAGATCGACCACCTTATAGCCGACCCCGTCACGGATATTGGCGAAGACCCGTCCGATCTCGATGTCCAGCAGCGGAAAAGGAAGAATCCGGTAATCATCCGCGCCCTCGAAGTCTGGTACGGCCGCGACGCCCGCTCCGATCGTGAGATGATCGCGTTCCTGCGCGCGGGCTTCGCTGGATGCGTATCCGAGCAACGCAAGACCGAGCAGGAGAACGGGGAGTCGGATCACTGCTCGGGGAGCTCTTCTTGCTGGGCCGCGAGGGTCGCGGCGCGCGGTTCCTCGGGCGTCACGAACCCATCGGCGTTCGTATCGACGGTCGCGAAGCGATCCGCGAGCAGGGGATTAGCGACCGCGGCTTCCTTCCGGTCGATCCTGCCGTCTCCGCTCGTATCGGTCGCGCTGAATTCCGCATCGAAGCGGGCCTTGTGCGCGGCGATCCGAGCGGTCATAAACCGCTCGAACTCGGCCCGGTCGATCTGTCCGTCGGCATTTTCATCCATACGGCCGAAAGTACTATCGATATGGGCTTGGGCCGGATCCTGCGCGCTGTTGGGCGTTTGCGCGAACACTGGGGTCGCAAGCCCTGCGATAAGGGCAAGGCCGATCGTGCTTTTCAAGGTAAGAGACTCCTGAACCGGGGGTGAGGGACACGGCGGAGGATTATCGCCGGCGGCGATGTTCGCGCCGTTCGTACCGGTCGCGTTCCCATCGGCGGTCATCGCGACGGTCCCGGCGATCCCAACGGTGTTTCTTGTCCTTGGACGCGATATTGCCGCTCACACCACCGGCCACAGCTCCTCCGATCGTGCCCCTTGTGTCGCCGCCGCTGATCAGCGCGCCTCCCGGCGCACCAATTCCCACACCGAGGACAGTATTGCCGGTCTTGTCAGCATGGGCGGCCTCTGGTGCAATGATCAGCAAGACAGCAGCAAGGCCGCCGACAAGGGACAGCCTTCGCGATCTCGATGCATCAACCTGTCGGGCAGTTGTCACATTTTGCAATGGAGAGGCTCCTTTCCTGCTTGTGTCAGGGTGATGCCGCTATTTTCTGCGATCAACGTCTGACCATCGCCCCTGAATGCTTCGCCCGCTTTCGCGGCTTTCAGACGGAACGCACCCCGCTCGGTTCGAAGATTGGCGGTCAGATCGTCCGCGAGAAAATCGACCGACACGACGCTGTTGTCCTTACAGCGATAGCTGGCACTCTTCTTGATCGGCGGCGGCAGCTTGATCGGAGGGCTTTCGTTCGCAGCATTATCCGCCTCGTTGCCGGCCGGCTCATTGCCGCTGCAGGCCGCCAAAGCGATGGCGATCGTGAGGACAAATCCTGCCTTGAGGTGGCCACCACCCGATCTTCTACCGCTCATCTGTTTTTCTTTCATTCTTCGCCGCGATACGCCTACGCGGTTGTCGACGTATCCGACCGTCCGTCGCATCCTTCTCGACCGCTGAATCTGCCCCGGCCGGCTGCGTCTGCATCGGTCGAAGACTGAGCTTCGGCCGCTTCTTCTTCGGCTCCAGAACGCGACCGCCGGTCGCCATCACATGGTTTCCGATTGCTTCGCGGCGCGATGCACGGCGCTGTATTGGTCCTGCCAGCCGACATCGGGGCGGTCGTGGGGCAGGGAACCCCTCACGGCCGGAGTGCTGATGCCTGCTGGCAGGTGGCGGGAAGCGGTCCCGGCCGTAAGGGGCGCCGAAGACTCGCTACCCAATCGCAGGATGATTGATGGCTTAAAGGCCGGCACCGCCACAGATGCGCTGTTTTCGCCTTTTTCCGATCTGGCGCGCACCATCTTCAGACATCCTCTCTTGCGGAATGAGCGCTCACTCCTTATTGGAGTTACTCATGACGAACAGCAGGGTCAAGGGATGAAATGCCGATTTCGGGATCACTGGCACCTTCTCGCGGCACTATATGCAGCGCGCACCGGGACACGACTGTTGTTTTTTCGCCATCGTTGAACCATGCAGGATATCCAGGTCGAACTGGCCAGAAGTGCGCCAAGTCCCGTGAACCGGAAGTTGAAAGGAGCACGCCGTCGGAAAGGATGCGAATGGTTTCGAGAAAAAACGTCTCCGGAGAGGCGCCGCGTGAGAGGATCATCAGTGTCGCCCGCAAGCTGTTCGGGGCGAAGGGCTTTCATGCGACAACCACCAACGAGCTGGCGACGGAATCGTCAGTAAGCATCGGCCAGGTCTATCGGCTATTCACATCTAAGGATGACATCGTGTTGGCGATCGTCGCGGAGAACTCTCGGCGACGTGTCGAGCAAATGCACGCCATCTTCGATGCGGTCGAGCGGAAGGAATGCTCGATTTTCGAAGCGATCAAGGCGATCGCCGGTATCTCGCTCATGCGCGACGATGGCGAACTGTCGTTCGAAATCCTCGCCGAAGCCTGTCGCAACCCCTCCGTCGCCGATCGGCTCGAGATGATGACGGCTTTTTATCGCGAGGGCATTCGCCGGCTCGCCGCACTCGCCAGGCCGGACGTTCCGTCGGAAGAACTCGAAGCCTATATCGACGTCATGATGGCCTGCTTCATCGGTCTCGGCCATCGCGTCGCCATTGCCCCGAATGCCGATACGGAAAGCACGAGCATCCGCACCGCCTGCATCATGATGCGAGCACTGGGACTGCCCTATCCCGGATAAGGGCCAGTCGAGAACGGTGCGCGATCGATCGCTCGGCGTTCAGATCTTGATGCCACGGTTTATCTGCAAGGGGGAAATGGCGGTTTTGTTATTTCACTAGATACGTTGCATAATCATGAATTGGGTTGATCGCAAAACAGGTAAATCGCGCCGGCCGTTCGTGATTCGGCAGGGCAAGCGGTTGATGCCTTGGGTGGATGCCATGATTGCACGCTCGTCGCGCGTGCCCAACGACCCGGTCATCGATCCCGACCTTTTTGAATGGACCCACATCCTTCGTGCGATGTGGCCCGAAATCCGGTGCGAGGCCCTGCATGTCATACGCCAGATCGGGACCGTTCCGCCACTGCGGAACGTCTCGCCGGATCACAGACGAATTGCGCTGGATGATCGCTGGCGGTCCTATTTTCTCATCGGCTATGGCGAGCGGATAGAGTCCAACCTCGAACAATGCCCAATTACCGCGGCAGCCCTGGCCTCTGTGCCCGGTCTCAATACTGGATTTTTCTCGGTTCTTGCGCCCGGCACCCATATCCCTCGACATCGGGGTGTCACCAAAGGTCTCCTGACATGCCATCTTGGCCTCAGCGTGCCCCCCCATGAAGGGCTCCGCATGGAACTCGATCGACGGACGGTGCGCTGGCGGGACGGCGCTACGCTCGTGTTCGACGACACATGGCCGCACGAAGTGTGGAATGACACTGACGAGGCGCGGATCATCCTCCTCATACAATTCGAGAGGCCGCTACGACAGCCAGGACGGGCGATTGCAAGGACGTTCTTGAGCGCTATTCGCCGCAGTGCTTTCGTTCGCGATGCGCGGGCGAACCTTCAATGGGACAATGTCGTTCGGACGCTGAAGCGACAGGCGAACGACTAGCAAACTTTTCCCCTCCGCCGGTCGCGCGAAGAGCTTCCCCTGCACCGCCGGCTAGGCGAATACCTCGTCGAAGAGAGCGATCATTTCCGACCATGAGCGAGCATCCGCACCGGCATCATACCGGGCGAACTCGGGTCGGCCGAGCTTCGCAGCCTCGGTATTCGTGAAGCTATGCACGACGCCCCCGTAGAGATGCACGCGCCAGTCCACGCCACCATCGCACATCTCCTGCTCGAACGTGGCGCGCTGATCGGGCGGAATCCCTGGATCGTCCGCGCCGATGCAGACAAGCACCTTGCCGCGAATGTTTCTCGCGTCCTCGGCGCGCGCCGTCACCAGTCCGCTGTGGAACCCCGCTACCGCTGCGATCGCGGCACCGGCGCGGGCAAGTTCGAGCGCCATCGTGCCACCAAAGCAATAGCCGATCGCCGCGATCTTCGCACGGTCGACCTCCGGCTGTGCAAGGAGAGCATCGAGGGAGCCCTGAGCGCGTGCGCGCGTACCTGCCGGATTCTCGATCATCGGTCCAATCAAACCCATTACCTCTTCAAGATCGGAGACGATCCGTTCCTGCCCGTGGAGGTCACAGGCTAGCGCTGCATAGCCAAGGCCTGCCAGCCGCTCGGCTCGCGACTTCGCGTGATAGCTGAGCCCGAATGCGTCCGGAAAGACAAGGACGCCGGGACGCGGCGGTACCGACCGGTCGTCATCGACATAGAAGTGGCTGACACACCGATATCATCCAGGTGAACTTCCTCTGCGAGCGCATGGGGCCGATCCATTGCTCCAATCGTCGCCTTCGAAAGCTCATAGGCAACCGAGATGCGGGATGGGTTGTCCTCGGTGCTGATTATCGCTCTCCCGTCGCTGAAGTGGAATTTTATCCGACCCGCAGGTTTGATGGCATAGCAAAGTTTCACCGCACAAGTTGCTAAAGCAACGTTTGCTTGTTGAATGAAAAGCATCCATCGGCTAGAGTGCGGCTTGTGTCCAGACCCAGAAAAAGCCGCAACATCAGCGCCGCAGCGCTTTTCGAGCTGACCAATGCGTTGCAGCCGATCAGAAGGTCCTGGAGCCAGGCGGCGGGTGCGGTTCTCGTGGATTTCGATCTGCCAGGCTCGGTCGCGAGCGCTGTCGTTCTGGTATCGCGCGCCGGCGACCGGGGCATTCAGCAAAATGTTCTTGCCGAGGTGGTGGGGGTCAATCCTGGCGGAATGGTCCGCATACTTGATCAGGCCGAGGCCGCCGGGCTGCTGGAACGGCGTGCGTCCACTGACGATCGCCGCATCAATTTCGTCCATATTCTGCCGGAAGGACGCCGCCTTGCCCGAAAGATGGAACTGGCGGTCGCGAAACTGCGCAAGACGCTTCTGGGCGATTTGCCCGTTGAGGACATAGAAACCACGACCCGCGTCCTGCGCCTTTTCGAGGATCGGATCGGCGCCTTTCTTCAACAGGAGCGTGTGAGCCGGTGAAGATCACGGCCGATCAGCTCCTGTTCTCGGTCAAGCTGTTTATTGCCGCCATCCTCGCCTTCATGGTGGCGGTGAGGATCGGTCTTCCGCAGCCCTATTGGTCGCTCGTGACCTGCTGTGTTGTGATGAATCCGAACACCGGGGCCATCCGTTCCAAGGCCACCTACCGCTTTGCCGACACGTTTTGCGCGGGCATCGTAAGCCTCGGCCTGGTGTCGCTCTTCGCAAGTGTGCCGATCCTGCTGATCGTTTCGGCCGGGCTTGTAGCGACGCTTGCCTTCGGCGCATCCCTCCTCGACCGAACGCCCCGCTCCTATGGCTTTATGCTGTTTGCCGTCACGCTGATGCTCGTCGCCGTCGCCGGAGTGGATCACCCGGAGACGATGTTCGATACCGTCGTAGCGCGCGTCACCGAGATCGGTCTCGGCATCATCGCAGCCACACTCGTCGACAGCGTGATCGTGCCGGGGTCGCTTGCCGGCTCACTTCGATCCAACCTCGAGCGCTGGCTTCCCGATATGGAGCGCTGGGCGAGGGATGTGCTCGACCTCCATGAGAGCGGCGCGGCGGAAGAGCATGACCGGCTGAAAACTCTCTCGGATATAACGGCACTTTCACAAAAGACGGCATTGTTGCGCTACGATCCGACGGTCGATCGCGGAGAATTGCGCCACGCTCTCGCGATCCAGCAGCGATTGTTGCAGATGGTTCCGCTGCTCTCAGCAATCTCAGGGCGCATCGCGGGTCTCAACGAGGCGGAACGCAGCGCGCTGGCCGCACATCTTGCTGACGCCAGGGACTGTCTCGCGAAAGGTGCATTGCCGCCCCCCGACTTCGCCGACGCGGTGCGAAGCCTGCCGCTCAGCGGAGGCCTTGAGCAACCATGGCAGCAGCTGGTGCACGATGCGCTTGCCGATGCGCTGGTGGAGTTACTGACGACCTGGAGCGAGATACACAGGATCGCCGCGACGCTGGAAGACAGGAGCGGGCTCGACAGCGACCTTGCCGGGCAGGTTCGCGATCCGTCCGCCTTCCCGCTGGCCCCCGATTTCGATCAGGCGATCTATAAACGGCGGAGTAAAAATGTACCACTGACGGGTCTTTTGGGGTCCGTTCATTTCGGAGTAAAAGTGTACCGGT
>NZ_JAKKIE010000108.1 GCF_021742065.1 Rhizorhapis sp. SPR117
GCCGTTCGGCCGAGCAGGCGCGCAAGCGCCCATCCGAGCGCCGCCAAAGCGGCCTCGGGACGAAACTCGTTGGGCGCCGGATGGCGCTGACCGCCTGCGGGCGGACAGGTCGCTAGAGGCGACGTCACCGGCTGGCGGACGGTCGCTAAGTGGGCGGAAGAGCTTCGCGCGCGGTCATGCTGCGGTCGAAGGCTTCGACATGGCGGCGGGCGAGATCACGCTTGGCGATGTTGTGCCAGTAATGATCGTCATGCCCTTCATAGTTGCCGCGACCGTTTAGCCGGATCGTGTCACCATATTGCTCGATTCGCTGACCGTCATAAGTGAGCAGCACCTCGCCCTGGGTGGTGCTGAAGCGCTTGCACTCGATAACCAGCTTGTTGGGATCGTAGGGCGGCGGCTGGCGCAAATAGTCGGGACGCTGGCGGTTTGCCGCGATCGCGGCGCAGAGGCGCTCGACGTGATGCGGATGGTTCGAGACGATGCTGAAGACATGGGAGCGGTCGAAGAAGTTGCCGAAGAAGCTGACGGCGTTCTCCACCCCTTCGAGCCATTCGCCGCGCAGATTGCGGGCGTCGCGTTCGACGAAGTCGCCATATTTTTCGAACAGGCGGTTGAGCGGATGATCGTTCAGCATCTCGATCAGCGCGTCGATCGCGGCTTCGATGGTCTCGGTGCGCAGATGGCCGTTGCTCAGGACGATGGTCGTCATGGTCGGTCCTCATGAGTTTGGAGTTTATCGAGCGGGGCGGCAACCGCCGTGCGTGGATCAGCGGCGTCGAACCACCGGCTTGGCCCGCTCGGCCGCGCGGCGGTCGAAGACGTCGGCGAGCTGGGCGGGATCACTGCCGGGCCTTGCTTCGATGATGTCGTCGCGGAAGGTCACGTCGATGCCGACCCTCAAGATGTTGCAATGGTCAACGGCTTCGCGGCAGACCTCCGCTAGGTCGCAGCAGGACGGGGCGGTGGCGGCCAGGATCTTCCACCGCAGACCGGAAAATACGATCATGGGACCCTCCATAGCGCGAGCGACAGGTAAGTTGGCCGCGCGCGGTGGCATGGCGGCCTCGCCAGGCTTGCGGCGCAGTCCGGCGATTATCGTCTGCTGCAGGTTGGCATGGCTGTAATGGTCGAGGGACAGGCCGTCAGTTGGGCTCGTCGAGCCAGTTCTCGATTTTAAGGGCGCGGATGCGCGAGAATTCGCCGTCGTTGGCGGTCACAAGCACCGCGTCCAGGGCATAGGCATGGGCTGCGATGAACAGGTCGTTCGGGCCGATCGGTTTGCCTGCGGCCTCGAGCTCGGCGCGAATTCCGCCATATTCGGTGTCGGCCGGAATATCGAGGGCGAGAACTTGGATGCTGTCGAGGATCGCTTCGATCTGGGCCAGGAGACGCGGCGATCCCTTCTTGGCGCACCCGTAGCGGAGTTCGGCGGCCACGATAATACTGACGCAGATGCCGTCAGGGCCGACCTCGGCGATCCGCTTCGCGATGGAACCGTGCGGATTGCGTGCAAGCTCGGACACGATGTTCGTGTCGAGCATGTAGAGGGTGCTCAAAGGTCTATGGCCTTGGCCGGCAGCAGCGTATTGTCGACGTCCGGAAACTCGTCATCGGGTCCGAGCGGGTCGAGGCTCGCAAGGACTTCGAGAATATTCCGCCGACGGATCGGTTCGAGAATGAGCCGCTCGCCGTCGCGGTGGATCATGACGCTCGTTCCGGGAAGCTCGAAGTCGGCCGGGATACGCACGGCCTGGCTCTTGTTGTTGCGAAACAGTTTGGCTTCCCGCGAGGCTATCGGTTCGGATCGTGCCATGCGGTCCTCCTTGCATATACATAGACATATACATTGCGGTCGTCCATTTCAATGACGGACAGCAACAGGGACCTCGGCCCTGGCGTCTCACACCGCGAGATAGCAGTCATGGGCCAGCAGGAAGGCCTCGGCGACGGATTCGCCCTCGGCGAGCAGGCGCGGCTCGCGGGAGCCGGCCCAGATGGGACGGGGCAGATCGTCGCCCATGGCAAAGCGCCAGCGGGTGAGGCCGTTGGCGGCCTCCAGAACGAACCCGGCCTCGGTAGTCTTAAAGCGCTCTATGGTCGCCTTCTCGTCGCCGAAGTCGGGCATGTCGGCTATGCGCTCATGGCCGGCATAGCGATGCTCCCACGGCGTGAAATCCGCAATCTGGTCGGGATGCACGCCAAGGATGCGCTGGTCGATGGCAGCCCGGAGCGACCGGAAATCCTCGGCCGGGGTGATCTCCTCACGGGTCAGCCAGATCCACCCGTCAGACCCGGTGAGCGGCAGAACGATCCACGAGCCGCGATTGCACTGCCAGCCCGAGAGGCCGACGCCCCCTTGTCCATAGCTGCCGAGATGGCTCGAATAGTCGGTGAGCATGCGGCCTTCCGGCCAGTCCGGCGGCATGGGACCGATGACGCTGTTTCCCCTGACGGCGCTAAACGAGCCCCGATCCCATATGCTGTCTCGGTTGAAGACCCGGCGCTTGGTTCTGCCGGTGCGAGGAAGGTCGAGCACGCGGCGTGCCTTCTCGACTGGATCCTCGCCCTGACGGACGGTGACGCAGAGGCGGAGGGTGAGCGCTCCCGAGGCAGGGCTGGCGCTGTCCTCACAATCGAGCGCGAGAACAGCTTCGTGCTGGACCGGAGACTGGCTGCTTTCCGGCACGATAGTCCGCTTGGCGGCCCAGTCCATGCGCCGGCGCTCGTACCAGCTTTGGGAAAGAAGCCAGCTGCGCGCGCGGCGCGCATCCTCGGCCTCGGCTTTGGCGAGGATCCAGTCGGGGATGGGCGCCGTGAAGACGACGTCACAGGTCGGCATGGCGAGATACTCCGGCTTGGGGGTCTGTGCGCCGCGCTTGATGGCGGCGGTCCGGTGCGTTCAGGCGAGCGGCGCCGGCAGGGCCAGCCATTCCGGCTGGTCGTTTGCGATCGGCAGGTCGGTGTTCGAGGCCTCGGCCTCGGAGAAGACGGTCGCGGTTTCGAGCGAACCAAAGCCCGCTTCGCTGTTCCAGAAGAGCAGGCCCTCCTCGGCATCCCGCGTGGCGATGACTAGGCCGTGCTCGGCCTCGCCGGGACGGCGGGTCAGGGCCTTTTCGAGGCCTCGGCCCGAGCCGCCGAATTCGATGTCGTCCTCGCGGATCACGACGAAGCCGCCGCCGAACTCACCCGGACGCATGCGATCGCAATCGAGGGCATATTCGAAGCCGAAGGGAAGCGCGGAACGTGCCGTGGCCTGGATCAGCGCCGCGGCGGCCTGGATGTCGACCTGCTCGCCGTGAATCCACACGCCGATCGTATGGCCGGTGCCGGGAGGATCGACCTGCAGGGTGAAACCAAGGCGGGGATAGTCGGGATCGGAGAAGATTTCGAGAAAGCCGAAGAACGGGTCGGCATCGGCCGGCGGGAAGCAGGTCGCGAAAGCCGGGCCCAGCGCGGAGAAGCGCGCGGCGCGTGCATCCGTTTCGAGCGGAGCATCGTCGAGGGCCTCGATGGCATCCTCGATCAGGCGCAGGACCTCGGCCTCGGCGGGCGTGACGGCGAGCGTGAAGCTCGCCTTGGTGAAGTGGTTGGCCATGCTGGCTCCTGAAGGAAAGGGATGCGGCGCAAGGCGCGTCCCCGGTCTCGGAGACAGGCGCGGCCCCTTCCCCTCCCCCGCTCCCCTTTTCGTGCGCGGAGCGCGGGCCGCAGGAGACGCGGGGAGGATATCGGCGGCCCTGGTCATCGATGGTCGGAAGGTGCGGGCGGCGTCACCGCCCAACCGGCAAGTCTAGGCCGTGCGCTTGCGGCAGCGGGGAGGCCCGACATGGTCGGCGGATACTTCGAGGTCCACGGCGAGCTGGGTGAGCGTGCGCTGCGCGCCCAACCGCTGCAGCCCGTCCATACGGCCGTCGAGCTTGAGCGTCTTGATCCGCGATCGAACGAGCGAAGCGGCGACGCGCAGCGTGTGGGGATCGAGCTCGGTCATGGGACTGGATCATAGCGCGGAAGGCGCGTCGAGGCGAGCGTTCAGCCGTCCTCTGCGAAGTCGCGCCAGCGGAGAACCAACTCGATCATCTCGGCCTTGCGGCCGAAGGCATCGGGATAGATCGCGCCTTCATGCTGGCCGAGAAACCCGATGATGGTTGTCATATGGGTCGCGATCGTCGCGTCGACGCCGAACAGATCGGCGATTGGGAAATGACCGCAATCATCGCCATTCCACCAGGCAAGCAGGAAGTTCGCGACCCGCCGCGCCTGACCGGTGTCGGATCGAGCGATCTCGATCAGCCGGTCGAGGGCATGACGCGCGGCGGCGTCGCTGAAGGGCCCCTTGTCCACGGGATCAGCTTATAGCAGCGAGATGGTCACGGGAACCGGGAACCGGAGCGCCAATGTCGGGATCGAGACCCGGCGAGCCCGCCGGGTTGCCGCGCAAGATCCACGGCATCGGCTGGATGAGCCGCGCCCAGTCGGCAAACGACGGTATCCGCCCAAGATCTTCGGTGACATGCTGTTCTCCGACGAGCCGGACCGGAATGTCCCGGCCGTCGCTGTTGCGGATCGTCACGCCGAAGATCGTCTCGAGGAGAAAAATGCCCTCGGCATGATGCCTCAAGGCGCGGTGGCGCGGCTCGGCGATGATCTTCTTGGACTCGTCGAACCACTGGTGAAGCGGCAGATAGTCCTCGGCATTACCGCCCCACCGGCGGACCGAACTCAGCGCATGATAGTGGCAATGCGACATCGCTAGAGCTCCGTCTCGCTGGTGTCATAGTCGATGAAGCGGGTGTTGTGCGTGAGCGTCACGCAGCCGGAAGCGACATCGATGCCGATGATGCCGTGGGCCCCTTCGCCGTTTTCCCATCCGCAATGATGAGTGCAGACCGCATTCTCGGCGAACGCGCTCAGAGCATCTTCGAGGTCGATCGTCCGCGTCGTGACAGAGCCATTATATGCGAGCGCGAAATGGTCGCATAGGATGGTCGGTAGCTGTGCGCTGGCATCTTCGCGATAGGCGAAGACATCACCCACGCTGCCTTCGTCGCCGCCTCCGTCATAGTGGATTTCCACGCGCGCGATGCCGTGTTCGCGCAGCAATGGAAGGAAGGCGGCCTTGCAGAGCGCCTCGACAGCCTGGACCGCGGTGCGACCGGTCTCGAACTCCGCGATGATCGCGGCCTCGGTAGCCGGCTGGATGGAAGTGGGTTGCTGGGTCATGCGTCGATCTCCTGGATCAGGACCTTCGCGGCCTCGGCGCTGGTCGGGTAGGCGGCGGCGAGATTACGGTGAAGGATTTCGAAGTCCGGGATGGCGAACCGTCCGTCGGCATTGGGCCGCGTCGCGAGAAGCGCGCCGGTGACGATGTCATCGATGCGGTCCCGATCGATGGTCGGCGCAGCGCCGTCCTCATAGCGAACTGGCGGCGCGAACCCGGCCTCGACCCAGCTTTCGAGGCCATCCTGCGCGGCCTCGGTATAGGCGGCAACCGCGGGATTGCGCCGATAGGCAGCCGCATCGACCTTGAGGCCAAGCGAATAATAGACGCCGAAGTCGTGCCGGTTGGTGACCGACACGAGCGTGCAGCCCTCGGGCGGCGGGCCGAAACGGCCAATGATGGCGGCGCGGTAGGCGGCGACTTCGAGCCGGTTCAGCCGCTCGAAATCGGGCGTGTGCCCAAGCTGGGCGCAGTCCTCGTTGGCTGGGGCACCGCCGAGGTCGATGATGTCGGACATGATTGTCTCCCGTCGCGATTGGACAGGAGCCACGCTCCCCCTCCTCTCTACGGCCGCAGGCCGGTCGGGCGGGGATTGAAGCGGACAGGAAAACTGGTGAGCTAACTTGAAGACTTGGACCAAGTACGGTATGTTGAACGAAATCGGATTTTGTTGGACAAGAGACAATGGCTAAAAACAGCGGAGCGCGCCGTACTGACGGCGGGAAACACCAAGGCGGCTGGTCGGGCAAGCGCAGTGTCGGGACGGGCCATATCCTGACGGTTCATGGTACCCAAGTTGAAGCCGTGATGGCCGCCGCGCAGCGGTCGGGCCTGCTACATGAGAAGAGCGGCCGGATCGGCGGCCGGGTTAGCCCTGCTCTCGTCGAAAAGGCGAAGGCTCGAACCGGCATCGAGACGGACACCGATCTGATCGAGTTCGCCCTCGCCAACATCGCTCTTGAGGACAAGTTCGCCGAGAAATTCAAAGCTGCGCGCGGCAAAGTGGATCCGGATCTGAAGCTCGGCTTCTAATATGGCCCAGTCGGCCCGAAGCTGCGATTTTGGCCATGTTGAAGAACAAAGATTGAACATGGCGATCTACCAGGCTCG
>NZ_JAKKIE010000109.1 GCF_021742065.1 Rhizorhapis sp. SPR117
TGGTTCAAACATGGGTCAAATCTCAGTGAAAATTTATGCCGCTACCGGGTCACTTCTCAGCGACAATCAACACCAAGCCCACTAACAGCATGGCAGGAAATGCCGGGCAGGCTGACTATTCGCTAGTAATCAAGGGAGAATCCGTGCCCCGAGGTAGAGGACGGGTCGCCGATTCCATACCGAGCTTCCGAAATACACTGTCAACCGGCGACAAAACCACTCTCGCGCTCGCCTTCTTCCTTGCAAAACTGGACCACGACGGGGCGCTGAATCAAAAGGTGCTAGTGTTTGACGACCCTCTTGCGAGTCATGACAGCCATCGGCGCGGCATGACGGTCGAGGCGATCAAGGACCTGTGTGGGCGCTGCCTCCAGCTTATAGTCCTCTCGCATGATGAGTATTTCCTTCGTGCCGTTGAGAAGCGATGCGCTGGAACCGGTACGGCTACCTATCAAATCGAGTATACCAATGGTGATGAATGGTCGTCCGCTCAAAGGGTGGACCTAACCGAGCTTTGCCGTTCCGATCATGCTAGGCGGTTGGATAAGCTCAGGGCCTTTGCAGACAATCGACAAGGGGACCCCGACGACGTGGTGCTGAATGTGCGCCAAGTGCTTGAGACCCATTTCCGCCGATCATATACGGCCTATTTCGCGCACAATCGAAATCTAGGGCAGATGGTGCGTGACATAGAGAACGAAGGCGCTGCCCATCCATGCCATAACTTTCGGAACGGCCTAGATGCCCTAAATGCTGCAACTTGCGATCAACATCACGGTGATGACGCAATCGTGATCCCAAAACGTCGTGTCGATCCCGACGCGCTAAGGGTCATCGTCAACGACGCACTAGAGCTAATCGGCGCACGAAAGCCAGCTTCGACAAACACGGGTCGGCCTTCGCCGTCAATCAATGTTGTCTGAAACCGAAGGTTCCGCGCTACCCTGAGCGTTTCCCCGGCCAAGGGTAGCCCAAAGCGTGATTCTATAGCAATTTGATTTATATGAGGAAAATGGTGCTGCCGGTGAGGATTGAACTCACGACCTCAGCCTTACCAAGGATGCGCTCTACCACTGAGCTACGGCAGCATGACCATTTCCTAGTCCGAGTCATGCCTCGGCCTTTGGAAGCGGGCCTATGGCCTTGGCACGGTTGTCTTGTCAAGGCGGCTTGCCCAATTCATGTCAAAATCGCTATTGGCAGGGCATGAGCAAAGGTGACGATGAGCGCGCGCGGCGGCTGGCAGAGGCGTTGAGGGCAAATTTGCGGCGACGCAAGTCCCAGGCGCGTGAAGATGGGCGCGATGACAAAAGCCCGGAAAAGCCCGCGCCGCAGGATAACTGACGATGCCTTACCGGCCCTTTGCGGGACAGTGACGATTTGCTGTCACGGGACTTGGGTTTTTCCTCCACCTTGCCTATAGACTCCGCATGACAGACGAACCCAACAGCAATGATTATGGCGCCGACAGCATCAAGGTCCTCAAGGGCCTGGATGCGGTGCGCAAACGCCCCGGCATGTATATTGGCGACACCGATGATGGATCGGGTCTGCACCATATGGTTTTCGAGGTTTCCGACAATGCGATCGACGAGGCATTGGCGGGGCATTGTGATCGGATCGATATCACACTGAACCCCGATGGATCGGTGAGCGTCGCCGATAATGGCCGCGGCATTCCGACCGGCATTCATACCGAAGAGGGCGTGTCAGCCGCCGAAGTCATCATGACCCAGCTCCATGCGGGCGGGAAGTTTGAGAATACGTCGGACGACAATGCCTACAAGGTTTCGGGTGGTTTGCATGGCGTGGGCGTTTCGGTCGTGAATGCGCTGTCGGAATGGCTCGACCTGACCATCTGGCGCGATGGCAAGGAGCATTATATGCGCTTTGCCTATGGCAACGCCGTGGCTCCGTTGAAAGTAGTGGGGGACACGCACAAGAAGGGTACGATGGTCACATTCCTGCCATCACCCGCCACCTTCAAGATTGTCGAATTCGATTTCGAGAAGCTGGAACATCGCTATCGTGAGCTGGCGTTTCTCAACTCCGGCGTGCGCCTGTTTCTTAAAGATGCGCGGCATGAAGAGCAAAAGACGGTCGAACTCTATTATGAAGGCGGGATTGCGGCTTTCGTGAGCTACCTTGACCGTAACAAAACGCCGCTTATGCCCGATCCGATCGCCATTACCGGCCAGCGTGACGACATCGGCATTGAGGTGTCGCTGGAATGGAATGACAGCTATTATGAAAATGTGCTGTGTTTCACCAATAACATTCCGCAGCGGGATGGCGGCACGCACCTGGCGGCTTTCCGTGCCGCACTGACCCGCACGCTGAACAATTATGCGGAAAAGTCGGGAATGCTGAAAAAAGAGAAGGTCTCGCTTACCGGCGATGACATGCGCGAAGGCCTGACCGCCATTGTTTCGGTCAAGCTGCCCGACCCTAAATTTTCGTCACAGACCAAGGACAAGCTGGTGTCCTCCGAGGTTCGGCAGCCGCTTGAAAGCTTGATGGCCGACAAGATGGCGGAATGGCTGGAAGAGAATCCCGGACACGCCAAATCGATCATTGCCAAGGTGATCGACGCCGCCGCTGCCCGCGAAGCAGCCAAGCGCGCGCGCGAATTGACCCGCCGCAAGGGCGTGATGGACATCGCCTCGTTACCCGGCAAGCTTGCCGACTGTCAGGAACGCGACCCGGCCAAATCCGAATTGTTTCTGGTCGAGGGTGACTCTGCGGGCGGTTCCGCCAAACAGGGGCGCGATCGTCATTATCAGGCAATCCTGCCGCTGAAGGGCAAGATCCTGAACGTCGAGCGGGCGCGGTTCGACCGGATGCTGTCGTCCAAGGAAATCGGTACGCTGATTCAGGCGATGGGAACCGGCATCCGCGATGACTTCAATATTGAAAAGCTGCGCTATCACAAAATCGTGATCATGACCGACGCGGATGTGGATGGCGCGCATATTCGTACCCTGCTGCTCACCTTCTTTTACCGGCAAATGCCGCAGATCATCGAGAATGGTCATCTGCTGATCGCGCAGCCACCACTATACAAGGCGGCACGGGGCCGTTCGGAAGTCTATTTGAAAGACGAAGTGGCATTGGATCAATATCTTGTCGATAACGGCATCGACGCGTTGGTGCTGGAAACCACAGGCGGCGCACGTGCGGGCGACGACCTGCGCAGTCTGGTCGATCACGCTCGCCGTATGCGCACGCTGATGCGCTATACACCGCGCCGCTATGATCCAACGATTATTGAGGCTCTGGCGCTTGCGGGGGCACTGAACCCTGACATCACCCGCGAGGGACGGGAAGCGGCGCTCAACATTGCGACCAGTTGGCTGGATCTGGCCGATACCGAAGGCAAATGGATCGGTCGGATTTCGGAAGAGGGCGGTTACCATTTTGAACGGGCCTGGCGCGGCGTCACTGATCACCACATGATTGAGCCGGCTTTCCTCGGCTCTGCGGAAGCGCGCAAGCTTCACGCGCTTGCCGCCGAACAGGCCGACAGCTACAGAACGGCCAGCCGTCTTGTCTCGGTCAAGGCCGCAACGACGCAGGCCGCAACCGACGCAGCCGATGGCGACGAGGATATGCCCGCGCCGGTCGCGTCCAAGGGAACGACCATTACCCGTCCCAGCGAATTGCTTGAAGCCATCCTGCTTGCGGGACGCAAAGGCCTGAGCATTCAGCGCTATAAAGGGCTTGGCGAAATGAACGCCGAACAGCTGTGGGAAACCACCCTGGACCCTGCCAACCGTTCCATGCTGCGGGTCGAGATCGAGCAGGCAGATGTCGCGGATGAAATCTTCACACGCTTGATGGGCGATGTCGTCGAACCGCGCCGCGAATTCATTCAGGACAATGCGCTCAGCGTGGCGAATCTGGACGTGTAACGCGCTTTGCTACGGTCAGCCTTTCCTGTCTGCCCTTTCCTGATCTGCTATGCTTATGGTGCCTGGCAAACGCCATTGCCATGTGGTTGGCGTCATCCTGATCCTTTGGGGCATCGCTATGCTTTGATCCGGGGTTCGTGCGGGGGGCCATCCTTGACCATTTCACCTCATAAAAATACTGCAGCGTTCACTTGACGCCATCGAGCGCATTTATATGGATTGCATATTCCCTGTGGCTGTGCAGCTCGGCAGAAACACCTACCCGGCACGTTAACGTATATAGAAAGTGACAAATTATGCGCATCCAAGGACAATCTGCCATTGTTACTGGTGGTGCATCGGGTTTGGGGGCCGCGACTGCGCGGATGTTGGCGGCAGATGGCGCCAAGGTTGCGATCTTCGACCTGAACGCAGAAATCGGGCAGGCCTTGGCGCAAGAGATTGGCGGCATATTTGCGCCAGTCAATGTCACTGATGAAGACAGCGTTCAAGCAGGGCTTGAAACTGCGGCAAAAGCGCATGGCGTGGCGCGCATATTGGTGAACTGCGCGGGAGTGGCGCCTGCGATCAAGGCCGTGGGGAGAGAGTTCGTGCCGCATCCTATGGGCGATTTCCGCAAGGCAGTCGAGATCAACTTGGTCGGTTCTTTCCTCGTCCTTTCCCGTTTTGCCGCGCGTTTGCAGCAGGCTGACTCGTTGGGGGAAGAACGCGGCGTAATCATCAACACAGCCTCGGTTGCCGCCTATGATGGTCAAATCGGCCAAGCCGCCTATGCAGCGTCCAAGGGCGGCGTTGTCAGTATGACTTTGCCGCTTGCGCGCGAATTCGCAAAATCGCTGATCCGGGTGGTCACGATCGCGCCGGGAATTTTCTGGACTCCCATGCTTGCAGGCTTGCCGCAGGCAGCACAGGACTCACTAGGGCAGCAGGTTCCCCATCCCAGTCGTTTGGGCAAGACGGAGGAATATGCGATGCTGGTGGAGAGCATCCTTGCAAACCCGATGCTCAACGGAGAAACAATTCGCCTCGATGGTGCAATAAGAATGGCGCCCAGATAGAACACATTGCCATTTCGAAGAGCTTTAATGAAAGTCCATGCATGAATAATGAGCCATTCTTGTCCATCGTCCCCAATGGATCGCCGGTCGCCGCGCATGAGCGGGCAAGGTTGCTGGAAAATCCGGGCTTTGGTCGGGTTTTTACCGATCATATGGTTACGATACGCTGGACGCCTGAAAAGGGCTGGCATGCAGGCCAGGTGGCGGCCCGCGCGCCGTTTCAGATCGACCCGGCCAACGCCGTTCTGCACTATGCCCAGGAAATATTCGAAGGCATGAAGGCGTATCGCACTCAAGACGGCACAATTACATTGTTCCGTCCGCAAGAAAATGCGCGGCGTTTTGCCCAATCCGCTGAACGCATGGCCATGCCCCCCCTGCCCGAAGATCTGTTTCTTCAGGCAGTGGAAGCGCTCGTGCGGATCGATAGTGACTGGATCCCGGAAGGTGACGGTAGCCTCTATTTACGGCCATTCATGTTTGCCAGTGAAACGTTCCTGGGGGTTCGGCCCGCTTCGGAATATATTTTCTGCGTAATCGCCTGCCCCGTTGGACCTTATTTCAAAGGCGGCAAAAAGCCGATTAAGGTCTGGGTTTCGGATGCCTATACCCGCGCCGCGCCAGGGGGAACCGGGACGGCCAAATGTGGTGGAAATTATGCGGCAAGCCTTATTGCTCAGGCCGAAGCGACCCGGCAAGGGTGTGACCAGGTGGTTTTCCTCGATGCGACCGAACGCCGGTGGATCGAGGAACTGGGCGGTATGAATATTTTCTTCGTCATGGACGATGGATCAATGATTACGCCGCCTCTGGGGACCATCCTGCCAGGCATAACGCGCGCTTCGATCATCACGCTGGCTGCTGCCGAGGGTATAAGCGTGATAGAAACGCCCTATTCCTTCGATCAGTGGCGAACGGACGCCACCAGTGGCCGCCTGCGTGAAACGTTCGCCTGCGGTACGGCGGCAGTCATCGCCGGCATTGGCGAGGTTCGTTATTCAAACGGCTCTTTTGTCATAGGATCCGGCGAGGACGGGCCGTTGACGGTGCGGCTTCGTGAGCAGCTTGTGGGAATTCAGCGGGGCATTGTCCCGGACAAGTTTGAATGGCTGCACCCGATTACATAATCGGGGCCTGTTCTATCCCGTTGTCTGATGGCATCAAAAAACGTATGGCCCGCCCCGTTTGCAAGGTAGATTTTGAGATGCTCTGATCAGTCTGCGTCAACGTATACGGTCT
>NZ_JAKKIE010000011.1 GCF_021742065.1 Rhizorhapis sp. SPR117
CAGACTATTCCCCGAGGCAACGGCTGAAGCCTCTTCCCGACTGAAGTCGGGGGGTTTCCTCCAAAAAGCGGGACACTGAATGACAATATACGTCCCGATGAATCGATCACGATCATCGCATCAGGGACGGTCGAAAGAATGGAGTGCAAAACGGCTTCTTCCAATCCGGCCTTGAATTCCGACTGCAATGTCTTCGGCTTGTCCATTCAACCCATCTATCCTGCCCCCGACCGCAACGCAATCAATGGAGCAGGCAATCAATGAGACAGCAATAATGGAACGCGGCATTCAGCCATCAGATATTTGGTAACGCCACCGAACAATGTCTCCCGCAACCGGCTGCGCCCATAAGCACCCATCACCATATAAGAACCCTTCAACTCATCTATTGCGTGCATCAGTGATTCTTCAACGGTGCGGTTCTTGCGCGGCCATTCATGCAGTTCCGATGCAATGCCATGACGTGACAGATATTCCGATGCATCGATCGCCGGAAAGCCGCTGGCATCCTCATCGACCGTGACGATATTCACCTCTTGCGCGCTGGCGAGCAATGTCACCGCCGAACGCAATGCATGGGCCGCTTCATAAGAGCCGTTCCAGGCCACCACCGCGCGCCCGCAAACATCAAAGGATTTGAGTTCAGGCGGCACCGCCAATATGGCTCCATGTGCGTGAATGGCCACATCCGCCGCAATAGGCAACGGCGCACCAATGTCCTTGGGTGCCGCCATCGTCCGGGTCAGGACCGTCACGTCGGCAAGGCGCGATACGCTCAGTAATGTCTGGACCAGATCGCCATTATAATGCTGCCAATCCCAGGCAACGTCCTCCCTGGCCAGTCGTTCCTCCAGGACCGAACGCTCCCGCGCTTCTTCCGCCCGCAATTCCTGAAGGTTGGCCGGCAGCACAAAGGAACCGCCAAAAGGGTCCATAGCCACATATTGCTGGACGGGGGTTACCTGAAGGCATGTGAGATGCCCTTCCTGCGCCCGCACCAGATCCAGCGCCGCTTGCAACCGCGATTCCTGGCCGTCGTCGTTATTGACATGCAACAAGACCGATTTCATCTTCCGTCTCCTTCAGCTTTTTCGAGGACTCTCGACGCGACAGCACCCTATGGCAAGGACAGCCTCGTGGTAATTACGCAAGTATACGGATGCTGTTCCATGCTGGCATCTGAGCAAACAAGGTGACAGCCGCCGCCATCATGCTTATTCCGCAAGAATGCGAATAGACAAATCGCCGCGCGGTCCGGTGGAGGCGCTTCTCCGCCGCCGATCTTCCCTTTCCACCGCAGCGGATATCGGCTGGCGGGTTGCACTCGTTTTTGGGCTGATGGCCCTGGTTCTGCTCGTTCACTGGCTGGACCGGGACAGTCTGCGCGATAATCTGGACGGCGATGTCAATTTCGTCGATATCCTCTATTTCACTACCGTCACCATAACCACCGTGGGCTATGGCGACATTGTGCCGGTCACGCCACAGGCTCGATTGTTCGAAGCCCTGATCGTGACGCCGGTGCGGCTATTCGTCTGGCTGATCTTCCTTGGTACAGCCTATCATTTCGTCATCCGGAACACATTCAACAGGTGGCGCATGGCCCGTATTCAGAAAAACCTCGACAATCACATCATCGCCGCCGGTTTCGGCACCAGCGGATCGGAAGCAATACATGAACTGATCGCACGCGGCACGCCGGCTGACAGGATCGTCGTTGTCGATCCGGACGAAAGAGCGCTGCAGGACGCCGAAGCGCTCGGTTGCAATATCCTGTGTGGCGATGCGACGCGTGACAAGACGCTGGAGGCCGTCCGGGTCAGCCGCGCAAGCGCGCTCATAATCTCGGCGGGACGGGATGATACATCAATTCTCGTAACGCTGACAGCCAGACACCTGGCGCCCAACGTCGCGATCAGCGTCGCAGTGCGCAACGAGGACAACGAAATTCCCGCACGGCAAGCGGGCGCAACAACAGTGATCAATCCCGTGAGTTTTGCCGGACTCTTGCTTGCCGGGTCCTGTCACGGCCTGCATATCAGCGATTATCTGGCCGATCTGGCGTCGGTCCACGGCAGGGTCAAGCTCAACGAACGTCCTGCAACCTCCGCCGAGTGCGGTAATCCTCTTTCCGCCATTACAACCGGCCTTGGCGTCCGCATCTATCGCGGTGGCAAGGCTATCGGCTTCTGGGAAGAAGGCGCGCGTTCATTGCAGATGGGCGACACGATAGTCGAGATCGTCGAGGGCGGCGAATAGCAAGATCGCCGCCATTCCGGGGCACATTCCGGAATGGCGGCGCAAAACAGGTGACATTGCCCGCGTTCATCCCTATTTCGCGCGCATGGTCACAACTCTCCCCCTTGCGCCAAAGATTGGCATGGTGTCGCTTGGCTGCCCCAAGGCGCTGGTCGATAGTGAGCGTATCCTGACAAAATTGCGGTCCGATGGCTATGATCTGTCGGCAAACTATGACGATGCCGACGTCGTTCTGGTCAACACCTGCGGCTTCCTCGATTCGGCCAAGGAGGAATCCCTCGACGCTATTGGCGAAGCGATGGCCGAAAATGGCCGTGTCATCGTGACCGGATGCATGGGTAATGAGGCAGAAGCCATTCGCGCCCGCTTCCCCGATGTGCTGGCGATCACCGGCGCACACCAATATGAGGCAGTGGTAAACGCGGTGCATGAAGCATCGCCGCCTGTCCCCAATGCCTTTGTCGATCTGGTGCCCGAGGGAGGATTAAAGCTCACCCCCAGGCATTACAGCTATGTGAAAATTTCCGAAGGCTGCAACCATCGCTGCGCCTTTTGCATCATCCCCTCGCTGCGCGGTGATCTTGTCAGCCGCCGCCCCGACGCGATACTGCGCGAAGCGGAAAAGCTGGTTGCGGCAGGCACGAAGGAACTGCTGATCATCAGCCAGGACACATCAGCTTATGGCGTGGATATCAAGCACCAGCCACGCCAGTGGAAAGGCCGGGAAGTCCGCGCCCACATGACCGATCTTGCCCGTGAACTCGGAAGCCTCGGCGCGTGGGTGCGTTTGCACTATGTCTATCCCTATCCGCATGTGAACGACGTCATTCCGCTAATGGCCGAGGGGCTGATTACCCCCTATCTCGACATTCCGTTCCAACACGCCGCGCCCTCGGTACTCAAAGCCATGAAACGCCCCGCCAATGAGGCAAAGGTGTTGGAGCGCATCCGCAACTGGCGCGATATCTGCCCGGATATCGCCATCCGATCCAGCTTTGTCGTCGGTTTTCCCGGCGAAACCGAAGCGGATTTCCAGTATCTGCTCGACTGGCTCGACGAAGCGCAGCTTGACCGCGTAGGCGCCTTCCGCTTCGAACCGGTAGAAGGCGCAGCTGCCAACGCCCTGCCCGATCCGGTGCCGGAAGAGGTCAAGGAAGACCGCTATCAGCGCATTATGGAAAAGACAGCCATGATCAGCGCTGCCAAGCTGCAGGCCAAGATCGGTCGTACCCTGCCGGTTATAATCGACATCGCCGATGACGAGGGCGGCGCGACCGGCCGATCACAGGCCGATGCGCCCGAAATAGATGGCGAGGTCCACCTCCGCGATACGTCGGGGCTAAAGGCAGGCGACATCATCGACGTGCTGATCGAAGATGCCGATGAACATGACCTGTTCGGCGTTGGCATCAAGAATTAAGCGTCTGCGCGAAGGGTAATCGTTACGCCTCCAATTTAACCGATTATTGAACAATGGGTGTTAGCATTCCGCTCGAGAGGGAGGTCAGGAATGAGTTTGCGCAATTCACGATATCGCAGCCCGGCGCCCGCGCTGGTTGAACAACGCAAAGCCTTTCGGCACCCTGTTGTGCTGCAACAACGTGCAACGGTCCGGCGTCATGCAGCGCTAGCCCATGACGCTCAGCTCCTGGATCTTTCCATCTATGGTTGTCGCGTTGCCACAGAAGTCAAATTCAATGCCAATGACCGGCTCTGGCTAAGATTCGAAGGAAGTAACCCTGTTGCCGCCACGGCGGTCTGGTGCAGTGACAACAATATCGGATGCCGGTTCGATGCCCCGATAGAAAGAACGCTGTTCCGCGCACTCACGCTGATCACCGAATAAGCCGAGCTTACAACTCTCCCCGCGCCCGGCGGATGGCAAACCACTTCTTCACATTGGCCTGATGTTCTTCCAGCGTGTCGGAAAAGATATGGCCGCCCTTGCCATCAGCCACGAAATACAGCGCCTTGGTCTTGGCGGGGTGCAATACGGCTTCAATCGATGCGCGGCCGGGATTTGCGATCGGTCCCTTTGGCAGCCCCGCCATGGCGTATGTATTATACCCGTTTACCGCCTCTATTTCAGACCGCTTGATACGGCGGCCAAGCGGCTTGCCCTGCGTGATAGGATAGATGATCGTCGGGTCCGCCTGTAGCCGCATGCCGATTTTCAGCCGGTTATTGTAAACACCCGCGACCGTCCGCCGCTCAGACGGAACGCCGGTTTCCTTTTCGACAATGCTGGCCAGGGTCAACGCTTCCTCCGGCGTCTTCACAACTGCATCCTTGGCACGCGCGCGCCATAGTTCGTCGAGCGTGTTTTTCATCGCTTTCTGCATCCGGTCCAGCACGGCCTGACGACGCTCCCCCCGCTCATAGCTATAGCTGTCAGGCAATACCGACCCTTCACGCGGCACAGCGACATCGCCGGTCAAATATTTCTCGGACAGCAGTTTTTCATGCACCAATATGGACGGCATCCCTTCGGGGATCGTCACCAGCCGCGCCACGACCTTCCCGCTTTGCAGCAGGTTCAATATGTCGCGATTGCTGGCGTGAGCGGGGATCAGATATTCACCCGCCTTGATCGGCGCATCCGAAGCAAAAATCTTTGCACGCGACAGGAACGCTTGGGAAGAAGAGATCACGCCCGCCTTTTCCATATCCCGCGCCCCGCGCGTCAAGGTCATCCCTTCGGAAATGATTACGGTCGTGTCCTTTTCGGCAGGCCCATCGCCCATCCATCCGCGCACGAAATTAAGCGTCAGGAACGCGGCGATACAAAGACCGGCGATAAGGACAAGGCAGCCGAGCCGCCGCATGCGATCAGAGCGCTTTCATCACCAGGCTGGCGTTGGTGCCGCCAAAGCCAAAGCTGTTATTGAGCACGGCCTTCACCTTCCGTTCCTTCGCCCTGTGCGGGACAAGATCGACACCGACGCAATTTTCGGACGGGTTATCAAGATTGAGCGTCGGCGGAACGATCTGATCACGCATTGCAAGCAGGCAGAAAATCGACTCGACCGCACCCGCGCCGCCCAACAAATGACCGATGGCCGACTTGGTCGACGACATCGACATGGTGCCGATCGCATCGCCGAACAGGCGGCGCACCGCGCCCAGTTCCAGTTCGTCGCCCAATGGCGTGGAGGTGCCGTGCGCATTGACATAGTCGATGTCCGACAGCGCCAGACCCGACTTGCGCATGGCCATTTCCATTGCACGGAACGCCCCCGAACCTTCGGGATGCGGCGCCGTCACATGATAGGCATCGCCCGACAAACCATAGCCAATGACCTCGCCATAGATTTTCGCACCGCGCGCCTTGGCATGTTCATATTCCTCCAGCACGACGACGCCCGCGCCCTCACCCATGACGAAACCGTCACGGTCGATGTCATAGGGCCGCGATGCACGTTCCGGCGTATCGTTGAAATTGGTCGAAAGCGCCCGCGCCTGCGAAAAACCGGCAATACCGAGCGGACAGATCGCGCCTTCCGCGCCACCGGCCAGCATGACATCAGCATCGTCCATCGCAATCATGCGGGCAGCATCGCCAATGCTGTGCGCGCCGGTCGAACAGGCGGTGACGACGGCATGATTGGGCCCCATCAGACCATATTTGATGCTAACCTGCCCGGAAATCAGGTTGATGAGGCGGCCATGCACGAAGTGGGGAGAGACACGGCGTGGACCCTTTTCGTGCAATACGATGGATTCACTCGCAATACCTGGCAAACCGCCGATACCCGAACCGATGGAACATCCCGCGCGCAGACGTTCCTTCTCGCTCATGTCGGTAAGGCCCGCATCTTCCAGCGCTTGTCCCGCAGCATCAATACCAAAGATGATAAACGGGTCGACCTGCCGCTGGACCTTGTGATCCACACGCTTCATCGGATCGAAGCCATATTCATGGTCGGCTGGCTTTACCTCGCACGCGATCTTGCATGCATAGTCGCTGGCATCGAAACGCGTGATCGTGGCTGCGCCCGATTTGGCCGCCAAAATGTTCTTCCAGCTGGTTTCAACGTCACCGCCCAAAGGCGACACCATGCCCAAACCGGTTATAACCACACGACGCATAACATGCTCCATTATCAACGCACTACGCAAAGCGGCCCTCCTTCCGCGGGATGCGCCCGGGCCGGAGAGCCGCTTTCAAATCATCGGCCCGGCATCACATCCGCCGGAGGTCAGTCGCGACCAATTCAGCCTTTATTGGCTTCAATATAGTCGATCGCATCCTTGACGGTGCCAATCTTTTCGGCCGCATCGTCAGGAATTTCAACGCCGAATTCTTCTTCAAAAGCCATGACCAGCTCGACAATGTCGAGGCTGTCAGCACCCAGATCATCTATGAAGCTCGCCTCTTCATTCACTTTTTCGGCTTCAACGCCCAAATGTTCAACGACGATTTTCTTTACGCGGTCGGCTGTCTCGCTCATGAGAGATCCTTCTGGTTGGGATTATGAATTCATTGGTCGGCATTTGCCCTAGTAGCTGATTAAAGGCTTCGCAAGCCTATTTGCAGGGCCAATCCGTTTGTATCAAGCCCAGGTTCAAGTCCATCGAGAACCGAAGTCGAGAGATTCCGCGCCACCAACTTCCCGAGTTGCCTTCTCGACCAGCCTGAAGCCACTCAAACTCGACGGAAGATCACAACATCGCCATCCCGCCATTGACGTGCAGCGTCAATCCAGTGACATACCCGGCTTCCCTGCTGGCGAGATACGCCACCGCTGCTCCGATATCCTCACCCTCACCCAGCTTGCCCGCCGGGATCTTGGTAAGCAACGCCGCCTTTTGCGCATCGGGCAACACATCAGTCATCGCCGATTTGATAAAGCCCGGCGCCACGCAATTAACGGTGATGTTACGGCTGGCCAGTTCAGCAGCCAGTGCCTTTGACATGCCGACAAGCCCTGCCTTCGATGCGGCATAATTGGCCTGCCCCGGATTACCGGTTGCACCCACGACCGATGTGATGGAGATGATCCGGCCAAAGCGCGCCTTCATCATCGGCTTGCACGCCGCACGAGCAAGGCGGAATGCGGCCTCCAGGTTGATGCGGATCACCTGATCCCATTCCTCATCCTTCATTCGCATGGCCAGATTGTCACGCGTAACGCCTGCATTATTGACGAGGATGTCGAGTTTGCCGAGCTTTTCGACGGCCGCAGGAACCAAGGCATCCACCTGAGCCGGATCGCCAAGATTGCAGGGCAGAATGACATGATCACCGCCCAGTTCGCCCTTGAACGCCGCTAATTTATCTTCACTCGTGCCCGAAAGCGCCAACGTCGCACCCTGCGCGGCCAGCGCCTTTGCGATGGCGGACCCGATGCCGCCGGTAGAGCCGGTGACAAGGGCAGTCATGCCTGTAAGATCGAACATGGTCATCCTTTCCTATTCGCCTTTGAACGTCGGGCTGCATCCGCCATCGTCAAAACCCGGCCAAAGCGGCTTCGATGTCATCCATCGTGATAATACTGGTAACAGTCGCATCGGGGGCGCTGCGCTTTACCATTGGACCAAGCACTTTGCCGCCCAGTTCGACAAATTCGGTGACGCCGGCGTCGAACATGGCCATCACCGATTCGCGCCATCGCACGCGGCCGGTCACCTGTTCAACCAGTCTGGCGCGAATATCGTCAGGCGCGGCAATCGGTGCCGCCAGCACATTCGCATAGACCGGGACCAGGGGGCCGCGCATCTCTGCCTGCGCCAGTGCTTGCGCCATTGCGTCGGCGGCAGGCTGCATCAGCGGGCAGTGAAAAGGCGCCGACACCGGCAGCAGCACGCCTCGCTTGATGCCGTGATCCTTGACCATGGCCACTGCCCGCTCGATGGCGCCGCGATGTCCCGAAATCACCACCTGCGTGGGATCATTGTCATTGGCAACCGTGCAAATTTCGCCTTCCGCCGCAGCATCGGCAAGAGCCTGTGCCTTTTCGATGTCAGCGCCCAGCAGTGCAGCCATTGCGCCTTCACCCACCGGAACCGCGGCTTGCATGGCACGGCCGCGCAGCTTCAGCAGGCGGGCCGCTGTGCTGAGGTCCAGCGCTTGCGCAGCACATAAGGCTGTATATTCGCCGAGGCTGTGACCCGCGACGAAATCCGCCTTGTCGGCCAGGCGGATACCGCCTTCCTTCTCCATGACGCGCAATGTCGCAATCGCGTTGGCCATAATGGCAGGCTGTGCATTTTCAGTCAGTGTCAGGTCGCTTTCCGGTCCTTCGCACATGACGCGAAAGAGATGCTGGCCCAATGCCTCATCGACCTCTTGAAACACTTCGCGCGCAACGGTGCTTGCATCGGCAAGCGCCTTGCCCATACCGACCGACTGGCTGCCCTGTCCTGGAAAGATGAATGCCCGCATGGCCCTGTTTCTCCCTTTGCCGCAAACGGCTGTTACACTTTACGACACGATATTCATTGTAGCGAAAGATGGATTTGGGCAGGGACTAGATAGGCAAACGCCGCTAGGCAAGCGTTGCCGCCTAAAAATGTGATCCAACCTGCCGGAGCAAGAGCATTAGTGCGTAACACCATGATCCTGTCGCTTGGACTGGCGCTTGCAGCCAGCGGTTGTGCAGCGGGGCCGAACTATCGTGCGCCGCAAACCGCCGCCCTTGGTGTGCCTGACGAATATTATCAGGCGCAGGGCGAAACAGCATCGGATGAACAGCTGGCGAACTGGTGGACCATTCTGGGCGACGACACCCTTAACGCCCTGGTCGAACAGGCAGTAAACGCCAATCTGGACATTGCGCAGGCACAGGCCCGGTTGAGGCAAGCGCGGGCGGCGCTGGTACAGTCGCGCGCAGCTTATCTCCCCAACGCCACGGGATCGGCAAGTGGCGGGCGTAATTTCGATAGTGACCGTCCCGACAGCAGCAGCTACGCGATTGGCGCGGATGCGGCTTGGGAAATCGATCTGTTTGGCGGCATCGGCCGCTCCGTTGAAGCCGCCAGGGCAGATGCGGCGGCCAGCTATTACGACCTTGCCAGCGTGCGCACTGCGATCATCGCGGAAACTGTGACCAATTACATACAGGCACGTCTGGCGCAGGAACGATTGCGCATCGCCCGCGATACATTGCAGTATCAGAGCGACAATCTCGACATTGCCGGATGGCGGGTGCAGGCAGGGCTGACATCCTCGCTCGATGAAGAAAGCGCGCGGGCGCAGCGTGCCCAAACCGCCGCCGCCATTCCGTCGCTCGAAGCAGGATATCGCGGCGCGCTTAACCGCATCGCGGTCCTGACAGGACAGGCTCCGGGCATCGCGACCGCTGCGTTGGAACAAACAGCACCGATACCAGTCGCACCCGACATGATCGTTACCGGCATTCCCGCCGACACGTTGCGCCAGCGTCCCGATGTCCGCAGCGCCGAACGCCAGCTTGCGGCGCAAACGGCGCGCATCGGCGTCGCAAAGGCCAATCTGCTGCCTTCCTTGCAGATTTCCGGAAATGTGGGGACCAGCGCGTTGTCGCTTGGCAAGCTGACCGACATCGTGACCGGCGGTTTATTTGCCAGCATCGCGCAGGTAATTTTCGATGGCGGCGCCCGCGCGGCGGAGGTCCGCTCACAAAGGGCAGCGACCGACGCGGCTTTTTCCGCTTATAAACAAAGCGTGCTGACCGCGCTCGAAGACGTGGAAAACGCTCTTTCCGCCGTGCAGTCGGCACGAGGCCGGACCGAACAGTTCACCATTGCATTCGATGCTGCCAGCAACAGCGCTCTCCTTGCCCGCAGCCAGTATCAAGCGGGTGTTACCGATTTTCAGACGCTTTTAACCGCGGAACAATCGCTGCTCTCAGCCAGCGATGGGCGCGCCAATGCCCGCGCTGACGAGGCACTGGCCGTCGCGCAGCTCTATAGCGCTCTGGGCGGCGGATGGCAGACTATGGACGGAAATGCCCAATGAACAATGAAAACACTTCCACGACCGAGATAGAGGAAGGCGTCGACCTTCACGACTTTCTCGGCGTAAAACCAGAGAAGCCCTGGAAGAAGTGGGCCGTCCGCGGCGGCGTCGGCGTCCTGCTGCTCATTCTCCTGCTGCTCCTGTCCCGTTGCTTTACGGGCAGCGACCGCGCCCAATATGCGACGCAGGATCTGGAACGTGGCGATCTGACCGTCACAGTGTCGGCCACGGGCAATTTGAAACCGATTAATCAGGTCGACGTAGGCTCCGAACAATCCGGCCTCATCACTAACGTCTATGTCGATGTGAATGACAAGGTTACAAAGGGTCAGGCCCTCGCCACACTGGACACCTCCCGCCTCGTCGACGCGGTGAATCAAAACAAGGCAGCCCTTGCCGCTGCACTGGCCGGGGTAGGCGAAGCACAGGCTACGGCTTCGCAAACGCAATCCAATCTGGCGCGCTTGGAACAGGTCTACAAACTGTCAGGCGGCAAAGTGCCATCAAAAACGGAACTTGATAGTGGCCGCGCCGATTACAGTCGTGCGGTAGCTGCTGTCCGGTCCGCACAGGCCCAGGTCCTGCAGGCCCGGGCTCAACTCGCCACTGCGCAAACCAACCTTGGCAAGGCGCGCATCGTTTCTCCCGTCAATGGCGTCGTGCTGGTACGTGACATTGAACCGGGTCAGACGGTTGCGGCGTCACTGAACGCTCCGGTCCTTTTCATTATCGCTGAGGATTTGTCGCAGATGGAGTTGCAGGTTGCGGTGGATGAAGCCGATGTCGGCGAAGTGAGTATGGGGCAGCGGGCCACCTTTACAGTCGATGCCTTTCCCGGACAGACCTTTCCGGCCAGGATTGAGCGGGTGAATGTCGGGTCCAATTCAACCGAAAGCAGTTCATCCTCTTCCACCACGACGTCGACCGGGAATGTCGTCGCCTATACCGCTGTCCTGTCTGTCGATAACAGCAAGCTTAACCTGCGTCCCGGCATGACGGCGACCGCCGAAATTGTCACGCGCGAGGAAAAGAACGCGCTGCTGGCGCCCAATGCGGCATTGCGCTTTTCGCCTGAAAGTGCCGGTCGCGGAGAAAGATCGAGCGGCGTTACCAGCATGATCATACCGCAGCGATCAGGCCGCCGGAAGCGGATGGGGCAGGAAGTCGGAATTACTCGGGGAAGCCGCCAGACCATCTATGTTCTGGGCGATGACGGCCAACCCGATCCGATCGAGGTTCAAGTCGGAAATAGCGATGGCAATCAGACGGTCGTAACCGGAAAGGGCCTGAAACCGGGCATGAACCTGATCACTGGCCAACTCGCCAGCAAGAATGACTGACTCTGTGGCCCACCCGCCTCTCATATCCCTCCGCGGTGTTACAAAAACGTTCGGAACCGGCCCAGCGGCGTTTCAGGCGCTCAAGGGCGTGGACCTGGACGTTGCGCAGGGGGATTTTGTCGCCGTCATGGGGCCTTCGGGATCAGGAAAATCGACGACGATGAACATCCTGGGCTGTCTGGACGTGCCGACCAGCGGTCATTTCACCTTTCATGGCGTCCATGTCGAACGGTTGGACCGCGACCAGCGAGCGCTGCTCCGCCGCAAATATCTGGGCTTTGTATTTCAGGGGTTTAATCTTCTGGCGCGGACCACCGCATTGGAAAATGTCGAACTGCCCCTGCTCTATCGCGGCGAAGATCGTGCCACACGGCATGAGACCGGCATGGCCGCGCTCGACAAGGTGGGACTGAAAGACTGGTGGGATCATACCCCGGCCGAATTGTCCGGCGGGCAACAGCAACGCGTCGCCATTGCCCGGGCTATCGTCACCCGCCCCGATGTGCTGCTTGCCGACGAACCGACGGGTAATCTCGATACGGCCACATCGATGGAGATAATGGCGCTGCTGACCGATCTCAATCGCAACAACGGCATCACCATATTGATGGTGACGCATGAAGAGGAGATGGCGGCCTTTGCCCGCACCGTGATCCATTTCCGCGATGGCCTTGTGGAACGTAATGAAGTCAACGGGGTGAAACACTGATGCTGGGCACCACCATCATCCTCGCCATCCGGGAAATCAGGCGGCATCTTCTGCGGTCCTTCCTCACCATTTTGGGCATCGTCATCGGCGTGTCCGCCGTCGTGACCATGGTGACGCTGGGTAATGGCGCGACGGCGGCGGTGCAGGAACAGATCAGCAGCCTTGGCGCCAATATCCTGCAAATCCGCCCCGGCCGGGGCTTTGGTCGTGGTGGCGGCGGTCCGCGTCCACCCGAGTTCAAGCTTGCTGACGCAGACGTCATCAGGCAACAGATTGCGGGCGTCAAAGCCGTTGCCCCGCAGACCCAGACCTCGGTCGTCGCAGTGCGCAACGCGGCCAACTGGACAACGACCGTCAATGGTACGACATCAGCCTATTTCACTGCTCAGCAATGGAATTTGACAGAAGGTCGCGTCTTCACGGCCAAGGAAGAGCAGGCGGGCAAATCGGTCTGCATCATCGGCAATACGGTACGCAGCAACCTGTTCAAACGAGAAGATCCGGTCGGCAAGCGACTCCGCCTCAAGGATGTAAGCTGCGAAGTGATCGGCGTCCTTTCGACACGCGGGCAAAGCGGCTTTGGCAGCGACCAGGACGACATCGCTATCATGCCCATCAAAACCGTGATGCGCCGGTTCATGGGTAATCAGGACGTGGATTCTATCATGGTCGCGGTCGATGACAATTACGACACTGCAACGGTTCAGTCCTCGATCGAAAACCTGCTGCGTGAACGCCGGCATATCACCGCGGGCAAGGAAGATGACTTCACAGTCTTCGACACCAAGCAGATCAGCGACACCCTGTCCGGAACGACGCAGATACTGACGGCGTTGCTTGGTGCGGTGGCGGCGGTCAGCCTGCTCGTCGGCGGCATCGGTATCATGAACATCATGCTGGTGTCCGTGACCGAACGAACGCGGGAAATCGGTATCCGTCTCGCCATCGGCGCGGTCGCACGTGAAGTGCTGATGCAGTTTCTGGTCGAAGCGGTTGTGCTCGCCTGCCTCGGCGGCTTGCTGGGCATCCTGATCGCGCTGATAGCCAGCCTCGTCCTGGCTCCGATCATTCAGGTGCCCTTTACCTTCGACTGGCAGATCAATCTGCTCGCCTTTGTCTTTTCCGCCGCCATTGGTGTTATCTTTGGCTTTTTCCCGGCCCAGCGCGCCGCGTCCCTAAACCCTATCGATGCGCTACGCCACGAATAGCACCTCACCACCGTTTGCCCTGAGTAGGGGCTGAGCGCAGTCGAAATGGCTACTCAGGACAAACGGAGAGGAACAAAGGCCTTTTCTCACACCCCCTTGCCTTTCGGACCGCAATCGGTCATAGGCGCTGCCATCCGGGGTGAAGAGTCCGACTCTTCGCCCCTGATTATATTGAAGACGATAGCCGGAGGGGCGACCGCATGGTGCGGCGTCAGCAATCGGCCAACATAGAAAGCATGAAACCATGCCGCAGTACGAGCATGTATTTCTTGCGCGTCAGGATCTGGCCCAGGCCCAGGTAGACGCGCTCGCGCAGCAGGCGACGGAAATTGTCGAAAGCAATGAAGGCAAGGTCGTAAAGACCGAAAATTGGGGCCTGCGCAGCCTCGCTTACAGAATCGCGAAAAACCGCAAAGCGCATTATGTCATGCTGAACATCGACGCCCCCGCTGGCGTTGTGGCGGAACTGGAGCGCCAGACCGCGATCAACGAAGACGTGATCCGCTATATGACCGTCAAGGTCGATACGCTGGAATCCGAACCCTCGGTCATGATGCGCAAGAGCGACCGCGGTGATCGTGGCGACCGCGGAGATCGTGGCCCCCGTGGCGATCGCGGAGACCGTGGTGATCGCGGAGACCGTGGTGATCGGGCGCCTCGCGGCGACCGTAGCAGCCACGAAGATTGAGCGAGGAGTAAAGACACATGGCACGCCCATTTTTCCGCCGCCGCAAAAGCTGCCCCTTCGCCGCAAAGGACGCGCCGAAGATCGATTACAAGGACGTCCGCCTGCTTCAGGGTTTCGTATCCGAGCGGGGCAAGATCGTCCCCAGCCGCATTACCGCGGTGTCTGCAAAGAAGCAGCGTGAACTGGCCAAGGCCATCAAGCGCGCACGCCATATCGGCCTGCTTCCCTATATCGTGAAGTAAGGAGCGAAATCATGGAAATCATTTTGCTCGAACGCATCGAGAAGCTGGGCAGCATCGGCGACGTCGTCACCGTGAAGAACGGTTATGCGCGCAACTTCCTGCTTCCCAACAACAAGGCGCTGCGCGCCAATTCGGCCAACAAGAAAGTCTTTGAGGCCAACCGCGCGCAGATCGAAGCCGACAACGCCACCAAGCGCGCCGATGCACAAAGCGCGTCGAAGGACGTCGAAGGCCGCCAGATCGTCCTGATCCGTCAGGCATCCAACGCCGGCCACCTCTATGGCTCCGTATCGGTCCGCGATATTGTCGAGGCGCTGGAAGCTGATGGCGTCACCGCCGTCACCAAGTCGATGGTCATTCTGGAACGGCCGATCAAGTCGCTGGGTATTGCGGACGTCCGCATCGCCCTGCACCCCGAAGTCGCCGTGATGATCCAGGTCAACGTCGCTCGCTCACCCGAAGAAGCGGAGCTTCAGAAGGCTGGCGTCAATGTGATGGCTGACCTTTTCGAAAAGGACGAGGCAGGCTTCACCGAGGATTACGATCCCAACGCGGAACCGGGCGAATTACCCGCGGACACGTTCGAAGAAACCGCCGAAGAAGAAAAAGAAGAAGGCGCCGAAGAGGCCTGATCTTTTTTGGAGTACCGAACAAAAAAGCCGTCCATCACATGATGGGCGGCTTTTTTGTGTATTGAGGCGGGGGCGGGTTCCCAAGGGGTCTTCCCCAGACTTTGGAGGAAAGCCCATGTCGATCACGCCTTCATGTGAAGGGGCGTGACGTAATCTCCCCATAGCAGACATTGATCGGATTCGCTAAGGAACATCTATGAAAGACTTCCTGTCCAGCCCAGCCTCGCGCACCTATATATCCCAGAGACTTCGTCTTCACTATGTCGACTGGGGCAATCCAGAGGCACCTCCGCTCCTGCTGCTTCATGGCGGCCGCGACCACTGTCGCAATTGGGATTGGATCGCGCAGGAATTGTGTGACAAATGGCACGTAATTGCACCGGACCTTCGCGGCCATGGTGACAGCTCCCATTCGTCCGATGGCCGCTATACGATGGATGCCTATGTGTATGATCTCGCACAGCTCATTCACCAACAGGGATTAGCCCCTCTCAACATCGTGGCCCATTCGCTGGGTGGGAATATCGCAATTCGTTACACCGGACTCTATCCCGAAAACGTACGGCGATTGGTTGCCATAGAGGGACTTGGCGATGCACCGGCCCTGATGGCCAAGCGCATGAAAATTCCGATGGTTGAACAGATGCGCAACTGGATTGATGAACAGCGTGCACTCAGCAGCCGTCAACCCCGTCGCTACCACACTATTGAGAATGCCCTGCAGCGGATGATGCAGGAAAATCCCCACCTTTCTCCCGAACGTGCCCGACATCTGACTGTGCATGGTATGAGCCAGAATGAAGACGGCAGTTACAGCTGGAAGTTCGACAATTATATTCGTGCTCAATCGCCGGTCGATTTGTCTCAGGCGGATATCGAGATATTACGGCAACGCATTCGTTGCCCAACATTGCTGGTTTACGGGGCGCAAAGCTGGGCGTCGAATCCCGCTCAGGACGGTCGTGCACGCCATTTTCGAAATGCCCGGGTGTCACTTTATGAAAATGCCGGACACTGGGTTCATCATGATCGACACGATGATTTCCTTAGGGAAATCGAAAGTTTCCTGTCCGATGAATGACCGCTTTTACCCCTCCCGCTTCCGCAACCGCACGATCCGGCATCCCACTGCCGCGTCAGGATAAATATCCGTCTTGCAGCTTTCCACCGCCACTGCTGTGACGGGCGCAAAGGCCCAGCATAATTGCGCCACCCGGTCGCAAAAATGTTCCTGCAGCGCGAATTTTTGGGTCTTGGCCAGCTTGCCGATTTCCAGGCGCAGGAAGTCGTAATCGACGACTTCGGTTATCTGGTCCTCCACCGGATGATCGTAGAGCGAGAGCATTTCGACCGTCACCATCACCGGCTGCGGGCTGTCCAATTCATGCGCATGCACGCCCAGGAACATGTCGACCCGGTAATTGTCCAGCCGTGTGACATAGGCATGAGCGATATTCGCGTCGTCGGGCAGAAAACGGAACAGCAAGCTCATGCCGCGCCTTGCTCCATGAACATCACGTCGCGTGGCTGGTTCATGAATCGTTGCCCTCCGTCCACCCAAAGGCACTGGCCGTTGATCGCATCGTTGCGCAACAGCATCCGTACCGCATCCGCCAGATATTGCGCGTTGGAGACCCGCTCAAGCAGATTTTCCCGCGCCACCGCCGCAAACGCCGCATCGCTCTGGTCGGCACTGGGCAGGGTGATCCCCGGCGCAACGCCATTGACGCGACACCGTCCGGCAAACTCCTGTGCCATTAACATAGTCGCACCCGCCATGGCATAACGGCTGAGCGAATAGCTGAAAAAATCCGGATTGGGATTGGCAAGCTTTTGGTCCAGCAGGTTGACTATCACCCCCTGCATACCATCAGGAAGCTGCCGCACCAGATCCCGCGCGAGGATAACGGGCGCGATGACATTGATTTGATAATGCCGCTCCAGCGCATCGCGTGTCACATCGGCGGCGCGGTCGAACGCAAACAGTGATGCATTATTGACCAGTGCGGTAAGCGGTTCGCCCAGTGCGATCCCCGCCCTGTCGATCAGCGCCTCGGCCTCCCCTGCCTTTGCAAGATCGGCCTCGCACAACACGGCGCGCCCCCCGGCAGCCACGATCTCTGCCTGCAACGTTTTCGCCTCGTCGCCGGATTTGTGGTAATGAATGACAACGCCGTGGCCATGGGCCGCCAGATCCCGGGCGATCGCCGCGCCGATCCGCCGCGCCGCCCCCGTGACCAGCACGTTGCCGGCGGGCGCTTCCATCCTATCCGACACCCATCAGCGCCAGCACTTCCTCGCGGCTTTTCTCATCCTCGCGGAAAGTGCCCATCATACGGCTGGTTTTCATGGTAACGCCGGGCGTGCGCACTCCGCGCGCAGTCATGCAGGCGTGCGTCGCCTCAATCACCACAGCAACGCCATGCGGATTTAGATGAGTCCAGATGCAATCCGCTACCTCCGCCGTCAGTCGTTCCTGCACCTGCAATCGTCGGGCATAAGCGTTCAGCACGCGGGCAAGCTTGGATATGCCAACAACATGATCGCGCGGCAGATAGGCGATATGCGCGACACCTATGATTGGCGCCATATGATGCTCGCAATGCGACTGGAACGGGATGTCCTTCAACAGGACAATTTCGTCATAACCGCCGACTTCCTCGAATACGCGGCTCAAATGATGAGCGGGGTCCTCACCATAGCCGCGACAATATTCCTTCCATGCGCGTGCGACCCGCTTGGGCGTGTCCAGCAAACCTTCGCGTGAAGGATCGTCGCCCGTCCATCGGATCAATGTACGGATCGCATCCTGCACCTCTTCTGGAATCGGAATTTTGGTCGGCGACTCAACGAGGTCGCCATCACCAGCCCTGTCTGAATGTGCCAATATTCCTCCCCATTAACGGTAGTACGGCCAACCATTTCCGGGTTTATATGGGGGCGAACAATATAAAAGGCCAGTGGTCGCGGCCAAAATCGATCACATCATGGATTGATGCGGCTCTGTCCCCTCGCATCATCGATCGATCATGCATATATTCGGGATGGCAGGGGGGCGGTGAATTGCATGGGCGGCGCTGAAATGAACGTCATACAGGCGCTGGCGATCGCGCTGACCGCCGGCTTGTTGATCGGTCTGGAGCGCGGTTGGCAATATCGCAAAAATCCCGCCGGATCACGTGTGAGCGGTTTTCGCACATTTGGGCTGCTCGGCCTTTCAGGGGGCGTTGCTGGGCTTCTGCCAGTGCCGCTCATGGTCATATTGGCTGGCGGCGTTGCCGCGACACTGGTTGCCGGTTACTTGCGGTCGACCGAGCATGACGACAATGTGAGTGTGACCAACACCATTACCGGACTGTTGACCTTTGGTCTGGGTGTTGCCGCAACGCTGGGGTTCGGGATACAGGTATTGGCAGCCGCGGCCGTCACCACGCTGTTGCTGTCGATGCGGCATCAGTTCCACGGCTGGCTGAAAGGGATGAGCGCCGTTGAAGTCGAGGCCATTGCCCGCTTTGCACTGATCGCGCTGGTCATCCTGCCGCTGTTGCCCGATAGAGCGATGGGCCCCTATGACGCCTTGAATCCCCGCAACATCTGGTTGGTGGTCGTGCTGGTATCGGGGCTGTCCTTCACCGGCTATGTATTGTCGCGGCGGATTGGCCCGGAACGCGGCTTTCTGGTTACTGCAGCGTGTGGCGCCATCGTATCCTCCACCGCCGTCACCATAGCTTTTTCCCGCAAGCTGAAAGCTGATGTGCCGGGTGAAGGTGCGTTGGTCGCGGGTATAGCCATCGCTTCCCTCATCATGTTCATACGTGTGATGCTGTTGACGGCTGTCCTGATGCCGTCTGTCCTGTTCTCGCTCGCACTGGCGATGGTGCCTGCGACAATCACCGCCATTCTGTTCGCAGCCCTGGCATTACGCCGCGCCGAAGATGGTCAGCCCGGCAATGGCGTGAAGCTTGGCAATCCGCTTGATTTTATTCCCGCGCTGATCCTTGCTGCCATGGTTGCGGGCGTTACCGTCGCCGTAAGATGGGCAGAGACGCAATTTGGCGATGCCGGCGTTGCTATCCTCCTGTCGATCACGGGTCTTGCCGATGTCGATGCTGCGGTCCTTTCGATGTCCGGGTTACCGGCCGGAACGCTTTCACCGCATGATGCGGGGCTCATTCTTGCAGGTCCTGTGCTCGTGAACACTGCTTTCAAGGGTGTGCTGGCATTGATCATCGCACCGGGGCGTAAGGGCTGGCGCGCCGCTATGCCACTGTTTGCCAGCGTCGCGGCGTCCGGCGCGGGACTGGCGTTCCTCGCCGGGTAGCCGTTCGGCCCGCTCTAATCCGCCGCAAATTCGAACGGCGTCAGCCCGCGCTCCCGCTCATTGAAGCTGAGCGTGCGTCCTTTGGGTGGGGCAGACCGCTGCGCACAGCCGGCGCGCGTGCAGGCCGCACAACCAAGCCCCATAGGTGTCGCCGCGCCGCTCTCAAGATCCAGTCCGCGCGCATAGCCAATCGGTGTGGCCAGCTCCGCATTGACGCCCAGTGCAACGGCGAACATCGCCTTTCCACCTGCGCGAAATCCCTGTCCCTGCACCGTGCGCGACAGCGTGAACCAGCGTTCGCCGCCCTCCAGTTCCACCAGTTGCCGTTGTATTTCGCCGGGCTGATCGAACGCGGCATGGACGGACCATAGCGGACAACGTCCCTCCGCCTCAACCAGCAGCGCCCCCGAAGCGCCCGCATAGCGCTTTGACGACTGCCCTGCCCGGTCGATACGTAACATGAAGAACGGCAAGCCTCGTGCGCCCACCCGCTGCAACGTCGTCAAACGATGCGCCACTTGCTCGAATCCCGCACCAAAGCGCCGCTGGAGCAGCAACAAATCATATCCGCTCCCCTCACAAGCGCGCAGGAAACGCGCATAGGGCATCATCAGTGCCGCAGCGAAATAGCTGGTCAAATGGCGCCGGAAAAACCGCTCTGCCGTTCGCTCGGCAAGTCCCGCACCGCCGACCAGAGCCTCGATCTCTTGCGTAGCCTCGATCTGGCCCAGCAGAAACGCCGCCTGAAAAGTGCGTGATGCGGGATCCAGCATTTCGGAAAGCTGCAACTGCCGCGCATGCAAGTCCAATCGACGCAAGCGGTCGGGCATGACATCGGCGGGCAATATACGGATGGAAAGCTGATGCTTGACGCGCAACCGTTCGGCAATTGCGCCATACAGATCGCCCGCTCCCAACCGCAATTCATCGGCCAATGCCTCCGCCTGTGCGTCCAGATCGGCAAAATGATTACGCCAGCGCTCTATTTCCCGCCTGACCATCGTGACCGGCTTTGCTTCCACCGCGCCCTCCGCAACCGCGCCGCCTTCCGCCATCCGGTCGAACAAACGGGCAAATGCCTCTACACTGCCGGGCGCCGCGGCCAGCCATTCCTCCATCTCCGTCCGGTCGATTTGCAGGTCGGCAAACAGCGGATCGGCCAATCGGCGCTTAAGGCCGTCAATGCCGCCCCCAGGTATATCGTCGGTCAGGCTTCTGGGATCGAAGTCGAACCGTTCGGCTAGCCGCAGCATTAGCGCCGCGCTCAATGGCCGCTGATTCCGCTCGATAAGGTTCAGGTAACTTGGCGAAATATCCAGCGCGCCAGCCAGCGCCAGCTGCGTCATTGCCGCCCGCCGCCGTAACCGTTTGATAGCGTGTCCCGCAAAAAGTTTCTGGTCAGCCATAGCATTTCATCCGCTTGCGTCGGACCCATTAGTAAATAAATTTACACTATTACAAGTTTTATTCGCAAATCGCCGACCAATTCTCCACAATTTTTTACAAAATTCATAGCATGAATCGCCGTGGTGCAGCACAACTGACGCAACGCTTTCTCATGGAAAGCAGAAGCCCATGCACACTGAGCAAGGAGAATGATCATGACTGAACAGCAAGCCCGACCACGCGCAGTCTTCTCCACCGAAGACTTCGGACTCATGAAGCAGGCCGTGGCGCATTATCTGAAGGAAATGCAGGACCGGCCAGAGTCCAGCAAGCTTAGCGCCCTGTATCACCGTTTGGGCCGTCTGGCCTGACAAACCTTCGTTTTCCTGGGGAGGAAAGTTGACCCGCTGCGGAACTCGCGGTTTCGCAGTGGGTCCTCACAATATTTTGAGGAGTTTCCAGTGACCTATGCCGATCAGATCGCCCAACTGGGCAATGTTATCAAGGGATATAAAGGCACTTGGGACGGCATTGACGCCGAATCTGCCGCGCGTATGCAGTTGCAAAACCGGTTCCGCACCGGTCTCGACATCGCGCGATACACCGCAAAGATCATGCGCGAGGACATGGCCGCCTATGACGCCGATCCCGCCAATTACACGCAGTCACTGGGTTGCTGGCACGGCTTCATCGCGCAGCAGAAGATGATTTCCATCAAGAAGCATTTCGGTTCGACCAAGCGCCGTTATCTGTACCTCTCCGGCTGGATGGTCGCCGCGCTGCGCAGCGACTTTGGCCCCCTGCCCGACCAGTCGATGCATGAGAAAACTTCGGTGCCTGCGCTGATCGGTGAACTATACACCTTTCTCAAGCAAGCCGATGCCCGCGAACTGGGCATGATGTTCCGCGAGCTCGACACGGCGCGTGAAAGCGGCAACCAGATGGAGGAGCAGCGCCTGCTGCACGCCATCGACAATTACGAAACCCATGTCGTTCCGATCATCGCGGACATCGACGCAGGCTTCGGCAATGCCGAGGCGACCTATCTGCTTGCCAAAAAGATGATCGAGGCGGGCGCCTGCGCCCTGCAGATCGAAAATCAGGTCAGCGACGAAAAGCAGTGCGGCCATCAGGACGGCAAGGTAACGGTTCCGCACGAGGACTTTCTGGCGAAGGTCCGCGCCTGCCGCTACGCCTTCCTGGAACTGGGGGTCGAGGATGGTATCATCGTCACCCGCACGGACTCGCTCGGCGCCGGCCTTACCAAGCAGATCGCCTACAGCAAGGAACCGGGCGATATTGGCGACCAGTATAACAGCTTCCTCGATTGCGAAGAGATCGATGACATCGCGCAGGCAAATGGCGACGTCATCATCAATCGCGATGGCAAGCTGATGCGGCCCAAGCGCCTGCCCAGCAACCTCTACCAGTTCCGTCCCGGAACCGGCGAGGACCGCTGCGTTCTCGACTGCATCACGTCGCTCCAGAACGGCGCTGACCTGCTCTGGATCGAGACGGAAAAGCCGCATATCGAGCAGATCGCAGGCATGGTCGACCGCATCCGTGAAGCTGTTCCCAATGCGAAGCTCGTTTACAACAACTCACCCAGCTTCAACTGGACGCTGAATTTCCGCCAGCAGGTTTATGACGCTTGGGAAGCGGCGGGCAAGGATGTGTCGGCCTATGACCGCGCCAAGCTGATGAGCGTGGATTACGATGGCACCGATCTTGCCGCCGAAGCCGATGACAAGATCCGCACTTTCCAGCGTGACGCCGCCAAGCGCGCGGGCATCTTCCATCACCTGATCACGCTGCCGACCTATCACACCGCCGCGCTGTCGACTGACAATCTGGCTAAGGAATATTTCGGCGACGCAGGCATGCTAGGCTATGTCAAAGGCGTGCAGCGCAAGGAAATCCGCGAAGGAATTGCCTGCGTGAAGCACCAGAACATGTCTGGTTCCGACATCGGCGACGACCACAAGGAATATTTCGCAGGTGAAGCCGCTCTGAAGGCTGGCGGCACCCACAACACTATGAACCAATTCGCTGCCTGAAAACCGGTTCGCAACACAAGGCTCAACGATCTTTCCTGGGGAGGAAAGTCTGTCCGCCGCGAGGAAACTCGCGGCGGGCTTTTTTATGCGAAATCCCCGGCCAGTTCGCGCCGCACCTCATCATTGATGAGAGCGATATGCCCATAATTGGGGTGATCGATGTGAAACATCGCCTGCCCCTCTCCGCTCTTCCATGCGGAAATTTGCGCGTCGGTGAAGGGAAAATGCAGGAAATGAACGCTCGATGCCTTGCCCTCTGGCGTGCTGCGTTCGACATCGCCTTCAGGCACCCCTGCGATCTTTTCGCCATCGATGCTGAGGAAGATATGATCCTCAACCCCACCAATCTGACCCAGCACGCGCGCGCGAATTTTGGGATCATCGATTTCGAACATCAATGTGCACGTCAGATCGCTACCATTCGGGATCATCGGATTATAGGCGGCAAGCTCATCCTTGAGCTGCTCCTCGCCACCCTTTTCAATGCGCAGCATTTCGTGAATCTGCCACCACATCGTATCCCAGTTTTCAAAGTGCACCGTCACATGCGGCCCCACCGACAACCGGCGAAACCGTTTGCGGACAAGGTTTTCCTGCCGCTTCTCCGCGCGGATGGTTTCAAACGTACCAAGGTCCATGATATCCTCGGCAGTAATGATGCGCTGTTGGCGAGGCATGTTCATCAACTCCACACTAGCTCCGATTAAAATCCATAAGCTTTCGCCATAAGCTCGATCGGATGCCCGATCCGATCCGGCACCTTTTCCGAACCGGACAACGCCATCACCTGCCGCAAATGCTGGCCGGCGAGCGGACATTCGCTGACCATGTAATCCGGCGCGCCCTTTTCCAGGTTCCGCGCGGCGGGGCGGCCGACCTTGATAGCCGTGTCGAAATTCTGCTTGAAGATACCCCATTTACCGCCATGCCCCGAACAGCGATCGGTCAATGCCGGCTTCGTGCCGGGGATGAGGCGCAGCATCTCCAATGCCTTTGGCCCCATATTCTGCGCCCGGCTATGACAGGCGAAATGCACACCTACGCTGGAAGGCATTTCATCGATCGGGGCTAACCCGCATTCCTTGGCCAAGGCCACCATATACTGGCTCAGGTCATAAGTGCTCTCGCTCAATGTCTGGATTCCCTCATGACCTGGATTGAGCAGCGGCCATTCGAATTTCAGCATCAGCGAGCAACTGGTCGTCAGCGGCACGATGTCATAACCATCCGCGATCATTGGAGCGAAATAGGCGGAAATCCGCTCCGCAGCGTCCGCCACGGCTTTCAGGTCGCCATTTTCGAACTTGGGCATGCCACAACATTCCGGATGCTCGATCCGCACCTGAACGCCATTGTGGGCCAACACCTTCATCGCTGCCTCGCCCGGCGTCTGATCATTGAAATTGCCGTAGCAGGTGGCATAGAGCACCACCTTTTTGCCAAACCCCAGCGCGTCGGGATTGGGCGCAGGGATGCGATCCGCGGCTTTCTTCGTCAGCGGCGCGTCGGCGAAGGCCGGCAGATGCGCGCGTTTGTCGATACCCAAAGTCGCCTGCATCACGCCCCGTGCCGGGCCATTTTCCCTGGTGGCAATATTGGCAAGTCCGCTGAACATCGTCCCCAGCTTGCCATTGCGGTCGGTCTTGGCCAACTCCTTGTCGGCGAGGCCGGTGACACCATTTTTGTGCTCGACGGCGCGATAGCGGAGCATCAGATGTGGAAAATCGACGTTCCATTCATGCGGCGGCACATAGGGACATTTCACCATGAAGCACATGTCGCATAGCGTGCATGCATCGACGACCTTCTTGAAATCCTTGTTGTCGAGATGCTCGACATCCTCATGTTCGCTCTCATCGACCAGATCGAAGAGCGTCGGGAAACTGTCACACAGGTTGAAACAGCGTCGGCAGCCGTGGCAAATGTCGAACACGCGGCGCAGTTCGGCGTCCAACGCTTTCTCATCGTAGAAACTCTCGTCCTGCCACGCGATCGGGTGACGGGTCGGCGCCTCCAGGCTGCCTTCTTTCATTCGGATTGTTCCTTATAACAGACGCCCAGAACAGGCCTCAAGCTTGTCGAGATATACCCATCGAGAACCGGAGCATATGCTCCAGGGCTTTTCTCGACGGCGGTTCTCGACAAGCTCGAAACAAACGGACTTATGGTGTCACTGCCCTATCAGGCGAGCGCTTCCATGCCATCCAGCGTCTTGGTGAACTTGCCGGCATGGCTCTTTTCCGCCTTGGCAAGCGTTTCGAACCAATCCGCGATTTCGTCGAAGCCTTCTTCACGGGCGGTCTTCGCCATGCCCGGATACATGTCGGTATATTCGTGGGTTTCGCCCGCGATGGCCGACTTCAGGTTGGATGACGTGTCGCCGATTGGCATATTGGTCGCCGGATCGCCGCCACCGCTTTGCAGAAATTCCAGATGGCCGTGCGCGTGGCCGGTCTCGCCTTCTGCGGTCGAACGGAAAACAGCGGCCACATCGTTATAGCCCTCGATATCCGCCTGCTGAGCGAAATAAAGATAGCGGCGATTGGCCTGACTTTCGCCCGCGAAGGCGGCTTTCAGATTGTCTTCGGTTTTCGAACCCGTGAGTTCCATGGCATGTCTCCTTGAATTGCGACATTGAATCCAGGCGCGCGACATGATGCCGCAAACCCTCAACAGCGCATACAGGTTAGACCAGCCGCAGTCAGCCGCCTAAGAAGAAATCTAAATATGACTGATCGAAAGAAGCGATTATTAAGCTCCGATAAATCGTTGCGATTGATTATCGTTCGCAAGGTGCACTGTCAACCACCAGAATGCCAAATTGCTCGGGCCTATTAGCGATTTGTCAAAGTTTCTCCCTTATTCACCAGCTTTGACAACATAGTATTTCTTGAATTCGACCCATTAGGTGGCGGACAATTATGAGTGCTTTTGGACGGAAAAACGGGCTCGGCGGTGGACGCCCCGCCTTTGGCGTCGCCCGCCCCATGCAGGGCGGAGGCCCGCTTCCGAAGACCGACATCGACAGCGAAACGTCCGGCGGCGAACAATTTCCGCCGCTTGACCCGGCTAACCTGCCCGGCTCCGATCTGCCTCAGGCCGCCCCCAACCGGAATGACGACGCGATGGCGCGCCTTTCCGACCGTGCCAATGCCGAACATGTTCAGGAAAAGGCGCAAGGATTTGAAGCGTCTGTCCACAAGATCAAGGAACAGGTGCTCCCCCGCCTGTTGGAACGCGTTGATCCGGAAGCCGCAGCGACACTGACCAAGGAAGAACTGGGCGAAGAGTTCCGGCCTATCATCCTGGAGGTGCTGGCCGAACTGAAACTGACGCTTAACCGGCGCGAACAGTTCGCGCTGGAAAAAGTGCTGGTCGATGAGCTTCTGGGTCTGGGGCCGCTTGAAGAATTATTGGCCGATCCGGACGTGACCGACATCATGGTCAACGGTCCTGATCAGACCTATATCGAAAAAAAGGGCAAGCTGACAATCGCGCCTATCCAGTTCCGCGATGAAGAGCATCTGTTCCAGATCGCCCAGCGCATCGTCAATCAGGTCGGTCGCCGCGTCGATCAGACGACTCCGCTCGCTGACGCTCGCCTGAAGGACGGCAGCCGCGTCAACGTCATCGTGCCGCCGCTGTCGTTGCGTGGCACCGCCATTTCCATTCGTAAATTTTCCGCCAAGCCGATCACACTGGACAATCTGGCCCAATGGAATGCCATGAACCAACGGATGTGCACTGCGCTGAAAATCGCGGGGGCGTGCCGGTTCAACATCGTTATTTCCGGCGGTACGGGGTCGGGTAAAACGACCATGTTGAACGCCTTGTCCAAAATGATCGATCCGGGCGAACGCGTGTTGACCATCGAGGATGCGGCAGAACTTCGTCTGCAACAACCCCATTGGCTGCCACTGGAAACCCGTCCAGCCAACCTGGAGGGGCAAGGCGAAATAACCATCGGCGACCTCGTCAAGAACGCCCTGCGTATGCGTCCCGACCGGATCATTCTGGGCGAAATTCGTGGCGCGGAATGTTTTGACCTGCTGGCCGCCATGAACACTGGCCACGACGGATCCATGTGCACGCTTCACGCCAACAGCCCTCGTGAATGTCTGGGCCGTATGGAAAACATGATCCTGATGGGCGACATCAAGATTCCCAAGGAAGCAATTTCACGCCAGATCGCGGATTCGGTCGACCTGATCGTTCAGGTCAAACGTTTGCGCGACGGTTCACGCCGCGTCACCAATATTACCGAAGTCATCGGCATGGAAGGCGATGTCATCGTCACCCAGGAACTGTTCAAGTTCGAATATCATGACGAGGACGAAAACGGAAAGATCATCGGCGAATATCGATCGATGGGCCTACGCCCCTATACGCTGGAAAAAGCAAAGCAATTCGGCTTCGATCAGGCATTCCTGGAAGCCTGCCTGTAACTTTAGGGTCAGGACCCATGAATTGCGTTGTGATTACCAGCGCACTTGCATCGGCACCTTTCGACCTGCAAGATCGGCGACGATCTGCACGGCGAGGAGAGAAAGCTTATGCGAGTTCTTACGTTCATGACGACTGTAATGTCGTTCACTATCGCTGCGGCAGCCGTGCCCTCCGCAACATATGCGAGTGAGAACGCTCCCAAACAGGCGATCGCGGCGGCCATCGCTGATGCCGGACGCCAGGAGGCAAACCGCGCACGCGACGTCTACCGGCATCCTGCAGAAACCCTGTCCTTTTTTGGGGTTAAACCCACCGACACCATTGTCGAAATCTGGCCTGGCGGCGGCTGGTATAGCGAAATTTTGGGGCCGTTGACACAGGGTCAGGGCCAACTTTATCTGGCGGCTCCAGAGCGCGGTCTGACAAGCGTTAAGGAAAAGATCGCGGCCCGGCCGGGGCTGTCCCACGCAATGGCTGCGGTTTTTCCCAATGACGATGGCGCGCTGGCGGTTCCCGATGGGACAGCCGACGTGGTTTTGACCTTCCGCAATGCCCATAACTGGCGCTTTGGCGGGATCGATAACGCGGCAAACGCCTTTAAACAGATGTACGCCATGCTGAAACCGGGCGGCGCTCTGGGCGTGGTCGACCACCATTTACCCGAGGAAATGGACAGCGCTCTTGAAGAAAAGAGCGGCTATATGAAGAAAAGTTCAGTCATCGCGTTTGCCAAGGACGCTGGTTTCGAATTTGTTGGGGAAAGCGACATAAATGCCAACCCAAAGGACAGTCATGACTGGCCCGGCGGCGTCTGGACCTTACCCCCTACGCTGCAGGGAGGCGAAACTGATCGCAATACATATCTGGCGATTGGTGAAAGCGATCGCATGACGTTGAAATTTCGCAAACCAAACCGCTGATCCACAATGACCACAGCTTGCATGGGCCTATGGCTGCTCTAAAGCCTACCAGGTGACGACATCGCCTGCCTGCCAAAACGCCATATCCGATGCGCCATTCCTGCCGCCCGTGCGGGAGGAACGGCGCATGTTGGCCATTGGCCTGCGGATCATTGCAATAGCTTGTCTCGCCGTCATGCTGGCGGCAGTCAAGATCGCGGGACAACGCGGCGTTCATGTCGTGGAGACGCTGTTCTACCGGCAGTTCCTGTCATTGCCCTTGATATTGGGCTGGCTGTGGTTGGGACCGGGTTTCACATCGGTCCGAACCGCTCGCCTTGGCGCCCATGCTGTCCGCGCCACAGTGGGCATGGCAGGGATGATATTGAACTTTCTGTCGGTCATGCTGCTACCACTGGCCGAAGCGACCACGATAGGGTTCACAGTTCCGATATTTGCGACAATATTGTCTGCGCTCGTTCTGAAAGAAGCGACCGGCATTCATCGCTGGACGGCGGTAATAGTCGGTTTCTGCGGTGTGCTGGTGATAGTGCGCCCCGATGCGAACCATTTTCCGACGACAGGGCTTGCCGTCGCCATCGCCGCGGCAATGATAGTCGCAGTGGTCAGCATATTGGTTCGCCAGATTGGCCGGACGGAAGCCACTGCAACAACCGTGTTCTGGTACACGGTTCTATCGCTTCCGCCGCTCGCCATCGGCCTGATATTCTTCGGACAAGCCCATGATCTGTTCACGTGGGGCCTGTTGGCTGTCGTTGGTCTTGCCGGCGGCGCAGGACAGATTTGCCTGACAGGCGCACTACGTTGGGCGCCGGTATCGGTGGTATTGCCCATGGATTATTCCAGCCTCATCTGGGCAACGCTGCTCGGCTGGCTCATCTGGGATTACTGGCCCGGTGGAGCGACCTGGGCCGGAGCATCATTGATCATAGGCAGCGGTCTGTACATCGCCTGGAGGGAGCGGATCAGAGCCAAAGCTATTTAAAAGCCAGCATAGAGCAAGCCGGGTATCTGCGCGACGCTTTAGGATTTGCTAAAAATCAGCGAAATGTTGTTGGCCGGCATCTCCACCAGATCGCAAAAAAGCATACCGTTTTCCTGCGCAAGATCCATCATATCGTCGACACGGCGCAAACCCCAGGCAGGATTACGGATGCGCAGTGATTGATCGAAGGCAAGGTTGCTTGGCGCAGTCGCCACATCCGAGCGCAAATAAGGTCCATAGAGGTACAATGGCGCGTTCGATGGCAACAGACGCGCCGCGCCTTGCATCAGCCCGACAGTCGCTTCCCATGGACTGATATGCACCATGTTGATGCACAGGATCGCGTCGGCGCGGTCCATACCCCAATTGTCGGCCTGTACATCAATGGCCAACGGTGTCCGAATATTGGATAATCCGGATTCTCCCGACCACGCAGCGATGGAGGACAAGGCAGCAGCATCAGGATCGCTCGGCTGCCATTCAAGCGCTGGAAAAAGACCAGCGAAATGCACAATATGTTCGCCACTGCCGCTGGCCAGTTCAAGGACAAGGCCGCGCTCTGGCAGTATGTCACGCAAAACCGCGGCGATAGCATCCCGGTTGCGCAACGCTGCCGGGGCATGGCGCTTTTCCGCCCCTTCTGCTTTGCTGGCAAACCAGGGCTGCGGCCCATCGGTCATTCGGCGGCTTCCCGAAGGGCCGGGTCCTCCCATACCAGCACCGGCTTGCGTGCGGCCAGCGTTTCATCGAGGCGGCGGCGCGGGGCAAAATGCGGGGCAGACCGAAGCGTGGGATCACCCGCTTTCGCGCGACCGGCAACGCTGCGCAACGCCATGATGAACTGGTCGAGTGCTGCCTTGCTTTCCGTCTCCGTCGGTTCGATCAGCATCGCGCCATGCACAACCAATGGGAAATACATAGTCATTGGATGAAAGCCCTCGTCAATCAGGCCCTTGGCGACGTCCAGCGTAGTGAAGCCCTCGGCAAAACCCTTGTCGCCCAACAATGCCTCATGCATGCAAGGGCCGCTTGCTCCAAAGGGCGCATCAAGTACGTCCTCCAGACTGCGGAGGATATAATTGGCATTCAGGACCGCATCCCCGCTGACTTGCCGCAATCCATCGGCGCCGTGGCTCAGGATATAGGCAAGGGCGCGCGTGAACATGCCCATCTGGCCGTGAAAGGCGACCATGCGCCCAAAGCTTGCGCCATGATGCTCGTCCGCCGTTTCTTCCTCCACCAGATGATAGCCGTCATCGGCCCGTTCGATGAAGGGCAAGGGCGCAAAGGGGGCCAGAGCGGCGCTGAACACCACAGGGCCACTGCCGGGGCCGCCACCGCCATGGGGTGTTGAAAACGTCTTGTGCAGGTTGATGTGCATCGCATCGATGCCAAGGTCGCCGGGACGCACCCGCCCCACAATAGCGTTGAAGTTCGCACCGTCGCAGTAAACAAATGCTCCAGCAGAATGAACGGCATCAGCGATATTCTTCATATCCCGTTCGAACAGGCCGCAGGTATTGGGATTGGTGATCATCACCGCCGCCACGTCCGGACCAAGCCGCGCCGTGAGTGCTGCCAGATCAACGCGGCCGTCTGCATTGGCGGGAATATTTTCCACCTTGTATCCGCAAAATGCCGCCGTGGCCGGATTGGTGCCATGCGCGCTTTCTGGGACCAGCACTACCGCACGGGGATCGTTCCGGGCCTCCAGCGCGGAACGGATGGCGAGCAGCCCGCACAATTCGCCATGCGCGCCCGCCTTGGGACTCATCGCCACGGCGGGCATGCCTGTCAGCGTCTTGAGCCAATGGGCCAGTTCGTCGATGACGGCCAATGCGCCCTGCACCGTGCTGACCGGAGCAAGCGGGTGGAGATCGGCAAAACCGGGCAGCCGCGCAACCTTTTCATTAAGGCGCGGATTATGCTTCATCGTGCAGGAGCCGAGAGGAAACAGGCCAAGGTCGATGGCGTAATTCTGACGGCTCAGCCGGGTATAGTGACGCACCGTCTCCTGTTCGGACAGGCCCGGCAGACCGATAGGCCGCTTTCGTTCCAAACCGCCGAGGCGGGACGAAACCTTGGGAGCAACAGCAAAATCAACGCCGGTGGTTTCGCTGGACCCGATTTCAAAGATCAGCGCTTCTTCCAGCATCAGCGCGCGGTTGCCGGTGGCCGTGGCGGGCGAAGCCGTTTCCATATGGTCAGGGCGTGTCGGACGACCTTCGCTGAGCATGTTCATGCCAATATCTCCTCAAGCGCTGTTGCCAAAGCCTCGACGTCCTCGTCCGTCGTGGTTTCGGTGACAGCAACGACAATGCCATGGCCGATGCCCGGCGCATCGGGATAAAGGCGTCCCAAAGATACCCCGCCCAGGATATTCCGGTCGGCAAGCTGCCGAACGACATGCCTCGCATCTTGCGGAAGAATGAGAGTAAACTCATTGAAAAAACTGTCATTTAATAGTTTCACACCGGACACGTGCGAAAGACGGTCTGCCGCTTGCACCGCAAGGCCATGATTAAGCATAGCCAATTCGCGCAGCCCCTTTTCCCCCAACAGCGTCATGTGAATTGAAAATGCCAGAGCACATAGCCCGCTATTGGTGCAGATGTTGGACGTCGCCTTTTCACGCCGGATATGCTGTTCCCGCGTCGAAAGCGTCAGGACGAAACCGCGCTTGCCTGCGGCATCGACGGTTTCACCGCACAGGCGCCCCGGCATCTGGCGCACATATTTCTGCTGACAGGCAAAAAGGCCCAGATAAGGCCCGCCAAATTGCAAGCCGACGCCGATCGACTGTCCCTCGCCCACAACGATATCCGCACCCATCTCGCCCGGAGGCGTGAGGGCACCCAGCGCCAACGGTTCGGTTATAACAGCGATTAAAAGAGCGCCTGCTTCATGCACCTTAGAAGCAATATCGCTTAAGTCACTGATACGTCCTAATATATCGGGATATTGAACAACGACGCAGCTTGTGTCCCTGTCTATGCGAGCAATCAAATCATCTATATCGGTTGCCGCTTCAAGGCGCGGCGCTTCATGGACCAGCTCGTCACCGGTGAAGCGCGCCATAGTCTTTGCAACCGACACATAATGCGGATGCAAGCCCGATGAAAGAATGGTCTTTGATCGCCTGGTAATCCGGCGGGCCATGACGATGGCCTCCCAACAAGCGGTCGACCCATCATACATGCTGGCGTTCGCCACATCGCAGCCAAAAAGACGTGCGACCTGCGTCTGGAATTCGAACAGGACCTGCAATGTACCCTGCGCAATTTCAGGCTGATAGGGCGTGTAAGCGGTCAGGAATTCACCGCGCTGGATCAGGTGGTCGACGCTGGCCGGAACGTGGTGACGATATGCGCCCGCGCCCAGAAAGAAAGGCACCTCACCCGCCGCCATATTTTGCCGGGCAAGCGCCGAAAGATGACGTTCAACCGCCAGTTCGCTGGCATGATCGGGAAGGCCCGCGATCTTTTGCGAAAGGCGTGCCTCAACCGGCACATCGGCGAACAGATCATCGATGGACGAAGCGCCGATGCGGGTCAGCATCTGATTCCGGTCGGCGTCGGTAAGTGGCAGGTAGCGCATCTTCTGTCCTAACTCTGTAGCTTAAAGCGCCGCGACAAACCTGTTATAGGCCGCCTCGTTCATCAGACCCTCAAGCTCAGACGCATCGGTCAAGCGCAGTTTGAAGAACCAGCCATCCTCTTCAGCATCGCTGTTGACGAGTGCCGGTTCGCCTTCCAGATCGCCGTTCACCTCAACAACTTCCCCTGAAATGGGGGCATAGACGTCCGAGGCAGCCTTGACCGATTCAACCACGGCCGCATCGTCGCCCTTCTCGAAAACCGCACCTTCGGCGGGAAGTTCGACAAAGACGATATCGCCCAACTGGCCCTGGGCATAGTCCGTAATACCGACGGTGGCGATTTCGCCCTCGACGTCGATCCATTCATGTTCATCGGTGAAATATCGGCTCATTATTTGGCTCCTTGACGATGGTAGCTATGGGGTATGAAAGGCATCGCCGTAACGGTGGCGGGAAGGCGCTTGCCGCGCACCTCCAGCTCGACCATCGTGCCGGGCGTGGCGGCGGCGGACGGAACATAGGCCATGGCGATCGGCGTGCCTACGCTGGGCGCAAAGCCACCAGAAGTGACGCTGCCCACCTCTTCGCCGCCGAAAAACAGTTTTGCGCCTTCGCGTGCGGGCAGGCGACCGACGAGCAGCAAGCCGACCCTCTTTACCGGCGCCCCGTTCGCAAGCAGTTTCAATACCCGCTCCGCACCCGGGAAGCCGCCTTCCGTTCGCCGCCGCCTGGAAATGGCAAAGCCCAGATCCGCCGTCACGGGATCGATATTTTCATCAAGGTCATGGCCATAAAGTGGCAGCCCGGCCTCCAGCCGCAGGGAATCACGTGCGCCCAGCCCAATAGGCCTGACTGCTTCCGATGCGCAGAGTGCGTCGGCAAATGCCGCTACTGCCTCTGACGGCAAACTGATCTCAAAGCCATCCTCGCCGGTATAGCCGGAACGGCTGATCCAAAGGTCATATGTGTGCCAGCGGAAAGCCCCCGCCTGCATGAAATAGAGGGTATCAACATCCGCAATCAGCGTTGCCAGCGCCCCTGCCGCCTCAGGTCCCTGAAGCGCCAGAAGCGCCTGATCCTCCATATGGTTGATCGTGATTTCATCAGGCAGGTTTTCACGCAAATGACCAATGTCGTCATATTTGGTCGCGCCATTGACGACCATGTAGATGCCATCGGTTCGCCGTGTGACCATCAGGTCGTCCAATATGCCGCCGTCAGCGTCCAGCAGCAGCGAATAGCGCATCCGCCCTTCTTTCAGGCCAATGACATCGCCGGGCAGCAGCGTTTCCAGTGCGGCATCCACACCTTCGCCCGAAAAGAGGAGCTGCCCCATATGGCTGACATCGAACAGACCCGCATGTTGCCGGGTCCACAGGTGTTCGGCCATAATGCCTTCATACTGGATCGGCATGACATAGCCCGCGAAACTGACCATTCGTGCGCCCTGCGCTCGATGCCACTCATCGAGCGGCAACAGCGCATCGGCGATGTCCATATCGGTTTCGCTATATTCCGTGTCGCTCATATCCGGCTTCGCCTTTCAAGTAAGGATAGATGAAGAATGCCCGCGAACGTGCCTTGCTCCATCACCCCCTCTGTCACGAAACCTGAGAGCTTTGACCGGCGGGTGTGGATTCCGCGCGGCTTACACCTTCGGTGGGATGGATTTCTCCACCCGCTTTCCAGAGTGCCACCTGACGATGCGGTCCTTTGACCTGAGAGTTTCCGGGGCGGTTGCTCCTTCGGCGGACATTCGCATCGTTTCCGACACGACTGACGCTCTCCCGCATCGTCATCTGCCCGAATCCGGGCAGCGACATCCAAGTCTTCGCTTAGCTGATCGATTCTGTCAATCGCGGCAGTGCAGCAATCAGAGGACAAACCCTTCGGGCAGTTGGGTCGCCCCGTAAATTTCACTGTGGCGCGAAAGGGCATAGCGATCCGTCATGCCGGCAATGAAATCGGCGATATGGCGGCTTTTATCCGGCTCGGATGTATCGCAATGAGCAACCCAGCTGTCGGACATCAGGGCAGGGTTGGCATGATAGGCCAGGAAAAGCTCATTGACTATTTTCTGCGCAGCTGCCGATGCGGCGATCTGCCTTGGATGATGGTAAAGCGTCGCATACATGAACCGTTTCCAATGACGTTCCGCTTCCGCAAGCGCAGGCGAAAAACCGCCAAGCATCCGGCCCGCTGCACGAACATCCTCAACGGTTCTGATACCCGCCGCAGCGACATTCGCCCGCGTATTTTCAATAACGTCGTTGACCATCAGACCAATCTGGTCGCGGATCAATTCGGGCACCAGCCGATCGACGGAAAGGTCAGGGTAACGCGCCCTCACCTGTTTCCAGCTTGCAGCGACAAAGGGCACCTCGATCAACTGGTCGATGCTGAGCAGGCCAGCGCGGATACCGTCATCAATGTCGTGATTGTCATAGGCAATATCATCGGCGATGGCGGCCACCTGCGCCTCCAGCGAAGACCATCCATGCAGGTCAAGCGGGTACAGCCCATCGACTTCGCGCATCGCCCAGCCGGGATCAATGACCGGGCCGTTGTGCTTGGCAAGGCCTTCCAGCATTTCCCAGCTCAGATTGAGGCCCGGCCATCGCGGATAAGGAGAATCAAGCAGCATCAGCGTGCGCAGGGTCTGGGCATTATGGTCAAATCCGCCATGCGCCTTGAGCGCTGTCTGAAGCCCCTCCTCGCCCGCATGACCAAAGGGCGGATGGCCGATATCATGCGCCAGACAAAGCGCTTCGGTCAGGTCTTCATTCAAACCGAGCGCGCGGGCAATAGTGCGACCAATCTGCGCCACTTCCAGACTGTGGGTCAGGCGAACGCGATAATGGTCCCCATCCGGTTGAACGAACACCTGCGTCTTGTGGCGCAGGCGACGGAAGCTGATCGAGTGGATGATCCGGTCACGATCACGTTGGAAAGCATCGCGGGGACCACGTGTTCCACCGCCCGGTTCGACATGCTGGCGGCCTCGGCTCTTGTTAGGATCACAAGCATAGGACGCCTGATATCCTTTCATTCGTCAAGCTTTTCGACTTGCAGCCCATCGGTGCTGTGCCAGATATAGCCATCACCGCCCGCTTTCATCCAGTCGGAATAAAAATCCTTGGCGGCGCTTTCGCTGGCGAACGGGCCGACGACCATGCGGCGTGTCGAGCCCCAGGCGGATGTCCATGCGTCCTTGCCTTTCAGCACTGCCCCGTATTTCTTGCGCATCTTGCCCATGTCGAAGGCGAGTGCCTTCAGGTCACGGCCAGTGGCGATCTGGACCCAGGTACGCGCGGGATTTTTCGCCTTTGCATCGGCCTCTGCCTTTGCCTTGGCCTTCGCTTCAGCTTTCGCCTTCGCTTCCGCGTCGGCCTTTGCGCGTGCCTTTGCCTTCGCTTCAGCAGCTTCCGCCGTCTTGCGCTTTTCCGCCTGAATACGCGCAATTTCAGCCAGATCGACAGGTGCGACGGTTCGGGTGCGCTCTGCCGCAGGGATGGTGACACCGCTCATGATGTCCGCAAGGCTGCGTCCATCCGCCTGCACCTGCCGAGGGGGCGCTGGAGCCGGGACTGGCGGAGTTGGGCGTGTGGGTGTGCTGGAAAAACCCGGCTGCGGCGCTGTCGCTTGAAGGCGTTTAGTCGCAGGAGATGACGGAGGACCAACCAGATCACCGTTGCGACTATGGCTGCTGCGGTCAGCGCTTGTCGCTGGGGGCGATGTCGGGACGGCGGCATCAGCAGCTGGCACCGGTTGAACCATTGCCGTCCTGGCCGGTTCGGTAGGCCAGGATTGCTTGCCTTTTTTGCTGCGGGACGCTTTCTTTTTCGATGCCGAAGCAGAGGGCGCCGTTGCTGTGCGGCCCAACGGCTGGCCGCTGGGCACGAGTGCAGTATCCGGCTTTGAATCCCCGGCTGACGGGACGGAAGCTTGCGCCGCTGTCGATGGAAAATTGCCGAAATGTACGGCGGCCGCACGTTGCGCCGCTGTCAGCATAGGCATTCTGTCCATGAAGGGCTGAATCGCCGTAGCGAGCGATTTGGGCATCATCACCTGCGTAATATTCCGTGCCTGCTTCGCCTGCCCGTTCATCGCCAGAATGAAGGCGCGGTCTCGCCATGCGGATTTGTCACTCTTGCGCAGCAACGGGTCAAGGACCCGCTCCGCCTCCTGCCATTTGCCCGATATGCCCAGCGATACGGCGTACCGCCGCAGGATTTTGGGGTCATTGGGGCTGCGCTCAAGCGCCAGCTTATAATCATGCTGCGCCCGATCCGTATCACCCACGAGGTCAAATGCCAGTCCCCGATCAGCCGCAATATCCGTATCCTTGACGCCATAACGCGTCGCCTGACCAAACAAGCGGATCGCCTCGGTCGGATTTTCCAGCGCCAGCATCGCACGCGCCAAGCCCGCCTTCACCCGGCCATTTTGGGGCGAAACGTCTTCAGCCCGCGCAAAAAATCCCGTTGCAGCACGGGGGTCGTCAAGCCTCAGCGCAACCTCCCCGGCTCCGATCAACGCATCGACATCGCGTGGATTGGACGCAAGCCTACTCAGATAACGGCCAAGGCTATCGGCGTCGGAGGATGGGGGCACCCCAAGCACCGCATTGCTTTCTGCCGACTTGTTCTGGGCAAGGAGTGGCGAGGTGAGCATTGAACCGGACAGTACGGCCGCCAATGCAACGAATTTTACCGATAACAGTTTCACAAAGCGGTCAATAGCAAGCCCTGAGCAGAATAGGAAACAGACTGTTAAGACGCACAGGATGGAATGAGCGGCAGGCGCGCCAAATGCCGCCTTCCACCCAATTCAGCGCAAGTTTTCCAGACTGTTACTGGTTGTTCTGCCGATTCAGGAAACGCGGAATGTCCAGGTCCGACTTGGTGTCATCCTCATCTTCGCTTGCTGCTGCACGAGAGCTGCCGCGCGACAGATTGGACATGCGTTCGAACAGGGTGCCTCCTCCGCTCGCCACACGCGGTGCCGGGCGAATCGGTTCGGGAGGCGTTTCAACCTCTGCCGGTGCAGGTTCAGGCTCAATGGCTGCGGCCTCTGATTCATCCGGACCTTCGGCAATAGAACTCAGTAGCAATTCATCCTCATCCACCTCTTCCGCGCCCGTGGAAACAGGCTCAGCCGCAGCTTCCTGCGATGGCGCATAGGATTCAAATCCCGGCGCGCTTTGCATGCTCGCAGAAACGGATTCCGGCGGTTTCAGTGAATCGATATCGGGAGTCAGTGCGGCTGGCTGCGGCGCAGCGGCGCGGCCCGGAAAGGTAAAAGCCTGCGTGTGCGACTGGCCGGTGTCCGCCTCATTGTCGATACCCGTAGCGACAACGGAAACCCTGATCTTGCCTTCAAGCGCATCGTTGAACGCGGAACCCCATATGATGTTGGCATCGGGATCGACCAGTTCACGAATATGATTGGCCGCTTCATCGACTTCCATCAGGCGCATATCTTCGCCACCGGTGATGGAGATGATAACGCCCTTCGCACCCTTCATGCTGACGCCATCGAGCAGCGGGTTGGCAATCGCCTTTTCGGCGGCTTCCAGCGCACGGCCATCGCCTTCGGCTTCGCCTGTACCCATCATCGCCTTGCCCATTTCACCCATGACCGAGCGGACATCGGCAAAATCGAGGTTGATAAGACCCGGCATGACCATCAAATCGGTGATCCCGCGCACGCCCTGCTGCAACACTTCATCGGCCAACTGAAACGCTTCCTTGAAAGTCGTGTTCGGGTTGGCGATCAGGAACAGGTTCTGGTTCGGAATAACGATCAGCGTGTCAACGTGCTTTTGCAGTTCGACGATGCCCGCTTCGGCCGATTTGGAACGCCGCGATCCTTCAAAAGTAAAAGGCTTGGTGACAACGCCAACCGTCAAAATGCCCTTGTCGCGCGCGGCCTTGGCGATGACGGGCGCAGCACCTGTGCCGGTTCCGCCGCCCATGCCCGCTGCAATGAAACACATATGCGCGCCATTCAGGGCGCTTTCGACGCCGTCGATAGTTTCTTCCGCCGCCGCACGACCGATTTCCGGGCGCGATCCCGCACCAAGCCCTTCAGTAATTTTCGGACCGAGCTGAATGCGCCGTTCGGCAGGAGAGGCATTGAGCGCCTGCGCATCGGTATTGGCGACGATGAAATCGACCCCCTCGACCCGCGCGGCAATCATGTTGGCAATCGCGTTTCCACCTGCTCCGCCGACGCCGATTACGGCGATCCGGGGCTTCAGCTCATCTACATGCGGAGGGCCGATTTCAATGCTCATAAACTTGCTCCCTGTGCCTCACTTCGACGTGAAGCATAACCTTGATGTAACTCATGCACTATCTGACTTGGCGAATCATCTTAAAACTAAGCATTAACCATATTTCATCAGTAATTCGTCCGAAATGCGGTGATAAGCCTTTGAAGTATTGCCGAACCGGGTGCCTTGTGCACTGTCTGCCGCGAGGAAGGCAGCCACCGCAGGTCAACCGGATTGGACGCCCCGTACAGCGCAAGTCCGGAGAGCGTTGCAAAGGCTGGACCACTATGCGCCTCAGGCAAGCCTGTCAGACCGCGCGGACGCCCGATTCTCACTGCCCGGCCAAGCGCGCTCTGGGCATAATCGGCGATACCTTTCAGTTCGGCACCGCCGCCGGTCAGCACTACCTGACGTCCCACAGGACCAGTAAAGCCAAGCTCCGTCAATACCTTGCCGATTTCGCCCATCAGATGATCGAGTCGCTGGCAGATGATACCGACAAGCTGCGCGCGGGTGATGCGGCCTCCCTCTAAACTCTGGCCATCGCTTGACATGGGCGCGATCTCAATCATCTCGCGGTGGTCGCGCGGCGACTGATTGGCCGATCCGTAAAAGCATTTCATCCGTTCTGCCTGACTGCGCCGTACACCGAAGGCCGAGGCGATATCGTCCGTAATATCCGCCGCCCCATAGGGCAGAGAGGCAAGCCCAAGCAACATGCCGCCAGCAAAAAGCGACACATTGGTCACTGCCGCGCCCAATTCCACCAGCGCGACGCCGAGATCCCGTTCCTCATCCGACAGGCACGCCACACCGGTAGCGATAGGCGAGGCGACAATGCTGTTCACTTCCAGATGCGCCGAACGCACGCACATATCGAGATTGCGCAACGGGCTGCCGTCGGCAAGAATGACGTGGATATCGACGCCAAGCCGGTCGGCGTGAAGGCCCAGCGGCGTCTTCACGCCGGTCAAACCATCAAGCGTATAAAGCGTCGGCTGCGCATGCAGGACCATCCGGCCATCAGGGTCGATGCTCTGACGGCCCGCTTCGAGCAGGTCGTCGATATCCTGTTGCTCGATGCGGTGGCCGCCCAGTTCGACCTCCACGCTGGCAATGTCGCTGGCCAGTCCGCCTGCCGAAAAATTGACCCACACATCCTCGATATTGGTGCCAGCGATGCGCTCCGCCTGTTCAACCGTTTCGCGCACGGCCTGTTCGGTCCGCTCCATATCCGCAATATAGCCGCGCCGCACCCCCCGGCTTTCGCGCTGGCCGGTGCCAAGAACGATGAGTTCACCCTTGTCGCCGACACCAGCGATCAGGGCGGAAATTTTCCATGACCCGATATCAAGCGCGGTAATCAGCTTGTCATATCGCGGCTGTGCCATGGCCTAACCCTCCCCATCCGCCAGGTTTTCAGGCGTCACGGCCTCGTCCTTGCTTTTTACAGCCATGGCATCCTGCGTCTGGGGTAGGCGCAAGACAAACTTGTCGGGATCGCGCATATCGAAACGTACAATCCCGCGCCCCAACAGCCGGTTGACGCCATCCATGCGGGCGAAATTGACCAGCGCCGCCGACGCCTCCCCGCTACCTTCGGGCAGGGACAACGTCTCGCCAGTCTGGAAACGCAGATCCCAGCGGCGATTGCCCACCCATGTCGCACCAGCCAGCATCGGCTTCAGGGCCGGAGCCGCCGCCATCAATGTATTGAGCGCCGCTGTGTGCATATTGGCATTGGGTCCAACGACCAGCGGCAGATCGGGCATGCTGGACAGATCGACCGGCTGCAACACCGTACCGCGCACGTCCACCAGACTCAGCTTTCCCTTGTTTTGCCAGACCGCCACCGGCTTGCGTTCGACAATGTCGATGACCAGTGTGTCGGGCAGGCGGCGGGATACGCGCGCATCCTCCACCCAGCCAAGCTTCATCAGGTCGCTGCGCAACTTCTCAAGATCGACCGAGGGCATGGAGCGTTCATGCTGACCCAGGGCGATGGCATACACCGGCAGTTCGTCCATCCGTTCGATGCCGCGCACTTCCACCTTTTTAACTTCGAAGCCAGCTTTGCGGGCCAAATCGGAAAATTCCTGATGCGCTATGCCGGGCAGGCCCATGAACCAGGAAAGACCGCCCAGCGATGCAGCGATCAGCAACATGATTGCCCAGGTCCCGATCTTGTGAAGCGTTACATCACTGAACGGCAAACCAGCCAAAAACCGATCGACCCGCGACCGGCGCTTAAGAGAGCGTCCGGGCGACTTGCGTTTGCCCTTGCGACTGGTTGCACCGCCGCGCCTGATCGTTGCCGCGCTCATAATGCTTCCTCCACAATCTGCTCGACCAGTTCGGCGTAATCGATCCCAAGCCTTGCGGCCTGTTCGGGGACGAGGCTGAGCGGCGTCATGCCCGGCTGAGTGTTGACTTCCAGCAGGAAAAGACCCGCAAGGCCGCGTTCATCGTCCCAGCGAAAGTCCGACCGGGACGTCCCCTTGCAGCCCAGAAGCTGATGCGCCTTGAGTGCAATCGCCTTGCAAGCCTCTGTTATGTCATCAGGAATCTCTGCCGGGCAAATATGATCCGTCATGCCGTCAGTATATTTGGCGTCGAAATCGTAAAAACCGCTCTTGGGGCACAGTTCAGTCACCAGCAAGGCCCGACCACCCAAAACAGCCGTGGTAAGCTCACGCCCACGGATGAAGGGTTCGGCGAGCAGATGATCGAATTCCTGCCACGGCCCTGCGACATCGCGGCCAACAGGCGCCCCGTAATTACCATCCTCCGTCACAATGGCGACACCGACAGAAGACCCCTCGTTCACCGGCTTGAGCACATAGGGGCGCGGGAGCGGATCGGCGGCATAGAGGCTTTCGCTCTCCACAATCAAGCCATCGGGCATCGGAATACCGTGAGGGACGAGCGTCTGCTTGGTCAGCTGCTTGTCGATGGCGATGACCGAGGCGGCAAGACCGCTATGGGTGTATTTCAATCCCATCAGGTCCATCATGCCCTGAACAGTGCCGTCCTCACCCGGGACGCCATGCAGCGCGTTGAAAACGACATCAGGCGCGACTTCGGCGAGCCGGGCAGCGACATCATGGCCCATATCGATGCGCGTAACCTTGTGTCCCCGGCTTTCAAGCGCCCTAGCCACGCCCTCCCCACTCATCAGCGAAACGGAGCGTTCAGCGGACCAGCCGCCCATCAGCACCGCGACATGCCAGGGGCCTCTCATAAAAATACTCCATGAGGTTCGTCATTCCCGCGAAGACAGGAATCCATCCCCTGACCCATCCGCCAGACGCGCAGTCGGGAGATGGATCCCCGCCTTCGCGGGGATGACGAAGAATATGTGGCAGGGGATATGCTACTCATCTCTTCACCCCGATGCGCTGAATTTCCCAATCCAGCGTGATGCCGCTCTTTTCCTTCACTCTTGCGCGCACATCCTCGCCCAGCGCCTCAATGTCGGCACTCGTTGCGCCGCCAAGGTTCAAAAGGAAATTGCAGTGTTTCTCCGACACCTGCGCCGCGCCTCTGGTCAGGCCCCGGCAACCCGCTTCATCAATCAGGCGCCATGCCTTGTCGTCGTCCGGATTCTTGAAGGTCGATCCGCCCGTGCGCGAACGCAGCGGTTGGGATGCCTCGCGTTCGGCGGCGATGCGGTCCATTTCCGCACCGATCACCGCTGAGTCACCGGGCGCCCCTTCAAACAGCGCTTCGACAACGACGCATCCTTGGGGAAGCTCACTATGGCGATAGCTGTAACCAAGACGATCAGCTTCCCAAGTCTCAATCCGGCCATCGCGTAGAACCAGCGTGCATTCGATCAGGATGTCGCTGGCTTCGCGGCCATAAGCACCCGCGTTCATCCGCACCGCGCCACCGACGGTGCCCGGAATGCCGCGCAGAAATTCAAGGCCCGCGATCCCCGCATCGCGCGCGGCGCTCGCCACGCTGATGCCCATGGCGGCGGCCCCCGCACGGATGCGATTGCCGGGTTCGACCACCACCTTGGCCATGGCTTTGGGCAGGCGAACAACCACACCAGCCACGCCACCATCGCGAACGATCAGATTGGACCCGACCCCAACCGGCAAGACCGGAACGGAAGGATCGAGGTCCCGAAGGAACCCCGCCAGATCGTCAACATCCTTTGGCCGCACCAGATATTCCGCCGGGCCGCCGGTGCGGAACCAGATGAAGTCGGCAAGGCTGCCCTTTTCCTCTATACTGCCATGAAGGCGAGGAAGGGTGGCAAGGCCATTCATCATGCGGGAACGCCCCGTTTCGCCTTGATGGCGTCGGCAAGGCCCGCTGCCCATTTGGTGATATCGCCCGCGCCAAGGCAAATGATCATGTCGTTGGGTTCAATCTGCGCCGCGAGCTTTTCCGCCAGATCGTCGACATTCTCGATAGTCGCCACCGAACGATGACCCCGCCGTCGCAGGCCCGCAACCAGCTCTGCCGAATCGACACCCTCAATAGGCGCTTCGCCCGCCGCATAGACGGGCGCGGCATAAACAATGTCCGCATCGTTGAACGCCTGCTTGAATTCAGCCATCAAGTCGTGGAGGCGCGTATAGCGGTGTGGCTGGACAACCGCGATCACCCGACCCTGCGCGCCTTCACGTGCAGCGGCCAGCACGGCGCGGATTTCGACGGGGTGATGACCATAATCGTCGATGACCGACACCTTGCCGCCGGGCAGGTCAATCTCGCCGACCTTGGTAAAGCGTCGCTTAACGCCCCCAAATTGCGCGAAGCCGTTCTGAATGGTCACATCGTCAATGCCCATGTGCAACGCAACGCCGACCGCAGCCATGGCATTGAGGACATTGTGGCGACCCGGCATTGGCATTTCGATGCCGTCGATCCGTCGCATGGAGCCGTCGCGCTCGCGGATCACGACATCAAAGCGGTTGCCGCCGGGAACCGGCTGCACATTTTCACCGCGAATATCGGCCTGTGCTGAAAAACCATAAGTCACGATCCGGCGATCCTGCACGCGCGGCAGTATTGCCTGCACCTCCGGATGGTCCAGGCACAATAAAGCCGCGCCATAAAAGGGGACGTTTTCGACGAATTCGACGAAGGCATCCTTTACTTTGTCGAAGCTGCCATAATGGTCGAGATGTTCCGGATCGATGTTGGTCACCACCGCAATGGTGCCATCGAGGCGCAGAAAACTGCCGTCGCTTTCGTCGGCTTCCACCACCATCCAGTCGCTCGCACCCAGGCGCGCATTGGAACCATATTGATTGATGATCCCGCCATTGATGACGGTGGCGTCGATGCCACCTGCATCCAGCAAGGCGGCAACCATCGACGTGGTGGTCGTTTTGCCATGCGTGCCCGCAATCGCAACCGTCGATTTAAGGCGCATAAGCTCAGCCAGCATTTCGGCGCGGCGAACAACCGGAATGCGGTTTTCAAGCGCCAGATCGACCTCAGGATTGCCGCGCTTGATCGCGGTTGAAGTGACGACAACAGTGGCATCGCCCAGATTTTCGGCCTTGTGGCCGATCATCACCTTGATCCCCTTGTCGCGCAGGCCTTGCACCACATACCCTTCGGCAATGTCGGAACCCTGCACCTTGTAACCCATATTGTGCATCACTTCGGCAATACCCGACATGCCAATGCCGCCGATACCGATGAAGTGAATGGTGCCTATGTCCGTCGCAACGCCCCTCATGCCGGAATTCCCTGCATGTTGATGGCAGGCCGTATTTTCTGTGTACGAACACGCAATGGATCGTTCATGATCGGCGCAGAGCCAATGCTTTCAAGCAGATCGGCAAGATCGCGCGCCGCATTGGGACGGCCGCAGTTTTTTGCGCGCCGCGCGGCGTTTTGAAGCGCGCCGGGTTCCAGCGCCAGTTTTTGCATTTGTTTGGCAAGCTCCACAGGGGTGAATTTCGATTGCGGAATTGACCGCGCGCCGCCGCTGGCGACCATTTCGCGGACATTCACGGTCTGGTGATCATCCATCGCGCTGGGCAACGGAACCAGAATGGCGGGGCGTCCAGCGGCCGTCAATTCGGCAATGGTCGATGCCCCCGCACGTGCGACGACCAGATGCGACCAGCCAAGCCGTTCGGGCAGATCGGGCAAATAGGTGGCAAGGTCGGCCGGAATTTCCAGCTCCGCATAGCGTTCACGTACCTTTTCAATGTCCTCGACCCGGCATTGCTGTGTCACCTGCAACCGGCGGCGCAGCGCGATGGGCAAAAGGCCAAGTCCTTCCGGCACGACACTTGACAATATGCTGGCCCCCTGACTGCCTCCGGTCACCAGCAAGCGGAAAACACTATCCTCGTTGAACGTGGGAAAAGCCTCGTCACGCAACGCCAGCACCGCCTCACGAACCGGATTGCCGACCAGATGCACCTTGTCCATAAACTTGTCGGCCAGCCGTTCAACATCGGGATAGGCGGTCGCAATGGCATTGACCCTGCGCGCCAGCAAACGATTGACCCGGCCAAGCACGGCATTCTGCTCGTGCACAACCGTCGGGATATTCTCTTTCAATGCGGCCAATAGCGCGGGAAGCGCGGGATAGCCGCCAAAACCGACCACGACCGAAGGCTCAAAAGTTTCATAAAGACGCCGGGCCATATCACGTCCGGCCTTGATATTGCGCAATCCCTTCAGCCAGCCGACCGGACCGCCCGCCATCCGCCCGGCGGGAATGATGTGCGTTTGCCCACGGTCGAATATGCCGGGGATCTTTGCGCCGCGTTCATCAGTGACCAAGGCGACGTGATGGCCGCGCTCCATCAATTCCACCGCGACCGCATGTGCCGGGATCATATGGCCGCCGGTTCCTCCGGCTGCCAGCACATAGTGGCGGGAAAGGGTCATCGTCCGCTCCATTTGACGACATAGGGAGAACGCACCAGATAGGGGTTGCGCCGCGTAAACGCCAGCAACAACCCGATACCGATACACAGGGCAATCATAGAGGAACCCCCATAGCTGATAAAGGGCAGCGTCATCCCTTTTGACGGAAAAATCTGGGTATTGACGCCCATGTTGATGATCGCCTGCAGCCCAAATTGCGTGGCGAGACCGGCAGTGGCAAGAATGATAAAATTATCCTCTTCGTCCAGAAGTTTCAGGAACACTCGCACAATGATGGCAAGGTAGACACAGGCAATGGCAATGCAGGCAAGCAAGCCGAATTCTTCGCCAATCACCGAAAAGATATAATCGGTATGGGCTTCAGGCAGGCGGAATTTGGCGACCCCGCTGCCAGGTCCAACCCCCAACAGCCCGCCGCCGGTTATTGCGGTGCGGGCGCTTTCGACCTGATAGGCATCGCCCTGCCCCAACAGCCAGGTGTTGATGCGCTGCGTCGCCACCGGGTAAAAGAGGTAGGCCGCAACCAGGCCGCTGACACCCACCCCAACGAGAAAACTGATCCACCGCGCCGACATGCCGGCAAGCAGCATGAGTGAAAGCCATGCCGAACAGAAAATAACCGTCTGCCCAAGGTCCGGCTGATTCATCAAAAGAAAGGAGATGAAAGCAGTCAGGCTGGCCGAAATCGGTATCACGGGCAAGGTCCTGTCCTTGCTACGTAACGACAATAGCCAGGCGAGGCTGACGACAAAAGCGGGTTTGAGAAACTCCGACGGCTGAAATCGGAAGATACCGCTCCCCAGCCATCGCGTCGCGCCGTTGACCGTCGTTCCGACCAGCGGCACCATGATCAGCAATATCGTGAACAGGATTGCCAGATAAATGGCCAGACGGCGGGCCTGCATCCGGGGCAGCATCGATATGACCAGCATCACCGGCACCCCCAGCCCGACCCAGAGAAGCTGTCTGTAAAAATAGTAAAGCGGGTCAAGACTGACCCTGTCCGTCGAAAGCGTTTGCGAAGCAACGGGCGATGCCGCCGCCACAGCGACAAGGCCGATGGCTATCAGGATGCTGATGAGGAAAAGCAACACCCGGTCGATTTCCCAGAACCAGAGGCCCAATGGCGTGCGGTCGCGTGGCAGCGTGATCCCGCGTCGGGGGCGCACAAACGGCGGCGGCGGCGCGATCGAAGTTGCCTGACTGATGCTGCCGGTCATATCAGGATCGCCCTCAGCCATCAGTCAATGGCCTCCACGGCGGCGCGAAATGCATCGCCACGCGCTTCAAAATCGCGGAACTGATCGAAAGAGGCACAGGCAGGCGACAACAGGACGACATCTCCCGACCGCGCCACCCGCGCGGCGCGGCGTACCGCGGTAATCAGCAATTCGCTGTCGTCGACGGGCATGACCGGACGCAGAATGTCGGCAAAAAGCGGTCCCGCTTCGCCTATCGTATATGCACTGGCGACATTGGCGAAATAGGGCGCGCATTCATCCAGATCGTCAGACTTGGCGAGGCCGCCCAATATCCAGTGAATACGCGCACGCCCATCGACAGGCGGATAGGCTGCAAGCGCAGGCGCGGTAGAGGCCGGATTGGTCGCCTTGCTATCATTGACGTACAGGACGCCATTCTTTTCCGCGATGCGTTCCATGCGATGCGGCAGGCTGGAATAGGTTTTGAGCGCGGATCGGGCATCGGCATCGTTGATCCCCAATGCATGCGCGACGGCCAGGGCGACAGCAGCATTCTGCGCGTTATGCGGCCCCTGCAAGGCGGGCCATTGCGCCTGATCTGCAGCGGCGATCATGCCGGAATTGACCGGCACCAGGCGGCTTTGAACCCCCGCGGCAATGAGGCGGCTTGGGTCATCTTCCATCGCGATCACGGCGACATGCTGCGGCGATTGCATCGAAAACAGCCGCTCCTTCGAGGCGCAATAGGCATCAAAGCCGTCATAGCGGTCCAGATGATCAGGTGTGATATTCAGCAGAACGGCAACATCCGCGTCAAGGCTGTAGGTCAGATCGATCTGATAGCTCGACAGTTCCAGAACGTAGACACCGCCTTTGGGCAACGGGTCCTGGCCAAGGATCGGCAGGCCGATATTGCCACCCATCATCGTCGGGATACCGGCGGCACCGATGATATGGTGGATAAGCGCTGTCGATGTCGACTTGCCATTGGTGCCGGTGATAGCGACAATATGATGTGGCGGCAGGCTGGGTCGGGCAAGCGCGAACAGTTCGATGTCGCCAATGACGGGCACCTCGGCTTCCCGCGCCTTGCCCGTAATCGGGTGGCGGTTCAGGGGTACGCCGGGGGAAACAACCACGCCATCGAAACCGGTAAGGTCCATGGTGAGGGGATCAGCGATCTCCGCCTTGCCGACAACGCTCAGCCGCGCTTCTTCGCGATTGTCCCAGGCAACGACATGCGCGCCACTGGCCGCCAGTGCCTCCACCGTTGCAAGGCCGGAGCGGGCAAGGCCCAGAACGGCATATCTCTTTCCGGCAAAGGCGGGGCTGACGATCACCGGATCTTCAACGTGGATAGGCCCGCAAGCGCCAGAACGATGGAAATGATCCAGAAACGGATCACCACAGTTGGTTCCGACCAGCCAAGCTGTTCAAAATGATGATGGATCGGAGCCATTTTAAAAACGCGCTTGCCCGTGCGTTTGAAGAAAAAGACCTGAATGATGACCGACGCGGCCTCCAGCACGAACAAACCGCCGACGATGGCAAGAACGATTTCATGCCGGACCGTAACAGCGATCACACCCAGCGCTCCGCCCAGGGCAAGACTGCCTGTATCGCCCATGAAAACGGCGGCAGGCGGGGCATTATACCAAAGAAAAGCAAGTCCCGCTCCGATAATCGCGCCCAGCAAGATGGTCAGGTCACCCGCACCCGGCACATGCGGAATGCCCAGATAATGCGCATAGTCCGCCCGGCCGACAATATAGGCGATCAGCATGAAGGCGACGCTGGCGACGATCACCGGCATGGTCGCCAATCCGTCAAGTCCGTCGGTCAGATTGACGGCATTTCCGGCGCCCACAATCACGAAGGCCGCGAAAACATAATAAAACGGACCCAGATCAATCGCCGGGCCATTCCAGAATGGCACATAGAGCGCAGTGCCCGTCTGACTGATGATCAACCACGCGGCGCCACCCGCAATCAGGAATTCCGCGAGCAGGCGAACCCGGCCCGGCACCCCCTTGTGACTGGATTTGCTGACCTTGTCATAGTCGTCGAGAAATCCGATAGCCCCAAACCCCAGCGTCACAAAGACGCAGGCCCACACATAGATGTTCGACAAATCCATCCATAAGAACACCGACACCGCAATCGCGGTCAGGATCATCAACCCGCCCATGGTTGGCGTGCCGCGCTTGGCAAAATGGCTTTGCGGTCCGTCTTCACGAATCGGCTGCCCTTTCCCCTGACGCACACGCAGCCAGCCAATGAATTTCGGACCGACCAGCAGGCCAAGAAAAAGCGCCGTCGCCACCGCCGCACCAGTGCGAAAGCTGAGATAACGGACCAGATTGAAAACGCCTTCAAAGTCCAGTGCCTGGGCCAGCAGATATAGCATTATTTCCCTCCGCCGGTCATCGCGGCGACAAGGCGCGATAATCCGACACTGTTCGATCCTTTGACGAGCACGGCGTCACCGGCGCGCAATTCCGATTGCAGGCGCGTGGTCGCCGCGTCCGCATCCGCCACATGCGCCAAACCGACCTTGCCTTCAAGCCGCTGCGCCAACGGCGTCATCTCCGGCCCTACAAGAATGGCGAAATTGACATTGGCCGCGCACAGTGGCTCGGCCAGACCAGCATGGAATGCCTCGCTCTCTGCGCCCAGCTCCTTCATCGCGCCCAGCACGGCCAGACGACGGACAGCCTGTTCGCGGCCAAGCTGTTTCAAGGTCGCGGCCATCGATAGTGGATTGGCATTATAGCTTTCATCGATCAACAGCGCTTCACCATCTGCAAATGGTATCCGCGTTCGTGCACCACGCCCGGGCAGGTCCGGCAATTCGGCAAGCGCCAAACCAGCCACCGCGAGGTCACCGCCCACAGTCTCCACCGCTGCCAATACCGCCAGCGCATTTGACACCCAATGTTCGCCCGGTGCGGCGATGGTCAGGCAAAGCTCTCCATCGGGCAGCTTGACCGTCACCAGCGTACCGCCATTGGCCGATATTACACGATCGACAGCGCGCACATCCGCGTCTTCGCGGAAACCGAAAGTCACTATCTTTGCACCATGATGTTCCGCCGCGCCGGTCAGCCTTTCCACATAAGGACTGTCAGCGGGAATGATCGCCGTTCCGTCCGGCTCCAGCCCCTCGAAAATCTCCGCCTTTGCGTCGGCAATAGCCTCCATGCTCTCGAAAAAGGCCTGATGGGCGGGGGCAATCGCGGTGATAATGGCGACATCGGGACGCACAAGAGCCGTCAACGCAGACAGTTCGCCAGCATGATTCATGCCCATTTCAAAAATGCCATACAGCGCGTCACGCGGCATCCGCGCCAGGCTGAGCGGCACGCCGACATGATTATTATAGCTTTTGACCGAACGATGCACCCGGCCCGGCGCGCACCGATCAAGAGCTTGAAAAAGCGCCTCCTTGGTTCCGGTCTTGCCAACAGAACCCGTCACGCCAATGATCTTGGCCTGTGTTCGCGCACGCGCTGCCACGCCCAATGCATTCAGGGCAGCTGTCGTATCGACGACCAGTATGTGAGGATGTTCGACCGGACGGCTGACGATCGCTCCCGCCGCCCCCGACGCGAATGCCTGTTCGACGAAGCGATGGCCATCGGTTGCCTCCCCCGAAAGCGCAATGAACAGGTCGCCCGGTCCCACTTCCCGGCTGTCGAAAGCAACCCCGGTAACGCCAAACGGCGCGGAAGCCGCGCCGCCAGTCGCCTGCGCGATTTCCGATGAGGTCCAGAGGTCGATCATGCCAACCCCTTCCTGTTTGAAGCCGCCTTCATGCCGCGCATTCCCGCGCCACGGTAACATCGTCGAAGGGCAGAACGCGCTGATTTTCTCCGGCTCCTACGATTTGCCCCTGCTCATGGCCTTTGCCCGCCAGCAAAACGATGTCGTCCGCACCTGCCTGTGTAATTGCAGCGGCGATAGCTTCCCGCCGTCCGCCGATTTCAATCGCGCCCGGCGCTGCCGCCATGATCGCCTTGCGGATGGCGGCAGGGTCTTCCGATCGGGGATTGTCGTCAGTCACGATGACATAGTCGGCAAGCTCCACCGCGACCTTGCCCATTTCCGCGCGCTTGCCGGTATCACGGTCGCCCCCGGCCCCGAAAACGACAATAAGACGGCCCCTGGTGTGCGGACGAAGCGCCTTGATCGCGGCGTTCAGGCCATCGGGCGTGTGCGCATAATCGACATAAATGGGCGCACCAGCCTTGCTTATGGCCGCGCGCTCCAAACGCCCGCGCACCGGCTGAAGACGCTCCAGACAGTCGAAAATCTCTTCCAGCTTTCCGCCCGTCGCCAAAACAAGTGCAGCAGCGGTCAACGCATTGGCCGCCTGATACGCGCCGATCAAGGGCAGGTTGACACGATGTGTCTTGCTCTCCGCCTCGATCATCAGCACCTGACCCAAATGGGTAGGCGTGCGCGATAAAAGTTGCAGCGTTTCACCCGCTTCACCAATGGTCCAAATGATCAGACCGCGCTTTTTCGCTCGTTCAATAACATCGTTCGACCGCGCATCATCGGCCCAGATGACAGCAGCGGCACCCGGTTCGACCACCTCTTCGAACAGCCGCATCTTGGCTTCGAAATAGCTGTCCATGTCGCCGTGATAATCCAGATGATCGCGGCTCAAATTGGTAAAAGCCGCCGCCTGAACCGGCAGACCCTCGGTCCGGTATTGCGCAAGTCCATGGCTGGACGCTTCAAACGCGGCGTGAGTAATGCCTTCACGGCTAAGGCCCGACATGTTGGATAAAAAGGTCACAATGTCGGGGGTAGTCAGGCCGGTGGACACCTGATCCACCGATGTCGTGACGCCCAGCGTACCGATAGAGGCCGCTTTTTCACCCATCATGCGCCAGATTTGCCGGGTCAGTTCAACCGTCGACGTCTTGCCGTTGGTGCCGGTGACCGCGACAACCGTCTTGGGGAAGGGCGCAAAAAATTTTGCGGCCAGTTGCGCGAACAGGCGGCGCGGGCAATCGTCGGCCAAATGAGCCGCACCTTTTACCTCCGCCTGCCGTCGGGCGACGACGGCAACGGCGCCTGCTGCAATGGCGTCATCTATAAAGTCCTCACCATTGAAGCGAGCACCCTCAAAGGCGCCGAATACCGTACCAGGCGCGACCTTGCGATGATCGATGGCAAAGCCCGTCACGACGCTGTCCTGTACATCGCCAGACACGTCCCCAACAATCCGGCCGCCCGCAATCTGGCCAAGGCGCATTATTCTTCCCCCTCCTTGGGTTTCCACAGCAAGGGCATGAGTTCCGAAATATCCACATCACGGTTCAGGTCGGGATAGACGCCCAGCATCGGGCCAGCTCGTTCGATCACTTTCTTCACGATCGGGGCGGACGTCCAGGCCGCCGTGCGCAGACCAAACGTCTCTGGCGTTCCTTTGGGTTCGTCCAGCATGGTCAGGACGATATATTTCGGATTTTCCATCGGGAAGGCGGCGGCAAATGTCGTCACGAGTGAACTTCTTGCATATCCGCCCTGAAATGGCTTTTCAGCCGAACCCGTCTTGCCGCCGACCCGAAATCCTTTCGCATCGGCGCTTCTCCCTGTACCGGCTGCCACGATCATACGCAACAATTGCCGCATCCTCGCACTGGTCGCGGCGGTAAAAACCCGGCGTCCCTTGGCCGCTTCCCCATCCTGCACCTTTTGTATCGTCGCCGGGCGCCAGATCCCGCCATTGACGAGCGCCGCATAGGCACTGGCAAGGTGCAGCGGCGTGACCGCAATGCCATGGCCATAGGACACCGTCATATTGGTAAGCCGCCCCCAACTCGCCGGCCAGATGGTCGAACCACGCTCCATCAGTTCGATAGATGGGCGGCGATCGAATTCCAGCTTGCGGAATATATCCTGCATCCGTTGAGGGCCCATGTCATCGGCAATCCGGGCAGTCGCGATATTGGAGCTGTGCACCAGTGTTTCAGGCACATTGAGCCACCGCTTCATCGGGTGGTCGTCTCGAATATGAAAACCGCCAATGGCAAGCGGTTTGGTCGCATCGTAGCGCTTGTTCATTGAGGTAACGACGCCCGCATCCATGGCCGCCCCGATGGAAACCGGTTTGAAGGTCGATCCCAGTTCATAGACCGCCTGCGTCACGTCATTGCGACGGGCCTCCATGTTGCCCTTGCGCAGCTTGTTGGGGTTGAACACCGGCAGTGATGCCATCGCAATCACTTCACCCGTGTTGACGTCGAGGATCAGGCCAGCGCCACCCAGGGCGCGATGCGCTTTCATCCCGGAATAGAGTTCGCTTTCCAGCGCGGCCTGTACCCGGCTGTCAATGGACAGAGCAAGTGGCGTCGAACGCAACTTTTCATCTGTCAATCGCTTGTCGAAGGCGCGCTCGACACCCATTGCACCCTTGCCGTCGCGATTAACAAATCCCAGCACATGGGCGGCCAGCGTGCGCTGCGGATAAAGTCGGTCCTTCTCCCGCGGAAATTCGATGGCGATTTCGCCAAGTGCATTGACCGCGCTCACCTCTTCGGGAAGCGCACGGGTACGCAAATAGGTAAACCGCGCCTTGCTGGTCAGCTTGGCATAAAATCGGGCAACAGATTCATCGGGGAAAATGTCATGAAGGTTTTTGGCAAGTTGCATGGGATCGCCCAGCAGCACCCTGGGCCGGACAGCGATCGAATAGGCATCCATCGTTCGCGCCAATGGCACGCCATTACGGTCTACAATATCCGCCCGCATCGGAATCAGGCTGACCGGCCCGTGCCGCCCGTGCGCTGCATCGGCAAAAAGGCCCAACCATAGCAATCGCCCACCCACCAACATGATGGCGGCGAGGAACAGCAGAAGAAGAAGCATCAGGCGGTAATGCGCAACGGCCGTCAACTGATAGCGCTGACTGGCCGTTCTTACTCGTTCGGGACGCGCGACGAGCGTCGTCATCGGCGCATCATCCTCCCATTCTCCCGCGCTGCAAGGCGGGCAATGTCACCCAATGTATGATCATCCAGCAATGTTTGCTCCAACATCGCCATGCGCTCAACACGCCGCGGTTCAGGCGCGACCCGCGCCGAAGCCGTACGAACAATCCCTGGCTCGGCTTTCTCTTCCGATGGCCGCGCAACCGCAGCGGGTTCGTGTACCTGCGCAGCGGCCGGAGCGACAGCCGGTTTTGCGACTGCGGCGGGCAGATCGTCATCCGTTTCCACCATGGCGGTCATGACAGGCGCTGCGACATAACCGGGGTGGCCGGGGGCTATGCCGTCAAGGCTGGCCAGCGCCTTTTCGCCGTTCAGATATTGCGCGACAGTCGGCGTTGAGAAACGGAAATTCTCATTATTCCAACGTTCCAGTTGTCGGAGACTGGCGCGCGCCCCGAATTCGGTTTCCAGATAACGCATGTCCCGTTTCGTCGACAGGATCTGCGCTTCGACGCGCGCCAGTTCTGTCCGCTCCGATGCGACCCGGAGGGAGACCAGATAGACGGCAATGGCACCAAGAGCCACCAGCAGCACCCAGAAAATGCTTTGCAGACGTTTGACCGCGATCATTGTCCTGTTCTCCATGCTGAAGCCGCTGTGCGCACCGCGCTGCGCAAAGTGGCCGACCGCGCGCGCGGATTGACTGAAATTTCCCTGTCGCCCGCGCGAACTGCCTTCGCGGGCTTTTCGAAGCTGACTGATGGCAGGTCGTCATTGACCGGACGATGCCGTGATCCAGCCCCTTCACTGCCGCTCCGGCGGCGCAGGAACTGCTTCACGATCCGGTCCTCCAAACTGTGAAAGGTGACGACTGCCAGCCGGCCGCCCGGTTCCAGCACGGCTTCGGCCGCCTCAAGCCCCTTTTCCAACTCATCCAGCTCACCGTTCAGATAGATTCGGATCGCCTGGAACGTGCGGGTTGCCGGGTCCTTCTTGTCGCCTGCGCGATACCCCACGGCCTTGCGGACCACAGCTGCCAACTCGCCTGTGCGGCTGAGCGGACGCGCTTCAACGATGAAACGGGCGATACGGCGGGACCGATGCTCCTCCCCGTAGCGATAGATGACATCCGCTATGTCTTGTTCAGAAGCGGTGTTGAGGAAATCCGCGGCACTTTCTCCCGCTTGGCTCATCCGCATGTCCAGCGGACCATCCGCCTGAAAGGAAAAACCACGTTCGGCCCGGTCAAGCTGCATTGAAGAAACGCCGATATCGAGCGTGACGCCCGAAACCCTGGCAACGCCCCGCTCCTCCAGCAGCCGTTCCATATTGGAAAAACAGCCTTCGATCAGTGTGAGCGCACCCGGATGGGCCGCGGCAAGCGGCTGTCCTTCCGCTATGGCGTCAGGATCGCGGTCAAAGGCAAAAACCTGCGCCCCCCGATGAACCATCGCCATGCTGTATCCGCCAGCGCCAAATGTGCCATCGACATGAATTTCGCCTGGAACAATGGCGAGTGCATCAAGCACTTCATCCAGCAGAACAGGAATATGCGGCGCCGCAGAGATCATTTCGACCCCCGCACATTTTTGGGGTTCTTTTCCCATTCTTCCAGAGCGAATTCGGCGGCCAGTTTCAGCGCATCATAAACACCGTCGGTGGCGATCAGGGCATGGGGATTCCACAATTCGAAATAGTCGCCCGAACCATTGATGAAGACGATGTCCTCAATCCCGCATAATTTCTTGAGAAAGGGAGAAATGAAGAAGCGGCCGCCTTCATCGAACGGCACATCCTCCAACAGGCCGAATTTGCGCTGCATCGCCGCCGCGCGACTATACCCCTCGCCCCGGGCCGACGCGAGTTGCTCCTCGCGATCGATGTCGGCGCGCATGGCCTGCTGATAGCTGTGACCAAAACCGATGACGCAATTGAAATCTTCATGCTTGGTAAGGCAAAGGCGGTTCTGGCCGCCACTGCTGGCCTGAACGACATGGCGCATGGATGCAGGGATGGAAAAACGGCCCTTGCCGTCCATCGCGGTAAATGCAGGACCGGAATATAACCCGACTTCCAACATTTGCTCGCCTGCCCCTTTAATCGCCAAGGCCAGACTCGTCCGTTCCAGGAAGCAGCCTCATTGCCGCCCCCAGGGTTCACAAAATCGCATACGGCGTGCCTGCCCCAATAGAAGTAAAGTCTATCAGGGGACGGCATGGGAATAAAGGGGATAATTTGGGATTTTATGGGAAATTGTGATAAAACGAGCAAATTCGGCAGCTATTATTTAGACATCTTCCGAATAAACATGCATTTGTTTCCATTATGTTCCCAATAGAGTGCAATATTCCCACGAGGCGACTCGATTTACCCAATCGATCCCACGCTTTCCCAGCCGTGGACAGCACATCACTCTTGAACAATTATCCTGCCAAACAGGCGGGTATCAAGGTTCACGATCCATCGGTTTTTTAAGGGCGGGATTTGGCTTAAGATCGGGCACGACCTGGCCAGGAACATTCTTGTCCTGTTCGGGTGCCGTCGCCTTCTCCGGCTGAGGCGGAGTCACACCCAGTTCGGCCAGAGGTTCCGGCGCTGGCGAAGGTGCAGAGTCTGGAGCAGTCGCTACCGTATTGTCGGTCACCACAAGTTGTGGTGGAGCGCCATCGGCAGCAGTCGCCGCTACATCGTCATCCACACCGGCTTTTTGAATGACGATATTGGCCAGCCCGACAAGCAGAACGACACCCGCCAGACCGGTAAGCCCGATCTGAATCCGCTGCATGGCTTCCTTCCGGTGGCTATCGGGCATCATGTGAGCCTTTCTTCATGCTCAGCGGGCACAGACAGGAACGTTCAGTCCTTCTTCTCCAGCCAGGGAAAGACCGTCAAGCCCTTCTGTTCCAGCCATTCCCGGTTATATAGGGTGGAAAGATAACGAAAACCCGTATCGGCAAGGATCGTCACGATCCGCTTGCCCGGCCCCAGTTCCCGTGCCAGCTCTATTGCGCCAGCAACATTAATGCCCGACGACAGCCCAAGGCACAGTCCTTCGTCAGCCAGCAGCGCCCGAACCTGTTCCAGTCCTTCCTCATCGGAAATACGAAACTGTGTATCGATCGGCGCGCCTTCCAGATTGGCCGTTACGCGCCCCTGCCCGATCCCCTCGGCCACGGATGTCCCTTCGGCTTTCAACTCGCCATGTGCATAATAATTATAAAGAGCCGCGCCATGAGGATCGCTTAGCGCGATGGTGACGTTTTCATCCTTGGCTTTCAGACCCAGACCGACGCCCGCTATCGTGCCGCCGGTGCCTGCCGCACATGTGAATCCGTCGATACGCCCCTCCATCTGCGCCCAGATTTCCTCTGCCGTGCCACAGATATGTGCCTTGCGATTGGCGATATTGTCGAACTGATTGGCCCAGATTGCTCCCGCGGTCTCTTCCGCAATACGCCGGGATGTGTGCACGAAATGGCCCGGATTGGAATAGGGAGCAGCAGGCACCGTAACCAGTTCGGCGCCAAGCGCGCGCAACGTATCCATTTTTTCCCGGCTTTGCGTTTCGGGCATGACGATGATGGTGCGATAACCTTTGGCATTGGCGACCAGCGCAAGTCCAATCCCTGTATTGCCCGCCGTCCCCTCTACAATGACGCCGCCGGGCGCAAGCTGGCCCTTTTCCTCGGCATCGTTGACAATATAGAGCGCCGCCCGATCCTTCACCGAAGCGCCGGGATTGGCGAACTCGCATTTGCCGTAAATATCGCAGCCGGTCGCTTCGGATGGCCCTTTCAGGCGCACCATCGGCGTATTGCCGATGAGCGCGATCGTATCTTTATAGACTGTCATGCCGTCTGTGTAGCGGGAGTGGTCGCCGGACGGCAAGCAAAGGAATTATGTACTGCGAAAAGTTGTGGTTGGGCAGTGCTTTGGCTTCATGCGGCAAGAGCGGTTTCAACGGCTTTCTGCAACTGGCGACCAAAGATCGGCTTGAACAGGACCGCGCTTGGATGGTCGAGCTGGATACGCGCCATCGTGGCCGGTTCCCGCGACCCGGTGATAAAAATTACCTTTGCGATCCCGAGCGCATGAATGGCGAGCGCTGCATCGACGCCGTCCTCTTCCCCTGCCAGTCGCATATCCATCAGAACCAGATCCGGCTGATGCTTTGCCGCCAATGCAACGGCATATTTGGCGGTCGCCGCTATACCGCACACAGTCAGGTTCATGTCCTCCAACTGCATGCGAAGGCTTTCGGCGATGAGATATTCGTCATCGACGATAAGCACGGATGCTGTCGACCCACTCATGACAGCACCGGTACTGGAAGAATAATTTCTGTGATCATTCCGCCTTCCCTCCTGATGTCGATCTTGCCATTGAGCTGGTGCACCAGCCCATTGACGATTCTGGTTCCAAGACCTGTCTTGTACATGTCTTTACCGTCGGTCGAAAGCGATGCGCAACCATCATCAGCTACAGTCAACACGACCTCACCTTTCTTTTCGTTAAGCGCCAGGGTTACCGTCACATTTCCCTTACCGCCGGGAAAGGCGTGCTTTAGTGAATTTGTAACGAGTTCGGTGACGAGCAGGCCCAGCGGGATAGCAAAATCCAGATTGACGGCCAGGGTGCAGGCGTTGATCGTCAATTCAATCCCGTCATCTGCGCCACCATCTATAATATGGCCCGACAGTTCCTTCAGGAACGGCGCGATATCGAATGTCTGCAAGTCGTGAGAGGCCATAAGTTGCTGGTGCACCAGACCCAGCGCATAAATCCGCCCGCGCAATGCTTCCATAGCCTCCTTGGCCGCTGCATCGTCCAATTGGCGGGCCTGCATCATCACCATTCCGTCAATGATCTGCAGATTGTTCTTCACGCGATGATAGACTTCTCGAAGCAACAGATCGCGTTGTTGCAGCGCAGCCGTGCGTTCATCGACCACCGCTTCCAGATCCGCCTTCGCAACGCGCAGTTCCGCCAATGTATCGATCAACCGGTCATTGGCGGTGCTAAGATCGGAAGTCCGTTCCTCGACCCGGCGTTCCAGTTCCATATTGGCGATACGAACTTTTTCCTCGCTTTCGCGGAGAAGCCGGGCCGTGCGCTCTTGTTCATCCACACGATGAGACAATTCGCGGTTGAGCAGGCCAAGCTGGGCGGGTGATGGCAACGCGAGAAGTTTCGGCACCAGCGGCCATAGCAATATAGCAGTTCCGACCGAAAGCACGGCGGTAGCCAGTTTGACCAGACCGTCGATACCATAAGCTGGCACCCATAGCGTAACTATCGCCATGAAATGCGTCATGCCGCACGCAAGGATGAAACCGACAAACAGATAAAAGACCCAACGATATTCCAGGTCCGTCCGCTGACGAACGAACCAGTAAAGCGCGAGTGGAATGGAAAAATAGGCAAGCCCGATAATGGCGTCTGATACCGCGTGAAGCCAGATCAGCCCAGGTGACCAAAGCAGGCAATAGCCATGTGGAGCCAGACCGGTCGGACTGAAGAGCCAATGCCATAGTGTCATGATCGCCCACCCCTTCGTACAAGACCGATCCACCACTGGCCCCGTCCTTTGCGGTGGCGCGCCGAGTGGTCACGTCAATTTGCTGCGATCCCCTGCCCAATCAGCCCATGCCAAATCGGACAGTCAAAGGTTGCACGCACATCTGCCAGGGTCAAGCACATGCGGTACAGGATGTAACAAACTCAATATCTTGTATCACCATTTCGGGTGGGAATTGCATATTCCTGACTCAATATAAAAAATTTGGAAAAGTAATTTTTTTCGGGAACCAATGCGCGGCGGCCTCGTTTGGGTATCTGGATAGCAAATCTTTTGCCCCCCGCTCTTGCTGTCCAAAAACATGGACCCGGAACGCTTTCTCCCCCCCCCGACGGCGTTCCGGGTTCCTACCTTTCGGGGTTCCAGCCCAAATATATTATTCATTAGACTGAAAGCCTCGCCGCTTTAAGATGCGTCGAGTTTTTCAATGAGGACGCCTGTGATGAAAAAGAATTTGGCTATTGTGGCAGTTTCCATTGCCTTGACGCTGCTGGCCGCATGCAACACGGTCAAGGGCGCCGGACGCGATATCGAATCCGTTGGCAGTGCGGGCGAAAGAGTCATCAATTAAGGCCGGGGAGAACCCGCTCTCGCGGTCAAAGCTAATATGATGGAATCGAAGTTCTCACCCTGAAACAAGTTGGCAATCATACCGTTGCGACAAATAGGATGGGCTCGCCCCCCCTGAAGGGACTATTGCATCATTCGTGCATTTCCTGATTTTCGTCGTTCCCGCGAAGGCGGGAACCCATCTCCCGACGTAAAATCAAGCGGTCAGGTCAGGAGATGGATCCCCGCCTTCGCGGGGATGACGATAAAATGAAATTAGGCAATCCCCAGGATACGCGATGCAATCCATGCAGGGAACGCCGCGACAGCCATAAATGTACCAAGCGGAATACGCGTGGTCGACCCAACCACCCGTCCCCGTGCCGCGCCAAGGCCGATGGTCAGCAATGCCGTCACGCTGGCGATAACGAGCAGCAGCGGCAGGATTTGCCAGCCCATCCATGCGCCGATGGCACCCAGCAGCTTGGGATCACCCCCACCCATCCCCTCTCTCCCGCGGAACCTGCGGTATCCAACAGCGATGGCCGTCAGCGCGCCATAGCCCACAGCGGCCCCGATCACGCGATCAGCAAGCGCCACATCGGTCACCCACATGCCAAGTGTCAGACCCAGAAAGGCCAGCGGGAGCGTCAAGGCATCGGGCAACCAGAAATACCGGAAATCCAGCACGCCCAGAACGATCAGCAACCAGGCGAAAACTGCCCAGCCCAACCCTTCGATACCCGGCGCGAGCCACAAGGCCATGGCTCCGGCAAGCGCGCAGCCCAATTCCACACTGAAATGCAGCCAGTCAATCCGTGCGCCACACGTTCGGCATTTCCCGCCCAGGATAATCGCGCTGAACAAGGGTACGAGATCGATAAGCCCCAGGGCCCGGCCACATCCCTCGCACACCGAACGGCCCGCAAGTACCGAACGCTTCTGCGGCCAGCGAAGGATAAGGGTTGCAAGAAAACTGCCAATAATCGCGCCCAGCAGAAAACCCGCGAGCAACCACGCTTCGGGCGGCATCATATTGAGGCCTTCGCTCACAAGTTGCCATTGATCTTCAGCACATATCCACCGCCTGCCCCACGGGAAAAACCATTGCCCGCAAGAGTGGCTGCAAGTGCCGCATCCGTGGTGCTGACCAGCAATTCGGCCCGATAGGTCCCATCAGCTTCGATATGCAGGTTGAACTTTTCAAGGCCGGACTGGCTGACCAGTGGCAGGAAAAGCGCGGGTCCGTCGCAGACAGCTTCGCCGCTCAGTCCTTGTGACAGATTAAGACCCTGAATAGCGGCGGCCATGCGCGCCTTGATACGGCCTTGGGCACGGACGCACGCACCATCGGTAAAGCGCACGCTGACATCCGAAAAGTCGACCCCACTAACCGGAAGCGGGGCAAGCAAGCCGTCGGCCCCTATGCTGGCGGTAACATCATCTATGCCAAAGCTGGCGTTGCTGACTGTCACCGCCCCTTTCAGATCATCGGAAGCGCCCGTTTGCCGGACAAAGTCCATTCGCGCCCTGCCAACCAGCAATTGTATCGGAGACACCCGCGCCTCGACATCGCCCAGCATCACGCGGCCAAGGCGCAACTGCTCGATATTACCCCACCATACGCCACCATTTATGGCGCGTGCGGCAAGCCCCTTGTCCTGCAACTCCAGCATATTGAACGCCAACCGCAAGGGGAAAAGCGCCACCAGCGCAAACAACAGCACAAGTAACAGAAACAGGCGACGGCGCGCGGGGAGCAGGAAGGTCATCACCGCCCCGCCGTGCGCAGCACTGCGGTTGCATTGATGACATCAGGTCCCGCCGGCCGTGCGCTTAATGATTCGACCTGAATGCCGCGTGCTTCAAGCGAGACCAGCCAGGCGAAAAAGGCTGTTGGGCGCGCAGAACCGATGGCGATGCTCACCCTGCCCGCCCCCTGTGGGTCGTTGCGATCCAGTGTGAAGCCGGTTTCACTCGCACTCTGGCTGACCACCACATCGAGTGGCGCACCCAGTTCAGGCGGGCGATGCCCCGAAAGCCCTTTGATTGCCTCCACCCGGGCGCGAATGGCAGCATAGCGGTCAATGGCCGCCGCATGACCGGCCTTTGCCGATGCAAGGCCGCCATCAATGGGCCGGACGATGCCAAGCCACAGCACAACCACGGCCAACAGCGCCAGCATAATGCCGACAAGCCATTTTTCCCGCCGGGAGAAGGCTTCCCATCTATCCTTCATTTGCTCGATCATAAGGCGCGCACCGTAATATCAGCGAGAACCTGTCCGCCCTGCCCCTGTTGCGAAGCGGCGGTGATGGTGAAACCGGCTTCCTGTAAGGCAATAAGGACAATATTGATGTCTTCCACTCTGGGGCCGCTCAACGTGACCCGCAATGTGCCATCGGCAGAATGGCCCAGATTGGCGATACTGACATTGGATGCATTGCGCATGGCCATGAACAGCCCCGATGCAGGTCCCGAAAAACCAAGCCCCCCGCCGCCCAGTTCAATCAGCCTGGCATCGAGCTGCGCCTGCGCATTGGCGGTGCCCTCCACGCGGGGCAATACAGTGCGAGCCAATGCCACGCTTTCCGCATCCACTGCGCTTGCTGCGAAACTGTACTTCATGATGAGGATGAGGGCGATCAACAGACTGCCAAAGGCTATCAAACCCACCATGGCCGCCAGCCGCCGAACCAATGCCCAATCGAGCATTTTTTTCGCACGGCGAGCAAAATCGCCCTGACGCAGATTGAGCGGTGGTTCTTCAAGTGCCGCGATCGCCGCCCGATTGATCGCATCTGGCGGTATATCGCGTACCGGCGCATCACCGATGATCGGGGCGCAAAGCGGATCGGTCGCAGCCATTGCGCAATCGGAACCCCGCACAACCGTCTGCCCGCCGATAACACCCCTGACGAAGCCTTCCTCGGGATGAGGCAGCAACAGGGCCGCAGGCAGTATGACATCGGGATCAAGGCCATGTTGCTGCGCCCAAAGCAACCAATGCGCCATCTGCGCGCGGGCAACAACCGCGACATTATGGCTGTCTTCCGGATTGGCCGTTTCAGCCGTGGCAACATGGAGAGTCTCAGCCGGGCCGATGCTGTTGTCGAGCGCCAGCAGCCGCGCCGCCGCACGACCCTGACGCGGTGGCAGGTCGGGAAAATCAGTCCAATGCAAAGTGGTATGAGTCACCGGCGCGACCAGCATGATCCGATCACCTTTTGGCACTGCCTCCAGCCCGGTCGCGTGTAACCAGCCAGCACCAATGCCATGCTGAATCATTTCGCCGCCGACGATCCGCATCCACAGCGGCTCTTCGTCATCACCGTCAGGAATGGAAATGATGAAACCGTCGACGCCGCTCAACCTGCTTCCCCCCATTGACGCAGAATCAGCCGGGCGGGCGTTTCCTGCGCATCTATCAGCGCCTGTTCGGTCACTTCGGCATCCCCCAGCTCGACAGCGATGTCGACGCGAAAAAATCTGCTAGTCACTTTTGTCTGGGCCGTCACCTCTGCATTGGGGGTGAGCGCCGCCAATGCTGGCAAAGCCCAGAATGCATGCACGCTCCCATAGCCATCCGCTGGCCGCTGCGCCAGCATTTGCCGCGCTCGATCAATGGTAAGCTGTCCCGGGATCAGCATGGCGAACAGCGGCGCCTGTTCAGGCGCCAGCGTGTTGACGTTGACAGGCGACAGATCCGTAATCGGCAGCGCGCAGACCCACGGACGCAGCGTTGCATAAATCTCTGGCGTCACTCCATAGACGGCGCGCAATTCGCTGGTATCCATGATCAGGCGATTGGGTGTGCGATAGGGCTTGGCAAGTTGGGCATAGACGTCATCCTCTGCCCCACCGGGCACCGGCGCGCTATCGCTGTCGATCCAGTCGGTGAGCGAAGCCGCAACGAGTGCTGCGTCACGCGCGTTGATGCCCAGCAATTCCATAAGGGCTGTGAACTGCCGAACGCCCAGTGGTCGGGCAAGCAACTTTTCGGGATCAGTACCGGCCACCACGCTGTTCAGGTTGAAGCAATTGCCGCCATCGGTGACGCTGGCTGTGGCAATACCGCCGGGAATGGGCAAACGGTTGGGGCGTCCGTTCCAATCGCCCTGCAATGTGGTCTTGGTCGTATCGGCGGCCACCAGATCACCGATACGCACGATGGAAATCGTCTCTGCGGCCAGTGCATAGGCACGTGCCTGATCCAATGCGCTGCTGTTAGCGGCAAGGCGCGTGGCAAGCGTCAGGCGTTCCAGCGCCGCAGCGGCAATAACGGACATGACCGCGACAAGAAGCAGCACCGTGAGCAGCGCCGCGCCGCGTTCCTTGCCAGGACCAATATTCATTGGCCAGCCTCGGTCTGGGCAGCCTTGGCGCCGGGGCCTACCAGAAAAAGAAGGGTCAGCGGCGCTTCGTTCTTACCCGTAATCACCATCTCCACCGCGCGCGGCAGGAGGTCGGGCTGCGTTGGTTGCCAATTGTCGCGCCAATCGCCTTTTTCGTCCCGATATCGCATTGTCACGGCATCGATGCTTTCGAGCAGCGGCGAAGGTTCGCCCGCCACGGCGCCGTCAAGCATTGAATAGCCGCGCCGTTCCAGCGATCCATCGGCATACCAATATTCAACCTTCTGCAAGGTCGAGCGCGGCGCGCCATCGAGATTGCTCCACCCGCCCCGAACGAACCGGACGAGCGGTTGATTTTCATCAGCCGATTGCGCCCAGAAGGCCGGAACGAACTTGCCCTCTTCGTTACGGCTGATCCGCGCTGTCGCCTGCGCCAGATCGGCGGACATTGCGGCGCTTGCCCGCTGGATCAGCGCCATATCGTCCAGATGCGCCTTGACCGCCCCCTGCGCCGTGACACTGTTCGACAAAAGCATGACGCCCGCGGCGGCCAGCACGCCGAATATGAACAGTGCAACCATCAACTCGACAAGGGTGAAACCGCGCTGTCCCCTCATTTTGTCGGCCTGATGATCGTCAGCATATTAGGTGATCCGCCCTGATTTCCTTCCACACGGATGTCGATTTTCATGAGGCGCGAGTCGTCGGTCAACGCCGCTTCACGCGTCCAGCGCCATGTCTGGCCGCCATTTTCCGCAACGCCTTTTTTCTCGCCAAGGCTGGGTGGTGCCGGGTCGGTCAGTAATTCGACCGCCAGATTGCGGGCCACGATCTGGCCCATCAGTTTTTGATCCAGATCAGCCGTGGTAGACAGCGTCACGCCTTGCAGGCGCAACAGCGCCAATGCGGCAAGGCTGAATACCGCCAGCGCGACAAGCATTTCAATCAGGGTAAAGCCCAAAGACCCGCGATCACGCACCGACATCGACCTTGCCATTGATGCCGATGCTGACCGATACCTGTTCGCCGCCGCGCACAAGACGCACGGTGAGCGGTTCGCTCGCAAGGCCGGTGCTGTCGAAATAGAATTGCTCACGTCCCGCCTGCCCCACCAGGGCGGTGGTGCCATCGCGCCAATCGGTCGGACCAAAGGGTTTGTCGCGCATGGGACTCCATTGGCCCTGTCGACGCTGCGAAAAGCCATAGCCGGATGCAGATATCCAGACGCTCATGGGACGTGATTGCAATACGGCATTATCCCGCGCCGCCAGGACGCGCGCGGCAAAACGCTCCGCATCGCTCATAACCTTCCCATGCTGAGTGGGGATGGTCATGACGACGGCAGCCGACATCAGACCGATAATCATGATCACCACCATCAATTCGACAAGGGTGAAGCCGTCTTCCCATGCCCGCGTGCGCGTTCTGGAGAAAGCCGGCCTAAGACGCTCAGATGTCGCTGGAATAGATATCGGCATTATCGCCCTCGCCACCCGGAGCGCCATCGGCACCCAGCGAATAGACGTCGAACGCCCCGCTGCGTCCCGGATTGGCATAAAGATAGGAATGGCCCCAGGGATCATCAGGCAGTTTCCTGATATAGCCGCCGCTGCGATAGCGTCCCGGTTGTGCCAATGTCGCGGGCGGCGATACCAGCGCCTGCAAGCCATCTCCGGCGGCGGGATAAGTCAGATTATCGAGGCGATACATTTCCAGAGCCTGACTGAGCGTCGAAATATCGGCCCTCGCCTTTTCCACCATGGCACGGTCCCGGCTGGGCAGGACGTTGATCATGACAACCGTGGCAAGCAAACCGATGATAACGATCACGACCATCAATTCGACGAGGGTGAAACCGGATTCGCGCTTCGCCCGCTCCTGCTGTGAGAAGCTCCGGAAATGGCGATAGCGGGACAACAAACGTTTCATAATTTCCTCAAGCACCTGTCAGGCTTTGCAATTGCAGGATGGGGAGCAGGATCGATAGCACGATCATGGCGACAACGCCGCCCATGACGACAATGATGGCCGGTTCCAGCAGCGACAAAGCCGTTGCAGTGAAACGATCGAACTCCCGCTCCAGATAATCGGCCGCGCGTTCCAGCATGGTGTCAAGACGACCGGCCGCCTCTCCGCTGGCCGCCAGATAAACCAGCAGCGGCGGAAAAACACCTGCGCGGCGAAGCGCGGCGGAAAGGCTGCCACCGCCGCGGATCGCCTCGACAATATCATCGGACGCCTTGCGCAGAACGCGGTTGTGGACAGTCTGCGCAGTCAGCTTTAATCCTTCCAGCAGCGGCAAGCGGCTGGCCACCATGGTCGAAAGCGTACGGGCCATGCGCGCGGCATGAAGGTCGCGGATCAGGCGACCGAGCAACGGGAGGCGAAGCAGGGAACGGTCAAAACTGTACCGGATCGATTCTTCTTTCAGCGCACGCCAACCGACAATGCCCACAGCCAGGAACAGGGCAAGCAGCGCCCACCAATAGCCCGTCAGAAAGCCGGATATGCCAATGACGATCCGCGTCAACAGCGGCAGTTGTTGCCCCACCGTATCGAATTGTTCGACCACCTTTGGTACCACGAATACCATCAGGCCCACGACCACACTTACCGCGACCAGCGCCAAGATGATGGGATAGGCAAGCGCCGTCGTCACTTTGCCGCGAACCTCCGCCTGCCGTTCCAGCAGGTTGGCCAACCGCTCCATGATCAAAGGCAGACTGCCGGAACTTTCGCCCGCCGACACCATCGCGCGATACAGCGGTGGAAAGCTTCTGGCCTCGAGCGCCATGGCTTCGGCAAGGCGACGCCCTTCGGTCACACCACCATGCACACGCAAAACGACGGCGCGCACATGTTCTTCTTCGCTTTGCCGGCTGATCGTGCGGAACGCTTCTTCAAGCGGGCTGACCTCGATCAGGGTCGATAACTGCCGCGTGAACAGCGTGAGCTGCCTGGGGGACAGCCGTTGGCGGGCAAGCGAGAACAGCGCCCTGCCCCGCGCAGCCTTCGATCTGCCCGCTTCAATTTTCACGACGAACATCTTGCGCTGGTCGAGCCGCGCCTTGGCTTCATCGGCACTCTCTGCGGTCAGCGACCCTCGACGTTCCTTGCCCGCCGGGTCTATCGCCAGATAGTCATAATCAGGCATCGCCCAATTCCTGCGAAACGGGAACCTCCGCCACCTCCTCCCGGCGAGAAATGCGGATGGCCTCTTCTGCCGTCGTCTGGCCGTCACGCACCAGCGCCCGTGCGGCCGACCCCAGATTGGGCGCATTGAGGAACGCGTGCCGCGCGATGATCGATTCATCACCGCCATCGTTGATAAGGCGGCGGATGGTGTCATCGATACGAACGGCCTCGAATACGCCGATCCGACCTTTGTAGCCGCTTCCGTTGCATTGCTCGCAGCCATGCGCCCGATAGACAATGGTGCCGAGATCAAAGCCAAGCAGCGCGCTCACTGACTTGTCCGCCTGCACAGGTTCCCGGCAATGTTGGCACAAACGCCGCACAAGCCGTTGAGCAATTACCGCACGCAGGGTGGAGGCCAGCAGAAACGGTTCAACCTTCATGTCGCGCATGCGGGTAATCGCGCCAACCGCATCATTGGTGTGGACGGTCGAAAGCACCAGATGGCCGGTGAGCGACGCCTGTACCGCGATTTCGGCGGTTTCGCGGTCACGGATTTCGCCTACCATCACAACATCGGGGTCCTGCCGCAATATGGCGCGCAGGCCCGCCGCGAAGGTAAGTCCGACTTTCGGATTGACTTGCGTCTGACCCACGCCGTCAATCGCATATTCGACCGGGTCCTCAACCGTCAGGATGTTGCGCGAGCCATCATTCAATTGCCGAAGACCAGCATAGAGCGTCGTTGTCTTGCCTGATCCGGTGGGACCTGTGACAAGGATGATGCCGTTGGGTTCCGATAATGCTTCACGGAAGACCTGATCAGCAAGGCCGGTCATGCCAAGCACGTCCAGGTCGATCCCTGCATTGTCCTTGTCCAATATACGCAGCACCACCCGTTCGCCCGCGCGGCTGGGCAGCGTCGAAACACGCACGTCGAGCAGCTTGCCGCCCAGCGTCAGGCCGATACGGCCATCCTGCGGCACGCGCCGTTCGGCTATATCGAGCCGCGCCATCACCTTGATACGGCTGACCACCACGGGGGCGACATGCGGCGGCATTCTCAGCGTTTCACGCAGCACCCCGTCAACGCGCATCCGCACGACAAGGCCGGTTTCATAAGGTTCGATATGAATGTCCGAAACGCCCTGCCGCGCCGCTTCGGCAATGATGCCGTTGATCAGACGAATGGCGGGCGCATCATCGGCGCTATCGAGCAGGTCATCGGCGGTGGGCAGATCGGTTGCAAGCAGGTCCAGTTCATCCTCGCCCACGCGCATGGACCCCGCAACCGCAGCCGCCGTGCCGTCCATCGCATAGCGCTGCGACAGATATTTGTCGAAGGTGGCGGTATCGACAAACGCCACATCGAAGGATTGCGCCAGATACCGCCGCACCTCCAGCAATATGCGGGGGTCGCCGCCCTCCCGCATGGCAATGCTTAGCCGCTCGCCGCTGATGGACACGCCTTCGCCCAACAGGACAACACCGAATTTCCGCGCGAACCCATAAGGAATGTCGACCAGACGCGGCAGGGATTGCAGCGTCCCGGGCACCTGTTCGCCCGCTGTCGAATTACGGCTTTCGGGCTCGTCGGCCATGTCTATTCCGACTCGCTGGGGGGAATGGGTTCGGACTTGATGACCGATTGCGATCGCCTGACCTCCGGCACGACGACCCGGCCGTCAATGACCTGATCATCGGGCTTTGGCTGATCCGAGCCGGGTGGCACAGCGCCCATATAATCCCGGACGAGTTCGTCGATGCTCGGTTCGCTATCTGGGTTCTTCAGCAATTGCTGCGCCCGGATATAGCCATAACGCTGCGCAGTCAGGCGACGGCCATCTTCCGTACTGCGGATAATAGTGGGTCGGATAAAGACCATCAAATTCGTCTTCGCGCGCGACCTGCTTCGCGATTTGAACAGTTCGCCGATGCCGGGAATATCACTGAGCAGCGGAATGCGTTCGATCGTCTTGCGCTCATTATCATCAAGCAGACCGCCCAACGCCAATATCTCGCCATCGTCCACAGTGACGGTGGTTTCGATCTCGCGCTTGTTGATGATGAGGTCGCTGCTGTTGTTGGACACTGGCCCGGCGATGCTCGACACCTCCTGCCGCAGAAACAGCTTGATCGCGCCGCCCGCATTGATCTGCGGCTTTACCTCAAGCTGAATGCCGACATTCTGCCGCTGCACGGTACGGAACTGGTTATCGAAATTCTGGCTGAGCGCCTCGCCGGTAGTGACGGGCACTTCCTGGCCGACCAATATGCTGGCTTCCTGATTATCCAACGTCATCACCGAGGGGGTAGACAGGATGTTACTGTCGGTATCGGATTTGACGGCGTTGATGATCGTGCCGAAAAAGCCATTGCGGCCCAGCTCAGTCGCAATGCCGCCAAAGCCGCCGGTGGCGCTTGAGAGCGTATCAACCGCCGCCTGCTGAAGCGCACTGGCCAGATCGCTGTTTTCCGTCGTGGTCGTCGTCGTAACCGTACCATCGGGAGCCACGACCCTGGTTTCGGTCGTGTTGAGTTCCTGCGCGGCAAATGCGCCGCCCAATGTCAGGATATTGGGGCTGGCATTGCTGTAATTGGTGGCGGCAAATCCCGTCTTGGTGCTGCCGAGCAGGAACTGGACGCCCAGCTTTTTGGCCGCGCTGTCGCTGATTTCGACGATGATCGCTTCGACAAGAACCTGTTCGCGGCGGGTGTCGATCTGTCGGACCACTTCCCCCAACATGCGCTGTGCATCCGAATTGGCGGCGACAATGATGGCGTTCGCGCCTTCATAGCGTGTGACGATCGCCGGACCGCGAGTCGAAATGCTGCTGCCCGAAGATGATGACGCCACGCCAGCTGGTCCGGCGGCAGGCGGCGCAGACGCAGCCGAGCCGTTGGCGCCGCCCGAAGCGGAAGGCGTCGTGGACGAGGCCGCCGAAGCGCCCGCCTGCCCGACAAGCTGTTGCAGCACGGGCAGCAGCTTTTCGGCGTCTGCATGTTCAAGCCAGTAAACCCGGATTTCCGTGCCGGATGCGGCGCGTTTGTCCAGGTCTCGTGCGACTTCGACCAGACGGGAAACCGTCGCTGCATCGCCCCGAAGGGCAATGCTGTTGCTGCTGTCGATGGCGACCACCGACACATTGGGACCGGCTCCGCCCGCACCCTGCCCACCCTGCCCCACAAGTGATTGCAGCGAGGTGGCGATTTCGCGCGCCCCGGCATTTTTCAGGTTCACAATCTGCGTTGCCGCGCCATCCTGATCAATCCGTCCGATTAGTTGACGAATACGGGCGACGTTATCTGCGAAATCGGCGACGACAACGCTGTTTCCGGCACGATTGGCGGTAATCGATCCTTCCCGACTGACCAGCGGACGCAATGTTTCCAACGCCGATGCAGCGTCGATTGAGCGCAGGCGAAACACCTCCGTCACGAACTGGTTGCGCGCGGCGGACCCGCTGCCGACACGGCTTGGCTGTGACGCCGCGGTGTCGGCAGGCAGGATGCGATAGGCCCCACCCGGCGCTGGCACGGCGACAAGGCCGTTGGCGCGCAGCGTGGACAGGAAAATCTCGAAATATTCGGATTTCGACAGAGGCCGATCGGTCACTACCGACACCTTGCCCTGAACGCGCTGGTCGATGATGAAGGTGCGGCCCGTAACGCGCGCTGCATCCTGAATGAAGGCGCGAATGTCCGCATCACGTACATTAAGCGTCTGTTGCGCCTGAACCGGGCTGGCAAGGACAAGCGCGATCGCCGCGCTGATTTTCAGAATGTTTTTTTTCATTGGCTCGACAAGATCATGGCGATGGGAACGATATTGGCGCCCCGTTCGACCTGGAGGGAAATGCGGCTGCCCGGAGCAAGCTGGCCGGTGAGGGTCTGGATATCGGCGGCGGATGCGATGGCGCGGCCGTTCACCTGAACAATGACGTCGCCCGGACGGAATCCGGCGGCCTGGAAGGCTGCGCCGGTTCCCGAAGGACTGACCGCAAGGCCGGTCACGCGACCGTTTTCGGTACGCGGAGCAAAAGCAATATCGCGCTGCACATTTTCAGCGGTCAGCGTCTGGTCGGGCCGTGCGGGCACAGCATTGGAATCCGCAGCGGGATTTGCGGCAGGCTGCGCGACAGGAGCCGGTGATGACTGATCCAGAAACAGGGTTTCTTCCCGGCCTCCGCGATCAATCACAACATGATCGAACGCGACGGACTTCAGAGTCACGCCCGGCAATATCTCATCCCCCGGCGCAAAGCTCGCCTGCATGTCGTCAGGCGTAGCAATGATCGCCGACCCGCTACCCGATCCTTCGTTCAGGCGTGTACCGAACAGTTTCAAATCCAGCCCGGTCACAACCTGATCTCCACCCGGCGCGGCAGTTCGGAAGAAGGGATCAAAGGTAGAAAATAACGCCGTGCGCGTTTCTGCGGAGGGAATGTCAGCCTGACGCGGACGCCAATCGCCAAAAGTGCCAACGGGCGTGACGACCGTCCAGACGATGCGCGCGAGTTGTAACGCGATCAGCGCCAACAACACCAGTTCCACCCAAGCGAAGACATCGCCACGGGGCAGCCGTGCCAACCAATTCCGATCCAATCTCAGACGCATAATCTGGTCATCCCCCTGACAGCTTCGCCTGCTAGGGCGATTTATTGACGCTACCATGACTCATTCGTGACGTATTTATTTCACTAGCGGCTTGTCAGCATGAAAGGCACCGCTTTTTTGAATTTGCACTAGGCATTTGCACCCGCCCCGGTTAGCCAAGCTGGAAATGACATGTGCGGGCCGTCCCATGATCTATGCCACCAATGCAAGCCCCGCCCGCCTGATGCAGCATCCGGGCATACAACGCTTTCCCGATCCGGCGCTGACACTCTTCATCAAGCGTGATTTTCTGAACCCGCAGGAATGTAACGAAGTCATCGCGCGAATCGATAGCCGTCGACGCCCGTCAACCATAGCGGACGCCAATGGCGATCCCAATTATCGCACCAGCGAAACCTGCGATCTTGACCCGACCGACCCCTTCGTCGCCGCCATCGACCAAAAGATCTGCGCCTTTGCAGGCATCGACCCGGCGCATGGCGAACCGATTCAGGGTCAGCGCTATGACGTAGGGCAGGAGTTCAAGGCACACACCGATTATTTCGAACTCAATGGCGCGGACTACGTCAAATATTGCTCGGTTGCGGGACAACGCACCTGGACCTTCATGATCTACCTCAACATACCCGAAGCAGGCGGCGCGACGCGGTTCAGGTCGGTGAACAAGATCATCCACGCCGAAAAAGGCAAATTACTATGCTGGAACAATATCGATGAAACCGGAAAGCCCAATCCCGCCACGATTCATCACGGGATGAAGGTACGCAAAGGTGTGAAATATATCATTACAAAATGGTATCGGGAGCGGGTTTGGAAGTAAGCCTTCTCGTACCGGATGCGTTGTTAAAAAACAGAAAGGGCCGGTGTATCGCTCCACCGGCCCTTTCCATTCGCTGATCCTGTTCCGATCAGAATTTCAGGGTCGCACCCAGTGACAGAGACGAACCCACATCATAGCTGTTGATGTCGATCCGGGAATCGCCTGATTTCTGGAATTGTTCGAAATCCTGACCGAAAATGTTCCGGGCCTCGAATTTGAGTTCCAGTTCATTGCTGCCAAGCAAGACCGTTTCGCGCGCGACGAAATCGACACGGATGCCGGGCTTTTCGATCACGTCCGGCTGACCGGGCGCGCCGCGCCGAGCGACACGGTTGCTGGCATAGTTGATGAGGAAAGTCTGCTGCGAAGTTCCTTCAGTGGATTCCAGCCCGATCTGCAGATTGGCAATATGGTCCGACTGACCCGTCAGTGGGTCGCCATCGTTGAATATGCCTGTCCGAAGCTGCGGTGTGGCGCCCGACAAATCGAGTGCCGTCAACGTGCCATCGGGAACCTTCAGTTTGGACTGGGACCATGTGTAGTTTCCGGACAGGCGCAGGTTGCGGTCAGCCCAGAAATCCCCACCCAATCCTTCGAGCCAGAACAGCTTCTCCACCTCTACCTCGGCACCATAAAGCTGGGCTTCGGGCGCATTCGCGAAGCTGACGAGGAATTCGTTCGACTGGCGGGAAACGATGGTTTCGATAGGCTTGTCGATTTTCTTGTAAAAGCCTGCGAGGGAAAGGCGTTGACCCCGTTCGAAATACCATTCGAACCGTGCTTCGGCGTTGATCAGTTCACTGTCCTCAAGGAAGCGATTACCCCGGAAAAACTGATCGCTGTCGGTATCGAAATAACGCTGATTGGCCAATTCGCGGAACTGCGGACGGGCAATCGTCTTCGATCCCGCTAGACGAAGCTGCATATCCTCGGCAAAGTTCCAGGTGATTGTCGCCGCAGGCAGCCAGTATTCATTCTTGATTTCCGTCGATGATAAAACCGGCGCGCCGGTGAACAGCGCAAAGGGCGTCATGCTTTCTTCGCCCCTTTCATAGCGGACGCCTGTCTGAACCTTCACGAAGGGAATGACATCCGCTTCGATTTGCCCATAACCTGCATGCACCTCCAGGCTGGCATCATAGGCCGCCGCCGGATCGACGCTCTGTTGGAGCTGAATATTGAATCCCTGGATGGTGGCGTCGGACAGCAGATAATCCGGCCGCAACTGGGCAACCGGGCTGGTGGTCGATAAGCCGTCAGCCGCGATATACTGGAAGTCGCGGCGCAATGCCGTGCGCTCGTTCTTGCTGTAGGCATAGCCTGCGGAAAGGACAATATCGGCCGCCATCGGCAGCTTGTAGCTAAGGTCAGCGCCAGCACCATAGACATCCTCGTTGAGGTCGCTGAACGCAATCGTGGCGCCCGTACCGTTCGCGAAATTGTTGACCGGCTTGGTCGCAATGACATTGCCGTCGCCGTCAAAAAAATCGGTCAAGGCGTAAGAAAAGGTCCGTTCATAGGGTGCCTCGCGCTGCGTATTCGCATAAGTACCGCGAACGTCGAGTTGCACATCATTGAAATCGAACTCACCGACAAGCTGCGTGGAGAACAACTGGCGTTCATACCAGAGCGTGCGGCTCTGATTGAGTTGCACGTCCGGACGAACATCGTCGTTCGTACCCTGCTTGATCGACGCCTGTTTCAGCGTGTCGCGCACGAAGAAATTGGTCCAGCGTATCACATGGTCGCCAAACTGGCCCGACAGGCCCAACAGGCCATTAACGACAATGCGGTTGTCAGTCGTCAGAAACCGGAAATCCTGACTGGGCACCAGCGCTTCGCCCGCGCCGCTGCGGGTAATCTGCTGAATGCCGCCCTTTGTCTGCCAGTTATTGCTGAACCCGGCAGTGAAGATAACGCCAATGCTTGAGTTATCGCCCACGTCGAATGACTTGCCCGCACTGATCTCGGCGGAAATATTCGCAGGGATGTCGCGGTTGCGCTGAACAACCGTTGTCGGCGCATTGACGAGGCTGGCCGTGATGGTCTGGAGTTCTGCATCGGTGAAGTTGGCACGGTCCACCGGATTACCGGTATTGATCGCCGTCTGAAGCGCCGCCGGGATATCGCGGGTGCCGTCATCGAAGCCGGTCCAGTCGGAATCCGCCCCATAATAGGTATAACCCAGACGCGCCGTCGTTTCCGTTTCAATGCCGCCTGTCAGGCCGAAGCTGATGAAAGGTTCTTCCGGCGCGGTTCGCGTGGTCAGATTGATCACGCCGCCGCCGAATTCACCGGGATAGTTCACCGAATAACTCTTCTGGACCACCGAGCTTGCAAGCACGCTGGTTGGAAAAAGATCGAGCGGAACCACGCGGCGAAGCGGTTCGGGCGAAGGTATCGGCAGGCCGTTCAGGAGCGCGAGCGAATAGCGTTCACCAAGGCCGCGCACATAGACATAACGGCCGCCAACCACGCTAAGCCCCGTGACGCGCTGCAGTGCGCCCGCGATGTCGCCTTCACCAGTGCGGGCAATATCTTCTGCGGATAGCAGGGAAATGACCTCCGGAGCGCCGCGGATGGGCTCTGGAATATAACGGCCCTGAACGATAATTTCGCCTTCGAAATCGGCGCCGGGCTTGGAGACCTCGACGCTTTTGCCGGAGTGTTCCGACGTAGTCTGGCTGGCCTGATCGGCGGTTTGCGCGATTGCAGCAGGCGCCACCAGCGCCGTGCCTATAAGCAAAAGGCTGGCAAAGGAGATGGGCTTCGTCATGACATTCTTCCCGTAAATAAAAATGGGGCGGCGGCGCAGTGGCCGCCGCCCTTCAATTTCAAAGCAAAGTCTCTCAGGACTGAACGGGTGCTTCCTCGCAGGTCGGCCCGGTCGAATAGAGACCGCAGGTCCAACCCTGGAAGTTCGTGTCATTTGCATCCTGAACAGCGCCAATGAAGGTCGGGGTAACGAAGAAGCTGCTGAGCGAAGCCGAAGCGAATGGCGTAACTGCTGTTTCATTGGCCCCGTTGATGAACATCTGCGTCAGCGTGGACGCACCGTTCAGCGTGTTGTTGCTGCCCGCATCGAACGAAGCCTGAGCTGCCGCCGCTGTGTTGCCGCCGCTGCCAGCGAAGCCGGTGGCGCAGGTCAGATATACCGATTCCCAAACCGGCGGACCCTGTTCGTCAATCGTGGCATCGGCAGCCTGGAGCGTGGTCGGCGAGGCGACATCAACGCAGGTGGCCGAACCGGCGATGGTGCCGTTCACGAACGTCCAGTCGGAACCGCCGCGCAGCAGCAGAGCCGCCGCCGAACTGTTGGTGCCAAAGAAGGTGAAGTTGGACAAGCGGACGTGGGTGCGCGGAACGTTGTTTTCGTCGCCGTTGCTGTCACCTTCGATCACGCGATCGCCCCGGCCCGCGGTCTGTTTTGCGATGAGAAACTGGTTGAAGCCCTGATAGCCGCTGTCAAAGTCAAAGCTGTCATCGCTGATACCGGTCATCACCAGATATTTGCCGTTCACGGTGCCGCCGAACCATTCGATACCGTCGTCAGAGCTGTTGTGAACCTGAATATGGTCGAAGGTCGTTCCCGAACCGACGCCGGCCATGGTGATACCATTAAGTTCGTTGCCCGTGGTGATTTCACGGCCGGAGTAGCGAACCTGGACATAGCGGATACTGCCGCTGTTGTCCGCCGGGGCATTGCCGCCGAAGAGGCGGGGCGAGATCAGGCCTTCCACTTCCTGGTTGCAATCTGGGTCGTTGGTGGGGTTGCTGGTGGTCGGGAAATTCTGACAGTCCGAAATCGGAGCCCGACCGAGGATGACGACGCCACCCCACAGACCGTCCGAATTGGCATTGGTGCTACCCTCCAGATTCTGGCGTGCCGTGAAGACGATCGGGCGGGTTGAGCTACCAGCGGCGTTCAGCTGAGAACCGCGGTTGACGACGAGGGCGTCGGCTCCGCTCTGGCCGTAAATCACCACGCCAGGCTGAATGTTGAGAATGCCTTCAGTCCCAACGGGAGCCGAGCTGTCACCGCCGCGATCAACACCGACTTCGACGACACCATTGAGAACATAAGCGACGCCAGCGGCACTGGGCAGAGTGAACGAACCCGTGATCGGACCGCTGGAGGCCGTCAATTCAGGCGCGCTGCAGCTCAAATAGTCGCCCACGATAGCACCAGCGGTGAAGCCGGTCGGACAATCAGAGGCTGGACCGCCCGTCGGGGTGGGCGTGGGCGTCGGGGTCGGAGTTGGGGAAGGCGTTGGGGTCGGCAGGACGATTACACCTTCACCCGGCGATGCGACATCGTCAGCGCCGCAGGCGCTCAGGACGGCGCAGGCGCAACCCGCCATCAGAATAGATTTGATATTCGAAATATGTGCCATAATGTCTCCGCCCCGGCGCACCGGTGTCTGTGTTTCAATCCAGACCGCCAAGGAGGAAGAAAAGCCGCACGACTCGAAAGGCAGCCCCCCTTGACGCCCTCGAAGCGGCAACTAGGCGCGACATGTGACGGGCGGATTGTGTTTAAGAGACAGTTTGAAGAAACATTTATGACTCTATTATGTCATAAAAACGTATGGCCCGCCCCGTTTGCAAGGTAGATTTTGAGATGCTCTGATCAGTCTGCGTCAACGTATACGGTCTCAT
>NZ_JAKKIE010000110.1 GCF_021742065.1 Rhizorhapis sp. SPR117
ACCGCATTGAAGGACGGGGCGGCGACGACACGCTCTTTGGCTATGACGGCAACGACATCCTGATCGGCGGTGCGGGCAACGACAATGTCAATGGCGAAGCCGGCGACGATCTGTACGTGTACGACTCAGGTCTGGATACCTTCTACGATACGGCAGGTGCGGCAGACAGAATTCTTATTGCGGGTGGTCTGACCATCAATGACATCGCCGTATCCAACTACAGCACATACAATACCAAGATCGTCATAAACTCTGGCGTGGATGAAATCACCATTACCAATCAACGGAATGGTACAGACTATCAGGTCGAAACCATAGAGTTCGAGGACGGCTTCAAAACCGATCTGACCGGCTACAATAGCTGGCTCAACGGCACGTCCGGCAACGACATGGTTGCGGGCAATGCCAACGACAATACGCTGATCGGCTTTGCCGGTAACGACACCATCACCGGCGGTGACGGTGCCGATGATGCGCATGGCGGTGCCGGGAACGACTCGCTGGAGGGCAAAAACGGCGACGACCTGCTCTATGGCGGTGACGGCGACGACACGCTCTATGGCGGGGCCGGACTCGATACGATGCATGGCGGTGATGGCGCGGATACGTTCGTATTTGAAACTGCCAGCGCTTTCAGCGATATCGACGTGATCCGCGATTTCAGCGTCGCGGATGACGATGTGCTGGACCTGACGGATATTCTCGATGTGGCCTATGACCCGCTGACGGATGCTATTGCCGATTTCGTGCAATTCACGGAAAGCAGCGGCAGCACCTTCGTCGAGGTCGACCGCGACGGCACCGGTTCGACCTACAGCTTCGCGCAGATCGTGAAGCTGGAGAACGTCGTCGGCCTGTCTTCGCCGGAACTGCTCGAAACCAACGGCAACCTCCTGGCTGCCTAACGCTCCAGTTTTGAACCCGATTTTCTTCCGCCCCGCGCATCGTCGCGGGGCGGTTGCTATGGGGGGCAGGCTTTGTCCGTCCCATCCACTCCTTTCGCAAACGTCCCTCCGGTTTTTGTCCGCGTTCCTGCCGGACGGCGCCTGGCCGTCAATGGCCTGCCCGCACCACTCCCGGCTGGAGCCGGGACCGTGTGGTCCATGACGGCGGCGGCGGATGCCGTCCGGCCTTTCGTCCGCGTCCTTCGGGACGTCAACAACGAAAGGAGAAAATCATGGGACTCGATATGTACGCCTGCACCCTTCGCGAACCGCCCGCTGCGCCGGTGGATTTCAAGGCGGACGAGGTGTCGGAACTTCACTACTGGCGCAAGCATCCGAACCTGCACGGCTGGATGGAGCAGCTCTACCGCGAGAAGGGCGGCACGGACGACAGTTTCAACTGCGTCAACCTGCAACTGACCGCCGAAGACCTCGACCGGCTTGCCGCCGCGATCCGCGACCGCAACCTGCCGCAGACCGAAGGCTTCTTCTTCGGCGCTTCCGACGGCAGCGAGATCGAAGACGACCTCGCCTTCATCGCCAAGGCCCGCGCCGCGCTCGCCGCAGGCCTGACCGTCGTCTATTCCTCGTGGTGGTGACGCCGCCGCAAAAGCCGGACCGGCACATTCCGGTCCGGCTTCTTACTTGCCAGACGGTTCCGCATCGCCCTTCTTCTCGCGGAACAGCAAAGGGTGCGTTCCCCCTTCCAGATCAAAACGCTCCCTTTTGAAGTGCTGATACAGCGCCCGCCGCGCATATTTCGTCGCGGCCTGCCAATGCGCCGGGTTGTCGAGATCGATCCGCAGGCCGTCGAACGGCCGGGTTTCGGTCCAGGCGTCTGTCACCAGCGCCAGCCACGCGAACGTCGCGGCTTGTTCTTCTGTCAGGACAAATGCCGCCTCCCGCTCCCGGTCCGATTTCTCCCTCCATTCCGCGCGCAGCACATTGTAGGATTCAACAATTTCGGGACGGGTCGCTGCCGCCCATGCGGCGCGCTCCGCTGCCCGGGTCTGTTTCTTCTCTTGTTCCTCGCGCATCCATTCGTCAATTCGCTGGTCGAACTCGCAGGATGTAACCGCCATGCTGAATCCTTCGGCACCCAGTTCCTGCACCGTGCGTCCGGTCGCCGCCGCGCGGGCGAGCAGGGCATCGTCGATTTCAATTTCGATCTTCGCCATGGCGCTGCCTTCCCCTGATAATCCCTGAATTGCGATGTTCGATGGAATACGCCCGTCTCGCAAGTATCCGGTACGCGCAGATCAATTATTCATCGGGTGGGAGGTCGTCTTCGTCGATGCCCATCTCCACGCGGAAGCTTTTGAGGCTGGCATTGCCGTAGCGGAACCGCTCGCCCTGCATCACGACGTAACGCAGCTTTTCAGCCGTCGCGAGGGTCAGCAGCAGCGGCAGCGCGTCGGCGGGCATCGAAACCACGCCGTACATGTGGCCGCTGCGCAGGTTCAGATGGCCGACCGACAACGGCTGATTCCGCTCGCGCGCGCCTTCGTTCAACCGCTTGTCCGGCAGGAAATGCAGTTCCACCGTCTCGCATTTTAGCTTTGACGGGCGCAGCAGCTTCCCGCGCAGGTTCAGGTGGCGATAGTCGTCATACGGTCCTTCGCGCTCCGGCATGTTGCTGACCCCGAACCAGAGGCTCCAGTCCCAGTCTTCGACCGCAACGACATAGTAGACGATTTCGGCGCGGGGCCGTCCCCGCGCCCGTTTCCTGCGGGGCGGTGTTTTCGTCGCTTCTTTTGCCATGACGCAACTATACGGGCGCTGCCGTTTCCTGTCGCCGGGAGGGACGCACGGTCCTTATCCTGATCACTCTCTCACGCACGGAACGGCAATGACGACCGCAGCGGGGACACGAGGGACGCAAATGGTACCGCCTTCGCCGCCCTCAATCCGGCAGCGCCAGCGGGTCCGATCCTGCCGGGCCTTTTTCATCGGCGGGACGCTGATAGCGGCGACTGTGGCAGAGCAAGTTCCCTGTCGCGGTTCTGCGTGCCTGAAGCGCATCGACCTTTCGCAAAGGGATTTCCCTCGACTGATCACGCCACAAGCTGAGCCGGCGCGCGCCGGGTTCAAGGCCTTGCAGCCCTTGCAGGGTGACGCGCGGGTGTCCCCGCCTTTCGCTCGCTGCGCTCCCTGCAAGGCGGGCGATCCCCCTCCCGCGCATCAGCCGTGAACCCGTCGCTTATCCGCCTGCTCCCGGATGTGGCGTGTCGAGAAAAACCCAAGCGAAAGGAGCTTACATCATGGCACGTCAACAGAACCGCAACAGCAAACCCGCCCGTGAATCCCGTCCACCGGCGTTTATCGCCTGGCACGTCGATGAAAAAGGCGAGAAGAAATTCTGGACCCGCATCGGCGCGGCCTGGGACCACAAGGACGGCGAAGGCTTCACCCTCCAGCTCGATCTGGTCCCCGTCAATGGCGGTCGCATCATCCTCCGCACGCCGCGCGAGGACGAGGAAGATCAGGCCGAAGCCGATCAGCCTCAAACCGAACAGGAGGCGGGCGCGTAAGATACTGTAATGCGGTCTTCCGAGGCCGCATTACTATTCTTTCCCGATTTTCGTGAAGACGGCAAAGCTGCCTTCACGGTAAATTATGGACGTCAATAACAATAAGAATATGGAGCGCACAATGAAATATTACTGTGGTTTAGATGTTTCTCTTAACAAAACATCAATTTGCATCGTCAACCAGAACGGTGACCTTATCCGTGAGGGAGAAGTCCCCACGGAGCCGGAAGATATTCACGTCTGGCTGAGTTCCCTTGGTTTTCCGCTGGAACGGGTGGGATTGGAGGCTGGCTCCTTGTCTCCTTGGTTATGCCATGAGCTTCTCGGCGAGAGATGGCCAGTTATCTGCATCGAGACCAGACACACCAAGGCCGCGCTCAAGGCTCAGAACGTCAAGACGGATCGCAACGACGCCCGTGGAATCGCACACATCATGCGCACCGGTTGGTTCAAGGAGGTTCATCTCAAAAGCCACCAGAGCCAGAAACTCCGGGTTCTTCTGAACAACCGGCGATGCCTGCTGGACAAACGCCAGGATATCGAGCGGCAAATACGCGGGACGCTCAAGGTCTTCGGGCTGAAAGTCGGGCCGGTCAAGAGGTCCGCCTACGAGGACAGGATTCGGGAGCTAATCAACGATGACCGTGAATTGCAGGACTACATCCTTCCCATGCTCGACGCGCGACGGGCTCTAATCCAACAGCACAAGAATCTCGAAAAGCTGGTCCTGTCATATGTGAAGGAAGATGATGTCTGTCGCCGTTTCATGACCATGCCCGGGGTAGGGCCGCTTACGGCTTTGGCGTTTAAGACCTTCGTTGATCGGCCTGAGCGATTCCCGCACTCCAAGAATGTGGGGGCGGCGTTGGGGCTGACGCCGCGCAAATACGCATCCGGCGAAGTGGATTACGACGGCCACATCACCAAATGCGGCGACCGTTTCGTGCGATCCCATCTGTATGAGGCTGCCAAGGTCCTGATGAGCCGTACCGGCAAGCCCAGCTCACTGAAAAGCTGGAGTATGCGAATTGCCAGGCGCAGTTCGCAAAAGAATGCCTGTGTAGCCGTGGCGCGGCAAATCGCCGTCGTCATGCATGCAATGTGGCGCGATGGGACAGTGTTCCGGTTCAACACAGATCAAGACGATCCGTCCATAGCCGCGGCATAGGCGCAACTGGAAAAAGAAGTAGATAGAGTTTTTGGTCTTCTCCGCCGTCAGGTGAGGAAGCCGTCCGGCAGGACGGGAAGAACTAAGGTCAGAACGTAGGGGGCGATGCAGAGTGCTTTTCTGACAAAGCGATTACTGCGAGCGTAAGCTGGTTCGGCCTTAATCTTCGAATGGATAGTAACTTGGGGCAGCACTTTCAGAATCGCCAGCGGGCGTTTTGTGCTGACTCCGGAAAGAAGCATGATACCTGCCAAAAAGGGCGGCATTCCCGCAGAGCAACCGGGAAGGTCAGACAAGCTTTCTATGCATAGGGACTGCAATACTGACTGCAATCGGGATTTGATTGCAGGGGTGGTTCTTTTTGCTTGACTCCATACCGCATTAAAGAAGCGCCCCCTCACTTCCCGAAAGGAGGAAATAACATGAGCTGTTCCGTACAGATACTCGCCGCAAAATCCGCCCTGGCGCGCGCCGCCTGGGCCCGTGGGGTCGCCCCGTACTACGACGATGACGCTATCACCGACCTGCTGGTGGACATCCGTCACTGGTGCCGGGAAGCCGGGATCGACTACGCCGCATCCGAGCAACTGGCGTCGCGAATTTACCTGAATGAAGCCGGGAGCGCGTCATGACGCGCTCCTTTGATGCCCACACCATCGTCTGGCGCGGCGTCACCATCGAAATCCGTTACGAGGAACGATGGCTCGGGACCGAAGGCCCGTTCAGCACCGCCCATCTGGAGCTGCACGTCCTGTCCCCGGACAAAGCGCCGTTGCCCGTTACCGATACCGGCTACCGCTCGCACTTCATCGCGGCATCGGTGATTGCCGAAGCGGGCGGACCGGTAGCCTTCGTGCAGGCCTGGCTCGACCATGAGGCCGAGACCAAAGCGTGGAAAGAAAAGGAAGCGGCGGCGCGGCAGATGACACTTTTCTAGCCGCGCGCTGCGGACATGAAAACGGCGCGCCCCGAGCGGAGCGGGGCGCGCCGATCTCACTATTTTTCGCAATTACAAATAGCGGAAGATTTCATTCTTCTGGAAAGTAATATCATGAATTACTTGGTGAACTGTGTATTTAAGATGTATATCTAAATACCATTATGAATAAGCATAAGCAGACATGAGGTAAGTATGAATAAGAATGAGAAAGTCTTGTCCTGTGCGGGCGGAGCAATCATTACCGGCGCGTCTGGCGCTTATGCCGTCTCTTTGGTTTTCAATGCGGCCGCCCTTTCAACTATTGGCGTTGCTTTCGCTGCTACGGCGGCTGTCGCAAATCTCGCCATTTGTGGAGCTTGCCTCTATGTTGCGGCTCGTGCCATCAAAAGCGGTAAACCCGCGCCAAAGGACAGGCCCAATCGGGATATCGAGCCCTGACCCTTGGAATGGATGACGGCCCCCGGATTAGAGAAACCTGAATAGTCGCTATACTTTTGCGGACTTCGATTTTAGAGTCCTCTTGGAGGAGGAACCCCTCCGACTTCAGTCGGATACTGGCTTTAGCCTTAGACTCGGCCAGTAGCC
>NZ_JAKKIE010000111.1 GCF_021742065.1 Rhizorhapis sp. SPR117
CCTTGGATCAAATCTGATGCGCGCGAATGGATGGATTCACGTCCTGTTCTATGTGTGATAATGTCCTTTATCATACATAGAACAGGCCGTGAATCTTGGCGGCTAGATATTGTCACTTATGTCATTTATTGCGTTTGCGGCGTTTATGCCCTACTTCAAGGGAGAAGGAGTCCACCATGAACATGCTCGCCCATCGCCAGATGCCGCCGACACCGCAGGATGCCGCCATAGCGCGCCTGTCGGGCCAAGTGCTTGCCGGCTATGCCCGCCAGAAACGCCCGCTGACCTTGCGCGTGCGCGACGCCGAACAGGAGAAGCCCATAGAGCTGCCCGCCGGCGCGGTGTCGCTGCTCATGGATATTCTCGACGCGATGGCCGCCGGTCGCGGTGTGACGATCATTCCCGAGGATGCGGAGCTGACCACCGTGCAGGCGGCCGACATGCTCAATGTCTCGCGCACTTTCCTCATCAACCTGCTCGATACCGGCGTGATCCCGCATCGCAAGGTCGGCACGCACCGCCGTATCCGCATGGAAGATTTGATGGCCTATAAGGCCCGTGACGACCGCGACCGGGAAACCGTGCTGGATGAACTGGCCCGAGAGGCCCAGGAACAGGACATGGGCTATCGTCACGCATGAGCCATTATACGGCGCTGCTGGACGCTAACGTCCTCTATCCCGCCCCCATGCGCGATCTGCTGATGCAGATTGCCGTTACCGATCTGTTCAAGGCCAAATGGAGCGCGGACATTCATCGCGAGTGGATCGAGGCGCTGGTACGCAACGAACCGCACCGCGACCGAGCCGCGCTGGAACGCACGCGCGACCGCATGGACAGGGCGATGCGCGACGCCCTTGTGACGGGCTATGACACGCTGATTCCATCTCTTGATTTGCCCGATCGCGGCGACCGGCATGTGCTGGCCGCCGCGATCGTCGGGCGCTGCGACGTGATCGTGACGCAGAACCTCAAGCATTTTCCCGCTTCGTCCCTCGCGTCCTATGGCATCGAGGCGCAGCATCCCGACGAATTTCTGACCAGCCATTTACACCTCGCACCCGGCGTCTTTTGCAGCGCCGTTGCAAAGGTGCGCGCCCGTCTTACCGCGCCGCCCTATACGGTCGAGGAATATCTCGCGATCCTGACCCGGCAAAGCCTGGTCGGCACCGTCGCCGAGTTGGCGCCATTTTCAAACCTTCTCTGAAAGGCCCGGAGCTGCCGGCAACCACCCATCTTGGCCATTTATCATGGCATCATGTGGCCAAATAGCGTGGCACTCAACATAATTTTTGTGCACCCGAAAATCATTGCTTCCTCGATTTAATGGGTGTACGCTATTTGCTATGGAAATCGAGTTCGACCCGGCCAAGGATGAAGCCAATATCGCCAAGCACGGCGTATCCTTGCGAGCTGCGGAAGATTTCGATTGGGATACGGCGTTTGAGCGCGAAGATGATCGCTTCGATTATGGAGAGGTTCGTTTCGTCGGCATGGGCCTGATCGGTGATCGCCTGCATGTGCTTTTTCACCGAAGGCTCTCATGACGATGCGGTGCGCGCCATCAGCCTACGCCCAGCAGAGAAGCACGAAGTGAGGTTCTATCATGGCCAAGTTTGATCCGAAGGTTCACGATGACAATCCGCCGATGGATGCGGCGTTCATGGCCGGGATGAAGCCTTCCCGGCGCGGGCGGCCGAAGTCGGAAGCGCCGAAGGTGGAGGTGAAAATCCGACTGGATGCAAAGACGGTGGAGCATCTGCGCGGCAGCGGCCCCGGATGGCAGACCCGTGTCAATGCCCTGCTGGGTCAACTCGTTGCAACGGGGCAGCTTTGATTCGTCTGACTGATCTTGAGGCGGCTTCATAATGCGCGCGGTTCACGACAGCATTGAGGGTCCGTTCGCGATTGGCGAGGACATGGCGCTCTATGGCACCATCACCGGCAACGCGACCCTGCAGGGCGGCGTGCGGTTCATCCTGCACGGCACGATCATGGGCGACTTGACGATCGAGCCGAAGGCACGCGCCATCCTCCACGGCACCATAGCGGGGCGCATCTACAACAAGGGCGGGCGGGTCGAGATATTCGGCATGGCCGGCGCGGTCGAAAATCTCAGCCGCCATGCCGAGACGATCATTGATCCTGGCGCGCATGTCCGGGGTGGACGACCGCGCCGCGAGGGGAGCGCGCGCGCATGAGCGGGATCGCCCACACGGCACCCCCGCAGCGCCGGCCTGTCATTCGCGCCGTCAGCTTCGATGAAGTCGGCGCGGCAATCGGCCGTTTGCTGCCCGTCGCTCTGCCCGCCACGCGCGCGGCCGAGACCGGCGCATCGCGCAAGGTGGCCGATTTCCTCCTGGCCTGGTGGAACGGCGACGAGTGCGGCCATTTCCCGATCCTGCACCTGTGCAACCTCGATGCCGTCATTGCCGAGGATATGCTGACGATCATGGCCTGGCTGGCGCAGGAGCCGACGACCTACGCCGACGCATGGGGCTACCGCGACGCGATGGGCGGCCTTTGGGTGCGCTATCGCGGCGACCCAGGCGAGGCCGTTTAAACGATCCCGAGATCCACCGCCGAAGGAAGCGATATGGACGACGACGAGGCTTTCGCTGACAACTACGCCGAGCGCGACCAGGCCAAGGCGCTGCGCGAGCAGGCCCGTGCGGGCGGGCTACGCTTCGAGGCGTATCTGACCGGCGATCAGGCCGATTGGCTGTTGGAGCGGGTCGAGCGCGGCATGTTCGTTGATCCATCCGAGGCGGTGTTCGCGATCGTCCAGAACTTTCGTGAATTGGAGCCGTACCGCGACCTACGCGACGAGTTGCTAGGCCGGGTGCTGGACGCATCGGCGGCCGAACTGGAATCGGTCCGCCCCGCCGACGAGGTGTTTGACGAGCTGCGCCGGGAGCTGGCGCAGCCGTGTCCCGAACCGGCGCGCTGGGAGAAGATTGCACGATGAACCAGCTCGCCCTCCTGCCCTCGCCCACGCTGGCGCTGCCGGCACTGATTGCGGCGGCCGACGACGCAACGCGGCTGCGCTTCCTTGAGTTCTTTGCCGTCACCATCCGCAACCCGCACACACGCCGCGCCTATGCGCGCGCGGCGGGCGACTTCCTGGCCTGGTGTGAGGCGCGCGGCGTCGCCTCCCTTGCCGGCGTGCAGCCGCTCCACGTCGCGGCCTGGATCGAGGCGCTGGGGCGCGAGCTGGCCGCGCCCAGCGTCAAGCAGCAACTCGCCGGCGTGAAGCATCTGTTCGATTGGCTGGTGACGGGCCATGTCGTGCCAGTGAACCCCGCCGCGTCGGTGCGTGGGCCGGCGCATAGCCAGCGGCGCGGCAAGACGCCGGTGCTGGCCCCCGACGAGGCGCGGGCGTTGCTCGACAGGATCGACGTGACCACCCATGCCGGCCTGCGCGATCGGGCGCTGATCGGGTTGATGGTCTATTCGTTCGCGCGGGTCGGCGCGGCGCTGGCGATGCGGGTGGAGGACGTGTTCGTGCAGAACCGCCGCCTATGGGTCCGGCTGCACGAAAAGGGCGGCAAGCGCCATGAGATGCCCTGCCACCACAATCTTGAGCATTACCTGGCCGAATATCTCGACGGCTGCGCGCTGAGCGACGATCGCAAGGGGCCGTTGTTCCGCACGATCGGACGCAAGACCAAGCGACTAAGCGATACCCCCCTGCCCCAGCCCAATGCGTTCGCGATGGTGCGCCGGCGCGCGGCGGCGGCCGGGATCGGCACGGCGATCGGCAATCACAGTTTCCGCGCGACCGGGATCACCACCTATTTGAAGAACGGTGGCACCTTGGAGACGGCCGCGACGATGGCGAACCATAGCTCGACGCGCACCACTCAGCTCTACGATCGCCGGCCCGATGACGTGACGCTGGACGAAGTGGAGCGCGTGCTGATCTAGCGTCTCGAAATTCGAGGGTTTTTCCTGGAAGTCGGCAAGGATGACGGGCTGCGCCTCTCGACCTTCTCCCGCTTCAATTTCAACAGCGGAAAGGGGAGCTTGAACGCCGATCTGTTCTATCCGCTGCCACGATTGTTGGGCGGGGGACCCGATTTTTATCTCTTTGGGCAGTCTTTCATCGGCTATGGTGAGCATCGTCATCTGGGCTGCCGACAGGCGGAGCGCGACCTCATGAGCACGGGGCCACATGAACTTTCTGCGCTCGAGACGCTTCGCATACACGCATAGCCCAGACCCGTCCCAGACTAGGGCCTTCAACCTGTCGCCCCTTTTCCCGCAGAACAGGAAAACCGCCCCCGAGAATGAATCAAGCTGGTCGAGGCAAGCATCTCGCCAACAGAGGCGGCAAAGCAGCTCGGCATCGGCTGATCGACCATCTATAGAGAAATGCGCCGCCTCGGCGTGGAAAGGCCTGTCTGAATGTCCAGACCAAAATCTGCCCATGATCTTTCGGGCCTGATGAAATATGTGGATCGTGAGCCCTGGGATGAAGCGATGGCCGAAATGCTGTCCGCACATCTGGAACCGGCGTGCGAGGCAACGGGACTGGAGCCCGACGCCATATTCGAAATCATCGGCGATCACTGGCAAGGGTCGCTATGGGGCTGCGCCTTTGAAGATCTGCTCACGCAGGAACTGGAACCGGACGGTGGCAATCTGGTCGATGACTATCTCAAGCGGCGGGGCTGGAACGAAAAGGCGCCGAACAAGGCCTATATGCGCGCACTGCGCGATACGGTCATGTCGCTCTATGAGGTGAGCGAGGTTCTGCCCGGCCAGTCGATGACCTTGCGCGATCTGCTGCGCGACGTTGCCCCGGTGACGGTGCGGGAACACGGTGCAACCCAGACCCTCGTCAACTGGGACAAGATCGCCGCAAGGATTGTTGACGTGAACGGTCGCCACGGCATTTCCGGAGCGCTGCTGCCGTTCAGTGCTGAAGGTGCCGCACGCGTAATCGACGCATTTTCCCGACTTTCCGACGATGTTCAGGACACTGCCGGATTGCCCCCCCTCGACCGGGACGCTCTCCTGCGGGCATCGGGACCGATGTTCACGAATATGTGGCTGCTCGATTGCCTGGGCAAGGCGATGCCCGGCAGCACTCCGGATATGATCAACGCGGACGGCGATGATCTCGTATTCCACCGAATCATTTTCCCTCTGGCAAAGGGCGTGATCGGCAAGAGCGTGGCCAGAAGGCTGGACGCAGCCCCCTGGCTTGAGCCTGCCAGCGACAGTTTCTGGAACTGGCTGGCTCCAGTCAAAAAGGGCGGGAAGTCCCAATCAAGCAAAGGCAAGCAGGCCTTCGTCACAACGATGGAAGACGACACGCCGGTTTTCGCCAATGTGGAACTGACAGGCCGCAAGCTGATCGTCGAGGTGAACAGCGCCGCCCGTGCGGAACAAGCGATTATACAGATACGCGAATGGCTCGGTGATTCCGTCAGTGCTCCCATGACTGAAATTCGGACACTGGCCCAGATCATGGCCGATGATGCAGCACGCGCCCCGCAGGACGAGACGCTGGATATACCGCCACACGAAATGGAGCGCATCGTTCACGACATGCTGACCCGTGAATATACGAAAACGCTCGATGAGCCGGTTCCTGCCCTCGGCCACAAGACTCCGCGTGCTCTAGCCCGCACAAAGGCCGGACGGACGAAAGTGGCCGACTGGCTCAAATATATTGAAAACGGCGCGGCAAAATCCGACGCTGCCGATCCGATGGGCACCTATGACTTCACATGGATGTGGGCAGAGCTGGGGCTCAGCGACCTCCGGCGGTAACGGCAATCACGCCATTCTTGATATGTTCTCGCTTAGACCCAATGACTGCCGGGAGCCATTTTGGCTCCGATCTGCGTTGCTCGCCTGGGGGTCAGAGCAAAGGAGATA
>NZ_JAKKIE010000112.1 GCF_021742065.1 Rhizorhapis sp. SPR117
GGTTCCAGCGCTGCTATGTGCACTTCCTCAGGAACGCGCTCGATCACCTGCCGCGCAAGGCCGACGACGACTGCCTTCAGGAACTGCGCTGGATCTATGATCGCCGCGCGCTGTCGGAGGCCAGAAGCGATCTTGCGGCATGGCTCAGGAAATGGTCGCCGCGCTACCCCAAGCTGACCTGTTGGGCCGAGGAGACCATCGAGGAGACGTTCACCTTTTACCGGCTGCCGCGTCAGCATCACAAACACATGAAGAGCACCAACATGCTCGAGCGCTTCAATGAGGAGATCAAACGCCGGACTATTGTCCTGCGCATCTTCCTCAACGAAGACAGCTGCTTGCGCCTCATCCGGGCGCTGGCGGTCGAGACCCATGAAAACTGGCTCGAGGCCAACCGCTATCTCAACATGAACGATCTCAAGGAGATGAAAAAAGCCGATCTACGACAAGCCGCATGACCAGCAGCCAAGGCCGCTATTTGCAGACATTGACGCACACTACCCGCTCGTTGAACTCCCGGTGCGAGGGACCGGGAGAATGGCGATGATAGTTGGGCTGGACGATGCCAGGCGGCGCGGGTCGGGATTTCGCGCGATCAGCGCCCTGTTGCCGCGCGATCACCTGTGGCGCCGGGTGGACCGGCTGCCCGAACGGCAAGCGCTTGAGCACCGCGCTTTCAGGAAACGGATCGGTGCGGCCGTGCTCAATCTGCTGTTGCTCGCCCGACCGGCCGACCAGCGGCCCCGCAGGGATCGCACCGACGTCGTTCCACTGCCGCCCAGCATCATGGGCCGCGTCATTCGGGGCATGTCCGAGAACGCGCGCTATGCTCCCGTGTCGCTGAACTCCTGACTTTCGGATGTCGCGTATAATCAACCTTTTGCGACATCAAACATCCGGTTTGGAGGTCGCTACCTTCGGGTGCTGTAGGCCGATCACGTCCAGCAAAGCGTCTGCGGCCTTGGTGCGATAGCGTTCCTTGTGCCGCAGCCCGAAGAAGGGGCGGGCATCGAACCCAAATGGCACGGCGTGCAGCGCGCCCGCCTTGATCGCTGGCGCGACCACCAGCGCCGAAAGGACGGCGATGCCGGCACCCGCCTCCACGGCGGTGCGGACGCTTTCGTTGGACGGCATCACCAGCGCCACGTCGAGCGTGGCGGGATCGACGCCAAGCGCGAGCAGATGGCCGTCGCGCGTCGAGCGCGTGCCCGATCCCGGTTCACGCTGCACCCAGCGCGCCTGACGCAGCCACGCCGCGTCGATGCGGGCCTCTCCGAACGGCTCGGCCCCGACCAGCAGCAGTCGATCCTCACCGATCGGCCAGTGTGCCAGCGCCGGATCATCCACCTCTCCCTCGACGATGCCCAAGTCGGCTCCGCCGTCATGAACACGCGCCGCAGCTTGTTCGGTGTTGCCTATCGCCAACTCGATGCCGAGCGCCGGGTGGCGTCCGCGAAACATCGCCAGAATGGGTGGCAGCCAATAGGCGGCGATGGTCTGGCTGGCGACGACTCGGAGCGTGCCCCGCTTGAGCCCGCCAAGCTCCTCCAGCACCGTCTCGGCGGCGTCGGCACGCGCAAGCACGCCCCGGGCTTCCACCAGAAACAGCCGTCCCGCCTCGGTTAGCGCGATGCCGCGCCCGACGCGGTGGAACAGCTTGATCGCGTGCCGCTCCTCCAGCGCGGCGATCGCCGCCGATGCCCCCGCCTGCGTGACGTTGAGGGCGCGTGCCGCAGCGGTCATGTGCTCGCGCTCGGCCACGCCGACAAAGATGCGAAGCTGTTCCAGCGTCATGCAGCGTCGATAGCACAAACCGATCACGATTGACGATCGGAACGACAAGAACGCTGCGTTGGAACGATCGATACGCGGAGCCTAGAGCGACTGGCGGAGGAAAACCGCCTTGGCTAGTCTCGACCATCACCCCGTCACGTCATCGACCCGCCGAAGCAGCAAGGCCGCCCGGCTACTGCCCGGCATCGGCCTCTGCCTTGCCGTGACCGGGGCGGCCTATGCCCTCGAGGCGGGCGAGCGCGTGCTGGCCGGCAAGGCCTGGCTGGAAGCGCTGGTGCTCGCCATCCTGATCGGCACGGCGGTGCGCAGCCTATGGACGCCCGGCGACAAGTGGCAAGACGGGGTCGCCTTCAGCGCCAAATACCTGCTGGAGGTGGCCGTGGTCCTGCTCGGCGCATCGGTCAGCGCCGCGACCATCCTGGCGGCCGGGCTGCCGCTCCTTGTCGGCATCGCAGGCGTGGTGGCGAGCGCCATCCTGCTCAGCTTCGGTATTGGCTGGCTGCTCGGGCTGCCGACGCGCATGGCGCTGCTGGTCGCGTGCGGCAACTCGATCTGCGGCAATTCGGCCATCGCAGCTGTGGCGCCCGTGATCGGGGCGGACAGCGACGACGTGGCCGCGTCGATAGCCTTTACGGCCGTACTGGGCGTGGTCGTGGTGCTCGGCCTCCCGCCGCTGGGGATTGCGCTGGGCATGAGTGGGCTCGCCTTCGGCGCGCTCGCCGGGCTTACCGTCTATGCGGTGCCTCAAGTGATCGCGGCCGCTTCGCCGCTGGGCGCTGCGGCCGTGCAGATGGGCACGCTGGTCAAGCTGGTGCGCGTGCTGATGCTCGGGCCGGTGTGCCTCGTCCTGTCGCTGGTCGCCCCGCGCCTCGCTCCGCAGGTCGCGCCCGATGGCGAGTTCTTGGCTGGCGAGCCTACGGCCAAACGGCTCGACCTCGCCCATCTGGTCCCCTGGTTCATTATCGGCTTTCTGGCGCTGGTCGCCTGCCGCTCGCTGGGCCTGTTGCCGACCACCGCCGTCGCGCCGATCGGCCGGGTGGCAACGCTGTTGACCGTCGTGTCCATGGCCGCGCTCGGGCTCGGCGTGGACGTGCGCACCGTGGCGAAAGCGGGGGCCCGAGTCACGACAGCCGTGGTCCTCTCGCTACTCGGCTTAGGCGCGATCAGCCTGGTCCTGCTGGCAATCCTGGACCTCGCATAATCGACCAACCTGCGAGAGATTGTCGCGGATATCCAGTTGCGCGACAGCGAGGCCGCCCACGTATTTCCGAGCACCGCAGTGTCGCAAATGTCGGTTGCGGAAGTAATTCGTTTCGATGCAAATTCGCGACATGCTGATCGGCTATGCCCGCGTCTCGACCTACGACCAGAACCTCACCCTTCAACGCGCTGCATTGAAGGAGGCTGGCTGTCGCCGCACCTTCGATGAAAAGGTGTCAGGCACGAAGCGCGATCGGCCCGAGCTGGCGCGAATGTTCGACCAAATCCGCGACGACGACGTGGTGGTGGTGACGCGGCTCGATCGGCTCGCGCGATCGACCAGGGACCTGCTCGATATCGCCGAGAAGCTGAACGAGGCGGGCGCTGCCCTGCGCTCCCTGGCCGAACCGTGGGCCGACACGACCTCGCCTGCCGGGCGCATGGTGCTGACGGTGTTCGCCGGCATCGCCGAGTTCGAGCGCGAGCTGATCCACCAGCGCACCAGTAGCGGACGGGTCGCCGCCAAGGCGCGCGGCGTGCGGTTCGGCAGACCGTCCAAACTCACGACCGATCAGATCGCGCTAGGCGAGCGCCTGATCGGCGAAGGTACATCCGTCCGTGAGGCGGCCAAGCTCCTCAAATGCCATCACGCTACCCTTTATCGGGCGCTGTCCGCGCCCGCGGCATAGATTTTCCAACAGCCTCGGTCGGTTGTGATGCTGCTGCGTGCCCGACGCATTTCCGTAGGTCCAGAAGTGTCAGAACCCCGGGTGAAAATGCCCGCGCTCAGGTCTGCCAATCGCTTTGGCTATGACCGACTATGGGGATCTCCGCCTTCGTTGGGTAAGCACATTCGCCTTTGATTATGTGCAGCCCAGCCAGGTTGGAAGCCTGTCCGGGCGGGCAATGTTCCGTCGATTCTACATAATCTCGAACGGGTCATAATGAAGAGCGTTTTTAGGTTGGCGGCGCGGCAGATGACGCATGAATCCCGGCGCGAACGGTATGGCCGCGCCGGTGAGCTAAAAACGTATTGGAGCCGCCTGCGCAACCGTGGCGCTATGGGGATTGATTGTTGCGGGCGGCCTCGGCGGTCTTTTTCAACGCCGATCTGGCATTCGGTACGCACTCACTATTGAAGGGGCGACTGATCGGAATACCCTTTTGCGAAGACGCGGACTGTTGGTCCCTGGACGGTTTGAGCCAGATTTTGGCGAAGAGGCAACAGCTTGCCCGTGGCCCTTTGAGCAGGGCGAAGCGAACGGCCTTTAACTGACGAGGCTTGTTGGTCATGACGTATCCAGAGCAGGTGACGGCGATGAAGGGATCCGCTCGAGAACTTCGATGCATATCATGCAGCCATGGTGACAGGCGGGACATCCTCGAAGCGAGATGCCAGTAAGTTCTTCGACCTTGTCGAGGTAGTCAGCACCTTTCTCGTGATCGACAGGTTGCTGCATTCCAATAAGATCGCGGCAACGGGCAAGCTTCTCCTTGCGGTATCGATTGCCCAGAAAGCCATAATAGCGGATGCGCTGGAATCCTTGCGGCAGGACATGGATCAGAAAGCGTCGGATAAATTCGTCGGCGCTCAGGGTCATCACCTTGGGTTTGCTGCCGTCACGATAGTCTTCCCAGTGAAAGCTGACCTTGCCATCATCGATGGCGATCAGGCGATTGTAGGAGATGGCGATGCGGTGGGTGTAGCGTCCGACATAGTCCAGAACCCGTTGAGGTCCGGCAAAGGGCGGCTTGGCGTAGACGACCCAGTTGATCCCGCGAACCGAGTCGAGATAGCGGCGAAACGGGCCGGGCTCGCGAAGTCGTTCGAGCGACGAGAAGAACTGCAGCTTGCCGGCGCGGAAGGCCTTCTCCAGCGCTTCGAGGAACAGGCGGCGGAACAGGCGAGAGAGGACCGCGACGGGCAGGAAGAAGCCTGGGCGGCAGGAGATCCACCGACTGCCGTCGGGTGACAGTCCACCGCCCGGGACGACGCAGTGAATGTGGGGATGGTGACCGAGATTCTGTCCCCAGGTGTGAAAGGACCGCGAAGAACCCGATCTCGGCGCCAAGATGCTTGGGATCAGCGCCGATCGTCCGCAACGTGTCGGCGGTCGCGTGGAACAGGATATCATAGACCACCTCGGCATTCTGGAAGGCGATTGCGGCAATCTCGTTCGGCACGGTGAACACGACATGGAAATACTGGGCGTCGAGCAGATCGGCGCGGCGGTCCTCCACCCACTGCGCTCGGGCAAGTGCTTGGCACTTCGGGCAATTGCGTGATCGGCAACTGTTGTAGGAGATCCGCCGTTCTCCGCACTGATCGCATTGCTCGACGTGGCCGCCCAGCACGGCCGTGCGGCAAAGCTCGATCGCGCTCATAGCAGCGCGCTGTGCGGTCGACAGCGAGGTGTTATGCTGGCCGCGCCACGCAGCGCCGTAGCGGCGGAAGATATCCGCCACCTCTGGACCCGAACGGTCCATTGCCGATGCGCTCAGAAATGTTCTGGTGCGCGAGGCGGTGTGACGGCGGGCACAGGGTGCGGCAGCAGCTCCAGGGGACTCGTCGTCGAGCAGACCTTGTTGGCCGCTATGCGCAGATACTGGGCCGTGGTGGACAGGGAACGATGACCGAGCAGGAGCTGAATGGTGCGCACATCCGTGCCAGCTTCGAGCAGATGGACGGCAAAGGCGTGACGAAAAGAATGGGGGGTCACCGGCTTGGACAGTCCAGATCGTTCATGCGCCACCTCGCAGGCCCACACGCGGCGGGATGAGCGTTTCGGTCCTGTAAAAGCTTCAGGATTCCGTGCTTTTGTGCCATGTTGCAAAGGCG
>NZ_JAKKIE010000113.1 GCF_021742065.1 Rhizorhapis sp. SPR117
ACATCGCACGAACAACACAGGAATTCGGCGCTTAGGCCGCGTTCCTTCACATTATCGCGACCTCGCGATAAAGCATCATCCATCGCAACATGGAGCGAGCCCTCGAGCTGACTTCGGTCGTCGACGGTATCGAGAACGCAACCCTCAACAGCGGCGCCAAGGCGTCGGCCCGTTCGCGCTTTGAATCCACGAAGCAGCGGTTCTTCGGGCAACTTCTCCTCAGCATGAAGCTACCGACCGTGATCGCGGCGGTCCGGAGCCATCTTGCCGATGGCAAGTCGGTCGTTTTGCAGCTCGTCACGACCGCGGAATCGATCCTTGATCGGCGCTTGGGCGATCTCAGCCCCGAGGAACGGGCTGATCTCGAAATTGATCTCAGCCCCCGCGAATACATTATTGACTATTTGCAGCGCGCCTTTCCAACCCGCCAGATGCGCGTCTTCACGGACGATACCGGCACGCCGAGATCGACGCCGATGCTCGATGAGCATGGCCATCCGGTCTACAACCCGGAAGCGGAAGCCGCGCGTGACGAACTGATCGAGAAGCTCTGTGCGATGCCGCCGATCATGTCGGCGCTCGATGCGCTTCTCGAACATTTCGGCCATGACAATGTCGCCGAGGTGACCGGTCGCACCAAGCGCCTGATCACCACCTGTGACGGCAGACAGAAGCTCGAGAGCCGTTCTGCCAGGACCAGCCAGGCCGAAGCCGCCGCGTTCATGGCGGGGCGCAAGCGGATGCTGGTCTTCTCCGACGCAGGTGGCACCGGCCGGAGCTATCATGCCTCGCTCGACGTGGTGAACCAGGAACAACGCGTCCATCTGTTGCTCGAGCCAGGATGGCGCGCGGATCGCGCGATCCAGGGGTTGGGGCGAACCCATCGTACGCACCAGGCGACTACGCCGCTGTTCCGCCCCGTGACCACGGATTGCAAGGGCGAACTGCGCTTCACGAGCACCATCGCGCGGCGGCTCGACAGCCTTGGAGCGCTCACCCGGGGGCAGCGGCAGACCGGCGGGCAAGGGCTGTTCGACCCGGCCGACAATCTCGAAAGCGAATATGCTTGCGCGGCGCTGCTCAGCTGGTTCGATCTCCTGGCGACGGGCAAGCTTTCCAGCACCACACTTGACGATTTCCAGCATCGTACCGGGCTGGAACTGGTCGATAAGGACGGCGTCCTCAAGGACGAGATGCCGCCCATTCAGCGCTGGCTCAATCGCATCCTCGCGCTTCCCATCGCGTTGCAAAACAGCATATTCGAGGAGTTCCTCGCACTGATCGAAACCCGCGTGTCCGCCGCGCGCGATGCGGGTCGGCTCGATGTCGGCGTCGAGACGATCCTGGTCGACCAGGCCACGCTGGTCGATGACGTCGTTCTGCGAACTGACCCTCTCACGGGGGCGACCTCCCACCTGCTCACCATCGAGATCGCACGCCGGCGTAATCCCGTCTCGCTGGAACGTATCCTGCGCATCGCTGACGGTGACGCGAGCGCGATCTTCATGGTCAACCGCAAGTCGGGCAAGTCTGCGCTGCGAACCCGGGCGAGAGCCCTGATGGAGGAGAAGGAAGGAACGCCGATCCCGCGCGTCGAGATGATGCGGCCCACGCGCAACGAATATATGCGCGAAGACGACCTCTACGAATCCTCGTGGGAGGAGGTCGATCGCGAGAACTTCAGCATCACCTGGGCTGCCGAGGTGGAAACCACCAGCCAGATCGTGGACAGCGAGACGATCCGCCTTGCAACCGGCCTGCTGCTGCCCATCTGGTCGGCGCTCCCGAGCGACCACCTCGCGGTCAATCGTATAGTCGATGGGGAAGGGCAGTCCTGGCTCGGGCGTCTCGTCTTTGACGACCACGTCCCGCAGCTCTTCACCAAGCTCGGCATCGACCCTGCGGATGCTCTGCCGGCCGACGCCGTGGTTAAGGCCGTGGCGGCGGGACGCAGCATCGACATTTCGCGGCCTTTCCCGCTCACCATCAAGCGCTCCATCGTCAACGGCTCGGCTCGCGTCGAATTGGTCGGCTGCCCGGTCGATCGGCTGCCCTGGCTCAAGTCGATTGGCTGCTTCACCGAGGTGATCCAATACCGCACCCGGGTTTTCGTGCCAACGGCATCGGTTGAAGCGATCCTGGCGCAGATCCTGTCTCGGTCGGACTGAAAGGGAAGGGGGGTCGGAAGTGGTGTCCGGGCTGATCCGGATGCCAGAAGGAGTTGCTCCGATGACCACTTCCGTAAAGCTCTCAAAGCTTACGCTTTCCCCTATCAATGTCCGCAAGCGGCCTGATGAACTGCTGGAGATCCCGCAGATGGCCGCCGATATCGAAGCGCGCGGCGTTCTGCAGAACCTGCTTGTCACCCCGGTGAAGAAGCCGCGCGGCACCTACGAAGTCTTCGACGGCGGCCGCCGGCTCAGGGGCCTCATGCTCCTCGCCGAACGCGGTATCATTGTCCCCGAGGAATATGACGTGCCCGTGAAGGTTCTCGTGGGCGACGAAGCGACGCTCTCCGAAACATCGACGGCGGCGAACTTTCATCAGCTCAAGATGACGCCGGCGGAAGAATGCCGCGCATTCCAGTATTTCATCGGTCTGACCGGGGACGTCGACGGCGTCGCCAAGCGCTTCGGTCTCACCCGCCGCTTTGTGGAAGGCCGCCTGCGGCTCGCCACGCTGGCCGAGCCGATCTTCGAGGCGCTGAGTGAGGGCACTATCACCCTCGACGTCGCCAAGGCCTATGCCTCCACCGAGAACCAGGAGAAGCAGCTGCTCGTCTGGAACAGCTATGGTACGAGCTACGCTAACGCGGATACGATCCGCCGGGTTATCGCCAACGAGACCATGAAATCGACCGACCCGGTGGCGATCCTCGTCGGCGAGGATCGCTATGCCGAAGCCGGGGGCAAGATTGATCGCGACCTCTTCAGCGACAGCGGCGACAAGTGGGTCAATCCGGAGATCGCGCAGCGCTTGGCCGCCGATATCATGGAAGAAGAGGCCAGGCGGATCGGTGAGGAACTCGGCCTTGCGTGGATCCGGCCGATCGCGTCCAACTACACGCACAGCGCCGCGGCCGGCCTCTACCGCGTCATCCTTCCGTCTCTCGACCTGACCGAGGAGCAGCTCGCGCGGGTGCAGGCCATTTCCGAGCGGCAGGATGCCATTACCGAGGAGATGGAGGACGAGAACCTCACCGAGGAAGCCTATAAGGCGCTCGACCAGGAATATGATGCCCTCGCCGATGAGGAACATGCGATCCACCATGCGCCGCCCGTGCTGCCCGATGAGCTCAAGCCACTGGTCGGCGCCTTCCTGAAGCTGACGCCGAAGGGCGAAATGGTCCTCGACACGGAATATTATAGCGAGGAGCCGGTTCGCGTAGGGGGCGAGGACGCCGACAATGATGACGACGCAGGCGGCGCCCGCTCGACCGGCACCGGAAGGGATTACACCCCGCCGCCGCCGCCCGAGGCTATCGCCCCCGGGGGCAAGCCGCTCAGTGCCCGGCTCTACGACGAGTTGGCGATGCAGCGGCGCGACGTGCTGGCAGCGACCCTGCTCAGCCATCCAGCCCTGGCGCTCGACTATGCGCTCTTCGTCATGATCGACGACCGCACCAGCACGTTCAGCGCCTATGGCTCGACCATTCGCGCGCGTTCGCCGCAGGATCCGGTGAGCGGCGAGCAGCCGACGACGCGCGCGCGGGGCTATCTCGCCGAAGCGCATGACGGCCTTGATGCGAGCTGGCTGGAGCACAGGTCCGAAGTCGACAGGTTCGAGGCGTTTCGGGCGCTGGACGACGACAGCAAGGCCGCTTGGCTCGCTTACATCGTCGCGATGTCGCTCGAGGCGAAGGCGAGCTACCGGGCCGAGCAGTGCCCGCTCCACAACCGGCTCGCTACGATCATGGAGGTCGATGTCGCAAGCTGGTGGCGGCCGACCTCGGAGAACTTCTTTGATCGCATCAGCAAGGGCTCGATCCTGACGCTGCTCGCCGATGTCGGCGGTGCCGCGCTCACCGCGCGCCACGCGACCATGAAGAAGTCGGAGATATCGGAATCGTGCGCGAAGCTGTTCGCGGGCGAAGCGATTGTCGAGCCCGAGGTGCGAGAGGCGGCGCTCGGCTGGGTGCCCGACGCGATGAAGTTCCTTGATCAGGCCGAGGTGGCAGACCTCGACCCCGTCGAGGGCGGTGCAGACGATCAGTCGGAAGGCTCGGCCGAGGTCGATGCCGGTGACGATACGCAAGTGGCGGAAGTCGCGGACGATGTCGCTACCGCCGATGCGACGGTCGAGCAGGAAAGCCCGGATCAAGACGCAATCGCCGCCTGAAGTCTCTCTCCTCTTGGGTGCCTGACCGCCGGCGCGTCCATCGCGCCGGCGGTCCCTTCTTCAATCCCATTCTGGAGACCTAGCCATGCTCGCAACTAGACGCACCAGCCGCGACGTGGCCGCGGAAATCACCGACCTCATCATCCGCAAGCTCGAAGAGGGCGTTCCGCCCTGGTCGAGACCCTGGCGATCGAGCGGGGCAGGGGGCCGCCCGCTGCGTCACTGCGGGACGCCTTATCAGGGCATCAATACGCTCTATCTCTGGGCGCTCGGCGATGCCCAGGGCTATCGCTCCCGCTACTGGATGACCTATCGTCAGGCGGAAACGCTAGGAGGGCATGTTCGCAAAGGACAGGCCGGCGCGCTCTCAGTCTATTATTCCTCGTTCAAGAAACGCGAGGAGCATCCCGAAACCGGCCAGGAGGTGGAGCGGAGCATCCGGTTCCTGCGCCACTACATCGTCTTCAACGCCGATCAAATCGACGGCCTGCCGCCCTATTTCTATCCCTCCAACGAACCCGAGCAGCCTCTGGTCCTGTCGGAAAGACAGGCGGCGATCGATGCCTTCTTTGCAGCCATCCCCGCCGATGTGCGCCATGGCGGCAACCAGGCCTATTTCACGCCGACGTTCGACTATATCCAATTGCCTAATCGCACGTCGTTCCGCAGCATGGATCATTACGCCTCGACCCGCTGTCATGAGACCGTCCATTGGGCGGGACATGCCAGCAGACTCGCGCGCACCTTCGGCAAGCGCTTTGGCGATAAAGCTTATTGTTTTGAAGAGCTTGTGGCCGAGATTGGGGCAGGGCTCTGCTGCGCGGACCTCGGTCTGCCCAATGTCCTCCATGACGGTCATGCCAGCTATGTTGGCCACTGGTTAGCGATCCTGCGGGGCGACCAGACGGCGATCATCCATGCCGCGGCCAAGGCGGAACAGGCCTTCGCCTATCTGAAGAGCTTCAACACCAGCGTGGACGCCGTGTCCTCCTCCCAAGAGCAGCCTGAGGACGCGCCGGCGCTTGTGGCCTGACGGTCTCGATCACCTCTGGCTGTCGGCGTCCGTTAGCGCAGTTGCCCCTCCACCGAATCGAAAGGAACACCCTCATGGGATGGCTATTCATGCCCTTCACATCCATGGGTGGCCACGCATCGGCCAAAGCCTATCTCGATGCGCAGCTCACCTATCAACGCGACAATGACGATGGAACGACGCGAGGGCTTAAAGTGCTCGCGTCGTCCTGTCCGGGCAACCGTGTCTACTACGCTGCAGCCCAGATATTGACCAACGGAGATCCCGGCGAGGTGTTTGCCGTCGTTTGCCTTGTGCGCTGGAACCCGCGTTCACGGGACGGCCACCAGTTCGGATACAAGGACAGTGCGCCGTTGCGGCGCTGAAATGGAGTATCAGTGATGATGAGGTAAGTTGAGAATGCCTCTGCTCGCCGGACTAA
>NZ_JAKKIE010000114.1 GCF_021742065.1 Rhizorhapis sp. SPR117
GCCTGATTACTGCCTACCGTGGGCGTCCATCGCCGACCTTACTGCAAAGTTGCGAGCGGCGCAGACTGTCCAGATAATGCCACCAATTCCTCGAACGCATAAGCCTTGTCACCGAAGCGCTTACCGAAGGTCCGTGCAAGCCGGCTGGCATGGCCCGACCAATGGACTGTCTCGTGGCAGCGTGTGGACGCGTAATGGTCCATGCTGCGAAAGGCCGTTCGGTTCGGCAGCTGGATATGATCGAACGTCGGGGCGAAGTAGGCTTGGCTTCCGCCATGGCGAACGTCTGCGGGGATGGCCGCGAAGAAGGCGTCGATCGCCGCCTGCCGCTCGGACGGCACCAGAGGCTGCTCCGGTTCGTCAGAGGGATAGAAATAAGGTGGAAGGCCGTCGATCTGATCGGCGTTGAACACGATATAATGGCGCAGGAACCTGATGCTCCGCTCCACTTGCCGGCCGGTTTCAGGATGCTCCTCGCACTTCTTGAACGAGGAATAATAGACCGAGAGAGCGCCGGTCTCGCCCTTGCGGACGTGCCCGCCCAGCGTTGCCGCCTGGCGCCAGGTCATCCAGTAGCGCGAACGATAGCCCTGGGCATCGCCGAGCGCCCACAGATAGAGCGTATTGATGCCCTGATACGGCGTTCCGCAATGACGCAGAGGCCGCCCCCCTGCCCCGTTCGACCGCCAGGGCCTCGACCATGGCGGGACGCCCTCTTCGAGCTTGCGGATGATGAGGTCAGTGATTTCCGCGGCGACGTCACGGCTTGTGCGTTTTGGAGCAGACATGGCAGGTCTCCCAAGCGGAATGAGAAAATGCCGCCGACGCACATGCGCGCCGGCGGCAAGGTATAAAGGAGAGAGAGATGTCAGGCCGCGAGGGCGTCCTGATCCGGCGTTTGTGCGTCGGCCTCAAGCTCGTCGGCGTCCGCCCCTTCCGCATCCTCGATATCAGTGATCGCCTGATCTTCAGGATCGCCCTCGACGGGTTCGAGGTCGTCCGCCTCGGTCTTGTCGAGGAAGCGCATGGCGTCCGGGACCCAGGCGAGCGCCGCATCCCGCACCTCCGGCTCGACAATCGCTTCGCCTGCGAACAGCTTTGCGCACGATTCCGAGATCTCCGACTTCTTCATCGTCGCGTGACGCGCGGTCAGCGCCGCGCCGCCAACATCGGCCAGCAAGGTCAGGATCGAACCCTTGCTGATCCGATCGAAGAAGTTCTCCGAAGTCGGCCGCCACCAGCTTGCGACATCGACGTCCATGATCGTCGCCAGCCGGTTGTGGAGCGGGCACTGCTCGGCGCGGTAGCTCGCCTTCGCCTCGAGAGACATCGCGACGATGTAAGCGAGCCAGGCAGCCTTGCTGTCGTCGTCGAGCGCGCGGAACGCCTCGAACCGATCGACCTCGGACTTATGCTCCAGCCAGCTCGCATCGAGTCCGTCATGGGCCTCGGCGAGATAGCCCCGCGCGCGCGTCGCCGGCTGCTCGCCGCTCACCGGGTCCTGCGGTGAGCGGGCACGAAGGGTCGAGCCATAGGCGCTGAACGTGCTGGCGCGATCGTCGATCATGACGAAGAGCGCATAGTCGAGCGCCAGGGCCGGATGGCTAAGCAGGGTCGCTGCGAGCACGTCGCGCCGTTGCATCGCCAACTCGTCGTAGAGCCGGGCGCTGAGCGGTTTGCCACCCGGAGCGATCGCCTCAGGCGGCGGCGCTGGCGGCGTGTAGCTGCTGCCCGAGCCGGTTGACCCGTCACCGTCGGCGTCATCACCGTGGTCGTCCTCGCCGTCGTCTCCCGAGCCGCCGACGCGGACCGGCTCCTCACTGTAATATTCGGTGTCGAGGACCATCTCGCCCCTGGGCGTCAACTTGAGGAACGCGCCGACGAGCGGCTTGAACTCATCGGTCAGCACCGGCGGGATGTTGTGGAGCGCATGTTCTTCCTCGGAAAGCGCATCATATTCCTGGTCGAGCGCCTTGTAGGCGTCCTCATCGATGGACTCGTCGTCCATCTCCTCGGCGATAGCTTCCTGGCGCTGCGCAATTGCCTCGAGCCGAGCCAGCTGCTCCTCGGTCAAGTCAGGCTGCGGCAGGATCACCCGGTAGAGGCCCGCCGCCGCGCTATGCGTATAATTCGACGCGATCGGACGGATCCAAGCGAGGCCCAGTTCTTCACCGACTCGATTGGCTTCCGCTTCCATGATGTCGACCGCAAGCCGCTGCGCGATCTCAGGGTTGACCCATTTGTCGCCGCTGTCGCTGAAGAGGTCGCGGTCGATCTTGCCGCCAGCCTCGGCGTAGCGGTCCTCACCGACCAGGATCGCCACCGGATCGGTCGACTTCATCGTCTCGTTGGCGATGACGCGGCGGATGGTGTCGGCATTGGAATAGCTGGTGCCGTAGCTGTTCCAGACGAGGAGCTGCTTCTCCTGGTTTTCGGTCGAGGCATAGGCCTTGGCGACGTCAAGGGTGATCGTACCGTCGCTCAGCGCCTCAAAGATGGGCTCGGCCAGCGTGGCGAGACGCAGGCGACCTTCGACGAACCGGCGCGTGAGACCAAAGCGCTTGGCGACGCCGTCGATATCGTTGTTGAGGCCGATGAAATATTGGAAGGCCCGGCATTCCTCAGCCGGCGTCATCTTGAGCTGATGGAAGTTCGCGGCCGTCGAGGTTTCGGACAGCGTCGCCTCGTCGCCGACCAGCACCTTGACGGGAACGTCGTAGGTCTCGGCGTCGATCACGCCCCGCTCGGCGAGCATCAGGAGGCCGCGCAGCCGCCGGCCGCCGTCGAACACCTCGAAGGTGCCGCGCGGCTTCTTGACCGGGGTGACGAGCAGATTCTGCAGGACGCCGCGCGCTTCGAGATCGGCGGCCATCTGCGGAATCTCCAGGAGATCGTCGGGCCGCTTGCGGACATTGATGGGGGAAAGCGTAAGCTTCGAGAGCTTTACGGTTGTGGTCATCGGAGGAACTCCTTCTGGCATCCGGATCAGCCCGGACACCAGCTTCACTCCCCCCTTCCCTCTCGAACCCTGGGCCGCCACATGGGCCCAATAGACCTGTGAGAGCGGCGCCGGGCGCCGATGAGACGCGAACAGATGTCGTCAATGACCAGTGAAACCTGCAGCGCCCATTGTTTCGGTGACATCTCGTGCCTGGTGCAGAATGCAAACCAGCTGCGCTTCGTCATTTAGGATAGGAACGGACACCGTCTGCCAATAGCGCTCGAGAAACCGCCCATCGGAACCCCGCAGGTCATAGCGCTGTGCTTTCATCGCATGCTGGCACCGTCCCCGTGCCGCGATTCGGATGGAATCGAACAAGCTCGCGACGCCAGTCGCATCCTCGAGACCCGGATTGTCCGGAAAGACGTCAAAGAGCCTTTCTCCGGTCACTTTGCGGCGCTCGGTATAGGTGATGGCAGTATGCGCCTCGTTGACGTCGAGGATGCGCATACCAGCCCTCGGGTCGATGATCATCGTAGGCTCGGCGGCGGTCTCCGTCAGGCGGTGGAAAAGGCTTCGATCCCGTGTTGATAAGAAACCAAATTCAATAGGATATCTCTGTGCGCCAAGTGCGGCGGCGTTCAGCAATGCAAGCTCGCGTTGAATGGACCGGATCTGCTGGAGCAGATAGGTGCGCTCGGTGTCAGCAACGTCTGCGCCCAGGCAAGCCCTGAATTTCTTCAAGTTTTCGCGCAGGATGAAGCGTTGCATATTACGCCCCTTAAGGTTCCAATTGTGCCCAGTACTTCTGAACTTCTTCGGTCCCGAAAGGTTTCACCGATTCGCTCGTATCTGCAACGCGAAAACACACTGGACCACCGCAGCGCAAAGCGAACGGCTTGGGATAGGCTTGCAGGCGATGGCCGCCCTCACCGGTTTGTGAACGCTGTCGCCTGTGCCTGAACCGTCGGAGAGCCATCAACTTCGATCCTCGAAGATGCCAGACAAAATGATCTCGGCCGATGGCAGTGGCACGAACACACGGGTCCGATATTGTATCACTTCGGTAAAGCAGCCAATCGACTTGAGCCACGGCAGGCGATCGTGCGGACAGCCAACCAGTTCGATGCGAGGCGAGCCGTTGACGATCGAGCGCTTGATGGTGAGTGGAAACGGGTGCGAGACATCAATGCTCCGCCCCGCTGTCACCGCCTTGACCACGCTGTCCACCGGTAGGATTTCCGCGCGGTCGATACCGAGCTTGGCGAAGAGTTGGGGAACATGATCGTCGAAGACGAGGCGCCCCAACCATGACCGCCCTTCGCCATCGACGATGCGGTTGACCGCGAGATGGTCGTTCGGCAGCGCCGACCAGATGGGCAGGAGCAGGCCTGTGGCAAGCCGGATCGTTTCACTGTCCACGGCCTGACGGGCCGCTTCCGCCTCCTCTGCCCAGGTTGTGCTGAACATCTCGCGTGTCACCTCCTCCCAGGACGATTCATAAAGATCGTCTTCGCGCATATATTCGTTGCGCGTCGGCCGCATCATCTCGACGCGCGGGATCGGCGTGCCTTCCTTCTCCTCCATCAGGGCCCGCGCCCGGGTCCGGAGCGCGGACTTGCCGGACTTGCGATTGATCATGAAGCGGGCGCTGACATCGCCATTGGCGATCCGCAGGATGCGCTCCAGCGAGACTGGATTGCGCCGGCGTTCGATCTCGATGGTGAGCAGGTGCGACGTCGCGCCGGTGAGCGGATCGGTGCGCAGCACGACGTCGTCGATAAGTGTTGCCCGATCGACCAGGATCGTTTCGACCCCGACATCGAGGCGGCCGGCATCGCGCGCCGCCGAGACCCGGGTTTCGATGAGAGCGAGGAATTCGTCGAAGATGCTGGTCTGGAGAGCGATCGGAAGCGCTAGGAGACGATTGAGCCATCGCTGGATAGGCGGCATTTCATCCTTGAGGACGCCATCCTTGTCGACCAGTTCAAGGCCGGTGCGATGCTGGAATTCGTCGAGCGTGGTGCTGGCGAGCTTGCCCCCCGCCAGCAGGTCGAACCAGCTCAGGAGGGCAGCGCAGGCATATTCGCTCTCAAGGTTGTCGGCCGGGTCGAACAACCCCTGCCCGCCCGTCTGGCGCTGGCCGCGCGTGAGCGCCCCCAGACTGTCCAATCGCCTTGCGATCGTGCTGGTGAAGCGCAGCTCGCCCTTGCAGTCCGTGGTGACCGGCCGGAACAGCGGCGTGGTTGCCTGATGGGTGCGATGGGTGCGGCCGAGACCCTGAATCGCACGGTCGGCGCGCCAACCGGGCTCTAGCAGGAGATGGACGCGCTGCTCCTGGTTCGCCGCGTCGAGCGAGGCATGGTAACTGCGGCCGGTGCCGCCGGCATCGGAGAAGATGAGGATCCGCTTGCGGCCCGCCTGAAACGCCGCCGCCTCGGCCTGGCTTGTGCGCGCGGACCGGCTTTCAAGTTTCTGCCGGCCGTCGCTCGCCGTGATCAGGCGCTTGGTGCGGCCGGTGACTTCCGCAACCGTATCGTGACCGAAATGTTCGAGCAGGGCATCAAGCGCCGACATGATAGGCGGCATCGCGCAGAGTTTTTCGATCAGTTCGGCCCGCGCCGCCTCGGCTTCCGGATTGTAGACCGGGTTGCCGTTCTCGTCGGTCATCGGCAGCGAGCGCGGCGTACCGGTGTCGTCCTTGAAGATCTGCATCTGCCGCGTCGGGAACGCGCGCTCGAGATAGTCGATGATATATTCTTTGCAGTCGCAGTTTATGTCGAGCGTGGCGGCGGGAGGCGCAGGTTTCCTTCGGTTTTCCATGATTTCAC
>NZ_JAKKIE010000115.1 GCF_021742065.1 Rhizorhapis sp. SPR117
GATCTGAGGCTTTTTGTTCAATCCAACTGGTACAGTTTTAAACCGGAATCTTGCACAATTTTACCCCGACGTTGACAGAATGGCCCTTCCTTTATCGGTTGCGCTCGTTTTTGGAAGGCGGAGTACCTCTCGCTGGCAGCAGCGACGCGCCTTATGTCGGCATTGATCCGTGGGCCGCGATCGGCGCAGCGATGAACCGGCGCACGCGTCGCGGGGAGCTTCTTGGCGTGTCCGAGTCCCTAACGCCCGAAGAAGCCATAGCCCTCTACCTTGTCGATCCCATGGACCTGCGGACCTGCCGAACCATCAAGGTTGGAGCGCCGGCCGATATCTGTCTGCTGGACCAGCCCTGGACCAAAGTCCGAGATAAACCGTCTGCCGAACATGTGCGGCTCACTATGATCGGTGGTGTCGAAGTGCATAACAGGGATGCGCGTCTCTAGCAGCGATAATGCTTGACGCGGATCGCTTCACCCCGTTCTGAGTCTGCTGCGGGAGTAGTTTGCCGCTGTACTGATAGCTTGTCTCGTTTACCTGGGCGCCCCCGTCGCCGGTCCTTCCCGCAGCCCCGCATACTCAACGCGACATTCGCGATGCAGCACCGCATTATGCTGCGATGTTTGCAAAGATCGTACTCGCCCGTATAACTCACACGAATCAAACTGGGGTCACAGAATTGCGGGGCAAAATGTCACGAATGACGACAACGAAAAAGTCGGTGAATACTCGACAAAAAATCCTTGATGTGTGTGCCCGTTGGCTAAGGGAACAAGGCCTCGCGTTTACAAGCATGGCGAATATCGCCGCTGATCTTGGCGTGAAGACCAGCAGCATCTATTATCACTTTGAATCCAAGGATGCTCTCGTCACTGAAACACTCAATATTGGCATCGAAATGGTGCATGAGGATGTCAGGACTGCAGTTGAAGAACTTGGACCCGATGCACCACATCGTGAGCGAATTCGCGCGGGAATCAAGGCCCACCTGCGGGCGACCCTAGGCAGCAACGATTACTCGGCCGCCAACATTCTCAACTATGCTCACGCCCCACCAGGCGTGCGGGAACAGAACCTCATAGTTCGGGCAGCCTATGGAAAATATTGGGGTTCGCTGCTTGAAGACGCGCAGCACAACAACGAAATTTCGCCAGATTTTAACCTGTCTATCACCCGAATGTTTTTGATCGGCGCGCTGAATTGGTCGGTGGAATGGTATGATCCGGCCAAAGGTTCCGTCGATGACCTGGCCGAACATGTCTACAAACTTTTCGTGAACGGCGTCGCGATCAGAAACTAGTGGTTCAACCGCAACGGAAGAGTCCGGCGTCAGCCGGGCCTTTCTTTGCGATAAGTCGAACCATCACAAAGAGGCATCCACTGGGACGAGATACGCCGATCCATCGCTCTCTTCGATTGCCTCGACGACCTCCTGCCCTGCCGCGACATCGATGTCGGCAATCCCTGCTCTGGATTATATTGCCTCCAGCGCCAGAGCGGCTGTACGATCGATTCCGCTCACACTACTGAAAACGTAGCAAGCCTTGCCCTCCAAGTTTCAGCAAACAACCGTCTCCATTCGCCAAAAGTTTCCATTGCTTTTGGGGAAGGGCATTACCGCCGCGTGGTCCGCAGGCGCGACCAAGCAGCCTTGTATTCCTCTTCAAGGCGCCCGATCAGTGTCGCCGTTTCGGGGATATCGTCGATAAGGCCGACACCATGACCACCGCTCCAGACATCACGCCAAGCTTTGATGTCCGGGCTGATCGCCGGCTTGAATGGCCCCTGCGTGGGCGGAAGATTGTCCGGATCCAGACCGACGCGTTCGATCGATCCGCGCAAATACGTCGCATTCAGCCCGGAAATCCGGTCGGTCATGACAACGTCGGCCATGCCCTGCGAGACCAGCAGCGTGCGGTAAGCCTCAGAGGCCAGCGACTCGGTCGTGGCGGCGAAACGGGTGCCCATATAGGCGAAGTCGGCGCCAAGTGCTTCGGCAGCTAGAATAGCGGCGCCGTCGCTGATTGCGCCGGCAAGCAGGACCGCGCCATCCCAGAACCGACGGACTTGCGACACGAAGGCGAAAGGATTCGCGCTGCCAGTGTGCCCACCCGCGCCGGCGGTCAGCAGGATCAGCCCGTCTACGCCTGCCGAGATCGCCTTTTCCGCATGACGCACGGTTGCAATGTCGTGAAACACCAGACCCCCGTAATCGTGAACCCGCTTCACGACGTCGCCCGGATGTCCGACGCTGGTTATGACGAGCGCCGGCTTGTACTTCTCGATCAGGGCCAGATCCTGTTCATAGCGCGCCGTTCCGGCGCCATGCACGATCAGGTTGAGGGCGTAGGGCGCTACTTGGCCAGCTCCCGCTTCCCGTGCCTCTTCAAGCGCGCGCTCGATGCGCATCAGCCAGTCTTCGAATTCCTCAGCGGTGCGCGCATTGACCGTCGGGACTGAGCCGATCAGACCGTTTACGCAAGCCGCAATCACAAGATCGGGACCGGACACGAGAAACATTGGGGCAACGATTACTGGAAGTCGTAGCTGTGCTTTAAGCTCGGCGACAGTCAATAGCGCATCCTCTCTGGTAAAGGTTCGTCAGCCTCGGCACAGGCAATCCGCTTGGTGATCGATTGGGCACTGAGACGCTTGTCCCCTGCGGGATGCCGACATTTAAGTGCGGATACAAGGTCCATTCGGCTCCCGCTCGGCAGTATGCTCTATCGCCCCCTGTTCGATGCTTGCAGCCTGCTGAAAGGTTCGCGAGCAACCAAAAATCTATTGATGCCGCTTTGGCCAATCGCGCAGGTCGCAGTCAGCAATCATGGCTTGTGACCTCCGAGCTGCCGAGACTTCCGAAACGAGCCGCTGCATCAGCCGAGCATTATAACGCCCTTTTTCTCCAAATCGGCGATGGTGTCCTTGGAATAGCCGAATTCCGTCAACACCGCTTCTGTTTCCTGTCCGCACAATCCCGCTGGCGAAACGACAGTCTGGGATCGGGAGAAGTCAATCAGCGGCTTCATCCTGGGAACTTCGTCCAGGATCGGGTGATTGACCGTTGTCATCCAGCCCATCTGCATGCCCAGCTTGTCATCGTCGCAGTAATTCGCTTCAAGCGGTCCGCGCGCCGCCACCACGCAGCCCAAACGCTCCGCAGCGAGCAGCGTCTCCCAATCCTGGGCGTCGCGGGTCGCGAAGATGGGCGTCAATGCCTCGATAAGGGCGGCGTCGTTCTCTCGACGAGCCGCGTCGTCAGCGAAACGCGCATCGCCGGCAAGAATATCCCCCTGCGGAAGAAGCTGCGTCATCTTGCGCCATTCCTCATCATGCCTGATCGCCAGGAAGATGTACTCGCCGTCCCTTGCCCGATACAGCCTGTAAAGCGCGTCGAAGCCATAGATGTCGTCATCGACCTGTGACGGCCTGGGTTTGCCCGCATACTCGATTGCCACATCGGACAGACCATGCGCTGTGCTCGACAACATGGACGTGAACATCTCCTGCCCCAAGCCGCCTCGTTTGCGGGCCAGCAATCCCAGTGCCATCACGCTGCCGACGGAGACCGCGGCCAGTCCGTCGGCATTGCCCACGCCCATCACCGCAGTGGCAAGGCGGCAGGCCGCGTTGCGGATCTCCATGATCGAAAGATCGCCCTCGGGGATGCTCCCGCCAGCATTTCGCCAACCAAGTCCAGCTGCGGCGCCAATTGTTGGGGCGAACGCAGGCCGGCGCGCATAGGGTCCGTCAATTCCGTAACCAGGTGCGTTCATGTAAAGCAGATTGGGGTTGCGGGCACACAACGTCTTGGCATCGAGACGCAGCCGCTCAGCCGAGCCTTCCCGGAATGAGCACAGGACGATGTCGGCCTTGTCGATGATGCGCAATGCGATCTCACGGCCTTCGGGCTTGGTCAGATCGACCGCCACCGACTCCTTGCCGTACATGCATTTCATGCCGCCCGATTCAGGAAAAGGCAGCATGGAGCGCATCGCGTCCCCTGCAAGTTCCTCCAACTTGATGACCCTTGCGCCCAGTTCGCCTAGCAGGGTGCAGCCATAAGGAGCGGCGTAGAAGCTGGACAGTTCGACAACCGTCATGCCCGCAAGCGCAGGCCGGGTCGATGACGATGAGGCGGCGACGGCGGCGACCTGCCCGCCTGCGGCTCCTTCTGCCTCTGCCCGCACTGCCGCATCATGTTCACCCAGCCGCGGAGCAGGTTGGCCGATCTTGGCCGGCGTTGCGGACAAGTGTGCCAGCGTTCCTGGTTGACGGACAAGCCCACAATCCTTGTCGAGCAATTCGACAACCATCTTGTTCCATTCCATCTGAGGATGATGAAGCACCTCGCTGTCCTTGCGGAACATTTCGCCCCAGACGTTCGGATCGCGATCGAACAACTCCATCCACTCATCGACGGTCTTTTCGCGCACCTTGTTCAGCAGGATCTCCCAGAAGGCGATACGCTTTTGAAGATCTTCGTCGAAGTTCGGCGCGGTCGACCACTCCGGATCGTCGAACATCCAGTCCAGCTCGAACATCTTCATCATCGCCCTGAAGAGGCGATCGCTGCTCTGCGAGAACTGCAGCCAGCGGCCATCCTTGGTCAAGGCGATGAGCAGACGGAAGGAAATGCCGCCGGTGGGCACATTGTCGACGATCCGGGCTGTCTGGACCAGCCCGCCTTCGAAGCGCTTGGCCAGCGTGCGAAGCTGTATCCCGAATATGTCATAGATGGTCAGCGCCTTGGCCATGGCCACGTCCACTTTCTGGCCGGTGCCACTGTCCTCGCGCTCCAGAAGCGCCGCAAGCGCGCCTTGTATGGCAAGCTGGCTGGAAGCAAAGCAGGCGTAATCGACCGCGCAGAAGCATGGACCGGCACAATCAGCCATCCCTTCGAGCGACCAATGCACGCCGGTGCGCGCGGCGACAATCCCTTCGTAGCCCGGAAGATGCGAAAGCGCGTTGTCAGCACCGAACGCGGAGATCGCCACATAGACAAGACGCGGGTTGCGCAGCTTCAACTGTTCGTAACCGATGCCAAGCCGGTCGGCCACGCCCGGCCGGAAGGTGTCTATCACGACGTCGGCTTCGGCGGCCAGGTTCAGGAAAATTGCCACGTCATCGGGCGATTTCAGATCGAGCTGCACCGCGCGTTTTCCCCGGCCCCAGAAAGGCCAGGCCGCGGCCGAGCGCAGTTCCGAGCCGCCGGGACGCTCGACCTGGATGACGTCGGCGCCGAAATCAGCGAAGAACTGGCTTACTTGAGCACCCGTGCGCTCATTCGAAAGGTCCAGAATTTTCAAATCGTCCAGTGCAGCCGTCATATTTCACTCCGTTCGCATTCGGTATTCGTCGTGGCCTGATCCAACACTACTTAATCTTGCCGACCCTCTGCAAGCCACTGAGCGGCATCGGCCTCCGAATCGAAAAAACGGACCCGTTCCGGATCGACAATCCGGTTGATCTGGGCTCTATGGAGCATGCTGGCGGTCAGGAAAGCGATGCGATCGAACCACCCGTCGGTGTCATCATAGTTTTTCAGCGTGTCCTGAGTGTTGATTGTCGCTGAGAAGTGACCCGGTAGCGGCATAAATTTTCACTGAGATTTGACCCATGTTTGAACCACTCC
>NZ_JAKKIE010000116.1 GCF_021742065.1 Rhizorhapis sp. SPR117
AAGCTGCACGTGCGGTTCGGCGGGGGGATCAGGGCTGACTCCATGAGCAGCACCAATCCTACCCGACTGAGCGAAAATATGGGGCCGTGCGAGTCCGACTGCCCCGCCGCGGTCCTTGATCTGCTCAGCCCGACAGACCACGAATACGCGCTCGACTGGCGCGCCCGCTGCCGAGCGAACCTTGTGCTCCGCGCCCGCAAACTTTCGGACGGGGATCGCATTCGGCTTCCTGAGCCGCTGACCTTTACAGACGGCAACGTTGCGCAGGAATTCGTCGTCTGCAAGCGCGGCCGGAGGTTGGTGCTTCGGGATCCGCAAAATGGCTGCTTCTACCGCATCAGCCGCCTCATGCAGCGCGCCTGGACGATCGTGCCGGTCACCAAAGTCCACAAGACGCTGTTCGCCTGAACGCCAGTCCAAATATCCTCGCGAAGAAGGGGATCATGCCATGACCATTGCCATCGACAGGAACTGCCTGTCTCCCAAGCGCCGGCTGCTCTGCAGCCGTGAGAACGCCCTGCGGGTCGCCGGCCGGATTTTCGATCATTCGCCGGGCAAGGTGAGCATCCTGCGCACCAGTGACCCGCTGCAGCCTTTTCGCGTCTCTACCGACCCTGCGTCGCCGGGCCTGATCGTCCTTGAGATGGTCGCCTGAAGCCCTCGCAGCACTCCATATGGGAAGGGAGCGTGTCTGGGTTGCTCTCGTACGCCATCAAGATGTACGATCTTGAAAATCATGGTGGGATCACGTACATCTTGAACACGTACGATCTACGAGGAATACGGAGATGCCCCAAGCTGCCATAGATGACAACAAGCGCATGAATCTGCGGGTTTCGCCGGAAACGAAGGCCAAGCTCGTGCGCGCCGCCGCGTTGCGCAACACTGATCTGACCAACTTCGTGACGCAGACCGCCTTGCGTGAAGCCGAAGCCGTGATCGAGGCGGCCGAGGTCCTACGCTTGTCGGCGCGCGATCACGCGCGGGTGCTCGAATTGCTGGAAAACCCGCCCAAGCCCAACGCGAAGCTGCGAGCGGCCATGGCAGCGCTGCCTGACACACTATGACGTTGCCCGCCTGGAGAGAGGAGGCAATCGCTAAATCACATGATCGTCAGTCCTTCGACTGTGGCGATCCGACGATGAACACCTTTCTCCGACGCTACGCGCGCCAAAGCCACGAACGGAACGCCTCAAAGACTTTCTGCGCGATCGACCTGTCCACACCCAACCGGGTGCTCGGCTTCTATACCGTTGCGCCCTCCGCCGTGGCGCACGAGGCCGTGCCGACCTCGATGACGAAGGGGTTGGCCCAGCACGAAGTTTCGGGATTCAAGCTGGCTCGGATCGCAACCGATGCCACTGTCGCAGGCCAGGGCTTGGGCGGGCAGCTCCTCGCGGCTGTGGCGCTGCGCTGCCTGCGGATTGCGGCCGAGGCTGGCGGCGTGCTGCTGATTATCGACGCCAAGGACGAGCGCGCGGCACAATGGTATGCCAGCTACGGGGCCGAGCCGCTTCAAAAGCGCTCGCTCACGCTGGTCATGCCGCTCGCCACCTTCGCGGCCGACCTCAAGGCCAAGGGCCTTCTCTGACTAGAGGTGGCCATGGCCCCCTTCCATTCATGTCTCTTGGAGCAAAGCCAATCCGAGTGCTGGCCACCGCCGCGACGTGGTCAAGCCCATAATCCCGCCGATCATGACCCATGGCAAGAGGAGAGGGGGTGAATAGCCGTGTTCTCCAAGCTCTAAGGATCCGCCATGAGCACCGACTTTTACATCACTGCGCGGTCTTCGAAATTCCCCCTCGACTACGCACACAGCAGGGAGGAAGCTGCCGCGCTTCTGGTGCGCCACCGCGATCGCCATCCTGACGCCATCGTCGAGCCCACCGACACCTATTTCGAACGCTCGTTGGCCGAAATATTGGCGTCATTCCCACTCAACCGGATCACGCGCCGTTTTTATGACGCGATGATAGGCGTCCTCCCGCCGCAATATATCAGGGGCGCTGCGGGCTTCTTCCTCTCCGAAGCGGCAACCCAGTCCATCCACGCCCAGTTTATCGAGCATGGCGGCCGCACCTATGGCGGCTACGCGGACCTTGCCCGCGGATCCCGAAAGATCTGGACCATCGCCAACATCGCCGAGTTCGAAAGCCGCGCTGACGCGCGCACCCCGACGCTCGGCTGGTTTCCGGCCGACTGATCTTTGCGATCGACGCAATGGTAAAGATCCGCACCCTTTGTCATAGATATCGGATGTACCGCTTTCTGTGTTTCATCCTCCTTGTCTCTACCTGGGACGTCCAGGGCGCCTCCTTCAGCGAGCCGGGTTTCACCGCGTCGGCCCGGGCGCTCGATGGCGACACGATTGCAGCCGATTTCCGTCTTCTCGGTGTCGACGCGTTCGAGCGCCGTCAGCTTTGCGAACGGGCGCAGTCGTGCTGGGAATGTGGCAAGGCGGCGCAGGATCATGCCGCGCGGGTCCTAGGCGAAGCCGACGCCCAGATCCGGCTCACTCGCCGCTTCAGTTATGGCCGGCCGGTGGCGACTGTCACCGTGAAAGGCCGCGATCTTGGAGAGACACTGATCCGCGCGGGCCTTGCCATTCCCCAACCTGAATTCCTGAAAACCGATCCGGCGCGCGCGAAGCAATATACCGAAGCCTTTGCCGCCGCGCAGAGAAGCAAGGCTGGAGCCTTCGCGGGCCAGTGGATCGAGCCGGTTCGGTGGCGCCGCGGCGACCGCCTCGCCTGTGAGCGGTGACCATCAAGCCTGGCGGCTTGCCGCGAAGACCGGGGAAGCCCCGTCAGGCGGTGAGGCCGGGATCAGCCCACCAGGAACGGCCTTGCCTGAAGTTCTCGGTTGAGGCGACGACCGGGCCATCCGGTTCGTCGGCCACATAAGGCGAGACCAGCGGACGTGCCCTGATCTTCCGGCGGTGGATGTCGCCAGCGACGCGGCCGCGCGCTTCGAGCAGTTCTTCCAGCCACATCAGATCGTCGATCATCTCGACGACGCCGCGTCCGGCCAGGCAGAAATAGATGCAGCGCTGGAAGTCGTCCCCTGCCGGATTGCTGAGGATCGAGGCGAGCTTGCGTTTGCCCCCTGTCTCCCCCTCATGGATCCAGGACACCGCCTCGCGCAGTTCGCGCACCGAATAATAGGCATCCTCGACATGCATGCCGATCGCCGCGTTGGCGAGCATGCGGCGGGTCGGGCGGTTCTGATCGTCGAGCGCGGCATCGCGCAGCGTCACATCGAGATCGAACGGTTCAAAATAGCGGACGGCCTGGTCGGTCATTGAGAATCTCCCTTGAATGGAACGTATCATGAACAAATGTTCGGTCAAGCCGCATTCAATCGATGTCATGGTGGGTCTGCCGCATCTTGCCGTTGGAGCGCTCTTGCGCCGCGCCCGGGAGCTTCAGCAGCCCGTCCTGGTTTCCGCGAACGCCCTTTCGCGATGGTCCAGGAAAAGGGGCTGGCGCGAATGGGCTGGCTGGACCACGTGGCCACTGGCGAACGCGCGAAGTCTACACAGCCTCAGTCTCGACAGCGCAGGGTTCAGCGCAATGGTGACCTATGGGAGCTATCCCTGGACGGTCGATGACTATGTCCGCCTGGCCGCGGCCTTCCCGTTCCGCTGGTGGGCCAGCCTCGACTATTGCGTCGAGCAGGAAGTGGCCGGCGATCGCGACGAGGTGCTCGACCGCATGTCCCGCACCATCCGCGCCAACATCGAATGCCGGCTGCGTGCCGAAGATGCCGGGATCGATGCTACCTTCATGCCGGTCATTCAGGGACGTCATCCCGGTGATTATGAGCGTTGCGCCGAGGCGCTCGCGCACATGATTGAGCGTACCGGGCTCGTTGGTGTCGGCAGTATGTGCCGGCGTCCCGTCCATGGCGCGGATGGACTGATCGCCGTCGTCGATCGTCTCGACCAGATCCTGCCAAGGCGGACCCGTCTGCATCTCTTCGGCGTCAAGGGCGACGCCATCCCCTATCTCACCGCCTTCGCCCATCGCGTCGCCTCGATCGACAGTCAGGCCTATGGTGTCAGTGCGCGCAACGCCGCGCGACGTTGTGGTCAGCCCAAGACCGACCGCATGGTGGCGGACCATATGGCGCTGTGGTTATGCAGACAGCACGCTCGCCTTGACCGGCCCTCGCGGCGGTTGCCGATGCAACCAGAGATGCCGCCGCAGCCCGAACCGGCAGACCCCTGGGAGCGGGCGATCGCACAGGCGCGCCGCGAGATACGCGACCTCATCGAAACCGGCGACCTCGACCATGACGAAATGACTGCCCGGTGGGTCGAGCAGTGGGCGGCCGACATCTTCAGCGAAACGCCAGCGGACTGAAGGCGAGGGGGAGGGGGACCGGGGGTGCGAGCGGGAGAGCCGCTCGAGGCCCGGAGGATCCCATGAGCTATGATCTCGCTTTCCGCTACAGCCAAGCGCTCGATCCCAGCGCGCTGGTCATGATCGGCACGACGCTGCACGCAATCCACGCCGCCATCACCGATTGCCGCAACGCCGGCCTCGATCTCGAAAGCGATCCAGCGATTATCCTCCTCGCGCGCCACCTGGGAACCGTTTGCGCAGGTCAACCGTCACAAGCGGCCCGGCCGTTGCCGACGCGCTATGCCGGCACGGCGATTTCGCTCAATGGCGAGCCGATCCAGAATCGCGTCAGCGATCCCACTTCCCGCATCACGATCGCCGGCAACGAGGTTCGGATCGACACCGGATGCGGCGTGGTGAGCGCTGTAATCCGGCGCGAACGCGAAGGCCTGTCGCTGATCTCCAACGCGAGCAGCAGCGACGGTAGCGCCTGCACGGGCGCGCGGCTCACTGTGCACAATCAGGTGATGCGGCTGGTAAACGGTCCCGCCGCGGGCATCGTCGACGTCAATGGCGATTTGCTTCTTGCGGGCGAAGGGGTCTGGCTGACGGCGCGCTCGAACTGATCGTGGTGCAGCTCGTGCCGATTGATGTGTGCGAAGCTGTTGAAATCCCACCGGGAGCGTTCCTATTCTATCAGGTGCGCCCGCCTGGGCGCGAACATCCTCAACTTTGGCATGGAGATGGCGATGTCCAACAATCACCTGAACTATCTTCGGCGCGAGCATGCCCGTCTCGACGCCGAGATTCAGCGCGAAGAGCGCCAGGTTCGACCCGATGAAGTGCTGATCGCGCGGCTCAAGAAGCTGAAGCTCGCGGTCAAGGACCAGATGGCGGCCGAGTGCGTCGACCTGCCCGATAGCCGGTTCGGCTGAGGCATAGGCGGCGGAGCCGAGGGATCGGCTCCGCCATTGCGCCAGGAGACGCGACCCGCATCGCGGTGTTTCGAGACCAAAGCTGAGACTGCGATCACAGGTCCGCCTCGACCAGCAAAAAAACCTCTTGAAACCCGAATTGGCCTTACTAAGGCGTGTGGACATTTAAGGGATTCCTTTTTCCGCGCGGATCGGATTCAAGACTGGCGAAGGGAGCGCCATCT
>NZ_JAKKIE010000117.1 GCF_021742065.1 Rhizorhapis sp. SPR117
CCGGTACACTTTTACTCCGAAATGAACGGACCCCAAAAGACCCGTCAGTGGTACATTTTTACTCCGCCGTTTATAGACGGGCCTGAAAATCCAATGAAAGCTTTTTGCGCCGTATGGGTAACACCACTATTGTCCAGACTGCGTCGCGCGAACTTATGACCGGAGGAATTCATCCATGACGATCATCGTGACCGGTGCGGCCGGGTTTGTCGGACATAGCGTTGCACACAGATTGCTTGATCGTGGCGAGAGCGTGATCGGTGTCGACAACTTCAATTCTTATTACGATCCCGCATTGAAGGATGCACGCGCCGCCACCCTGATCGCCCGGCCCGGTTTCCGGATGGAGCGGATGGATATATCGGACGCGCCGCGCATGGCCGCGCTGGTGCGTGACAACGGGATCAGACGGATCGTCCACCTCGCCGCGCAGGCGGGTGTGCGGTATAGCCTTGAAAACCCCTTTGCCTATGAAAAGTCCAATCTGGCCGGGCACCTGTCTGTGCTGGAGGCGTGTCGCCATGCGGAGGGCTTCGCCCATCTGGTTTATGCATCGTCCAGCTCCGTCTATGGCGACAAGCCGCTTGGCGGCGAAGGCTTTACCGAGGATGAGCCTGCCGCCAGCCCCGTCTCGCTTTATGCCGCGACCAAGCGGGCGTGCGAGCTGATGAGCGCGGCCTACGCCAATCTTTACGGTTTTCCGCAGACGGGCCTGCGTTTTTTCACCGTTTATGGTCCGTGGGGGCGACCCGACATGGCCTATTTCAGTTTCACCCAAAAGATCATGGCGGGTGAACCGATCGAGGTCTATGGCGAGGGGAAAATGGCCCGCGACTTCACCTATATCGACGACATTGTCGATGGGATCATCGGCGCGCTGGATAACCCGCCGCCTGCGCGCGAAAACCGTATCCTCAACATTGGCGACAGCCATCCGGTCGGCCTGATGGAGATGATCTCCACCCTGGAAAAGGCGCTGGGCAAGCAGGCGGAAAAGATCATGCGGCCCATGCAGCCGGGCGATGTCACCGCCACCTACGCCGATGTGTCAAAGCTTCACGCGCTGACCGGATACCGGCCGCGCGTGATGCTGGAGGAAGGGTTGCAGCGTTTTGCCGACTGGTATCGCGACTATTACGCTGCGCGCTGACGCTACTCAATCCTTGCGACTGGCCTCGAACAGGAACCATGCGCGTTTTTCCGCCTGATCGGTCCAATCGTCGATGAGGCTGTCGGTCGCATTATCCTTTGCCTCGCCCGCTGTTTCCTTGGCCGCGCGCAGGGTTTCGACCAGCTTCAGATTATCCTCGCGCAGTTCGGCGAGCATGTCGTCGGCCGACACGAATTCGGCGTCATTATCCTTGATCGTCTGGTGGCGGGCGATGTCGCCGATGGAGCGCAAGGTGGTGTTGCCCGTCTTGCGCACCCGTTCCGCGATCAGGTCGGTGGTGCCCAGAATTTCCGTCGCCTGTTCATCCAGCATCAGGTGATAATCCCTGAAATGCGGGCCGGAAACGTGCCAGTGGAAATTCTTGGTTTTCAGATAGAGCGTATAGCTGTCGGCCAATATACCGTTCAGCGCCTGCGCCACCGACTTGGTGGCGTTGCTGCGAAGATCGGTTGGGGTCTTGAGTTCGGAAATGGACATGGTTCCTCCTGTCGGGTCGGGAGCGGTCTATGTTCTTAACGGCCTGGATGAGGAAAAGTGCCACGGAACGAGACATTTGAGAAACCGATTACTTTAAGCAGAGTGATCGGGTGAAGCGATTATTACATCAGGCCAAGCGCGCCCAGCCCCACCAGCGCACCGATCAGCAGGAAGACCGCCCCTGCCCCCTTGCGGACCATGGCGAGGGGGAAGCGCATGAATAATTGCTGGCGCAGCAGCACGGCGGGCGCGATGGCAGCGGTGATGCCGATCGACGCGCCGATGGCGCTCATCACCGGATCGGCGGTGCGGACGGCGACCCCCGCGACGATGAATTGCGACTTGTCCCCGAATTCCAGAATAAACATGGCGAGAAAGGTTGTGAGGAACGCCCCGATCTTCCACCCCGCAACCGTGTCGGGCCGCTGTACGGGGAGCCACATGCCAACCCCGGCAAACAGGAACGGCAGCGCGAAGAACAAGGTGCGCGCATCCGCACCGATCATGTCCGCGATCAGCCAGCCGGCGGTGGCGGACAGGGCGCAGTTGAGGATGGTCGCCAGCGCAATACCGCCCAGCACGACACCGTCATTGCGAAACCGCACCGCCAGCGCCAGCGCCAGAAGCTGCGTCTTGTCGCCTATTTCGGCAAAGCCGCTGGCCAGCAGAGCAATGAGCAATGCATCCATATGCTAATGTCGCCGCATCAGGCACCCATGCGCAGCGACATCGCCGCCAGATAGGCCGTGGTGACATGCGGGCCGACCGCTTCACACCCCACCGCATCGCGCATCAGGTCGAGATAGGAAAGGATCATCGCGCCATGGCCGTCCAGCGCCAACGCGGATTCGAGCGTGCTCGCCATCTGTTCCACCGGGCCAAGGTTATAGACGCGGGCGATGTGGCGGATCATGTCGACCTGTTCGCACAGGCTGGCGAGTTGCAGATGACCGCCTTGCGCCGCAATGGCGTCTATGCGGTTGATAAGGTCGGAACGTACCAGCATCATCGCATCGCTTTTCATGGCCATGCCCCCCCATTTCAAAAGTCCCCGCGCAAAACATGCGCCCCGAGTGGTTAATGAGGCGTAAAGCGGGACGGACAGGGGCCAATAAATCCGTCGCGGCGCCCGTTGCGACCTTGACAATGAAGCCGGATTCGCTCATTGGCCCAGCCTGATCCGGGCGGCTGCGCAGCCGCTTTTATTTTTTCGCGTCATTTGACCGCCAGTTTTTAAAGGGAATGGGCCATGGCCAAGCCAGCCACCGTCAAGATCCGCCTCGTCAGCAGCGCCGATACCGGCTTTTTCTATGTGACCAAGAAAAACCCCCGGAATATCACGGAAAAGATGACGTTCCGCAAATATGACCCCGTCGTGCGCAAGCATGTCGAGTTCAAGGAAGCCAAGATCAAGTAAGCCCGCAGACCGGGTTTCCGGTCGCACAGGCGCTTTCATAGCGGCCCGCGCCTTCATCGGCGGCGGGCCGTTTTGCGTTGGGGTGATTCGGAGGTGGGAGGAGGAACTTATGTCCGTTATCCCAGCGAAGGCTGGGATCCATGTCTCTATCCTTTCATAACCACCGCTTGTGGATAAAGAGATGGATCCCAGCCTTCGCTGGGATGACGGGAGTGTTTTTGGGAGACGTCGCAAAACCACTCCGTCCCCCTCATTCCCCTCTCCCCGGCCCTCTCCCCTGAAGGAGAGAGGGAGGTTGCGGTGTGGAAGTTTAGGAAGTTTAGGGCTGTGGCGGGCATGTTTCGTCTTCCTTTACTTCCCATTCGGCCAGCAGTTTTTCCGTCAGGCCGGAATGATAAGCGCGTTCCCATTGGTCGAGGGTCCAGTGGTGCATGTCGGCGGGGTCGAGGTCGGATATGTCGATGTCGGGCGCGGTTCCTTCGCCGGGAGGGATTGGCGCGGGATGGGGCGCAGGATCGGGTGCCGGATCAGGTGCCAGAACAGATGGCGGCGTTTTATGTTCATAGAGGCGGTCGAGCAGGCGCATTTCGTAAGGGGCGATCTGCCGGGCGCGCAGGAAATCGGCGGCGGCGCTGGTGCTGTATTCGGTTTCGTCCTCTTCCTCCTCCTCCTCATAATCTTCATATTCCTCCGCCTCTTCCTCTTCGGGGGGCAGGGGTTCGGGGATGGTTTCGGCGTCCTGTTCCATCGCATCGAGGAAGCTGTCATATTCATTGGCGATGTTGACCAATAACTCGCCGCCGGTGCCAAATCCCCGGTCGGCCCGGTTGATGAGGAAGATGAGCAGGCGGTTGTCGATGCGGGTGCGGGTGCCGGTCACTTGCCCGCCGGAGACGATGTCTTCTTCCTGCCCCTCCAGCGCGCGGGTCCAGGCGGTGTCGACCAGCCGTTGCCGCGCGAGGCGCAACGCCGCGTCCCAGGCGATGGAAAAGGCCCGCCCCCCCCCCCCGGCGGCGCAGCGCATAGGCCGATTGCACCGACATGCCCGCCGCCCGCGCCGCGTGTTCGACAATGCCGGTATCGGCCAACGCCTCCACAAAAGCCCGCTGCCGCGCCCCGGTCCAGCCATCATGACGCGGCCGAAGCTGCGCCGGGGCAAAGTCCGGCGGGACGACAGGGCCAGCATCAAGAGGTTGCAGGGCCACCGTGACCGGAGAGGCTTTGGCGGAGTGAAGCTGTGCGCCATGGTTACTCATGGCGCAAATAATAACCTATTTGGTTAGGTGTAGGACAGGGGTTTGTTCGGTTGTTCCACAGAGATAACCTGAATGAGGTAAACTGAATGGCTGTCGATAAACACTAATTAAAACAGCACACAAAATATACGAGCGAGACGTATCGCCGCGCTAATAAATTATTGCACTGTGCTGTTAGTCATGGATTCTTATTGGAATCTCTATGAGTTACCGTCGATGATTCTGCCGTCGATCGCGAGTTTATATGACGCATATGACCATTCTGCATCGGCGCTGGTGATGAACTAGCAGCCCGATGCGAGCGATCCAAAACTTCATTTAACCATGCATTTCTGACTGGTTCAGAAGCCATATGTCCCTCCCTTTTGACTAGCGTTATCCTCTTGACATAATTCATGTGCTGAGGTCCACACTTTTGCGATGAAATTGGAAAAAGGGGGGACAGGTGGTTTCTACATTAGAAAAGCGCCCAGAGATTTTTTTTGCTCTAATTGCTCCCATTGGTATCAACCTTGATCTCGTGCAAAAGGAATTATCCCATGCTCTTCGGAAAATTGCTTACACTCCAGAGATAATAAAATTAACTGATTTTATTAAAGATCATAATGAATGGTTTGACCTAAAATACGAAACAGAATTTGAAAGATACGAAAAATATATCGCTGCTGGAAACGAGTTCTGTAAAAAAGCAGAGCGACGTGACGCACTAGTGTTAAGTGCTATAGCACAGTTATATCGTAAACAACCTAAACGCCCCGATGAAATTTCGTATGGAACGGCCTATATTTATAGACAAATAAAGAGAGTAGAGGAAATAAAAACTCTTAAACAAATTTATGGAAGAAACATAATATTTATAGGATGTCACTCTCCAAAAAAGATAAGAGTTAAGAATTTAGTTTCTACCTTACTGAATGACAGACCGGCTGATGCCGGTAGGTTCATGGGTTGTGGCTGAAGCCTGTGCTGTGGGTATGGCGGTCGAG
>NZ_JAKKIE010000118.1 GCF_021742065.1 Rhizorhapis sp. SPR117
GATGTATTCTTTGCAGTCGCAGTTTATGTCGAGCGTGGTGGCGGGAGGCGCAGGTTTCCTTCGGTTTTCCATGATTTCACTCCAGATAATTACGGTTCCCTCGACCTCAACAAGTCGAAGGAACCAACATGCGATCAAGATCATCATTGCCGTTTCGAGCGGCCCCGCTCCGGGTCGAAGACCCGCCCAGTCACGGCACCCTTCTCACCACATTCCTCTCCTCTCAGTCGCTCGACGAGAAGTCAGGCTGTGCGGTTCTGTATGGCGCGGCGGTCCGCCATTTCCTGCATTGGCTGGGCCTGCATAGGATCGCCATCCGCACGATTGACGATCGGGCTGTCCGGCGGTTCGAAAAGCATGGGTGCCGGTGCCACCGGTATTCGGCGCAGCAAGCGCACTACAAGGCTGACCAAGCAGCAAGGGTCAGGCGCTTCGTCCGGTTCCTGGAAGATCAAGGCTACGTCGAAGTCGACGACGGGATCGACGATCTGCCACGGCACCTCGCCGACTATTCCGATGCGATCGATCGCCTGCAACTTGCCGAGGGACCGGCACAGGCCTATCGGTCCGAGGCCGAGCATTTCGTGGCCTGGCTTCGCATGGCGCGGCGCCAATGGATCGATATCGATGACACGATCATCGACCACTATGCAGCGCATGATTGCCGATGCCCGGTCTGGCGCAAGCGGGGCAAGTTGGTCGCAACGGGCACCAAGCGGCGGCGGCGATGCGCACGGCACTTCGTCGAGTTCCTGCGAGGCCGGGGCGCCATCCCATTGGTTGAACCGGTGGCGGACGATGACCCGCACATGTCGGCTTACTTGGCATGGCTCAAGCAACACCGCGGCGCCACGGACGAGACGATCCGGCGCTACCGGACCGATATCAGACGGCTCATGCCAATGCTGGGCGAGCCTTCGCAATGGGATGCCGCCGGACTCAGGAGCGCATTCCAACGACGAAGCAAGGAGACGCCGGGGTCGGCATCGCTGCTCGTCACGATAATGAGGAGCTACATCCGGTTTCTGGTCGTGCGTGGCGAGTGCCGGCCGGCATTGTTGCATGCAGTTCCATCAGTACAGCGCTACCGCCTTTCGACGCTGCCGCGCCACGTCGACCCGGCAACGATCGAGAGGATCATTGCGGCCTGTCCGACAGATCGTCCGGTGGAAGTCCGGGACAAGGCCATCATTCTCCTGCTCGCCAGGCTCGGCCTGCGGGCTGCCGATATTCAGAACATGCGTCTCGACGACATCGACTGGCGATCCGGCCACCTGACGGTCAAGGGCAAGACGCGTCGACCGGACCGCCTGCCATTGCCGCAGGATGTTGGCGACGCGATCCTGGCATATCTTGCGGCAGCCCGCCCGAAGGCCGCCGAAGAGCATCTGTTCCTGCGTGCACAAGCACCGTTTCGGCCATTCCGCTCGTCCGCTGAGATAGCGGGCATCGTCGCTCGTACGCGCGACCGCGGTGGGATCGAAGGAGTGCCGACCGGGTCGCACATATTCCGGCATTCGCTTGCCACCAACCTGCTGCGCGCGGGCGCAGGCCTGGAGTCCGTCGGGACCATCCTGCGTCACAGCTCGCCCGAGACCACTGCCATCTACGCCAAGGTCGATCTGCCGATGCTCATGAAGATCGCGCAGCCCTGGCCGGGAGAACAGTCATGCTGAACATCCACATTTCCAGATACGTGGCGCTGCATCGCAGCCTCGGGCTGAAGTTCTCTGAACAGGAACGCATGCTGCGCCTGTACGCCGCCTACGCCGGGGGTTTCGGCGATCGGCACACTCAGGTCCAGCGCATCTACGACTGGTGCCATACGTCGAGCTCACAATATGTGGCCCGCCGGAGGTTCGACACCGCACGTAACTTCAGCCTTTTCGCTCACGCCGAAGATTCAGGCCACGAAGTTCCGCCTGCCGGCGTCTTCGGTCGGGGCAAGCGGCCACGCCCGACGCCGACCATCATTGAGCCGGACCAGGTGCGGGCGATCATGACTGCTGCATTGGACGTTCCACCCCAAGGCACGATCAGCCCACACACGTACCATTACCTGTTCGGGCTGCTGGCGGCGACAGGTCTCCGGATTTCCGAGGCCCTCGCATTACAATGCAAAGATCTGGTCGAGGATGGCCTGATCGTCCGCAACGGCAAGTTTGGCAAGCAGCGGCTGATTGCCTTGCAGCCATCGACGCGCCAAGCACTCGAAGCCTATCTCGCCCTCCGCGAGAAGCACGCGGCCAGGGGCAACGACCTGTTCGTCACTATCCGGGGACGGGCACCGCACAAGGTGCGCGCCCACGTCGTGTTCGTCAGATTGGCCCGGCAGCTCGGATATCGTGGACCAACCGGTACGGCGGGCATGCGACTCCACGATCTGCGGCACACCTTCGCTGTCCGTTCCCTTGAGTCCTGCCCACCTGACAGGGAGGCCATCGCTCACCACATGGCCGGTCTCAGTGTCTATCTGGGGCACGCGTCGGTCGCCAACACGTACTGGTATCTCGAGGCCACTCCGGTGCTGCTGCGCGACATTGCGGCTGCGAGCGAGCAGCTTTACCGGGGAGAGGCGGCATGACGGCGCTCGCTCCGCATCTCTCGGCATACCTGCGTGAGCATCTGCCACGCGAACGTGCTGTCAGCCCGCACACAGTGAAGACTTATGCCAACTGCTTCGTCCTCCTCGTTCAGTTCGCTGCCGATCGGCTGAAGCGTCGGCCGACCGATCTTGAGATCGAGGATCTCGGCCCCGACATGATCATGGCTTTCCTGGACCATGTCGAGACCGGGCGCGGCAGCTGTGTGCGGACCCGCAATGGCAGGCTCGCCGCGATCCGGTCCTTCTTCCGGTACATCGAGTATCGGATTCCGGCCTGCCTGGATCTGGCCCTCCGCGTCAGATCGATCCCGACCAAGAAGACCGACAAGGCGCTGATCGACTACCTCGACCGGGCCGAGATCAAGGCTTTGCTCGATGCCCCGGATCCCCGGACACGCCTTGGCACCCGCGATCGCGCGATGCTGCATCTGGCCTATGCCGGCGGGCTGAGAGTGTCGGAACTCGTAACGCTGCAGCTGCGCGATTTCCCGGACCGCTCCCTGTCCACCGTGCACATCATGGGCAAGGGTCGGCGTGAACGGGTCCTGCCGCTCTGGAAAGAGACCCAGTTCGTATTGCGCGCGTGGCTTGCGATACGGCCCGACGCGCAAGCTGCCGAGATATTCCTCAATGCCAACGGGCAGCCCATGACCCGCGACGGATTTGCGTTCCGTTTGGCCGAGCACGTCAAGACCGCGGCAACGAAGCAGCCGTCGATCCTTGGCAAGCGGGTTACGCCGCACGTGCTGCGGCATTCCTGTGCGATGCACACGCTCGCGGCGACCGGGGACATTCGCAAGGTTGCATTGTGGCTCGGCCACGCCAGCATCCAGAGCACCGAGACCTATTTGCGCGCCGATCCCGAGGAGAAGCTGCAAATCCTCGCGGCTCACGGCGCACCCGCCATCAGGCCCGGGCGCTTCAAGCCGCAAAGCGACGATCTACTATCAATGCTTCAGGAAATACGTGCAGGAGGTCATGTCAAAATTTGACACAGGTCCGCATCGCAGTTCGAAGCGCCAGTGGCGCTCCCGCCAACAAAGCTTCGCCTTCGAGGCGGCCGTTGATGCGTAGCATAACCGAACCGTTTTGACGGAGAAGCATCGGAATGAGTTGGGAACCAGTGAGGTTGGCCTGCCAAAACGTGCTCTGAGCGTTCGCGCGGCCGGTCGGAATGTCAATTAATCGACCAGCAAAATTCCATGTAACCGTAACGCGCGGCACCGTCGCGGGCTTGTTAAGGAGCATGGCCATCATGGGGCGGTTGCCTTCACAAAACAGGCTAAACGACTTGATGTTTGGCGAAGCAGCTACATCGACATAGGCCATTGGGGCGCGACCTTGGACCGGCACGACCTCCCAAGCAGTCCCAGGCAGCGGCACTGCGTCCTCAGGTGGGCTGTCCATAAGCAGGCGAGCAATGTCCTGGGGCACGGGCAAGCGGCCTCCTTGAGGCGCATAGACCGTCAACTTTCCCTTTTCCCAAAGGCCAATTTGAACAGCACGGCGATTTGCATCAAGCAAAACATAGGCTTGCTCTACACCGCCTTGATGCGGCGCATTTCCCGTAACCCAATAGAGAGATCCTTGTCGTTGGAGACCGGATATCGCCGAAAGATTGCTGGCCAGCAGGTCTATTTTGCGGCCCAAACGCGAACGTATCGCGTCAGCTATCGGACCACTTGTCAAAAGATCTATTCCGTTGGGATCGGAATCACTTTGGAATTTTCCTATGGAACTCGCAAGATTGGTCCAGGCTAGCGGCGTCGGTTTTCCCAAGACTGGCCTTGCTTGCAGAGGTGCTTTTGAAGCAGCAGATGCCGGCCCAGACCCCTTGCACAAGAGCAGTGGGGATTGCGACACGAGCGCTGACTTGAACGGATCCAGGCGCTGTCCAGGCGCGACGTCTGCTTCAAGGCGGACTACGCCTCGCTTTTCGTCGTCATTGACCGTCAAGATCACGCGTCCGAAATCGTTGGCATTGACAGGAAAAGGAAAAAAGACCGCGCTAACGCCTTCATAGGTCGGGCCAAGAAACGAAGCCGCGTACTCAAACCGGGTGCTTTTTACAGTCTGACCAGACGCTTTGAAAGTAAAGCCGGTTTCGTTGATCTCAAGGCTCGCCCCTCGAGAGCAATCGCCACGCGGCGCATACGAGCCATAGCTTCCTTCGAGATCCATGCCTTTTAATGACGTCAATGTCACTGCGCCTGCGACGCCGGGCAAGCCCAGAAAAATCCCTGCGAGAAAAACGATAATGGGGCGCTTGGGCAGTTTGTTCGGCATGGCAGATCTCCATGGCGGACAGCCTTGCATCGGGACCTCGATTGAAAGCGACGAACGACTGCCTCGGGGATTTTCTACAACCTGCACCATTCCAGCGGTGCCGACAATCCTAACGGCCCCAGCATTCAACCTTGTCAGGCAATTATCTGGAGTGAAATCATGGAAAACCGAAGGAAACCTGCGCCTCCCGCCGCCACGCTCGACATAAACTGCGACTGCAAAGAATAT
>NZ_JAKKIE010000119.1 GCF_021742065.1 Rhizorhapis sp. SPR117
CGACGAGATCCTCGCCGCCGTCAAACGCTTCTGCCAGAAAACAATGAAGCGAACTTCGGATTCAGGTGACTAGTTGACAATTGAGACCGCCGTGGAACCGTTATGGCGAAGTAGCATGCGCGGCCGTCCACGCCGTAGGAAGCCGAGCCACCGTGTGCCTTGGCGATTGCCTGCACCACGGAAAGGCCGAGGCCGGAGCCTACCCGGTTGCTGCCATAGCTTTGCTTTCCTTGCGCGAACAGTTTGAACGCGTCCTTCTCGAATTCACCGGCCAGACCCGGCCCCTGATCGACGACCCGGATTTCGACCTCGCCTGGCTGGATGATCACTTCGATGTGCAGGTCACAGGGATCGGCATGGCGTTGGGCGTTATCGACCAGTGCCAGCAAGGCCTGGCGGATCCGCGCTATATCGAGAAAGGCCGCGCCCGGAGCCAGCGCTGCGGTCAGGCTGAAACCCGCATCGACGAGGCCCGGTTCGACAAGCTCGGCAAAATCGGCGATTTCTCGCGCGACGTCGACCTCAATGCGCTCCAGCCGCATTTCCCCGCTGTCCAGCAGACTGACGACCCGCAGGTCTTCCACGAGGCGCGACAGTCCCTCGACCTGCCCCAGAAGCTTACGAAGTTGCGCCTCGTCTGGGACGAACACACCATCGATCATGCCCAGCAACCGCCCGCGCAAAATGGTGAGCGGCGTGCGCAGTTCGTGAGCGATCTGGGCATTCCAGGCGATGATGTCTCTGGCGCTTTCCTCGAGGCGATCGGCCATGCTGTTGAAGTCCGACACCAGCAGGGCGGCTTCTCCCGGCAGGTCATCATCGGCCTCGGCCCGTGCGCTGAGATCGCCCCCGGATATGCGCCGGGCAGCCTGCGCCACCGATGCCAGCGGCGCGACAATGCGCCCGGCGAGACGAAGCGCCATCGTAATCGTGACCAGCAGCACCAGCGCGGCAACCACCGCCAGCACCAGCAATTCCGGCGTCGTCGGAAGAAGTGTTCCGTCGTACTCCTTCGGTATCAGCGAAGGGTAGAAGTTGTACGCGGCCAGATAGAGGAGGTAGATGCCGAGATAGGACGCCAGCACGCCTATGAATGCGCCGAGGCCCATCGACAGCGCGACATGCCGCCCAAGGCCCTTGAGCGGCTTCATTTGACGGCCAGCAGCCGATAGCCGACGCCGCGCACGCCCGATGGCATATCGTCGATCCCAGCGTCGGCGAGCTTTCTGCGCAGCTTGCTGATATGGCTGTCCACCGTGCGATCGAGCGCGTCTCCACCCGACAGGCAGGCGTCGACCAGCTCTCCGCGGCCGAACACCCGCATCGGGGCAGCGGCCATGTGAACCAGCAGCCGATACTCGGTTAGCGTAAGGTTGAGATGAAGCAGCACGCCGCTCTCCGCATCGACGACGCTCGCAAGGTGGCTGTCCGGGTCGATCCGAAGCGCGCCCACGCGCACGATCCTGCTGGCGGAATTGCCCGCCGCGCGGCGCAGCACGGCCCGAACCCGCGCCACCACCTCGACCGGATTGAACGGCTTGACCACATAGTCGTCGGCCCCAATGCGCAAGGCCTGGAGCTTGTCGATATCCTTGTCGAGCGCGGTGATCATGATCACGGGTGTGTTCCCGTGTCGGCGGATTTCGCTCAGCACATCCCAACCGTCGCTGCCGGGCAGCCCGACATCGTGCAGCACCATGTCGGGCTTCAGAGTCTTGTGCAGGTCAAGCCCGGTTTTTCCGTCCGCGGCGGAGATGGACCGAAAACCCTCGCGTTCGAGATAGGCGGTCACGATTTCCGCGATCTCGGCCTCGTCTTCCACAACAAGTACAAGGGCATTGTCCGTTTCCAAGTTCCTGATCCTCCTCCAGAACGACCGCACTATAGAAGCAATTATCGGGGCAGGGCCACTGGCCTCCACCAAATCGCAACATTGCCTGCACACAAGGTCGACGCTCCGCTGCTATAGGTCCCGTGAAATCTGACCTGATACCGGTCGCTCATGGGCAGCCCTCCGGGCGGAGTTGAAGAACTTATGATTGCAAAGGTCTGCAGGCGCGCATCCGTCGCCGCTGTCAGCACGCTTGCCTTGATATTGGCCGCTTGCTCGTCGCAGGAGCAGGCACCGCCTCCCGAAATCGAAGTGACCATCCTGAAGGTCAAGCCTGAGGCACTCGCCTTGTTCGACGAACTGCCCGGCCGCGTCGTGGCCTATCGCGTCGCAGAAATCCGTCCGCAGGTTGGCGGCATTGTTCAGCGCCAATTGTTCGAACAGGGCAGCGAAGTGCGGGAGGGGCAGCCGCTGTTCCAGATCAACGCAGCGCCGTTCCAGGCCGACGCCAACAGCTCGGCGGCAGCCCTGCAACATGCGGAGGCGACCTTCGCCCGCGCACGGCTGCAGGAGGAACGCCTGCGCCCGCTGGTCGAAGTCGATGCGATCAGCCGCCAGAGCTATGACGATGCGCGTGTTGCGCGCGATCAGGCCGCTGCGGACGTTGCGGCGGCACGCGCGGCCCTTGCTCGCCGCCGTCTCGACGTGGGCTTTGCGCGCATCACCTCGCCAATCGCCGGTCAGATTGGCGAGGCCCTCGTCACCGAAGGCGCATTGGTTTCGGCAAATGACGCGAGTCCGCTGGCGACGGTGCAACAGATCGATCAGGTCTATGTCGACGTGCGTCAGCCGGTCGCCCGCATCGAGACGATGCGCGCCGCAATCGAGGCGGGCACGGCCGACCAGAATGCTCTGGTCGAGATCCTGTCGACGGATGGCGTACCCTATGCTGTGAAAGGGCGAATGCTGTTTTCCGGCATTACCGTGGCCCCCAGCACGGGCAATGCCGTCGTTCGCGTGTTGGTGCCGAACCCCGACCGACGTCTGCTGCCGGGCATGTTCGTCCGCGCGCGATTGCCGCGCACCTTCGAGCAGCAGGCGATCACCGTTCCCCAGCAGGCGGTCCGCCGCGATCCTGCCGGAAAGGCGCAGGTCTTCGTCGTCGATGCTCAGGGACGGGTCGCGGCTCGCGATGTAGTCGTGGGCGATGTGATCGACGGTCGCTACCTCGTCTCGAGCGGCCTTCAGGCCGGGGAGACCGTCGTCGTCGAGGGGCAGGACAAGGTTCAGCCCAATGTGCCCGTGAAGCCGGTCGCCTGGCGGCCTGCCGCCGCGTCACGCTAGGCGCTGGGAGCCCCGATCCATGCCTCACTTCTTCATCAACCGCCCCATCTTTGCCTGGGTCGTCGCCATCGTGATCGTCCTTGTCGGGCTGATCGCCATCCCGCAGCTGCCGATTGCGCGCTATCCGACCGTGGCGCCGCCCTCGGTCAGCATCTACGCGAGCTATCCCGGCGCCACGCCGCAGGCGATGAACGACAATGTGGTCAGCCTGATCGAGCGCGAGCTGTCGAGCGTCAAGAACCTGCTCTACTTCGAATCCTCGGTCGACACCTCGGGCGAGGCCTCGGTCACTGCGACATTCAAGCCGGGCACCGATCCCGAACTGGCGCAGGTCGACGTTCAGAACCGCCTGAAGGCGGTGGAGCCGCGGCTCCCGCAGATGGTGCGGCAAACCGGGGTGACGGTGGATGCGGCCTCGTCGAACTTCCTGATGATCATCGACCTCATCTCGCCCGATGGAAGCCACGATCCGATCCAGCTGGGGGACTATGCTGCGCGCAACGTCGTCCCCGAACTCAAGCGCATAATGGGCGTGGGGCGGACCCAGCTGTTCGGCTCCGAGCAGGCGATGCGCATCTGGTTCGATCCCACCAAGCTGCTCGCCTACAACCTCTCGATTGGCGACGTCACCGCCGCCATCGGTGCCCAGAACATCCAGATCGCGCCGGGCAAACTCGGAGATTCGCCAGCGGTTCCGGGACAGCGGGTCACAGTACCGCTGACGGCAACGGGCCAGCTCAGCACCCCGGAGCAATTCGCCGCCATCGTGTTGCGGGCCAATCCCGATGGCTCAAGCGTGAAACTCGGCGATGTGGCGCGCGTCGAGCTTGGCGCTCAGACCAGCAGCTTCTCGGTTCGGACCAACGCCAAGCCCAGCGCCGGTGTTGCGCTCATGCTGTCTCCCGGCGCGAACGCGGTGCAGACGCAGAAGACGGTGCTCACGCGGCTCGAAGAGCTCAAACAGGCCATGCCGACCGGGATCGAGCCGATTGTCACATTCGACACAGCACCGTTCGTCAGGATTTCCATCGAGAAGGTGGTCGTGACGCTGATCGAGGCGATGGTCCTTGTGTTTCTCGTGATGTTCCTGTTCCTTCAGAATATCCGCTACACCCTCATCCCGGCAATTGTCGCCCCGATCGCCTTGCTCGGCACCTTTACGGTGATGCTGCTGGCCGGGTTCTCGATCAACGTGCTGACGATGTTCGGCATGGTCTTGGCGATTGGCATCATCGTCGACGACGCGATTGTCGTGGTCGAGAATGTCGAGCGGCTGATGGCCGAGGAAGGCCTGTCGCCGAAAGAGGCGACGATCAAGGCAATGCACGAAATCACCGGCGCGGTGATCGGGATCACGATGGTGTTGTCGGCGGTGTTCATTCCGATGGCCTTCGCGAGCGGCTCGGTGGGCGCGATCTATCGGCAGTTCACGCTGTCGATGGCGGTGTCGATCCTGTTCTCGGCCTTTCTCGCACTGTCGCTCACGCCCGCACTGTGCGCGACGATTTTGAAGCCCGTGCAGGGCCATCACAACAAGAGCCGCTTCTTCAGCTGGTTCGACCGTAGTTTTGCACGGATGACCGAGTGCTATCGCGCCTGGCTGGACACCTTGCTGCGGCATACCCGCCGGGCGATGGCCGGGTTCGCGCTGATCGTCGGTCTGCTGGCGGTCAGTTTCGTCAATCTGCCCACCGCCTTCCTCCCCCAGGAGGATCAGGGCTATTTCATGACACTTTTCCAGCTTCCCGCCGATGCCACCACGGAGCGTGTTGATTACCGCTGAGAGTTGACCCGGGAGGGATATAAATTTCCGTCGAGAACTGACCCATGTTTGAACCACCTC
>NZ_JAKKIE010000012.1 GCF_021742065.1 Rhizorhapis sp. SPR117
GCCGACGAGATCCTCGCCGCCGTCAAACGCTTCTGCCAGAAAACAATGAAGCGAACTTCGGATTCAGGTGACTAGCATATAGCGTGCTTTGTCAGCACCATCGCTGAATCCAGTGATGCCTATCCGTTTAGGGTCAACGATTTCCTCGCGAACAAGACGATCTACGGTAGTTAGTATCGCCGATGAAACGCTGCGCTTGTCCATCCAATTCGTGACACCGATCCGGGTGCTTTCCTCCGTCGTCTTCACTGGCTGCGCGAGACCGTAGTAGACGGGCCGATTATATACTAGAACGGCATAGCCCGCGGACGCCAAAGGGAAGATCGGGTAGCTGTCGCCGACACCACCTCGCAAAAATCCCCGCGCATAATAGCCGACGATCACAAGCGGCAATTTCGGGCGTTCGCCGGTTCCGGGCGGAAGGACAAGCTCAGCAAAGTACGGCAAACCATATTGATTGCGATCCTCGAGATGTCTTACGGATCCGACCTTCAGGGAATGCCATTGCGGATTGGGGTCGAACAGGAGCGTGCGATCGCCCGTGGCTTTGCCGATAGTGATCAGCCGTCGCGGCACCGCTGCAGACTCAGCGGCGCAGATGATATCCGTTCGGGAACTTGCACATCCGCTGATGAGGTCGCGAGTTTGATATAGGAGGCGTGGTTGAGCGCGCGTTACCGGCCAGGAGTAAATCTTCGTCAGGCTGCGTGCCCACCCAGCGCGCGAAAGGAAAAATAGGGTGCTGCCATTATCGCCGAACCAGATCTGCTCCACGTCCGAACATATGGCATCGGCGCACGTCATCTCGGTTCCGTCGTTCCGGCGGATGACGATCGTGGTGGCAGAATTCACAAACCTTGGATCCTTTGACCCGATCCATGCCTCGGCGCCGGTAGATGCACGTTGACGACGCGGTTCTGCAGCTATGCGTTCCGCTTCTATCGGCAGCACGTCATGGCGCCCCTCCACGCCGATCGCGAACGTTTGAAACGGGGTTGCCGGAGGCCGGGGGGCCGGTCCCCAATTTGGTAACCATCGATCATCGTATCGATAGCCCTGAAGCCCCTCTTGCGTCTGATGCGGGGGTGTCCTCACAGTGAATATTATTTGCGCGCCAGTCTCGCTCCAACGAAATCCACGAACATCTTCAGTGGAGCGCGAGAGCAGAGCGAGAGTACCGCCGGCGCTTGGCAGCATCCACACCTGGGTCCGGCCCTCCCGACGCAGCAATAAGGCGAGCCTCTCACCATCCGGGGACCATCTCGGGATGATTGTTTCGATGGCCCCGGTGCCAAAATCTGCAACTGGCGGTCTGTCGAAAGTTCCCAAGATCGGCTCGCCATCGATAGGGAGTTCAAGATCGATCTTTCGACTGCGGATATCGATAATATAAAGCGTGGTGCAATACACGTTCCTGTCGGCATCTCCTTGGCGCACGGTCAAGGCGACCTTGCGACCGTCCGGCGATATGCTGAAGGGAGGCTCGGTATCAGCCATCCCTCCAATATCCCGCAATGAGACCAAATCTCGCGCTTGGACGTTGCGCGACGATCCGGACTCGGAAGACGACGCACATGGGGCCGACACCGCAGACATCGCTGCAAGCATGAGCGCCAGTGAGAACATCACTAGAACTGTGCAGAAAGTGAGAACTTAACAAATCGGCCGATCGCCGAGTAATTCGTCGAATCATATGGCTCGAAAAGCGCGCTTGTCGTTCGGATAAAGCTCGGTTTCCTATCGAACAAATTTAGTACCGACATCTGCACTTCCCAGTTGGACCGGCTGGATTCTCCGTTTAACTTGTATCGAGCGGTTATATCCCACGTCGTCATGGAGGCTGTCGAATAAGTTGATGCTGTGCGGTTATCGCGGACGCTGCCTAGATAGTTCGCGAAGAGATTCGCTCCCACGCCCCCACTATTTGTCCAGGAGAGGCCGCCGCGAGCCCTGAACCGCGGCGGATTAAATATCGTGCCGGCAAGTTGGACGCTCGGTTCCAAGGGAACGAGCTGACGGCTTGAGGTTAGGTATGACGCATCGGCCCGGAATGAGAGGGAATTCCGCGATCCAAATTCCAAGCGATAGGATATTGATCCGTCGACGCCACTGTAAGATGTGCTGGCAATGTTACGAAATCGGCCATCGATTATAGCAAATACCGAGGCCGGGTCGAACGGTCTACCTGTCTGATTGTTCAAACCCGTTGGCGAAACGCTCACCGCCTCCTGAATCGCAGACAGGGACGGCCTGAACTCGACCAATTCAGCAAAGGCTTGACTCAGTAGCGCCGTCTCGATCGAGCCGACCGGCGCAACGATGCGATCACGGTAACGAACGTCGAAATAGCTCACGCTAACCGCGAGACCGGGTAACGTCGGTGGGCGGATGTCGATTGTTGCTGAGAAGCTCGTTGCGCGTTCGGGCCTCAGCGTCGTGCTTCCGCCTGAGAGAGAGAGCAGGGTTCGTCCGCTCGGGACCGTACTTCCGCCAGATGCTGCGGACAGCAGCGTGGCGGCAGGAATAGAAAGCTGCTGCGCGAGAGTGGGAGCCTTGAAAGAACGGCCCCACGACAATTTGATTTCAGCTCCGCGGACGGGGGCCCAAATCAGGCCAAGTCGCGGGGTTCCCACGTTTGATAGACCATCGTAACGCTCGTATCTATAGGCAGCGCTTACACGAAGCTTCTCCACGCCCGGCATGGCATTCTGCTCCCCCACCAGGGGCAAATTAAGCTCGGCATACCCATAATATGCTGATTGGTCTCCGCGACGGACGACCGTCGCTCGGGTCGTTGTCAACTCATTGCGACGCCATCCACCGCCAAAAGCAAGCCTTACTCGTCCGCCGGGAAGATCGAACAGCGGGCCCTCTGCACCCGCTTCTACGACCCGATTTTCGTTGTCATAGATCACTTCGTTGCGCAGTAGCTGCGAACCTTGGAGAAATACCCGAGTAACTATGGGCGAAAAGCTACGACCGAAGACACCATTCAAGGATATCTTCCAAGGGGATAAATCGATTGTTGCGGCCGGCATGATGCCATAGGTCCAACTCTTCGATCGAAGGATTACGCCGAAATCAGTCAGAGGGCCGGTGGTTTGATTTGGTGCGTCCGTCGCCGTATCACGGCTGGTGTAATAGCCATCCGCATTCAAACTCAAGACGTCGCCGATTTGTTGGTGGCCGCTTGCGACGACACTGACTGTGCGAATCATGGGAAACAATGTCGCGTTCGGATTCATCGCGGCAGTGTAAGATCGCCGGCCGGCGGTGATGGCCGAATTGCGAGCAAAATTCCCAGTCAGGACGAGGCCGCCGCCCGACCATTGGGTCCCGCCAACGGCGCTATAATTTTGCGTAAAATTCCCCCCATCGGTTGACGCCCCGATAGCCGTATCAAAAGCCAACCCTCGATAGTTTCGCTTGAGAAGGATGTTCACAACGCCGCCGACAGCGTCGGAACCGTACAGCGCTGATGCGCCATCTGGCAGGACTTCTACTCGTTCAACTGCGGCGAGCGGAATGCTGGAGAAATCCACTCCCTGTGTAATGGAGCCGTAGACCATTCGGCGACCGTTGAGGAGTGTCAACGTCGCGTCGGGGCCGAGCCCTCTGAGATTGAGGGCCGTCGACGAATCCCCATTTTGGCTACCGAAAAGACCGGGGCCTTGCCCGACACCAGGATTTTGACCACCTGTAAAATTCTGTGGTATGATCGAAGCCAGTTCACGCAGATCTGTAACGCCCTGCTGTTTGACTTCCGCTGCCGAATATTCGTAGACTGCTGACGGGGATTCTGCGCCTCTGATCCGCGATCCCGTGACAACAATGTCGGAGCTGCCGCCACTGGAACTCAGTTCCGCCGAAGCTTCCCGAAATCGGCTCCGGATAAGGATCGCCCCGCCTCGCTCGACCGCTACGAGATCGGTACCGCGGAGGAGCTGTTCGACCGCCTCTCTCGTCGTGTATGAACCGTCAAGGGCAGGCGCCCGCTTCCCTTGAACGACATCCGTTTCGAAAATGATTTCACGATTGGCGGCCCTGCCCACTGCGCGAAGAGCTGCGCCCAGATCCTGGCTGGGAACATCGTATGACTGCCTCGTCGGCTCCCCTTCGGCGGCAGCGGCAACCGCCGTGCTGGCCAGAAGCGTCGAACCAAGCAACGCATTCACAATCGCTTTCCTGAACCCCATGTGTCCCCCGAATGACGCTGGGCCGGATGAATTTCCGGCCTTTCAGGGGCATGCGACGCAGAGGGTTGGGTTTTTTAACCGCTTGCTCTCCTAAATTTAGCGGGATTGTCCATTCAGCGTGATATCGCCATCGGGAGTTCGGCCGACCCGAGCATCAAGAAGGATCGCGAGGCGATCGGCCAGCCTCTCCGGATCGCCGACCCGGAATGTGCCGGAGACCCGTCTTGTCGCCAGCGCTGGATCGGCAATGATCAACCTTTCGTCGGAATACCGATTGGCCTCCGCCGCCATTTCTCCCAGCGTCGCGCCGTCGAAATCGAGTAGCGCGTCTGGCCATGTTGTCTGAACGATTTCCGTCTCTTGGGACGGTGCAACAGCAACGACACCATGCGAGTCATCGAAGGCGACTGCCTGTCCAGGCAAAGCCCTGTGGATCACGCCTTCCGACTGTACCTTGCCCGGAACGTGGACATCGATCGCCCCCTGAATGAGCCGAACCATCGCCCTGGCGCCGTCCACCCGAACATCGAACACAGTGCCGTGGGCGACGACGGTGCCAGCGCCAGCGTGGACGACAAATGTCCGTCCATCATGTGCCACGTTGAACCTTGCGCGTCCCTTCTTGAGCCACAGCTCGCGCCGATCCCGGCCGAATACGACGTCCAGATACGTGTTGGTGTCGAGGGTGACGATCGATCCGTCCGCGAGGTCGACCGAACGGATCTCGCCGATCCGCGTCGAGAACTGGGACGGCGGTGCAGCCGTTCCACGCTCGGCGATGGTCGTTGGACGCATCAGATAGATGAGTGGGGTCATCACGACCATCGCCAGCCCGACCATCGCCGCGAGGCGACGCAGCCGGCGCGCCTTTGTTTCCTCCTCCGCCTGGACAAGAAACTCGATTTTCGTCGGGTTGAGGTTCTTGCCGAGACTGTAGGTCTCGGCAATATGGCTGTACGCCATGCGGTGCAGGTCATCGGCGCCGAGCCATAGCTCGAATTCGGATTGCCAGGCCAAGGCGTCCGGCCCTTTCATCCGCGCGAGCCAGGTTGCAGCGTCACGCAACGCGGATCGTTCAGGAGATCGCACTCTCAAGCCTCATCGAGCAACGCAAGCGCTATTCTTTCCAATGCCTTCGCCATGTGCTTCTGTACGGCCGGGATGCTGATACCCAGCCGCGCCGCGATCTCCCGGTAGCACAGCTCTTCGACCCGATAGAGCAGAAACACGGTGCGTGTGCGCTCAGGCATGACCGCCAATGTGGCCTCATAAGTCTGCATCACATCGTTCAGGCGCAAGCCGTCTTCCTGCGTTGCCGGCACGGCAATGTCCTGGACGACGCGAAGAACGGCTGAGTGGATTTCTCGTCGTGAGCGGTCGATCAGGAGGTTTCTTGCAATGCGCTGAAGATAGGCGGCGGGCCGCGCCGGCATGGCTTCACGCGCGACCTGGGCAAGTCGCACAAATGCCTCCTGAACGAGATCGCAGACATCTTCGCCCGAGTGTAACCGTCGGCGGATATAGCGTTGCAGCCGAGGCCCTTCGACGCGGAACAGCGCCTCGATGGCGTCGCCATGTGCCTCTGAAACCAGCCGAGGCGCGGCGCCATCTTGCGGGCCGTTCACGACGAACATCGCCCAACGCAGCGGAGTGGCAAAGATTTGCCAAGCAATTCATGCATCGATTCCGGACCGTGCGCGGCAAAACCCATCGGCCGGCGGGCGCCGGCTCATCGAGCTCGCAGAGGAATGCCGCCGTTGGGCAATGACGCCCTGGTCCGGAACGGCCGCCTGTCAGTCAGAGACCGGCGTGTGTGCCTCGCTGGATAGTTCCACAGCATCGGTTGCCAGCGACGTGCCGAGCTGCCAGCTAATCATGCTGAGGGTTCCCGCGAATTGCAAGAGAGCTGCCCTGTCGCGTCGGAACGCGCCGTCATAGCTCATTGACTCCTGCATCCACGTCCCCAGAACCGCGTAACGCGTCGATTAAACGCTGCAACTCGGCCGCGGCGTCATAGTTCTGCGCATCGTCCAGCAGATGCAGCGCTCGCTCCATCAGACCCAGCGCAGCCGCTACCCGGTCATCCATCTCGCACCTCCGCAAACAAAGTTAGGGCGGAAGCAGCGACGTCTGGGGGCTCGGCTTTATGCCGAAGGCGTCGATTTATTTGCGCGCGTCGTCCTCGAGCCGCGCGATCCGGGCCTTGCAGCTCGCCTCGACGAGTTTGATCAAATGCTCGGCATGCTCGCCGAGCCAGGCAAGCTGCTCCTCCGAAATGTGATAGTCCCTCGGGTAACGCGCCTTCACATAAGCCTGCTGGAGCTTCTCGAACGCGGCGACATCCGCATCCTCTTCGCGTGGCCATGCCGAAGCGAGCGCGGGATCGTGCAATTCGGCGGCATTGCGCAACTCGACGATATTGTGGCTGTGGGGCGTATACAGCGTGTAGACCAGCAGGACTGAATGATAGAGCCGTTCTACGCATTGATGGAGCTCATATGCCGCCTTCTTGATCCGATCCTTTTCCACGTTCCCGATGTAATCGTCGTAAAATTCGATCGAGCTTTTGAACCAGTCCTCGAAATACTCCTGGGTTAATTTCAGCACGCGCTTGGGAGACATGGGTTTCGGCTCAACGAGTGCGGCGTCATCGGTCTCGTACACGACGATGCCGTCACGCAGGAAATCGATGAAAAAATAACGCCCGCTCTCGAGCGATGCATTGATTTGCTCTATCGTGTATACGAAATAATGGGCCGGTGATCGCAGTCTGTGCGTGAAGCGATATTCCCGATAGAGCCGCTCGGTCACGTTGCGCCAATATTTGATGCGGTCGGTCAATCGTTCATCATTGACCATAACGATCAGGTCCCAGTCGGAATGCTTCCCGACATGGGTGTGATGCAGGTCCACCCAGTCCCCGCGCGCACGGCTGCCATAGAGAACGATCTTTGTGATCCGACCCTTCGATCGCCATTCTTGCTGCGCGAGCGACAGCACATCCTCGAACTCCTCAAGGATCATGCCGATTATGCGTTCGAGTTCGGGCCGCTCCGTGACTGCGACATGCTCAATGCCATGCCTCATTCGCTCTCCTCCTCGACCGCTCTATCGATATTGCGCACCGAGACAGGTATCGCGTCGACCGAATGCATTGCCTCCGCCTTCAGCGCAGCGATATGTTCCTGGCACACGATGCGCACCGCTTCCGAGAGATTCTGCGTGATCTCGCCCAGCCAGCGCAACTGTTCCACCGTGATCTTGTAGCCCGGTCTGGCGTAGCGTGCCTTGACATAGGCATCGCGCAGGATGTTGAACGCAGCCCGCTGCCAATGAAAGTCGCTTGGCCAAACATAGGCGAGGCGACGATCGAGCTTGTCCGCCATTCCCCGCAATGCTTTTATATTGTGATTGCGCGGCGCATAGAATGTTAAGGTCAGAAGCACGGCATTGTAGAGATGCTCGACGCATTGGTGTAGTTCGAAGGCGGCTTTGTGAGTTCGAGACAATTCCAAATTGCGCGAAAAATCATCATAAAACTCTCCGGCGCTCGGATACCATTCTCCAAAATATTCCTCTGCCAATGCCACTTTATCGCTGGGCGTCTTAGGTTTCGGTTTTGGAAATTCTACATCGTCGGCATCGTACAGCAGGATACCGTCTTTCACGATATCCATGAAGAAATAACGGCCTCTGGACAGGGCGCTGTGAACTTCCTGACGGGTGTGGACGATCATCGAAGGCAAGCTCTTTATGCGGCCGGCAGCGCGCGCCTTGAGGAATCGGTCCTCCAACGCGGACCAGAAGGCGATATTGTCCACGACCTGCTTGCGATTGACCATGACCAGAAGGTCGTAGTCCGACGAATAGGCCTTTTTGGTGTGGGGCTCGTACACCCAGCCGCCGCGCGCGAAGCTGCCATAAAGCACGATCTTGTGGATGCGGCCTTTTTTCTTCCAGCCGGTCACCGAACTGGCATGGGCATCCTCGAACGCGGTCAATATCGTGCGTAGCACGAAATCCCCCAGTTCGCGTCGTCGATCCGCCGGCAAATGATCCAGATCGGTCCGCATCAGTGCTGGTCTTCTGGTGGAGCTTTCGCGGGATGGAGTGAAACGATAGTCAAGCTTCACCCCCGCTGGGCCAGGAGGCTAGACAACAGGCTAGGATTCGCGAGATCGTCGACATTGATCGGGACGCTCTTGGAAGGGATGAAAATGGCCTTCCAGGGCTCGAGAACAGGCACGCCGGCAGCCTTGAAATGCGTTACATCCCGGCTGACCACGATCAGACCATTCTCGGCCGCGCAGGCCCCGATCAGAAGATCGAGCTGTCCGAAAACGTGACCGCGACGTCTCCCAGCCTCGAGAAGGAGCCGCCAACGCAACAGCACGTTCTCATCGATCGCAAGCGTCCTGCCCGCAAACAGCGGCCGTAGCTCATGATCGAGCCAGCTTGCGATGTGCGCCCGGCGATCCGCGTCCGCCAGCTGCTCGATCCCGAACCGGATCTCCGCAAAAGTCACGTCCGAGACGAACAGATCATCTTCGCCCTGCGCAGCCACGAACCGGACGACGTTGGCCTCCGGCCGAGGTTTCCGCAATTCCGAGAGGATGTTCGTGTCGAGCAGGAAGCCGCTCACAGATGGACGTTCCTCACCGGCCCGTCCACCGACGGCCGGTCGAATTCGACATCAACGAGCGGCGAAGCGGCCAGAAGGTCGACCAGACGGCGGCCGCTACGCTGCGCGCGTTCCTTGTCCCAGGTCTCCGCCGACACGATCACGACCGCGTCGCGCCCATGCAGGGTTACCCTCTGCGGGCCATTTTCGCGTGCGAGTCGTACGACTTCGCTGAACCTTGCTTTCGCATCCTGCAGCCGCCACCGCGTTCGAATTGGCGGCGCCGGCGTCTCCGGATTAGCGCGTTTTCCCACAGTCACATCCTACTAGTCAGCATGACTAGAATATGGCGGAGCACCGTTCGGGAATCAATCGTCTATTTGACCTCGTTGCTTGGACCGGGTCGGCCGAGTATTTCCTGCCTGTGGATGCCAGCTGCTCAAGCGGCCCGGCGCAACTCCTGCGGCCCGCCCTTCCCATATTTCCGCAGGACGTCATTCCAGTCGTTGAAACGAGGCGGCGGCCAGATTGTCTCGATCGTCCGGCCAGGCATTCCGTAGGCCTGCTCGGCCTTGGTCGCACCAATCCTTCCGCCTCGATCGTTATCGGGAAGGAGCAGCAGGCGCGTGACGGTCTCGGGGATCGTGATGCCCGCAAGGCGTTCGTTTCCAAGCGTCGCCCAAACGGGCAGATCGAAAAGGATCATGGCCGAGTAGGCCGTCTCCATGCCCTCGGCCAGGCCGAGCGTATCTCCGGCTGGGGCAAGCGTGACCGCGCCCCCCAGCGGACGACCGAGCATTCGGCGGGGATTAGCCAGATCCCGCGCGCGACGAGGTTCGCTGGGATCAAGAAAGGTGCGCTGAACCGCAACGAAATTGCCTCTCTCGTGCAGCGCGGAGATGAGGGCCGGACGCAAGGTAGCGATCTTGCCTCGTCCAAGGGGCGTATAGCGGTTATAGCGCAAGGCACGCGAGACTGCCGGCAACGATCGGCGCCGGAGATATTCCTCGGCCGGCGTCCCGGCGAGCGGGATCGAAGCATCCCAGAGATCCAGCGCGCGCTGCCGCAGCCAAAATGACGAATCTTGGTTGGTGGGTGCGCGATCCTCGGACGGAAGTGATTGGAGGGCATTGCGATCCAGGCGACGGATGGCGCGAAGGACGTCGCGCGTGTCGCAGCCCGCGAAGCATTTGAAGAGCAGCGCGCTGTCGCCGATGCGGACTGATAGGCTTGGACTGCGGTCGTCATGCGCAGGGCAAAGGCACATACCTCTGTCCGAGGACCAGACGCCGCCAAGACGCTTCACGAGACCGGACCCCAGAGCCTCGAGCTCGAGGTTTCGATTGGTGAGGAGAGATTGGGACACATGCGAACTCCCGGTCGTTCGCACTCCTCCGCCCGCCTTTCCTCCTTCCGGCCGAATTCATGCGGCACTGGGCGAAATCCGCCTTCCGGAGGACACGCGTTCCGCAGGCAGAGGAGATGGGGCACGGTGGTGCCCTTTTTCGAATTCGATGATGCGGATGCTATTGGCGACGATTTCCAGGACCCTGATCGATCCGGACAGAGCGTGGTGTGGAAGCGGTGTCCAATGTCCGCTATTGAGCGGGCCAGAGGTAATTGCCGATGGCGGTCGTGGCCGAGCGCGTCCGCGTCCCGCTCGACGCTCAAAAAGGGCCGAAGCCGGGTTCTACCTTGTCAGGCCAGCTCCTCTCTGGATCAGCGTGTCGAAATAGGTCCGCATGAGGGCACGCCCTTGCGGAGTGAGCCTGAGGTGGATTCTGCGCCGGTCCTTTGGGTCTCTTGTTCGAACGACGAGCCCCTTCTTCGAGAGTATCTGGGCCCAGCGGGCCGACGTGCTCGGAGCCATGGGCGAAAAGCTGGTGACGTTGACATTCTCCTCGCGCGCCTCGGCACCGTGGAGGTCGAGCAGAATGTCCCAGGCTGGATCGGCGAAAAGGCCCTCGCCAAAGATGTCCTCGCGCAGGCGCAGCGCCGACAGGAAGAGGTGCGCGATCCTCACGCCTTCGAGATAAGCTGGATGTGAGACAGGGTCGTTCGGTGCAGGCGAGAGATGCTGCTCGTCATCAGGCACCTGCCCATCGGAATGATCGTTTTTCGCTAGGTCTTTACCGGCGCCCTTCCCTTTGTCTCGCAACCCGGACGCGTTGGCACTTTCCTCGCTCATTCGCCCCGCTCCTCTGCCTATCGTAGGTTTTTGCTCGCAATGTGGGGGCCGTGCGCGGTCGGACGGTCCGACATTGGCTTTAATCCTGGCCTTTCTGCGACCGGACTGGCGCAGCGGACGGGTCAGGGGGCAGGCCGACTCCAATCACGTTCGGGACGGGGGCTTCGTTCGGCGTGCATATCACCGGTAACATCTGGACCGCTGTCCGGAGGCGCCCTCGGCGAGTGCCTGGGCGCCTTCCGGGGTCACGGGAAGATAGGCGAGCAAGGCTGCGTGATCGGCCGGTATCCCGTCGCGTTCGATCAGGTGAAAGATGTCCGGGTCCTGTGCCAGCAGCTTCCACGATGAAATCGTCCACGAGGACGTCGAGCCGGCTGCGAACAGCCGCCATATCGGAAATCGCTTCTTCCTGGTCGGCGGCGCGGATGGTTGGAACTGTCCCGTTGGGATCGGCCCGTAGGCGCCTCGCCGGCGTGGAGAAGGACATTGTCTGATAGCCGGCACCGAAGCCGGTCTCGGGCTTTTCGTGACCCATTTGCTTGAACTCGTCGTGTCTGCGAGAGGTCGCGATACTTACGGCCTTCGCTCCTTCCTGAAGCGAGTGAGATTTACTCCAGGGTGTATCAATGATTGCACCACCCCCCTCTTTCGCAGATGCCCGATGTCCCGTTTGGCGCGGAGGGTGGCGCGTATCGATTGACGCGACCTCGAGCTCTTCCTCGAGTCGGACAAGCCGGAAGTTTCAGGGCCTGTGCTAGCTTCGAACGTTGAGCGGCGAGTCCATCAGACTTTGGTGCATGGCGCTGGTACGCATCGCCGCGGTGCTGCGCGTCGCCATCTCCGTAGAATCCCCAAGCGTGTTATGAGGAGCGAGGCGCTAGCAGGACGAAGCCGCGCTTGGTGAGGGAAAAGGAGATTCTAATGTCCAGGCAGCCCGCCTTCTATAAGCCGCGCCATGTCGTCATCCTCGCTCATCCGATTGCGGGCAGCTTCAACGGCCTTGTGGCTGATGCCTATTGCGAGGCCGTGCGCGCCTGCGGGCAGGAAGCCATCGTGCGCGATCTTTACGCCATGGGCTTCGATCCCGTCCTCAAGGATCACGAGCGTCCCGGCAGACCGGGATTCAGCCTCTCCCATGACGTCGAGGCCGAGCACGATGCGATCAGGGGCAGCGATGTCTTCGTTCTCGTCTATCCGATCTGGTTCGGCATGCCGCCCGCGATGATGAAGGGTTACATCGATCGGGTGCTCGGAGCGGGGGTGACGCCGCAGGACGTCCAGCATCGCGCCGCTCTGACCCTGATGAAAGGCCGTCGGCTCGTCAGCATCACGTCGTCGGGGGCGAGCAAGCGCTGGCTCAACCAGCAGGACCAGATGGAATCCCTGCGCAACGTGCTTGGCCGCTATCTGCTGCATGCCTTCGCGATGACGGACTACCAGGATCTTCATTTCGGCGAGACGGTCGAGGGCCTGGAGCAGGACTATGTCGACCAGAATATCGGGGTCGTCGACGAGCGCGCCCGCAGCATCTGCGCGGCCGTCGCAGCCGAACGCGCGGCTCTTGGCGAAACTGCGACGTGATGATCCTGGCCGCTGACCCGGCGAGAAGTCGGGTTGCCGAACCGGGAAAGGAGAAACCGATGTCTGATCAATCCACCGCCCACCCGCGTCACGTGGTGGTCCTTGCGCATCCCGATCCGAACAGCTTCAACGCCAGCGTCGTTCGGACCTATTGCGAAACCGTCCGCTCCTGCGGACAGGAGGCGATCGTTCGCGATCTCTACGCGATCGGCTTCGATCCGGCGCTGAAAGCGGATGAGCGACCCCATGCGCAAGCGATCGCGCTTTCACCGGATGTGCAGGCCGAACTCGCCGCGATCGCCGAAGCCGACATCTACACACTGGTCTATCCGATCTGGTTTGCGATGCCGCCGGCGATGTTGACGGGCTATATCGACCGGGTGCTGGGCGCGGGGATCACTGTGAATGAGATTCAGGATCGCGCCGGGGAAAGCGTGCTTAGCGGACGGCACATGCTGAGCATTACCAGCTCGGGAACGCGCGAGGTCTGGCTCGACGAGCAGGGCCAAGTCGAATCGCTGCGCAACTTGATCGGTAAGTATCTCCTCCATGCCTTCGGCATGAAATCGTGCGAGCATCTCCACCTCGGCGGTGTCGTTGAAGGTCTCGACAAAGGGTTTGTCGATCAGTCTCTCTATGAAGTTCATGAGCGCGCCAGAAAGGTGTGCGCCATGCTCGCGGCGGAACGGCACGCCGCATCGGCATCGTTATCCGTCTCGGATCGTAGCTGACCGCCGAGACGTTCCGCGGTTGCACGCGTTGGCTATCCGATAAGGATGTCGCGGTCGCGAGCGCCCACGCGCGCCGCTTTGAAACGATTTTAACGGGAGCCCCGATGACCCACGACACAGATGTCCGCCATGGCTCGTTCGATCCGGCCGCCCCGCTCGATGCCGACGAGTTGAAACGGATGGACGCTTGGTGGCGGGCCGCCAACTATCTCAATGTGGGGCAGATCTATCTGTCGGCCAATCCTCTGCTTCGGGAGGCCCTGAAGATCGAGCATATCAAACCGCGGCTGCTCGGCCATTGGGGTACGTCGCCAGGACTCAACCTGGTCTACGTCCACATGAACCGGCTGATCCGCAAATATGATCTCGACACCATCTACATGGCCGGTCCCGGCCACGGTGGCCCGGCGCTGATCGCCAATGTCTGGCTGGAGGGCAGCTATAGCGATTTCTATCCCGAGATTACACGCGACGGGGCGGGCATGCTGCGCCTGTTCCGCCAGTTCTCGACCCCGGGCGGCGTCCCGAGCCACGTCAGCGTGCCGACCCCCGGCTCGATCCACGAGGGCGGCGAACTTGGCTATGTGCTGCTTCATGCCTTCGGGGCGGTGATGGACAATCCCGACCTGCTGGTGACGGCGGTGGTCGGCGATGGCGAGGCCGAGACCGGGCCGCTCGCCGGAAGCTGGAAAAGCATCGACTTTCTCAACCCGACGCGTGACGGCGCGGTGCTGCCGATCCTCCATCTCAACGGCTACAAGATTTCGGGCCCGACCGTCTGGGCCCGACACAGCGATGCCGACCTGGCCAAATTCTTCGAAGGTCAGGGCTATGCGCCGGTCTTCGTCGAGGGCGACGACCCGATGGTCGTCCATCAGCAGTTCGCGGCCGTGCTGGAGGCCGCGGTCCTCGGGATCAGGGATATCCAGAAGGAAGCGCGTGCGAACGGCCTCGGAGATCGCCCGGTCTGGCCGCTGATCGTGCTGCGCACGCCGAAAGGTTGGACCGGCCCGAAGATCGTCGACGGCGTGCAGATCGAGGGTACGTTCCGCGCCCACCAGGTGCCGGTCTCGGAGGTCAGGACCAACCCCGAGCATCTGCGCATCCTGGAAGACTGGCTGCGCAGCTATCACCCGGAAGAGCTGTTCGATGCTGACGGACGGCTCCAGCCCGAGATCGCCGCGCTGGCGCCGGAGGGCGACCGTCGAATGGGGTCCAACCCGCAGGCCAATGGCGGCTTGCTGACGAAGCCGCTCAAGCTTCCTGTTTATACGGTATACCAGGTCCGGTTCGAGCGGCGCGCTGCGGAGCGGATCGGCTCCACCGCCGTTCTCGGCCAATATCTGCGCGACCTCTATCGCGACAATCCCGACAATTTCCGCCTTTTCTGTCCGGACGAGACAAATTCGAACCGGCTGGGTGCGGTGTTCGACGCCTCGGATCGCTGTCTCGTGAGCGAGATCGAACCGGGCGACGACCATATCTCGCACGGCGGCCGAGTGATGGAGGTGCTGAGCGAGCATTGCTGCCACGGCTGGCTCGAAGGTTACACGCTCACCGGCCGCCACGGCCTGTTCGCGACCTACGAAGCCTTCGCCATGATCATCGATTCGATGGCGATGCAGCATTCCAAATGGATCGAGCATGCCCGCCGGGTGCCTTGGCGCGCCGACATACCCTCGCTCAACTATCTGCTGACGTCGACCTGCTGGCGCAACGACCATAACGGCTTCAGCCACCAGGGGCCGGGCTTCATCGATACGATCATTCATCGCAAGCCGGTTGTCGCCCGTGTCTACCTGCCGCCGGACGCCAATTGCCTGCTCTCGGTCGCCGACCACTGTCTCCGGAGCCGCAATTATCTGAACCTGATCGTCATCGACAAGCAGCCGCAACTGCAATGGCTGACGATGGCGGAGGCCGAGGCGCATTGCGCGAGCGGTGCGGGTGTGTGGGACATGTACAGCAATCAGCCCGAGGCGCCGGACATCGTGCTCGCCTGCGCCGGCGACGTGCCTACGCAAGAGACGATCGCCGCTGCCTGGATGCTGAGACGGCATGCCCCCGACCTCAAGGTTCGCGTGGTCAACATCGTCGATCTCATGCGGCTGGCCCCCGCTGATCGGCATCCGCACGGCATGAGCGATGCCGACTTCGTGGAGATTTTCACAGCCAACGTGCCGGTGGTGTTCGCTTTTCACGGCTATCCGGGCGTCGTCCACGATTTGCTGCATGGCCGGTCGGCGCATGAGCGGTTCCACGTGCGTGGTTACATGGAGGAAGGAACGACGACCACCCCGTTCGACATGGTGGTCCTCAACGAGATGAGCCGCCTGCATCTCTGCCTTGACGCGCTGCGCTACGTATCGGGTGCGCTGACCGCGAACAGCGACCTGATCGAACGCTGCAACGCTCTGCTCGCGGAGCATGAGGCCTACATCCGCGAGCATTTCGACGATCTGCCGGAGATCAGGGACTGGACCTGGTCGGACTGACGACGGCGAGCGCGATACTCGGCATCGGGGACCTTTGGATTTCGGCCAGGAATGCCAGCGCGCATTGAGTAGGATCGATCGCAGCCTGGCCTTATGGTCCGCGATTGTCTCGGGCATTGGGATGGTCCGCGGCGAGGCACCGGGGGCGACGTCTGCTGCCGCGACCGGCGCTTCATAGCTCGGCGAATGTTCGTCCCCCACGAGGCGATTGCCGGGAGGGGTAACGTCCACCACCGGCAAACCGGATCGACGGGCGGGGATTCAGCTGAAGCGCGAGAATTCTCGCTCGAGGGCGTTAATCGCGGCTGCGAGGTCGGCTCGTCCTCGCTCCGAGGGTGGTTTGCGGAGGAAGGAGAAAGGCAGGCTCGCCGCGTGCATCAACGCGACGACGGCATCGCCGAGCCCCGCCCGTGTGATGCCGCCCGCAAGGTCATGGCCGGCCTGGCCTTTTTCGGTGAGGATATCCCGAATACGTCGAAGGGAATCATCGCCCAGCGGGAGTGCCTTGATGGCGGCAAGGTGGTCGGGCACGAGTTCTGGATAGCGGACGAGACCCGCGAGGATGCAGCGATTGAGGATATCCCCGGAGTGGGAGGCGCCGACCGAATGAGTTGCCTGGCTTTCCGTAGGGGGACCAAGCGGTGGGAATTGTCGATTGAAGCGCGCCGTGAATTCGATGCGGTATTGATCGGCGACAGTTGCGTTGCGGATGCTCGCGACATGGTCGGACAGGCGCTGCTGGAGCCCGGCGCGGCCCTCGGGCGTCGCCGTCTGGGCGTTGTTGAACTCATGGTGCCAGAGCAGATCGGCGAGCGGAGCCTGCGCTTTGATGAGGAGCTCGACTGCGGCGCGCCCGCCGCTGCGGACGATCTCGTCGGGATCCTGACCCTCTGGCAGCGGTGCGAATGCGAGCGAACGGCCGGGTACGAGCCCCGGCAGCGCGCGGAGCGCCGCGCGCACGGCGGCCCCCTGGCCGGCAGCGTCCCCGTCGAAGCAGAGCAAAGGAACGTCCGCGATGGTCCAGAGCCGTTCGATATGCGCTTCGCTGAGCGCAGTACCCAAGGGCGCGACGGTCTCCTCGATGCCAGCCTGGGCGAGCGCGATGACATCCATATAGCCCTCAACGACGAGCAGCCGTCCCGATCGCCTGGTTCCCACGACGGCCCGGTCGACGTTGAAAAGCGTGCTTCCCTTGTCGAACAGAGCCGTTTCGGGCGAGTTCATATATTTTGGGCGCTCGTCGTCGAGGACGCGCCCGCCAAAGGCGATGACGCGGCCGCGGATATCGCGGATCGGGAAGATCAGCCGGTCGCGGAAACGATCATAGGGCGCGCGATTGGCGAGCGCGATGACGAGCCCGGCGTCGACAAGCAAGCCAGGCTTGCGATGCTGAAATGCCTCGAGAAGAGCCTGACCCGTTGCGGGCGCGTAGCCGAGGGTGAATGCCTCGCGCGTGTCCGGCGTAATGCCGCGGGCGTCGAGATACGCGCGGGCAGCATGCCCTTGCGGCCCCGCCAGCTGCGCGACGAACCAGCGGCTCGCCTCGGCCAGGACGTCGAACAGCCTTTGGCGATAGGCCGAACGTTCAGCGGCCCGGGGATCGGCGGCGGGAAGCTCGAGCTTGGCGGCGGCCGCCAGCTCCCTGACGGCGTCGACAAATCCCAAGCCGTTCGCTTCAATCAGGAACTGAATGGCATCGCCATGCGCGCCGCACGAAAAGCAATGGAAGAAGCCCTTTTCGTCGCTGACGGTGAAACTCGGATCCCGCTCACTATGGAAGGGGCAGCATGCCTTGAACTCCTTGCCCGCCCTGATCAGCTTGACGGAGCGGCCAATGACGTCGGAGATTTTGGTCCTGGCTCGAACCTCATCGAGAAAGGCGGGCGGGAAGCGCATCGGAGTGTCGTGTGGTGGCCTTAGCTCGGGAGGTGGATACGACTGCCCAGAAATATTTGAGGATAGTGGCAGACGATTCCAAGAGGCCGGATTGCTCTATCGTTCGAACGGACAGGTTCCGTTGTCGCCCCGGCCGCGTCGGACCCCCAGAGATGCGGCATGTCTCGCGCGCGATTGGACCGGCGGCATTCCGCGCCGGATGGAGAGAAACGTCACGGCGCTCGTTGGAGGCAATCATTCTCTACCGGCCGCGCTCGCATGAATTGATGCAAGGATCTCCTCGTCGCCGATGCGACCACCGGCAGTGGGCATTGGTGCGATGACGCGGATTTCTATCGCTCGGCCCCTCGGCAGCATGAGACCACGCAATAGTGAATTTGAGTCCGCGCGCTATCTTGCCCACGGCGCGACAGGCCGCGCGGATCGGCGACCAGGATTGCGCTGCTTGCGACCTTGTCGCCTGATTTTTTCACCTCTTCCCTTTGACTTCGCCGGTGGCTGACGGCAGGAGTCCCCTTTGCCTGTTCGAAAGCCGTCGCCTTTATCGGCGTTCGCGTTCCCACCATGCATGGAGCTGATCATGGCCGAGGCAGAGAAGCCCGATCTCACTAATCTGACCGTGGAGCTCCTGAGCGCCTATGTGTCGAACAACACCGTGCCGAGTTCTGAGCTCGCCGAGCTGATTCGGACGACGCGAGCCGCGCTGGGAGGGGAAGCCGTTCCCGCGCCGCCGTCCGAGCCGGAGTACGCCCCAGCCGTTTCGGTGCGCAAAAGCCTGGCATCGCCCGACCATATTGTGAGCTTGATCGACGGCAAACCTTATAGGAGCCTCAAGCGGCATCTTTCGTCGCACGGGCTGACGCCGAACGAGTACAAGGTCCGCTTCGGGCTTGCCAAGGATTATCCGATGGTCGCGCCGGGCTATTCGCAACAGCGGCGTGAGGTTGCGCAGCGTCTCGGCCTCGGACGCAAAAAGGCAGCGGCGCCTACGGAGTCGGCGGCGCCCAGAGAGGCGGAGGCGCCCGTGGAAGCGGAGGCGCCGGCCGGCCCTGTGTCGGCTCCGAGAGCGCGCGCAGAACAGCCGAGCCGAATACGAAAAGCAAAGACCGCGCCCGCGGCCGTGGCAGCCGTTCCGCCGACGGGCGAAGCCGCGGCCGACACCTCCGCAAGCGCGACGAAAGCACGAAAGACGCGGCCCGGAAAACTTGCGACGGTGAAGGCCAAACTTGGCCGGGAAGGCGAGACGCCGGCGGGCAAGAAGGCAGGAACGCGGCGGAGTCGCGGCGCGGCCGCTGAGACGCCGGTGAATGCCGGCGATACCGACGCAGCGGCAGCCTCGCCGCAGCCTGCAGAATAGGGGTTCTGGCCTTCGGCGGAGCGGCCGAGGGTCGGGTCGCTCACGGGCGGTCATCGAGTCTTTGCCTACCGCGCCGATCAACCTGCGTGCAGAGGCGGTAGGCGGCGCGACGACCCTGGGGTGAAGCCGTGGCGGTGAATAGCGCGGCAAACTCTCCATCGTCATCGGGAAGGTCAACGACGTCGCGGCTTCTGGTCAGCTTCTTGATTTCGATCGCGGCCGCACTGCCAAGCGTCGCAAGGGCGATGTTGAAGGCACCGGCGAAGCATTTGTCGGACATGGGTTTCTCGTCCATGTAGGGATCTCCGGATCGCGATCGTTCAGTGTGATCAGCCTGCCCGGCTCTCCTCTTCCATCTGATCGACACCGGCCGTCCCGGAGGGCTGTGCGTGGATTTTGCTCCTATTCTACGTCTTATTCTCGATTGCGAGGAGCCGATGTGCGAGATAGCCACAAGGCATGAGCGAGAATCGACGAATCCTGTCCCTGTGCTTGCAAGATGACGAGCCGGCCGAAAATGATCCGGATGAAAATGTATTTGCGCATGCGATCGCAAATCACCTTTGCGTGCGCGTGACCCACAATCGCGGCCTGATGATCCTTGCTCCGCATGTCGTGTTCACGCGCGGGGGCGAGCGGTTCGTGGACGCTGTCGTGATCGAAAGAAATGGTGAAAGGCCGGCCGAACCTAAGCTGGACATGTTGAAGTTCTCGAGTCTGAAGGGTCCGGTTATTACTTCGGAGCCGTTCTTTCCTTTTCAGGACTATGATGCCGGCGACGATCGCTATGCCGAGAAGATCATCGCCCGGATCGACAGCTGATTCCGGCGCCTGGAGCGCAAACCGGAAGCGAGGTGCGTCGCCGCATTCGACGTGCCGGGGCCAGTCACCGGCTACGGTAAGAGCGATCAATCTGCTGGGGGTGGACTTGGGTCTTATTGACGAATTGCTGGAAAACGGCGGACACTTCATCGCCGAGCGCGGCGAAAGGCGGGCGACATTCCGGCCAGTCAGCGACCGTGGCGGCGATGTCGCGTCGTTCCAGACCATTGTTCGGCGGCTGCGGGATCATGAGGGCGAGGGCTATACGATCATACAAGACCATATGTCATCTCATCATGGGCTTGATTTTGTCGACCTGGTAATTCTCTCGGTCGGAGCGGGTTAGGCTCGGAAGCTGCCCGATGGCGCCAGACCCATTGCCTTGTCGGATCTGCGTTTCCCTTGAAGGCACCCAGTTCCGGCTGCCGCCAACTATTCGTTTGATATTCGGTTGGCGAAAATTGCGTCGATAGCAAGCCTTTCGATAGGTCGAATGTTCACAGTCCGCCTTTTTCGGTCAGCCCAAGATGCATGTGGGGATGACCTCATCCGCAAACAGCCGGTGATCGTCTTAGCCGCGGGCGCCGAGTTATGGCATGCTCCGGCCTAACAGAGCCTGCGCTGTGCCGCTGGCGCGGATGTCCAGCCCGGCGACATTGGAGCGAACGGCGGCTCTCTCAGCCTGTCGAGCCCTCAAGGCCCATCGGGCCGCGGGGAGGATGGGCCGTCATAAAGGTTCGCGGGCCGGAATCCCGGAGGCAGTATGGGCGATCGAGATTGTCGTGCCCGGATATCCGGCCTCGGTCTGAACGGTCGCATCAAGCTGATTTGCCAGAGCCTCGACAATGCTCGTACCGAGACCTGGTTTGGCACTCGCCATTGTCTCGGGTGTTCCGACGCCATCGTCGCTGACCGATAGCTTCCACTCGGCCTCGTGCGAGTGATAGTCGACGAGGATCTTGCCGCTGTGGTCGCCTGGAAAGGCATGCTTGAGCGCGTTGATTACCAGCTCGGTGACGATGAGGCCGAGGCTCACCGAGATGTCCGCGCTTACGCTGCTGCCATCTGCGGTCACCGCAATGGACACCTGATCATGGTTGCGGATCATGGATGCGCCGAGGCTTTGGCAAAGCTGGGTGAAGTAGCCATGCAACTCGACCTCACCCAGCCTCGATGCAGCGAGCTGCTGCTGAACGGTGGCGATCGACATGACCCGGTGGTGCGCGTCATGGAGATGGCTGCGGGTTTCCTCGGACTGCACGCGCCGTGCGCTCTGCATGAGCACGCTGGCGATGATCTGCAGGCTGTTGGCGACGCGATGCTGCAGCTCCTGGAGGAGGATCGCCTTCTCGCGCAGCAGATCGTCCTTGAGCTTCTCGCTGATCCGCGCCTCGGTGACGTCGGAAATGGTGAGCAGCAGCCGTATCTGTTCGGCATCGCCATAGTCGAGATTCTGGGCATTGAGGACGAGCCGTCGCGGCGCTGCATCGCCTTTGAGGTCCATCTCATAGGCCTCGATCCTGGCAATCCCGGAGAGCGTTGCGTTGAGCAGGGATCTAAGCTGCGGCACATCCCACTCGCCCGCACCAAGCTTGAACAGCGGCTTTCCAGCCACATTCTTGGGATCAAGAGAGAAGGTGCGATAGAAGGATGCGCTGCCGGCGATCACCCCCAGATCCCCGTCGAGCAGCAGCGCCGGCGCGGCCGTCGAAGCCAGGATCGCGAGCGCCAGATTATGCCCGACATCGGGATGGGTGGTTCGGTTCACGATCTTCACCCCTTCCGGGGAAAACCGGAAAGCTCGCGGGGTGAAAGCTGTGTCCGGGTAACAGCGATTGAGTCGCCCCTCGGACCGGGAGCATGGAATCGCAGCGTTATCCTAGCATGGATCGTGCGCAAACCAGCGTCTATTCGACACCGGATCAATCTTCCCTCCTGGACCGTGCCGGGAAGCGAGCAATCAGGCGGCGCCATCGGGCGGCAGCCGATAATAGTCGGTGACGCGCCGACCGTAGCTCTCATCGAAGACCGGAGCCGAATCCGGCCGGAAACTGGGGGCGCCCTCGAGCAGTCGCTTGTCGATCGCCACTGCATAGCTGTCCTGTTTCTCTTCATAGCGGAACGTCGCCCAGGGAATGGGATGATAGCTCTGACCCAGGCCCAGGAAACCGCCCGAAGACAGGATCACGTAGGCGACCTGGCCGGTCCGCTTGTCGAGAACGAGCTTGTCGATGGTGCCAAGCTTGTCGCCGTCACGGCCATGGACAGCCATGCCTCGGACATCCTCGGCGCAAATCAGCATGGTCGTGCCGATGGCAGTTTCGATGGGAATTTCTGCATTGGTGGCCACGGCCATTCTCCATTCCAAGGAATATCCGGGCGGCAGGCACGCGCCCGCCGCCCGGTCATCGTGCAAGCGTCAAACCAGGCTGTGCTTCAGCGCGCTGGCCTGGTCGTGACCTGCCTTGACCGAAGCGGAGGCTTCCCGGATCACCGCGAGCGTGGCCGGTTGCAGGTCCGGATCCCTCAGAGCCTCTCCGAACTTTGCCTTGATGTGATCCTCGCCGCGTTCGACCTCCTCCACGACCGCCTTGTCGTTCTTGCCGGTGAGCGCCTGCTTGAGGTTCATGAAACTGCGATGTGCGGCGCCCAGAAGGCTGGAGCGCTCCTCCGGCTTGTCGCCCAGCGCTCGAACTCTGGCCTGCAAAGAAGCGACGACCTGTGCCCGATCACGCGCGAAGTCCGCGAAGATCGTGGCGAACCGCGTGCTTTTAGCATCTTCGGCTGCGTCTTCGAAGCCCTTGATGCTGTCGAGCGTCGTGGTGATAAGACCATTGAGGACGGAAACGTCGTGCGTATCGCTCATATTCGAATCCTTTGATCGTCGAGAAGCCGGCCGGACAGCGCTCTGCCCGGCCTTGACCCTCAGTTCGCCGAAAGCGCCGAAGGCAGGAGCGCGTTGCCCTGCTGAAGCTGCTGCTCGATAATCGGAACGCCATTTCCGGCGACCTGTTTCAGCGACTGGTCGGCGCCATCCTCGGCATAGCCCTTGTACGTGGCCCAGCTGGCCTGCTGCACCTGTGCAGATTGGGTGAGGTACAGATTGTCGAACGAGCCGCGAGGTGTCTTGCGGAGCAGCTTGAGCATCGAGGCGCGTTCGGCAGACAGGTTGGATGTCGGCCTGGTGATCTTGCGCTGATCGTTGCTGAGCGAGGCGACGAGCGTCTGCTGGGCAGTTTCTGAATCCGAGATGATGCGGCGGGCATAATCCTTGACGTCGCTGCGCTGCGAACGGGTCAAGCTGAGACGACCGGCCGCGATCTGGTACTGGTTGCCGTCGGACGCTGCCGCGGAAAATCCCGCGCCATCGAGGCCGTGTATGGGCGCAACGCCGGCGTTCGCGTTCGAATAGCTGCCGGTCGTGGCCGGGGAGGTGGACTGGGCCGCTGCAATCGTCGCAGCGCCGAGGGTAGCCGTTCCCAAGAGAAGGGCAAAAACAGTAAGTTTCATGTCGTGTTCCTTCGTGGCGCGGCAACCGACAGGTTTTGCCTGCAAGAATGGACGCACCGGTTCGTTGGCTGGAAGACGCGCCTTCGGAATTGAAAGGTATCGCTTGGAGCTGCCTGATAACGATCAGCCGATAGAATCGTTACAGGCTGGTTCGCTTTTATTTCTAGTTTCGGCCATCGTCCTGAAGATAGCCGACAAATTCTTGTCCGGAGGAGCCGAAAGGAGCGTCAGGAACGCTATCAGCGACTGGGGGTTATGGACTTTCCGGGTACGATGCGTCGATGTGGCCAAATCGTCTTCTGGATGACAGGAGAATGGCGTGGGAATTATCATGTGGCTCATCGTCGGCGGCGTCATCGGGTGGCTTGCCAGCCTCATCATGCGGACCGACGGCCAGCAGGGCATCATCCTGAACATTGTGGTAGGCATTGTCGGCGCTTTCATCGGCGGCCTGATCCTGGCCCGAGGCGAGATCAACAATGCGCCGCTGACGATCACGACATTCCTCGTCTCGCTGGCGGGCGCGGTCATATTGCTTGCCATCGTCAATCTGGTGCGCCGCGGTTCGCTGCGCTGACGTGATGGGGTGGACGGCCCCTGCACCAGCGTAGCTGTGCAATGATGTGGTCGTTGAGCCACGTCTAGGAGTTGATCCATGCAGCAGGATGTTGTGACCGTCGGTGTCGATCTGGCGAAGAACGTGTTTCAGGTTCATGCAATCGGGGCCGACGGAAAGGTGTTGGTGCGCCGACAGCTTCGGCGCGGCGAAGTGGTGAAGTTCTTCTCATCGTTGCCGCCGTGCCTGGTTGGGATGGAGGCGTGCGCATCGGCGCACCATTGGGGTCGAGAGCTACTGGCGCTGGGCCATGATGTCCGGTTGATGCCGCCCGCCTATGTGAAGCCATACGTGAAGCGCGGGAAGACCGATGCCGCAGATGCCGAGGCTATTTGCGAGGCGGTGACCCGGCCAACGATGCGGTTCGTAGCGGTAAAGAGTGTTGATCAGCAGGCGGTGCTGATGCTCCACAAGACTCGCGATCTGCTCGTGCGACAGCGAACCGCATTGATCAACGCTTTGCGGGCGCACCTGGCGGAGTACGGCATCGTCAGTGGCAAGGGGCCCGGCGGCGTCACCGTGCTGATGAAACTCCTTCACGAGGAGCAGGCGAAGCTGCCGGCACACGCCCGTTCAGCGCTGCATACCATCGGGTCTCAACTACGCTCGTTGGCAAGCGAGATTGACCGGCTCGAGGCGCAGATTCTCGCCTGGCACCGGGCCGACGAAACTAGTCGCCGGCTTGCAACCATCCCTGGCATTGGTCCGATTACCGCGTCGGCCATCGCTGCGGCCGTGCCTGATGCTTCGCTCTTTCGGTCAGGCCGGCAGTTTGCTGCCTGGCTCGGGCTTACGCCGAGGCCCCATAGCTCTGGCGGTAAGGAGCGGCTTGGCGGCATCAGCAAGCAGGGCGACGGGTACCTCCGCAAATTGCTGGTCGTCGGTGCGACCGCGGTGATGCGGATGGCGCGTAAGGACACCACCAGACAGCCATGGATTGCGCAACTGCTCGAGCGCAAGCCGGTGAAAATCGCGACCGTAGGCCTAGCTAACAAGACAGCCCGCATCGCCTGGGCCGTGATGGCGCACAAGGAAGTCTACGCAGCGCCCGCTGCGTGACCGCTTTCCTCATTGCCCGCTGAAGCGAGCGGAGGGATGGTGTAAGGGCAGCTGAGTGGTGATGACAAACCGGTCAGACCGGGGATCGAACAAACCCAGGGGAGCAGAGCGCTTCGAGCGCGATGACGTGATTAGGGATCCGATCCGCGGACTTCATCAGGGCCAGCAGCCATGCGGTGCTGCGCGAACAGGCCGAACACATGGATGCACCCGACCGGTGCTCATCGCTACACGAAAGCTCTTGCACCGCAGGGGCCGTCCACACATGCGCCATCACGTCGCTCATGCAGGGCTTGTCCGGCTCGACGCAGCGATTGAGGACGCGGTCGAACAACTGGGGCTGCACCGCCGCGTAGCGGATCACCGGGACCTTCTCGCTCGGCTGCTCGAGCCTGAGGTAATCGGCCGCCGTGAGAGCGCCCCCGTCCTTTTTCACGCGGGCGACCCAGCGATCGAAGTCGGCCGGCGCCATGCCATGCAGCTGAAAGCGCATGTCGGAATGGCCGCGCCCCGTATAATTGCCGGAGTAGCCCCAGCTGTCGCCCGGCTTGTTGAGGACGGCATTCAACTGCGATTGCATGCCTGGCATCGCATAGATCATGCCGGCCATCGTGGGCGCGTAGAAGGTGCTGAACTGGCTGGTCGAGGTGATCGAGAAGTGGACGGGGACGTCCACCGGGAGCGCGAGCTCGTTCACCGTGGCGATGCCCAGCTCGGGATAGATGAACAGCCATTTCCAATCGAGCCCGACGACCTGCACCTTGAGCGGCTTGGCGTCGGCGGGAACGGGTCTGCCGGGGCCAATGCGCTCGAGCGGACGGAAAGGATCGAGCAGATGCGTGCTGGTCCAGGTGACCGCGCTCAGCGCGATGATGATCAGGAGCGGACAGGACCAGATGACCAGCTCGAGGGTCGTCGAATGATCGAAGTCGGGGTCGTATATCTTGTTGGGGTTGCCTCGACGATAGCGCCAGGCGAACACCACGGTCATCGTCATCACGGGAACGATGATGATCAGCATCAGGCCGACCGCGACGAGGATGAGGTTGCGCTGCTGGAGGGCGATGTCGCCGGTCGGGTTCATCACGACCATGTTGCAGCCACCGAGCAAGGCAAGCGCGCCGGCGGCGGAAACGGCTCGAGTCACGCCGCGAATTGTGGGTTCTCTTCCTGGCATAGGACCCGATAGCCCTCCCTGGCTGCCGCGACTTTGACGGGAATCAAGTGATCGCCATCGCGAGTCGGCCATCGTCATTAAACAGATCGCGAATCTTCGCGTCGGTGTTAAACTGCTGGCGCACACTACATTTTGATCTGGGATGAGGAAAGCACGGGATGGTGAGCACGACCATGGGACCGGCCAGTTCCACCCCCCTGGAGCGCGACGCGCGGCTCGTCAACGCGCGCGAGCACCGTGTCAAACCGGGCGAAATCGCCGTCGGAGTCGTGATCGGCCGCACCTCGGAATTCTTCGATTTCTTCGTGTACGCGATCGCGTCGGTGCTGGTTTTCCCGAGCGTCATCTTTCCCTTCGTCGATGCGCTGACCGGAACACTTTACTCGTTTGCGATGTTCGCGCTCGCATTCATCGCCCGTCCTGTGGGCGCGTTCCTGTTTCTCTGGATCGATCGCCGCCACGGCCGAGGCGTGAAGCTGACGATCGCGCTCTTTCTCCTCGGCGGATCGACGATGTCGATGGCGTTCCTGCCGAGCTATCACACAGCCGGTATCTTCGCCGTCCTTTTGCTCGGCCTCTTTCGGCTCGGTCAGGGGTTCGCCACCGGAGGGACGTGGGACGGCCTGCCCTCGCTGCTTTCTCTCAATGCGCCGCCAGAGCGGCGCGGCTGGTTTGCGATGATCCCGCAGCTTGGCGCACCGCTGGGCCTGCTGGTCGCATCCGCCGTCTTCGCGTTCCTGCTGACGACCCTGTCGACGGCCGACTTTCTCGAATGGGGCTGGCGCTATCCCTTCTTCGTGGCGTTCGCGATCAATGTCGTCGCCCTGTTTGCCAGGCTCCGCCTGATTTCGACACCCGGGTTCGAGCGGCTGTACGAAAGCCGGGAACTCCAGCCGTCGCCGGTGCTGGAGATGTTCCGGGACGAATGGCGCACCGTCGTGCTCGGCGCCTTCGCGCCGCTCGCGAGCTTCGCCCTCTTCCATCTCGTCACCGTATTTCCCCTGTCGTGGGTCATGCTCAATACGCATGAACCCCCCGTTCGCTTTCTCGTGATCGAGATCGTCGGCGCCGTGGTGGGCGTGTTAGCGGTCGTGCTTTCCGGCCTCTTCGCGGATCGGATCGGACGGCGGACGGTGCTCGGCGTGTCGGCCGCGCTCATTGCAGCCTATAGCGGGTTTGCGCCCCAGCTGCTGTCGAAGGGCAGTGCTGGCGAGTGGACCTATATGCTGCTTGGATTCCTGCTGCTCGGCCTCGCCTTCGGACAATCGTCCGGCGTCGTGAACGGGAGCTTTTCGTCCAGGCACCGCTACACCGGCGCTGGCACCACCGCGACCGCCGCATGGCTCATCGGCGCGGGCTTTGCGCCACTGGCGGCGCTCCTTCTTGCCTCCCACTTCGGACTGCTTGCCGTGGGCGCCTATCTCCTTTCGGGCGCCGTCTGCACCCTGGCCGCGCTCGGCATCAACCGCGAATGGGGCCGAAAGGCGGTTTGAATCGAGATTTCGGGGGCAGAGATGAACGATGCGGCGCCGCCGCCGCTTGGGATCGCGACCTTGTCGCCCAGAACCGGCGCTCGTTGGCATCGGCCACGGCACCTCTCGAACTCGATGGAGACCTGCAGGGAACCAAGTGATGTATTAACTTCGGTTCCTGGCCGACCCGCGATCCACACGGGCCAACGCGCCTCTCCTTGCACGCGGCGTTGTGATCCGATAGCCAGTTGCGAATAATTCTCAAGAAGAGAAAGGGGATCCACGCAGGAAAGTGACGCCGGATGACCTATGCCCTTTCGCCATCGCCAAGCCCTTTAATCCTCCCGGCCGCGATCCTGATCGACACGGCGCGATGCTGGCGGGAGGCGCGCGACAGCGGGAGATCGGTCCAGCCGTGCCTTTCAAGGACGCTCGCGGCGCATGACTGCGCGATGCTCGCGCCCGTCTTCGATAGCCTGATCCTGTTTTACGAAGCGGCGCTCGGCCGGCCCATGACGGTGGGCAAATCGCCGGCGCTATCCGACGACGAGCATCTGCTGCTCGGCCTGCTCGATGGATCAAGGCCAAGGCCCGCTGACATCGACTGTCCCGAAGGCGCGGCGACCGCCCTCGACTGCGCGCTCTGCTCGACGCGGATCATGATGGCGCTGACGATCGAGCGGCCCGCCACGCAGGCGATTCCATGACCGCCGTACAGGAGGGCAGCATGGATCGGCGCCAGCCGCATTCATGTCGGACGGGCTTGGCCGCGCGCTCTCGGCCGCTGGCCGGCGACGGCGTTCGCGTCCATATTTTCAAGATAGGCGCAGAACATGTCTCCGAGCGCGCTGGCCCGGGCGTCGATCGCGGCGGGGGCATATCCGTCCTCCGACACCTGCTTGCCCACCGCGGCCAGCGACATCATGATGATGTCCGCCGCGACCAGACGCCTGGACTCGGGCGCATGAGGAAGGGCTTCGCGCATGAATGCGCGCACTGTCCGCATGGTGGCGAGGCGAAGCGTGCGCGCCTCGGGCGCATCGCGGTAGAGCGGCTCCGCGTCGCCCAGCGCGATACGCATTCCGGCCTCCTCGCATTCGGATCGCACGAATTCGCGGACCGCCACGCGCAGGCGATCGAGCGGCGCCAGCGACGCATCGGCGAGGATGCCTGCCAGCAGCCCGCCGGTCGCCTTCCACTCGTCGGCCTGGAGGCGGAACAGGATCGCCTCCTTGTTGGGGAAATACTGGTAGAGCGACCCGACGCTGACCCCGGCCTCCTCGGCGACTCGCGCGGCGGTGAATCGGCGCGCGCCCCCGCGCGCCAGAACGCGACCTGCGGCCGCCAGAATGTCTGTGACGAGCTGGCGCGACCGCTCCTGTTTGGGCTGCTTTCGCGAGGAAATGCGCAACGTTGCTGGACTGGTCATGGCGGTCTCGGGAACGCGAATAGTAAATGCGACGAATTAGTCGTATTTATGTGAGGAGGCAAGACGCCCGACCGAGGAGATTATCCGTTGAGCAGGGAGACCGCTGGCGCCGATATGGCGACCCCGCCGCAGACCGATGGTCGGCTGACCCGCGCCCTGGTCCGATGGCTGATGCGGTCCGCGACCGTCGCCTCCGTCGAAGCGCTGTCCGATCGCTTCCGCCTGATCGGGTTTACGGGTGAAGGATTGCGCGGCGCGGCGTGGCGGCCGGGACAGAAGATTCAGATCAAGATCGGCGGCGGCCTGACGGCGCGCACCTATACGCCGATCGCCTGAGACGCCGCGGGCGGCGCGACTTCGATCCTCGCCTGGCTGCATGGCGACGGGCCGGCCAGCGCCTGGATTCGGTTGCTGGCGGCCGGACAGCAATGCCAGTTCTTCGGCCCGCGCGCCTCCCTCGACCTCGCGGACCTGAGCAGCCGCTTCGTCCTATTCGGCGACGAGACCTCGTTCGGCCTGGCGGCGTCCGTCGCCGGCCTTGGCGAAGGCACGTTCCTGTTCGAGGCGAGTTCTGCCGCCGAATGCGCGCCGGTTCTCGCCCGGCTGGGCGTCACGGCGACGGTGAGCGAGCGCCGCCCCGGCGACGCGCATCTGGGCGACGTCGAAGTCGAAATCGTGCGCCGCGCCGCCGACGCCGACGTCCGCTTCATCCTCACCGGCAAGGCGCAGTCGATCCAGCGGATAAGCCGCGCCCTGAAGGCTGCTGGTGTCAGCTCGGCCCGCATCCTCGCCAAAGCCTATTGGGCGCCCGGCAAGACGGGTCTCGACTGATCCGTTTCGAGCCGCTGCCAGCAAAGAGTGATCGATGATGAAGAATGATGTGAATGTGCTCATCTCCGGCGCCGGCGTTGCGGGCCTCACCGTCGCTCATTGGCTCGTCCGCTATGGCTTCAAGGTGACGGTGGTGGAGCGCGCGCCGCATCTGCGTCCGGGCGGACAGGCGCTCGACGTGCGCGGCCCGGCCCTGGAGGTCGCCGAGCGGATGGGCGTGCTGGACACGTTCCGCCAGCGCAGCACGGGTCAGACCGGGATGTCGGTGGTCGATGGCGACGGCAAGGAGATTTTCCGAAGCACCGAGCGCACGCTGACCGGCGGACGCTTCGACAGCCCCGACGTCGAGATCCTGCGCGACGCGCTGTGCGACGTCCTCTACCGCGCCGCGGGCGCGGTCGAGTATCTGTTCGGCGACCGGATCACCGCGCTCGCCCAGGACGAGGGCGGCGTTGACGTCACCTTCGCCAGCGCCCCGCCCCGCCGCTTCGATCTGGTGATCGGCGCGGACGGCTTGCACTCGGGCGTGCGCCGCCTCGCCTTCGGACCCGAGGCGGAGTTCATCCGCTATATCGGCGGGTGCCTGGCCGTCTTCCCGATGCCGAACTTCCTCGGCCTCGATCGCTTGCAGGTCTTCCATCAGCACGCCGGCATCTTCGGCGGCGTTCTCGGCCTGCGCGCCGACCTCGACGTCAGAACCTATATCGGCTTCGGCTTCGGCTTCGATGCCGAGCAGCCGCGCTACGACTATCGTGACGTTGATGCGCAGAAGCGGCTGGTGGCCGATCAGGTCGCCGGCGCGGGATGGATATTCCCGCAGATCGTCGAGCATATGTGGGCCGCGCCCGATTTCTATTTCGACACGATGAGCCAGATTCGCATGGACCGCTGGTCGCGCGGGCGCGTCGTCCTGGTGGGCGACGCCGGCTACTGCGTGTCGCCGGCCACGGGCCAGGGCACGAGCGTCGCGATGGTCGGCGCCTACATCCTCGCCGGAGAGCTTGCCGCCCACCGAGGCGACTTCGAGGCCGCCGCGGCCGCCTACGAAGCCGAGCTGCGCGACTATGCCACGCGGACAGCGCGCTGGCGGTCAGCGCCGAGGCCTTGGACACGCTGGGCGAGTCCACGGCGCCGGACGATCCTGGCCACCCGAATGGCGTCCCGGACCTGGGCCTGCTGGTCCAACCGATCACGCTCAAGGATTACCAGGCTCTGGCGCGGCCATCCTAGCGCCTCCCACCAATTCGGAGACTCCTCATGACGACCCTCACAGCCACACCCTTGGCCCCGCTGCTTGACCGGCTGTTCGCCGATGCCGAAGCGACCACCGCGCAAGTGCTGCCGACCATCATGGAGATGCCGGAAGACGAGCGCGCCGCGATGATGGCGAGCAAGACCGATTACCGCGCGTTCTACACGCGGATGAAGGACGCGCACCTGGCCGTCTCGCGCGAGACCGCCGCGCTTCTCTACATGCTGGGCCGCTCGACCGGCGCAAAGAGCATCGTCGAGTTCGGAACCTCGTTCGGCATCTCGACCCTCCATCTTGCCGCCGCACTCCGCGACAATGGCGGCGGGCGGCTCATCACCAGCGAGTTCGAGCCGTCCAAGGTTGCGCGCGCGCGCGCAAACTTCGCGGCCGGCGGCCTCGCCGATCTGATCGAGCTGCGCGAGGGCGACGCGCTGGAGACGCTGGCGCGCGACCTGCCCGACCGGATCGACATCCTGCTGCTCGATGGCGCGAAAGGCCTCTATCCGGCCGTGCTGGCGCTGGTCGAGGGCCGCCTGCGTCCCGGCGCCTTCATCGTCGCCGACAACGCCGACTGGAGCCAGGACTATCTGGCGCGGGTCCGCTCGCCCGATCACGGCTACATGTCGGTGCCGTTCGGCGGTGATGTCGAGCTGTCGATGCGGTTCGGGTGAATCGGCCATGCGGATGCGACTCATCCCGGTCGAGTTATGAGTGCGACACGTCCCGCACGACCACCGCGGCTCGGCCGCGCCGCGCGGCAGTCGTCCGGCGGTGATGCCCTCGATCTGCGCGACCCAGTTCGACGTCCTCCGCGGCATTGCCGCCTCGCCACCTTCTCAGGAATGCGCCGGCAGCCTCGTACTTGCCCATTCCCATGTTAAGGAACCTCAGTCCGCAGCCCTCAACGCGGGCACGTCCGTCGCTCTCCTTTCCAGAGCAGAATCGTCGATAGGGTATAGACTGCCAGCCAGCCGAGATTGAATGCCGCACCGTCGAGCCAGATCGAGACTGGCTTGGGCGAGATGAATGCGATCACCATGCCGAGCAGCACCAGCGACACCGGATTGGCGATCAGCGCGAACCAGCGTGGCCAAGCCGTCCGGCCGAATGCGATGACGACCCCGAGCCCGAGCAGTGCGAGACCGAGCGTGACGATCGGCAGCAGCCAGGCGATCAGCAGCACGGCATGGAAACGCGCGGCGAGATCGAGCAGCGCCTGGTGCGCGGCTGGCGGCGTCACCAGCACTGTCTTGTAGGCCATGCCCAGATAGTAAAAGGCTGCGTGTCCGAGCGGCGACCAGGCATTGCCGCAGATGAACAATGCGAAGATTGGCCATGCCCATTTGGCGCCCGCCGGCAGCAGGCCGCGAAACAGATGCCAGCTTCCGGCGAGGTAGAAGACGATACCGATGTCGGCGACGAGGGCGCCGGCCGCCAGTCGCGTCTCCGAGGACGAAACCATCGCGGCCGCGAGATCGGGCTCGATCTGGTGAGCATAGGTCTGGAAGAGCAGCGGGTAGTCCGCCGCGGCCGCCTTTCCTCCGACGATGAGCGCATCGCCGAGCGTCCAGAGGATCGCCCCTACGATGCCGGCGATTCCGGCCAGGCGCAGCCAGCGGAGTGAGGCAGTATCGGTCATTCCTATCTCCGCACCGAATATTCGCTGCCGCCCTTGAGCGGCAGCAGGGTGGAATCGAACCCGTTGGCGGGATCGCGAAGCCAGGCGACATAGTCGCGGAAGTTGCCCGCCAGCCCGCCGACGTCGTCGGTCAACACCACCGCGCCGGGGCGCATGCGCCGTGCAAGCAACTGCACGACGTCGAGCGCGAGCATGGGAAAGCCGTCGTTCAGCAGAAAGTCGATGTCGGATGGCTCCTCCCGAAGGCTCTCGAGCGCATCGCCGACGCGAAGGTCGATGATGTCGGCGACGCCGGCCTCCTCAAAATTTTGGCGTGCGACGGCAGCCTTTTCCGGCACGATTTCGGTCGTGACGACCGTTCCGCCGCCGTTCGCCTTGACGGCCGCTGCGAGCCACAGCGTCGAGACGCCGAACGACGTGCCGAACTCGACGATTGTCCGAGCTCGGCGCGCGCGGGCTGTCAGGTAGCAGAAGGCGCCCTGCGGTTCGACGATGGCGATATATTTGTCGCTCCAGAACCCGGCCATCTCGGCCATCGGAAAGTCGACCGCCCTGCCGCGCAGGAAGGACAGCGCGTGGCGCGACAGATGGCGGACGACGGAGAAGTGCTGACGATTGGCCTCGCGGTAGAGACGGCGCAGCACGTCCGCGATGCGCTCGTCGGCGATCACCGCGAACGGATCGGCATGGCGAACGTCCGTCATTTCGCGGACCATCCCCGCCAGGCCACGACCATGAGGAACACGCAAGCGCCGAGGCAGAGCCAGGACAGCGCGTCATACCAGCCATCGCCGACGAGCGCGGACAGGAGGCCGACGAAGCTCATGATTCCGATCAGCAACGGCCAGCGGAAGACGCGCCAGTTGGTCTGCGAAACGCTCCTGCGGTCGCTCATTACTCTGCAGGCTCCAGCACGCCGCCACTGTTCAGTTCCATGATACGCTTCTCGATCGGCACGCGGCGGCGGCCGAGCCAGAGATAGATTCCGGTTCCGAGCACTACGATCGCGGCGATATCGAGCAGCGCCCAGATGATCTTGAGCGGAAGGCCGCCATAGTCGCCGAAGTGGAGCGGCTGCGAGAGGAACAGCGTCTTCACATAGAGCGGCATCTCCTCGATCGCGGTGAGCTTGCCGGTCTCCGCATCGACCAGCGCGGGTTTGATCAGCTTCCTGGTTAGCGGCGTGTTGCCGCTGAGGAACACCGCATAATGGTGCTTCGAGCTGAAGAAGGTGCCGGGCCAGGCGATGACGCTGACCGACGTCGAAGGCGCGGCGGCGTGGGCGACTCGCGCCGCATGGTCGACCGATCCGAGCCGGCGAAGCGGCGGCGCGTTCTTGTAGGGCGCGGTCATCTCGGCGAGCTGGCCCATCTGCCAGACGCCGGCGATCGGCGTCGAAAGCGCGGTGATCACCCCGGTCGCGCCGACCACCGCCAGCCAGGCCAGCGCGACGATGCCGACCATGTTGTGCGTGTCGAGCCACTTGAGGCGCGCGCTGCGGGCCTTGCGCACTGTCCCGAAGGCCAGCTTGCGCATGAAGGGCGCATAGACCACGGCGCCCGAGATCAGCGAGACCAGAAAGACCAGCCCGACCAGCGCCATGACCATTTCCCCGGGCAGGCCGAGCAGCAGGCTTGAATGCAGCTCCAGCAGGAAGTGCATCACGCCGGTATCGAGCGGCGGCGCCATCAGCAGCACGCCGGTCCGCGCATCGAACTGCGCGATGTGCGTCTCCTCTTCCTTCGAGTCCACGCGCGGCGCGGTAATCGCATAGAAGATCGGCTTGTCCGGATCGCGGCTGAGGAACATCATCACCTCGCCTGGCCGGTTGGCTAGGGCCCCGGCCACGATCGCGTCGAGGTTGGGCGGCGGCGCCGGCTTCACCGCAGCCGGGATGGCCGGCGCCCGCGTCAGCCCGTCGATCTCGGCGTGGAAGATCAGCGGCAGCCCGGTCAGGCAGAGGAGCAGCAGGAAGACCGTGCAGACGAGGCTCGTCCATTTGTGGACGAGATACCATCGCCGGATCGTGGTCTGCGACATCGCCATTGCGGGCCCGATCAGAACCGGAGCTCGACGCCGCCGGTCACGGTGCGCGGCTGGAGGATCGTCGCGCCGTAAACCGCGCCGCCATAGATGACATAGTCGACGGGATGGCCGCTGTTCAGCAGGTTGCGCACCGACAGCGACAGGCGCGCGGGTCCCAGATTGTAGGCGACCCGGCCATTGAGCACGGCATAGGGGCTCACCTTGCCGCGGGCGTTGCTGAACACGTCCGAAAAATAGGAATCAGTGTAGCGAACGTCGCCGCCCATCTCGAACTTTCCATCGGGCGAGACATTGAACCCGACATCGCTGCTGAAGGCCGGGGCGTGCAGCAGGTCGTTCCCCTGAACCGCGGGATCGTCGTAGCGGTTCACCCTGGTCTTCAGGAGGCCGACGTTCGCGTAGATCTGGTTGCCCATCGAGGGGTTCCAGCTGATCCCGGCCTCGGCGCCATAGGTCGTCGCCCTGTCGGCGTTGCGGATCACCGTCGACAGGACGCCGAGGCTGTAGGGCAGTTGGAGACCCTTATAGTCGTTGTAGAAGACGTTCGCGGTCAGCGTCACCTTGCCGCCGGCGAGCGAGCTGCGCAGGAAGCCCTCATAGTTCCAGACGAACTCGGGCTTGTAGGTGTAGCTTACATAGGGCGGATAGTAGGTGAAGCCCGCGCCGCCGCCATTATAGCCGCGCCCGGCGGTGACGCCGACCGTGATCGCATCGGTGGCGCGCAGCGACAGCGTCGCCTTGGGCAGGAACTCGCGATAGGTCTCGTCGAAGTCGATGAGGAAGGGGCCGGCATAGCCGGTGCGGAAGCGATGCTCGACCTCGTAGCGCCCGCCCAGCACCAGCGTCAGCGCGTCGGTGAGCTTGCCGGTGAACTCGCCGAAAGCGGCGGTGGTCCGGGTGCGGTCGCGGAACGCGCCGCCGCCGTAGAGATCGATCGTCTCGCTCTGGTGCGTCCTGAAGATATAGGCCGCGACGAAGCCGCTGAACCGGTCGTCGGGCGAACGCAGCCGGACGAAGGGTTCCGCGACATATTCCCTGCCGTCGATCCGGGCATTGCCGGTCGTGGCCGGCGCATAGCGATCGGTCCTGAAATCCGTCGCCGACAAATAGGCCTGCAGGGTGACGATATCGCTGACTCTCCAGCTCGTGTCCGTGATACCCGTCGTGTTGCGCGAGCGAAACACCGGCTGCGGGGCCGACTGCGGGACCTTCTGGCTGTAGTCCGGCCCGAGCACATATTCCGATTGCGGAGCCCGCCCATCGACATAGGCGACGGTGAGGAGCGAGCGCACGTCAGGGGTCGGCGTGAAGAGCAGCTTGCCGCGCAGGGTCAGGTTCTGAAAGCGTCCGGGATGCGCTTCTTCGGGGTAGGGGGTGAAGTCGACATAAGCTTGCGAGCGGCGCCAGTCGGCGCTCAGACGGAAGGCGAGCAGATCCGGCGCGATCGGTCCGGACAGCGCGCCGGAGACCTGCCGTTCGTCCTGGCTGCCGACGAGCGCGCGCGCCCGCCCTTCCCAATCGAACGTCGGATCGGCGGTGCGGATCGCGATGGTGCCGGCGATCGCATTGCGCCCCTGCAGGGTGCTCTGCGGGCCGCGATAGACCTCGACCTGGCCAATGTCCCACAGCGTCCCGTTCTGGAAGATCGATTCGTTGAAGCCGAGCGTTCGGCCGTCGAGCTGGTAGTTGAGCCGCGGGCGCGTGCCCGCGAAAAAGGCGTCGGATCCCTGCGCCGGACCCGTGCCGTCGATGCCGCGCACGGTCGGGGCGGCATTGCCGGGCTTGATGTTGACGAGGTTCGTCATGCGGTCGAGCAGCTCGTTGGTACCGTAGACCCCCATGCGTTCGGCCGCCTCATCGGTGATGACCGTTACGCTCGACGCGGTCTCGCGCAGGCTGCGGTTCGACTTCTCCGCAGTCACCACGATCTCGTCGAGCGTGCCGCCGTCTTGTTCGGCAGCGCAGGCGGCGCTCGTCGGCAGCAGGACAAGCGCGCCGGCGGTGACGAAAAGCTGCGAACGAAACGGCATCAGTGAACCACCCCCCTGTGCTGCGCGAAGCGGCACAATCGAAGGGATTGGGAACCACCGCCTGCGCCGCGTGATGACGCCGGCCACGCGACAAGCGTCCGTCGCCTGACTGCGACTTGTTCGCATTAGCAAGTGTCCGTGCGATCTGCTATCGCTTGGGCTATGTCGAGACGTTCGAAAAGTATCGCGCAACGAAATATGGCGAAGGGGCCGCCGCGATGGGCCTAGTGTTCCGGAAAACCGGCGAATTCTCCGCTTCCGACCTTCTTCGGGAAGCCGCTGAACGGTCGATGCACGTTACCGTTCAGCACGCGGCAATGACGCATGTCGATGCACCGATGATGCGCGGCACCGTCGTTGCAGAAGACATACAGCCGGGTCTCGCCGTGGCGGCTCATGATCTCGTTTATCTTTGCGACGGCAGCTATGAGGCGGAAGTGGAGCGCTCCTTGATGTGCGCCCTGCTCGTCGAAGGCGAAACGGAGCCCATGCTGCTTCCGCGCCGTTCGCCGATCGGGCATGTCGTCGGCGAGGTCGCGCTGATCGGTTTCAGTGCCCGTACCCGCTGCATGCGGCACTATCGCACTGGCCAGCGCAATCGAGCTTTTGCACTTACCATCAAGCCCACCTTCTTCGAGCGTTTCGAGGGTGATGTCTCGGACGCCGGCTTGGCTGCTTTCCGCGGCTTAATCGATCCCGGTGCCGACGAGGTCATCCGTCAGCCGCCGCTCGTACTAGCTGCGCTCGCGGGCGAGCTCTTCCACCCCAGTTACGGCGGACAGCTCGGGCGGCTTTACCAGGAGAGCCTGGCCCTGCGTTTCGTTGTCGAGGCAAGCGCGCGAATGCGCGACGAGGAGGATTTTGGCCGACTTCTTGGCCGGCGTCGAACCCAGCGGCTGTGCGACGCGCGGGATATCCTGGACAATTCGCTGACACATCCTCCCAAGACGCTCGACCTTGCTCGGATGGTTGGTACCAACGTCACGAGTCTCCAGCGAGAATTCAAGCAGGCGTTCGGGACGACGATCTTCGGCTATGTTCGGGCCCACAAGTTGGCGATGGCGGATATTCTCATCGTAGAGCATGGTCTCGGCATCGCTGAGGCGGGCTACAGGGTAGGCTTCACAAATGCCGCGGCCTTCACGGCGGCATACCGGCGGCATTTCGGACATCCGCCGTCGCGGCGTGAGCGTTGGCCGCGAACGGGATCGGCCGCCGGCGCGAATTGCGGCTGCGACGAACGAATCCAGCGGATCGAAACCTCGAACGTCAGCATCGCCTCTGCATTGGCATCTCCTGCGACAAGGCATGGCGCCTTGACGACGGACGGCTAGAGATTGGGTGATGAAACGGCGCGTGGCGGCGAATCGCTGACTGCGGTTGCGCTCGACGATCGTTGTCGAGCAGTCAGCGCTCGGACAGGCCGTGGGAGGGCCCACGTGGGATAGGCGATTGGCCATGGCGGTTTTGATCGTTCCGAGAGGCATCTGATAATTGGCAGTTGGCGCCTTGGCGCACAATGGAAGTGTCGCGAGGGGTTGGTCTTCAGAAATCATCATTCTCGATCCAGGAACCTGACGATAGTCCTCAAGTTATAGTCCGGTCCTGAATCGAGGGAGAGAAAAGGTGAGAAGGCAATTGGCGGCCGTGATCGCGGGTACCACATTCGTCGCTGCGACCCCTGCGTTGGCAGACAGGGCGCCGACCGCCCAGGAGCGGACGGCGATAGAGGCGGTCCTGAAGGCAAACGGCTTTGCCAGCTGGGAAGAAATCGAACTCGACGATGACGGACCGCGCTGGGAAGTCGATGATGCGCGAACGACGAACCGGGCAGCCGGAAAATTCGATTTGAAGCTCACTCCAGAGACGTTGCAAATCGTGAAGCGGGAACGGGACGACTGATTGCATCGGTCAGCCCCACGAGCGGAAGGACGAATAACCGCAGATATCTCTTCGGGCTATCCGTGGAGGCCGTTCAGCACAGCAATGACCGCCTCATTTTCGCGCGGTAGGCCTACGGTGATGCGAATCCATTCGGACAAGGGCGGAAACGCCCTTCCCACCTCAATTCCGGCGGCTGCGAGTCGGCCGCGAAGGTCGGTCACATGGGGCGAGCGAAAGAAAATGAAATTCGCTTTGCTGTCCGTATGCTCGAGGCTGAGACTGTCGAGTACTCGCGTGAGCCGCGTTCGTTCAGCGGCGGTACGCGCACGTATGTCGCGGAGATGGGCCTGATCTCCCAGCGCCGCTGATGCTGCCACCAGCGCAAGGCGGCTAAGGGAATGCGGGGCGCCGATTCCCGCTGCGCGCAAGGCTTGCGCCAATGATGCAGGGGCCACGGCATAGCCGATCGAGAGACCGGCCAAGCCATAGATCTTCGCAAGCGTGCGGAAGACGAGGACATTAGCGCCCTCGCGCGCGAGTCTGATCGCGCTTCGCTGCGCGAGATCGTCATATTCGAGATAGGCTTCGTCGACGATGACGAGGGTCCGCTTCGATATGTCCCGGATGAAGCTGTCGAGGGCGTCTCGGTCGTTGATGGTGCCGGAGGGATTATGCGGGTTGACCAGGCTGACTGCGAGGGTCCGATCGTCGACAGCACGCGCCAGCGCGGGCAGGTCGTTCTCGAGGCGCTCATTGAGGGGAACCGCGATGCCGATGCCGCCGAGCGGGGCGCCTGCATCGATCAGCGCGGTATAGCCCGGCGACGAATAGACGAAGTTGCCGCCGCCGGGCCGCTGGCGCGCAAGGTAGAGCCCGAGCGGCTCGAGCACCTCGCCGATCACCACCTGTTCGGGGCTTACCCGTTCGAGCGCGGCGATCTGCCCAACAAGTGCGTCGACCTCGCTCTGGCCGACATAGCGTTCGAGGCCTCTGAGATGGGCCGCTATCGCCCGGCCGACCTTCGGCGAGGGGCCGAAGGCATTTTCGTTGAGATCAAGCCGTATCGGTTGGGTCGCACCGGATCCGGTCGGGGTGCCCGCGAGGGCCGGCGCGCCGGCGAGAAGCGCAACGCCACCCGCCGCCAGCCAGTCGCGGCGGGTCAGGGCAAATCCTTCATTGCCCGACATCAGAAGCTGAACCCCACCCGCGCATAATAGAAGGCCCCGCTGAAGCCGAAGGGCGAGAACTCGCTATAGGGGAAGACGCCGAACGTGTCGGCACCGGTGAGCAGCGGCGTCGAGGCGATGTTCTTGGTCGGATAGACGTTGAAGATGTTGTTGGCGCCCACGGTGGCGGTGATATTGGGCGTCACCTCGCCGGTGAAGCTGAAATCGGTCACCCATTTGGCCTTGAGACGTTGGATCACGTCGACATTGCCGGCAGTGCCGGATTCGGTCGGCACCGTTCGGAATGGCGTCGAGCCCTGCGCGATCAGTGCGACATTGGCCGGCGTCTGGTTGGTGAGCGCCACCTGCTCGACCCGGCCGTAGCGCGTGGTGCGCGCATCGAACGTGATCGGACCGACCTTCCAGTTCGCTCCCAGCGCGATCTTGTCACGCGGCTGGCCATGCTCGATGCGGGTGCGCTCGTTGATGTCGAAGAGCGGCGTGGTGATCCCCAGCGCGGTGATCTGTGTGGGCGTTGCGCCGACCCGGCGGAGACGAACCTGGTTGTAATTATAGGCCGCGCTCAGGCGCAGCGCGCCCCAGTCCCGCAGATCGGTCGTATAGGCGGCCGTCACATCGACGCCCTGGGTGCGGGTGTCGATCGCATTGGTGAAGTAGCGCACGCTGGTCACCCCCGGTATCCCGATCGAGGCGAGATAATCGCGGAGCGCGCGCCTGCCCGACGCGTCGACATAGTTGGAGGAGAGCGTGATCTGATCGTCGATGTCGATATGATAATAGTCGACCGAGGCGGTGAGCCCGCCGCCCGCATAGGTCAGGCCGCCGCCAAAGCTGGTGGATTTTTCGGGCTTGAGATCCTGCGCGCCGAGCGCCTGGGCAAGCGCCGAACCCACGGGCGCTGTCCGCACAAGCACGAACTCGGGAAACCCCGTCGTGTTGTTGACGATGGTCCGGCTGCTCGTCGAGCTGAAATATTGCTGGGCGAGCGAAGGAGCGTGGAAGCCGGTGCTGACCGAACCGCGCAGCGCGAAGCCCGCGGGCAGCTGGATTCGCGTCGAGGCCTGGCCGTTCCAGGTGTCGCCGAAGTCGCTATAATCCTCGTAGCGGCCGGCGAGGTTCACCTGCCAGCCCTTCACCACCTCGGTGTTGAGCTCGGCAAAGGCGCCGATCGCATGGCGGTCGACATCGACCGCGTCGCCGGGCTGGATGCCGGCGAAGCCCTGCGATCCGATCGTCGGAATGGCGCCGGCACTGGGGCCGTCAAGCACGCGCGAAGTGCCGAAGGCATAGCTGTCGGGTTCGCCGGGCGAGATCTTGTAGCCGTCGTAGCGAAGCTCCGCGCCGACCGCGAGGCCGATCGGGGCCGCCAGCCCCGCGTCGAAATCGCGCGAGAAGGTGAGGTCTGTCGTTGACTGCCAGTTGGTGAACTTGCCGGCGTAGAAACTGGTCGGGCTCGCCGCGCCGAGCGTCGCGTTGAGCGTGTTGTTGGGCCGGTATTCGATGCTGTTGCCGCCATAGACCGACGACAGGTCCCAATCCCAGCCCGAAAGGTCGCCGCGCAGCCCGAGCCCCGCCGAATAGTCGATGCTCTTGGTGTCGACGAAGGGCAGGAAGCCGTCGGGAAAGATCGCGCGGACATTCTCGTCCTGGCCGGCGCGGCGGAAGGAGGCGTTCGAATGCGCCTTGCTCTCGCGATAGCCGCCAAAGCCATAGAGCTCGGCGTCGCCGATCGGCTTCTTCAGATTGACGACGGCGCTTGCGTCCTTGGTGTCGCCCTCGTCGGCGAAGCGCCAGACATTGCGGTTGACGGTCGCCTCGCGCGGATCGATCGTGGTGCCGGCCACGCCGCCGGGCGGAGTGAGGCCGAGACCCGCGCCGTAGCGCGCCGAGAGGGGCTGCGGCGTGCCGGTCGGCGAGAGGCCGAAGTAGAATTGGCGGGTGTCTGGCAACGCCCGGTTCGCGCCCTTATGGTCGCGATAATAGCCGGTCGCATTGATGAAGCCATCGTCGCCGAGCTTGATGCCGCCGCCGAGTGAGAATTCGTAGGCGTCCCCTCCCCCGTCATAGGTCGTGCCCGCGCTCGCCGTCCCATGGATCGCCGTATCCTCGCGCAGCAGGATATTGATGACACCGGCGATCGCGTCGGAGCCATATTGGGCCGAGGCGCCGTCGCGCAGGATCTCGATCCGGCCGATAGCGGCGGCTGGAATCTGGTTGAGGTCGGTCGGGGTCGCCCCCTTGCCGATCGTCCCGCCGGTGTTGACCCAGGCGGCGTTGTGAAGGCGCTTGCCGTTCACCAGCACCAGCGTCTCGTCGGGCGACAGCCCGCGCAGCGACGCGGAGTGGATATGGGTGTTGCCGTCGGGAGTCGTCGGCGTGGCGAAGGAGAACGACGGGGCCAGCTGGCGGAGCACCTCGGTGGTTTCCTGATACCCCGAGGCACGAAGATCGTCCCCGCGAAGCGAGTCGATCGGGACGGGCGACGTCGTGACCGTGCGATCTCCAAAGCGGGTGCCGGTCACGACAATCTCGTCATCTGCCGCATGGCCTGCCTTGGAGGCCTCGACATCCTGCGCGAAAGCGGGAACGGGAGCGAGCGCCAGGGCAAGGAGCCACGTTGTTTTCTTATCCATGAGGAACCCCCTGTTTTCCCCATTTGGATACTCTACTGATCTGGTAGGGAAAGAAAGAAATTCTATCACGCCTGCGAAGAGATTGGTCTTTTATGATGCCGGGAATCGCATAGCCTCAGTCTCGGAAGGGAATCGTGCAAGCACTGGAACCAGGAGTTTGACGCCCGCATAAAGCAAACTCGAACAAGACTGAACATTCGGGCGAACAGCGGCGCGGAAACAACCAAGGGGGCATCGCAGGTCGACCGGCAACGGGGAGGCCTAAACTGCAAATAGCAGTCGGGATAGCTCTGATGGATTATGTGACAATAGACTTCGAAGCCAGCTGCCTGCCCCGGCACGGACGATCCTTTCCGATCGAGGTAGCGATCACCGATCAGGCGGGTACGCGATCCTGGCTCATCAAGCCGGACCCGCTTTGGCGGGACTGGGACTGGACCGATGAAGCCCTCGATCTGCACGGCATCCGGCGCGAGCAGCTCGACCAGGAAGGGTTCGAAGCGGAGGTCGTCGTCGCCGAACTCAGCCGGTCCGTCCGGGGCAGACGCGTCATCGCGGACAGCAGTATTGATACCTATTGGTGGGATACGCTGGTTGATGCGACAGCGGTCCGCCTGCCTTCGCCGATCGAGCACGTCCGCTGCGTCCTGGACGAGCTGGGCGCCACAAGCGAGCAGATCTTCTCAGCGCAAGGGCAGGCGGACCGGCTATGTCCGGCGCGGCACCGGGCCGCCGCGGATGCGCGCTGGCTCTGGACGCTGCTGTCGAAGGTGCGCGAGGCGGTCGAAGAATGCGCGCCATCCCGATCCTGGCTCCGAAGCCCGCCGCCCGTCCCGGTCGCGGTCGGCTGGACGAACACCGCCCTGTTCGATTCACGTTGAGGCCGCATCCGATTTTCCATGAACCATTCGAAGGAGATGCAACATGTCGCTCAAATTGTCCGATACGGTTCCCGATTTCAGCCAGGATTCGACCCAAGGCCCGCTTCATTTCTACGAATGGGCGGCCGACGGCTGGGTCGTGCTGTTCTCGCACCCCAAGGATTTCACGCCGGTCTGTACGACCGAGCTCGGCACGGTCGCCAAGCTCAAGCCCGAGTTCGACAAGCGCGGCGTCAAGGTGCTGGGGCTGTCGGTCGATCCCGCCGACAGTCATCAGAGCTGGGCACGAGATATCGAGGAGACGCAAGGTGCCGCGCTCAATTTCCCGCTGATCGCCGATCATGACCGCAAGGTCTCGACGCTGCTCGACCTCATCCATCCCAATGCGTCCGACACCACCACGGTGCGCAGTGTGCTGGTGATCGATCCCAACAAGAAGCTCCGCCTCACCCTCACCTATCCGGCCTCGACCGGTCGCAACTTCCCGGAGATCCTGCGGACGATCGACAGCCTGCAGCTGACCGACAAGCACAAGGTGGCGACGCCCGCGGACTGGAAGCAGGGCGACGATGTGATCATCGTGCCGTCGCTCGACGACGATGCAGCGCGCAACCTGTTCCCGCAAGGATGGACCACCCACAAACCCTATCTGCGCACCGTACGGCAACCCGAGACAACCGGTTGAAGAGCGGCGGCGACATCGCCGGAACAATGGGCCAAGCATCGGCAGGAGGCGCGATATGATCGATCTCTATTACTGGACCACTCCCAACGGGCATAAGATCACGATCTTCCTCGAGGAGACGGCCCTGCCCTACCGGATCTTGCCGGTGAACATCGGCAAGGGCGAGCAGTTCGCGCCCGCCTTCCTGGCGATCGCGCCCAACAACCGCATCCCGGCGATCGTCGACACCGAGCCTGCCGGTGGCATCGCGCCGGTCTCGCTGTTCGAATCGGGCGCGATCCTGCTCTACCTCGCCGAGAAGACCGGCAAGCTGATACCGTCCGATCTCCACGGCCGCGCCGAGGTTCTGCAATGGCTGTTCTGGCAGATGGCGGGGCTTGGCCCGATGGCGGGCCAGAACAATCATTTCCGCTACGCCGCCCCGGAAAAGCTTCCCTACGCGATCGAGCGCTACACCAACGAGACCAACCGCCTGTTCGGCGTGCTCGACAAACGGCTGGCGGACCGGTCCTTCCTCACCGGCGAGTCCTATTCGATCGCCGATATATCCAGCTATCCCTGGGTGGTTCCCTATGAGCGGCAGGGCCAGTCGCTTGACGAGTTCCCGCACCTGAAGCGCTGGTTCGAAGCGATCCGCGCGCGGCCAGCGACCGAACGCGCCTATGCGCTGGTAGAGCGGATCAACCCTGACGCGAACGCCCCGCAGAGCGACGAAGCACGGCGGATCCTCTACGGCCAGACCGCGGCCGTGGTGCGGGGAAGATAGCCATGCCCGGTCGCCACGCCATCGTCGGCGCTGCGATGGATATCCAGCCAGGCGCCCTGCGCCCAATGGTCGGTCGGCCGCCCGCCCTTGGGTTAGAGCCACCGTCGGAGGCGCCCATCCGCATCGCAACGCATGATCGCTGCCCCCTACCCTTGCGCGCATGCCCGCCCGAACGCGCCGTGGCGATCAGCCAAGGGGCCAGCACGCTCTATCGCCAGGCGCTTGGCCGGACCCGTCCCGCCGCGTTCTCGCAGTCTCGCGGTGTCGGTACCCTGGAGGTCGAATCCGCTGCCTGTGCCGAGAGCCTCTAGCGATGGCCGGCGACTTTCTCGTACTCCGCGATCTGTCGGCCTGCTGGTGCGACGAGCGGGGTCGCCTGGGGCCACCCGGCCGCATACGACCCATGTGGGTCCTCATCCCGCGCGAGGATCCCGATGCCGAGCTTGGGCGAGGTCAACTGACGGGAGCGCAATCCTTTTATGGATACCTCATGGCTGCCCCCTTCGGTTGGGCAGACAGGCGCGGCCGGGATTGCGAGGGCGATCGGCAACCCTTCGCTCCGCGCGACCGGCATTAGCACCTATTCGAAAAATGGCGGCACGCTGGAGACCGCCGCGACGAAGGCGCATCATTATTCGACCCGCACTACCCACCCGTATGACCGGCCGCCCCTATGACCCGCGGCCCGGTGACGGGAGGCCGGGCGCGGTGGCGCGCGTGCTGAACTGGATTCGCTCGTTAACTTGATACGAGGCCCACTCGGGGCAATATGCTGCCTATGTCACGGAATAGATCGACCGCTCAGGCGATAGTAATGACGTTGCTTGCGATCGCGGCCACGCCGCTTTCCGCAAAACCGCCCGTCAGCTCGACGATGACGGTCGGCCACGATGCCAAGCCGCAAGGGCGCATCATCACCACGCCGGCATATCCTTACGGCGTGTATGTCGTGCCAGTGGAGCGGGACGATCGCACGCCTAAGCAGCGTTGTTTGGATGACGAGTCGGCGAGGATCGGCGGCACCCTCTCCGACCTTGATCGGCGAGCCATGGACCTCAAATGCAGCCAGCGCTGACGCTCGCAGCGCGATCGGCTCATGCCGGCGGTGGAATGACGGCGGTGGTGTAAAGCGAAAGTAGCTCCCAGCCCAAAGCTTCATAGAGGCCCCGGCCATCAGCCGTGGCGACCAATACGCCCCGCGTCGCGCCGGCACCTCGCGCGATCGTTTCGAGCTTCTTCATGACAGCGCGGCCGAGCCCGCGTCGTCTATGCGCCGCGGTGGTTTCAATCCGATCATATATGGCGAACTCGCCGACGCGGACGACGCGCCCGATCGCCGCCAGCTCGCCGCTTGAAGCGAGCGCCTTCACGACCGCGAGCGGCATAGGGTCCGTCGCATCGAGCGAATAGCCATCAGGCGGGGCCCCGCCGGCCATCTGGCCGCAACAGGTCATCATGAAGCCCGGCGGCTGAATGGCCCAGCGGTTTGGCAGCGCGGCCCGCATCGCGCTTGGGGTGGCACAGGCTTTCACAAAGACCCAAGGCTCAGTGATCCCCGCCGCTAGCTCGCGCATCGCTGGCGAGATGCGGGGAAAGACGTAGCGGACCCGCTGTTGCGGCCAGCCGACATCCACACGGAATCCGCCGTGATCCTCGACGGGGGGTGGAGTTTCACGGGCGAGCGTCCATCCTTTGATCCATGTCGCCACGATGCGGGGATCGGCCACCAGGTCTTCGTCAGCCATGCCCCATCCTGACATGCGTCAATGGCCGAGAGGTGGGCCGAGACATTAGCGCCAGACGGCGCGAGGCCGCCCGTAACGACGCAGCACCCAGCTTTCTCCTGCCTTTGATCGCATCAAGCGCAGCATCAGGCTGGCCGCGCTGCCGTCAGGCCGCCTCCGGCGGACGCGGCCATAAGCAGGATGATCGCGAACCACGGAAGCGGCAGCAGCTTCGGCCACCGGAGTGCGAGCACCGCCTCGTCGAACCGGTCGGGATCGATGACCATGCGCCTCGCTCGCCCGCGCCGCCCGAGGACTATTCGCCGAGACTTGAGCGCAACATCCATGCATTCTCTTCATGAACGCCGATGCGCGCCACGAGCATGTCATGGGTGAACAGATCGCCGGCCTCGTCGGCGAGTTCGGCGAACTCGCTCATCCGCCGCGCCACCGTCTCATTGTCCCTGGCCAGCTCCGCGATCATCTCCGGGGTCGGCCTGTGCGGCGTCTCGTTCTCGATCACCGTGAGCGCACGGAATGTCTCGCTGCCGGTCGGGGCAAGCTTGCCCAACGCACGGATGCGTTCCGCCAGCGCGTCCGCCGCCTGGTGCAGCTCATTATATTGCGCGTCAGTCAGTTTATGGAGGCCGTAGAAGCTCGGGCCCTGCACATTCCAGTGAACCCCCAAGGTCTTGGCGTACAGCGTGTAACTATCGGCGACTGCTTTCGTCAGCGCTTCGGCGACCTTTTCGCGGACATTGCTGTCCACGCTCGTATTGAGCGTATTGCCGTCGCCTTCCACCGTTTGTGGCGTTGCTTTCGATCTGGCGGCTCTGGCCATGTCCTTGTCCTTCCAGTTTTTGACTCGCACCCTCCCGCCATCAGACCATAGCGTGAGGATCAGTCATTGGAAGCGCGCGCGTTGCGACCGCGCGGATCATCGGTGGCGGCAGCTCCGCCGAACGCGAGGAGGGTGTCCATGAGCTTGGCTGCGGGCTGTATTGAAACGCGCGGCGAGCCTCCATTCGTAACGATAGTGTCTCAGCCGTGCCAGCGCCGGACGCGCCCGATCCACGCCTCGAAGGCGTCCAGCTGCCGCTCGAGCAAGATGCGCAAATGATCGTCCGCGATGGTGAGGTCGTCGGCGATCGCGTCCGGCTTGAGCTGCAGATAAGCCTCGGGTTGGCCCATCAGCACGACGTCGAGAACCAAGAGCGTGTTGCGCAGATGGGACTGGGCTACCGCGGTGCCGACCGCGCCTGGCGAGGCGCCCATGATCGCGGACGGCTTTCCGATCCAGCTGCTCTTACCCGTCGGTCGCGATCCCCAGTCGATCGCATTCTTGAGGATGCCTGGTATCGACCGGTTGTACTCGGGCGTGACGAACAGCACGCCGTCGCTCGCCTCGATCGTTCGTTTGAGCGTCTGGACGCTTTCCGGCGGGTCCGACCACAAATCCTCATTGTAGTGCGGCAGGCCGCCGATATCGACATAGCTGAATTCGAACCGCTTGCCCGCCAGCGCTTCGACGGCGCGCGCGAGGCGCTGGTTGATGGATTGCTTGCGAATGCTTCCGACGAAAACTGCGATCGCCGTCATTTTAGGAACTCCCGGCCAGCGGTGTTTTGAAAGGTCATGCGGCTTCGCCGAATATCTCGTCGAAGAATGCGCGCATCTCGGCCCAGGATCGCGCATCCGCCTTGGGATCGTAGCGGGCGAAGTCCGGCCGCCCGAGGCGATCGGCCGCCGGGTTGGTAAAGCTGTGGACGACGCCGCCATAAAGGTTCATCTGCCAGTCGACGCCGCCTGCCCGCATCTCCGCTTCGAAGGCCGCGCGCTGCGCTGCGTCGATGCCGGGATCATCGGCACCGATGCAGACGAGCACCTTGCCCTTGATCGCCTTGGCATCCTCCGGCGCGACGGTCGCCAACCCGCTGTGAAAGCCGACGGCACCGACGATGGCGGCGCCGTCCCGCGCCAACTCGAGCGCCATCGTGCCACCGAAGCAATAGCCGATCGCAGCCACCCGCGTGGCATCGACCTCCGGCCGCGCAAGCAGCGCGTCCAGCCCGCCACGTGCGCGGGCGCGCGTTCGACTCGGATCATCGCGCAGTGGATTGATCAGCCCCATCACGGCGTCCAGGGCGTCAAACTCCTTGCCCTGGCCGTGAAGGTCACAGGCCAAGGCGACATAGCCAAGCGCGGCAAGCCGCTCTGCGCGCGACCTCGCATGATCGCCGAGCCCGAAGGCTTCGGGAAACACAAGCACGCCAGGGCGAGGCCCGGCGCGTGAAGCGTCGATATAAAGGTCGCTCTTCATCTTGAGCCCATCGGCCGAATAGGTCAGGGTTTCTGTGGGCATCCGGTTTGTCTCCCAACTTGCTCTTGAAGGACAAGCGGTAGACCCCGAGGAAGAGCGTAGCAACGGAGAGGGAATCGCGTTCGCATGCTCAAGGAGACATCGGTCACGCCGACGGCGCCCGCAGCGCCGCCACAATCGGTGCGACTGATTTTCGGGGCGCTGATGCTGGTGATGCTGCTGGCTTCACTCGATCAGACGATCGTGTCGACGGCGCTGCCGACGATCGTTGGCGAGTTTGGCGGGCTCGCGCACCTTTCGTGGATCGTCACCGCCTATATGCTGGCGACCACCATCGTCACCCCGCTCTATGGCAAGCTGGGCGACCTGTTCGGGCGCAAGATCGTGCTCCAGGGCGCAATCCTGTTGTTTCTGGCCGGCTCGGCACTGTGCGGGCTCAGCCGCTCCATGGGCGCGCTGATCGCGTTCCGCGCGCTTCAGGGACTCGGCGGGGGCGGGCTGATGGTGACGACTATGGCGGCGATCGGCGACATCATCCCGCCGCGCGACCGGGGCCGATACCAAGGCTTTTTTGGTGGCGTGTTCGGGCTGTCGACCGTGCTCGGACCGTTGATCGGTGGCTTCTTTGTCGAGCATCTGAGCTGGCGCTGGATCTTCTACATAAATTTGCCGCTGGGCCTCCTGGCGCTGGGCGTGATCGCCGTCGCCTTCACCTCGCCCGCCGAGCGGCGGCGACCAGCGATCGACGTGACCGGGGCCGCGCTGATGGCAACTTTTCTGACGGCGCTTGTCCTATTCACCAGCCTTGGCGGCCATACCTATCCCTGGGATTCCCCTATGAGCCTGGGGCTGGCGGGGGTCGCACTGGTCGCGCTGGCTGGCTTCATCATGGTCGAACGCCGTGCCGCAGAGCCGATCCTGCCGCTGCCGCTCTTCGCCAACCCAACCTTCCTCATCGCCTGCGCGGTCGGGTTCATCGTCGGCCTGGCGATGTTCGGCTCGGTCACATACATGCCGATCTATCTGCAGGTGGTGAAGGGCGTGAGCCCGTCCACCGCCGGTTTGCAGTTGACGCCGATGATGGGGGGCGTGCTCGTGACCTCGATCGCCAGCGGGCAGATCATCAGCCGGATCGGGCGCTATCGGCTGTTTCCTATCATCGGCACCGCGGTGATGACGGTCGGTCTGGGCTTGCTCTCCACGCTCGGCGTAGCGAGCAGCATCTGGGTGGCGCCCGCTTACATGCTGGTGCTCGGCCTTGGGCTCGGCATGGTCATGCAGGTGCTGGTCCTGGCCGTCCAGAACGCTATCGACTACCGGAATCTGGGCGTCGCCACGTCTGGCACGACCTTGTTTCGCTCGACCGGCGGCTCGGTCGGCGTGTCGCTGTTCGGCGCGATCTTCGCCGCGAACCTGGCGAGCGGGCTCGCCAGCCGCATGCCGGCGGGTGCCAGGCTGCCGACGGCGAGCGATGCTGTGGCGATCGCCGCGCTGCCGCCGGGCGTTCGCCATGTCTATCTTGAGGTATTCACCGCAGCGCTGCACCCCGTGTTCCTGTCGGCGGCGGTGATCGCAGCATTCGCTTTCCTGCTGACCTGGTTCCTGAAGGAGGTGCCGCTGCGGGATGGCGAGCGGTCGGAGACAATCGGCGAGAGCTTCGCAATGCCGCATGACGCGACCTCGCTGGACGAGCTCGAGCTGATCGTGACGCGCCTGGGCCGGCGGGAGCATCGCTGGGAGACATATCGCCGCATCGCCGAACGACGCGGAATCTCGCTCGCACCGGATGAGATGTGGCTGCTCGTACAGCTCTGTCGGGCTCCGCAAGCATTACCGGCGAACCTGGGCGAAGGATCTCTGGGGCCGATCGCCGGCCGACTTGTCGACCGGGGTTTGCTGAGGCGCGCGCGCGAGGGCCGCCTTGCGGTCTCGGATGCCGGCCGCGCGATCTTCGAGAACATCATCGCAGGCTATCGCGCGTGGTTGGCGCATATCCTCGAACGCTGGTCGCCCGAGGAGCATGAGGAGGTCAGGACGATGCTCAATGGACTGGCGCGCGAGCTGGTGGCGGAACTGCCTACCCTGAACGCGAGAATATCCTGAGCGCACGCTCGGCGATCGTCGAACATGATCGCGGCAGAAGCATGCCCAGGATTGCGTGGCTTCGCTCGCTCTATCAATGAAAGTCATGGCTGCGGACGCGCAGAATCTCTTCTTGCTCGGCTGCGCTGCCACAGGGCGGCGAAGCCAATACACGGCCGCGCGGGCTCCATGCGGGATCGCGCGGATCGGGACCGCCGCCATTCTTCGAGCCATCGCCGCGTGCTTGCGCCACCGCGAAATCCATTCGCCCGATCGAACGGAGCATGGCGTTATGGTCGGTGATGCGGTCGCAAATGATGTGGATGATCTCTCCCTCCTTCTGGAGGCGCCCTCTGATCGCGATCATCGAAGCGGACATGACCTGTCGGCGGTAGATCTCGAACCGATCGGGCCAGAGGATGCCGTTGGCGATGCCGGTCTCATCCTCGATCGTTACGAACAGCACGCCCTTGGCTGAACCGGGGCGCTGTCGAACAAGGACCACGCCGGCGACCTCGACATTGCGGCCATCGCGGATGGTCGGGAGATCGACACATCGCGCGATCTTCATCGCGTCGAGCTGGCCGCGCAGGAAGCTCACCGGATAGCCGCGCAGCGAGAGCTGGAGCGCACGATAGTCCTCGACCACTTCGCGGCCATCGCTCATCGGGCGGAGCGCCACCAATGGCTCCAGCCCTTCGGGGCTGAACTTGGCGTCGCGCTCGTCGGCCGCCACGAACAGCGGCAGCGGCGCTTCGCCCAGACCCTTCACCTTCCACAATCCCTGCCGCCGGTTCTCGGCGATGCAGTGGAAGGCATCTGCCTCGGCCAGTCGCTCGATCGCAGCGCGCGGCACAGCGGCGCGGCGCCATACTTCCTCGACGCTCTCATAGGGTGCCGGCCCGCGCGCGCCGACGATCGCCGCACCGTGAAGATTGGCGAGCCCGCGCACCTGCCGGAACCCGAGCCGCACCGCCATATAACGACCGCCGGTCGCCTCGAGCGTGCAATCCCAATGGCTGTCGTTGATCGACACCGGACGCACCTCGATACCGTGGTTGCGCGCGTCCTTCACGATTTGCGCGGGCGCATAGAAGCCCATCGGCTGCGCATTGAGCAAGGCCGCGCAGAAGACGTCGGGATGGTGATGCTTCACCCAGCATGACGCATAGGCAATCTTGGCGAACGATGCGGCGTGACTCTCGGGAAAGCCATAGCTGCCGAATCCCTCGATCTGCTTGAAGGTGCGCTCCGCGAAGTCTTGTGGGTATCCGCGCTCCACCATGCCGCCGACGAGCTTGTCGTAGAAATGGCTGACGCCGCCGGTGAGCTTGAACGTCGCCATTGCGCGGCGCAGCTGATCGGCCTCGGCGGGCGTGAAGCCCGCACCCACGATCGCGACCTTCATCGCCTGCTCCTGAAACAGCGGCACGCCCAGCGTCTTCTCGAGCACGGCGCGGAGTTCCGGCTTGGGGTATTCGGGCTTCTCCTTGCCTTCGCGGCGACGGAGATAGGGATGGACCATATCGCCCTGGATCGGTCCAGGCCGGACGATCGCGACCTCGATGACCAGATCGTAGAATTTGTTCGGCTTGATCCGCGGCAGCATCGACATCTGCGCACGGGACTCGATCTGGAAGACGCCCAAGGTATCGGCCTTCTGGATCATCGCATAGACGCCCGGGTCATCGTCCTGCAGGTCGGCCATTCCGACCTTGATTCCCTTCATCTCCTTCAGGAGATTGAAGGCGCGGTTCATGCAGCCAAGCATCCCGAGCCCCAGGACGTCCACCTTCATGAACTTCAAGGCGTCGATATCATCCTTGTCCCATTCGATGATCTGACGGTCTTCCATCCGCGCCGGCTCGATCGGCACGAGGTCGTCCAATCGCTCCTGGGTGAGCACAAACCCGCCGGGATGCTGCGAAAGGTGACGCGGCGTGCCGACGAGCTGGCGGGCCAGCTCGAGCGTCAGCTTGAGGCGGTGATCCTCGGCATTGAGGTTGAGCGAGGCGATCTGTTCGTCCGGGATGCCGTCCATCGACCAGCCCCACACCAGGCCGGTCAGCATCTTGGTGAGATCGCGCGGCAGGCCGAGCGCCTTGCCGACCTCGGCGACCGCGCCGCGCGTGCGGTAGCGGGTGATGACCGCGGTCAGCGCCGAGCGGTGGCGGCCGTAGGTCTCGTAGATCCACTGGATGATCTCTTCGCGCCGCTCATGCTCGAAATCGACGTCGATGTCAGGTGGTTCCTTGCGCTCTCCGCTCACGAACCGTTCGAACAACAGCTCGTGCTTGATCGGATCGATCGAGGTGATGCCGAGCATGTAGCAGACGCAGCTATTGGCGGCCGAGCCCCGTCCCTGACACAGAATGCCGCGCCGCCGGCTCTCGGCGACGATCGCGTTGACGGTCAGGAAATAGGGCGCGTAGCCAAGCTGATCGATCAGCCGCAGTTCGTGATCGATCTGGCCGCGATAGCCTGGGTGAAGGCCATCGGGAAACATCCGCGCGGCGGCTTCCTCGGTCAGCGCGGCGAGCGCTTCCTGCGCCGTCCGGCCGGCCATCACCTGCTCATAGGGATATTGATACTGGATCTCGCCAAGGTCGAACCGGCATTGCGCGGCGATATCGGCGCTTGCCTGGATCGCATCGGGGAAAGCCGCGAACCGACGCTCCATCTCGGCCGGCGCCTTCAGGTCACGGTCCATATGCCGCTCGCGCCTGAACCCGAGCGCATCGATGGTGGTCTTCTCGCGGATCGCGGTCATGACGTCCTGCAACGGCCGCCGCTCGGCCGCGTGATAGAGGACATCGCCGGTCGCGACGCCGCGCATCCCCGCATCGCGGGCCATTGCATCGAGTCGGTGCAGTCGCTCGGCATCGTCCGGCCGGCGCCGCAGCGACAGCGCCAGATAGCCGCGCGCGCCGAACACCTCGCGCAGCTCGCCAAGATGCGCGGCGGTCGTGTCGTCCGGCAAGTCCGGCACGAGGATCGCGATCAGCCCGTCGGCGTGGGCGACGACGTCGCTCCAGTCGAGGATGCAGCAGCCCTTGCCGCCGCGTGTCTTGCCCGCCGTCAGCAACCGGGTGAGCCGCGACCAGGCCGGGCGTGTCGTGGGGTAGAACAGCAGCGCGCGGCCATCGGTCAGCTCAACCCGCGCACCGGGAATCATGCGGACGCCGGTCGCTTTTTGCCCTTCCCAGCCCCGGACGACGCCGGCGACGCTCCCCCAATCGGCATGGCCAAGCGCCTTATGGCCCTGCAACGCCGCCGCGGCGAACAGCTCCTCGGGTGAGGACGCGCCGCGCAGGAACGAAAAGTGGCTTGTGACCTGAAGCTCGACGTAGACCGCCATCAGCCGAACAGCCCGTGCATGTACCAGGAGAGATCGCCGGTCGGCGCGTCCACACCATCACCGCGCCGGAACAACCAGAAACGCTCGCCGCCTTCCGCCTCGACCCGGAAATAGTCCCGGATTGCCCACATCTCTTGGGGTTTGCGCCACCATTCGCCATGAATCCTCTCGGGACCGTCGCCGGCGACGACGCGATAGCGCTTGCCGCGCCAGACGAAGCGGCGGGGCGGATGGTCGGGCAGCAGCGCGACGACTTGTCCCAGCAGCTCGGGCCGACGCAGCAGCCGCGCCGGCCGCTTCCATGCCGGCCATCCGGTCGGGCACGCGAGCGCGTCGGCGCGGCAGGCGGCGCGCTCGGGAACGTCGCTTTCCTGGCTGCCCACGCGGAACAGGGCGGCGTCGCCGACGCGGCCGGCGAGCTGATCGACCAAGGGCGCGAGATCGGACGCCTGGGTCTCACCACCAAGTCGGGCACCCAGCGCGTGCGGGAACAGGTCTTCGACGCGCGGCGCTGCGAGCGCCATCGCCTCGATTCCCAGTCCCGGCTCGATCCGCTCGACCCGCATCCCCAACATACGCTTGAGATGCTTCGCATCGCGCGTGGCCCTGGCGGTGCCGAGGCCGATGTGCTGCGCCTCGCCATCGACCCGAACGCAGGTCAGCACCGCCGCGCGCAGGCCGAGCCCGCGTGCCTGGAGCAGGCCCACCATATCGTCGACGAGATCGCCGATGACCTGCGTAATCGCCTCAGCCGTGCCGATCGGTTCGAGCAGCCGACGTGCGACGTGCGGTTCCTCGAATGGCACGACCGGCACGATCGGCTCAGCCACAGCCCCGCGCGCCTGGTCGAGCCGCTGGACCGTCGCGACGCCCAACCGCCGCGCGAGCGGGCCGCGCGGCATCGGATACAGGTCCGCGACCCGCTCCAGCCCGAACCGGGCGGCGGCGGTCAGCGCCTCCGGGGCCAGGCGCAGGGCGGCGAGTGGCAGTTCGGCGATCGCCCGCGTTTCGGCGCCGGGCGGCAGGACGGTAATGGCGTCTCCGCCATAGCGCGCGAGCGCATGCGCCGCGCCCGGCGTACCGGCGATCGCGATCGTGGCGGTGAAGCCGAGCCTGCGCAGGAAAGCGAGCAGACGCCGACAGAAGCGCTGTTCGCCGCCGAACAGGTGGGTGGTGCCGGTGAGATCGAGCCACAGTCCGTCCGGTGCGGCGACGCTGGCGGTCGGCGTCCAGCGACCGATCGCGTGCAGAGCAAGCCGATCGAGCAAGGCGCGGTCCTTCTCGCCTTCGGCATCGCGTACGTCGAGATCAGTGACAAGCGCGCGGGCGTGGGCGGCGGCCATGCCAGGCCGCAGGCCCAGGTCCAGCGCGAGCGGGCAGGCCGCGGTGACGACATCGCGTTGCCCGACGCGTTCGATCAGGATCACCGGCCTGCCGAACGTCACCACCGCCGGCTGCAGCCATCCCGGCGCATAATCCGGCGCGCCCTCATCGGGCGGCATCGCCCTGAACGGATGTTCGACTGGCTCGCTGCGCCGTCCCATCTGCTGCATGGTAGGGCGCTGGTGCTTGGGGAGCGCGTCGATCTCGGCCTGGCGCGGCCCCTGCCCAATTGTGTCGTCGCGCGCCCAGCGCGCACCGGGGCGCCAGCCGCCGCCGCGTGGTGCCGAGCAAGCGCCGGGATCGTCGTCAATCGGTGGTAACACCACCTGCGGGAGGGGGACCAGCTCAGGCGGCTTGGCTGGCCGCTCCGACCGGCGCAGCCGCTCGATCGGGAGCTGCGGCAGGTAGAGCGAGGCGACCCGTGTCATCACAAGCATCAACTTCAAGAGAAAAAGGATTGCCGTTCCGCTGGCGGATCAGCTCGACCAACCAGCGGCCCCGGCCGACGCCGGGATAGGGAAGCCGTGCCGACGAGATGCAGCCGATGCGCCAGCGCGTCATCGCCGAGGATGGCTGCTCGAGCGGGCAGCGCTCGCGCGACCGATGGCGCCGATAGAGCAGCATCGGCGTCTTGCCGTCCGACGCGGCAAGCTGGAGCCGCCGCGTGGCGGTCTGGTCGGCCGCCTTTATCTCGGCGATCACGCAAGCAAGCGAACCGTCGCGCAAGCCATCCTCGGCGAGCGCGAGCACGTCGCTGTCCTTGCGGCCCTGGGCATACAGGACGCGATCGGGGCGAAGCCCGACCTGTTCGAGGCCCGGCGCATAGAGATCGAATCGGGTCAGCGCCCACAGCACCGTAGATCCTGGCTGGCCTGCGAACCGGGCGGCGATTCCGGCCGCGAACAGCGTCGCCGCGGCGTCATCGCTCAGCGCGGAGCTGGCGGCCGCGATCTCGTGCAGGCCGGCGCCGTCGAGACCGCGATCGGCCAACCGGTCGTCGAGCGCCGCGAGTTCGAACGCCAGCACCGGCCCGCGCGGGGCGTGCGCCTGCGCAAGCTGCGCGCGAAGTGCGGCAAGCTGTTCGGCGCGAGGCCGATCGATTGGGGCGGGTTGCATGGACATCAGTCACGTCGACTCTTTCGTTCCTATTATGTTCCAATGAGTCGGAGGATTCGTCAAGGCTGCTGATTCCGATCAGCTCGCCGAGTATCGATGCGCGCAAGATCGTCGTCGCTCCGCGTGCAACTCGCTTCACAGCGCAGCGCGGGGGCCGACGCCTCGGGGGCCGCGCCTGCCGGCGCTCGCCCCGATCCGGGAGTTGGGGGGCCGGGAGTAATCCCGGCCCCCTTTTCGTCCACCATAGTCGGCCGAAACTATGCTGCAGATCCGGGTCCCCCCCCGCACGCTAGCGGCCCCGGGAGCGGGTTTGGCTTGGGTTTGGGGATCGACTATTTTTCCGATCCCGCCACGACAGGTGATCGCGAGCGTCTTGCCTTCGGCCAGGTCGCCGGTCTTGCCGGAGAAAGCGGAGCTGATGGTCGATCCGCTTGCCGCCTACGAGGTGCGTGGCGGTCTTGGTGTCGATGGCGACGATCGGGCCGGTATAGGTGCCGTCGTCTGCCGGGGCCTCGGCCGCCGACTTTTCGGCGGCCGTGGGGACGTAGAGGCCCCTTAGAAGCTCCGTGCCTCGATCTTCGCCTGTTCGTCGGGGTTCGTCGCCAGGCGCTTCGCCGCTTCCGTCAGACTGGCGTGCCACGCGCGCGTCCCGCGCCGCGATGGGCTGGCCTCGCGCTTGGCGCTCGAAGTCGTCGGAGCCTCGTCCCTCTCGCCTGATGCGACAGAGCTGGTCGAATAATCTCTGCTCGGTCGATCCACGGCTTAGTTCCTCCTGCCAGTGTTTGAGCCCGTCCCCTATATCATAAGATCGTGGGTTCGTCCGGTGCAGTATATCGTGGACCTGTATTTCCACCCCATCGCCGAACTCGGCGTGAATGGCCTCTAGCCCTGCCGGCGTTCCGTCTTGGATTCGCGCCATTGTTGCGATCGACGCGCCCCGGCCGATCCGCTCGAACCGCTTTAGTGTGTTCTCGAAAGCATCGTTTTTCTAGACGCGCACCATTGCGGACATATGGTAGGGCATCCGCCGTCTCACCGACGGCCTCAACAGGCGGCGCGGGATAGGCGCTATTCGGCAGGAGGTTTCAATGCAGATTGCAGTTCTGACGTTCGATGGCTTCAACGAGCTGGATTCGTTCGTCGCTGCCGCAATCCTGAACCGTCTAAAGGCGAAGGGCTGGGCGGCGCATATCACATCCCCAACAGAGCAAGTCACGTCGATGAACGGCGTCACCATTTCCCGCCAGCGCCCGATTGAATTCGCGGCCGAAGCTGACGCCGTGCTGATAGGCAGCGGGATTAAGACGCGCGAGATTGCCGCCGACACCGAACTTCTGTCACGCTTCAAGCTCGATCCCTCGCGCCAGCTCATCGCCGCGCAATGCTCGGGCACACTCCTTCTCGCCAAGCTCGGCCTGATCGGCGGTTTGCCAGCCTGCACGGACCTGACCACAAAGCCGTGGGTCATCGAGGCGGGCGTGAAGGTGCTCGATGCGCCATTCGTGGCGCATGGGAATGTGGCGACTGCTGGCGGGTGCCTCGCGTCGCAATACCTAGCGACGTGGATGATCGCGCGCGGGGCCTCGCTGCGCGATGCCGAAGAGGCCATGCACTACGTCGCGCCGGTTGGTGAGAAGGCGCTATATGTCGATCGGGCGATTGCGGCCGTCTCGCCGTTCCTCAGTGCCGATCGGTCGCTCGCGGCCTGACGCGGCGATCGGATCAACCTTGGGCTGGGAGCTGCACTCGCTTTACACCACGGCCGTCTTTCCCGAGGCCGTCGCATGGGCGCTGTGATGCTTCAGGGCACCGGCTCCGATGTTGGCAAGTCGGTCCTCGTCGCCGGGCTATGCCGCGTCCTTGCCAATCGCGGACTAGCGGTTCGGCCCTTCAAGCCGCAAAACATGTCCAACAACGCTGCGGTAACGATCGATGGCGGCGAGATTGGTCGTGCCCAGGCCACACAGGCGATCGCGTGCCGGGTCGAACCAACGGCCGATATGAACCCCGTGTTGTTGAAGCCCCAAGCCGACCGGACTGCCCAACTCATCGTCCACGGGAAAGTGCGAGGCACACTCGCGGCCGGCAATTTTCGCGAAGCCCGCGCCGCTCTGTTGGACGATGTGCTGGCGAGCTATCGGCGTCTGCGCGCGCAATGCGATATCGTGGTGGTCGAGGGTGCCGGTTCCCCCGCCGAAATCAATCTGCGCGCAGGCGATATCGCCAATATGGGTTTCGCCCGCGCGGCTTCCGTGCCGGTCATCCTGGTTGGCGACATCGATCGCGGCGGGGTGATCGCGGCAATCGTCGGCACGCGCGCGGTGATCGATCCCGAAGACGCGGCGATGATCCACGGATTCCTCATCAACAAGTTTCGCGGTGATCCCGCGCTTTTCGAGGACGGTTATCGCGACATCTCGCGCCTGTCGGGCTGGCGCGGCTTGGGCGTGGTGCCCTGGCTCGCCGATTGTGCGCGGCTGCCAAGTGAGGATGCGGTCGTGCTGGAAAAGCAGGGCGCGCTCACCTCCGACAGATTGCTGATCGCCTGCCCCATCACGCCGCGTATCTCCAATTTCGACGATCTCGATCCACTCAAGCTCGAACCGGGCATAGAACTGGCGATGATCCCGCCAGGCCAACCGATCCCGGCCGAGGCTGCTTTGATCGTGCTGCCGGGTTCCAAGGCGACGATCGCCGATCTCGCCGCGATCCGGCGCGAAGGCTGGGATATTGATATCCTCGCCCATCGCCGTCGTGGCGGCGCGGTGCTGGGCCTGTGCGGCGGCTATCAGATGCTCGGCAAGCGGATCGCGGACCCGTACGGCATCGAGGGGCCACCCGCGGACGTGGCGGGCCTCGGGCTGCTCGATGTCGAAACTGTGCTCGCAGGCGACAAGGCGCTGCGGCGGGTTTCGGGCGAGGCGCTGGGCGAGCGCTGCGAGGGATATGAGATACACATCGGCACGACCTTCGGCTCCGACACGGCGCGCCCGCTCGTGCACCTCGATGATGGGCGGAGTGATGGTGCGATGAGCGCCGACGGCCTGGTCTCGGGCACCTACCTTCACGGGCTGCTGGCGGACACACGGCAACGCGCGGCATGGGCCGCGCGGCTTGGCGGCAAGGGTGGGGGCGTCGATTATCACGCCTCGGTTGATGCTGCGCTTGATGGCCTTGCCGCCGAACTCGAACGGCATATCGATATCGATGCGATACTCGCCCTTTCAGCCTAGCAGACCAAGGCCAACAGCAGCCTCGCTTCGCTTCTAGCTGGCACCGGCATAGGCCGGTTCGGCAATCCGGCCGGCCTTGTCGTCCAGCTCGGCGCGCGCGAGTCGGACCCCAATGCCGACCTTGCTCAACGTGTGGGGGATCGGCGGGCTGAACTTGGAGACGCCGACCGAGATGGTCTCGATCGCGGGGAATTGGCGGAGCAGGCCGATCGCGACCGCCTCGCCAAGCGCTTCGAGCGTCTGATATTTGGCCTCGCCCGCGAGCGCCACGACCGCATCCACCACGCCGTCATAGCGGATCGACCCGCTCAACTTGTCATCCCGATGGGTCGTCGTCGGCGCCAGCGTCGCTTCCACATCGAAGCTGAATTTCTGCCCGAGGCTGCGTTCTTCCTCGAACAGACCGTGATAGCCGTAGGTCTGCAAGGCGGTGATCTGGATGGTGGTCAACATAGCGGTCCGTCGCTTGAAGGTGGATCGGATTTCCCGATTGCCCAGGCGCGGGGCTCGACCGCTCGCGCTTCCCGATGGTGCTCCATCTCAATCGCCAGTCGCGCGAACGCGGTTTACTAGCGCGCCGCAACAAGCCTCTCAACTGCAATGGTGTCGGCCGCTCTTGCCGACTTTGTGGCTGGCGTGGCATCAACGGCCCATGACGAAGCCGACTCTGAGCCTTAGCGCGGTCTGGTGGCGCTCCCTTTAGGGCGCGGCATGTCGTCATATTTGCGACCATCGCCGCCGTGCTCGGGGCGATGGTTGAATCAGCAAAACGTCACCTGTCACGGCGGTCCCGTCTCCGACGCCACGGCGGATATGGAGCCCGCCGATCACGCGAATGGGCTGGAAACCGCCGCGCGCCTGTGCGCGTGCATCATGGATACGGAGGCGGTCGGCGCCGCCCTCGCGCCGTGGGCCGGAACCCGCTCAACCGGCCAAATAGGCATTGATGTATGCTAGGCGGGGATATGGCTGAAAACGATCTGATGGCCGATCCCGGCATAGTGGCGACGTGGATAAAAGGTTGGACCACCGCCCGCGAGACGCCGGCCCCCGTCGGATCTTTGTTCAGGCGTTCTAGGCCTCAGCCTATGCGGCCTATCGGCAATGAATTAAGCACATGCACGTCCTACTCGATCACATTCCCCATCATTTGCGGGCGTGTTGGAACAGCCGGCGGCACGCTCCCGAAAAGGAAGGGTGCCTGCCTCTGAACCGGGTGCGTCCTGTTCGCGGTCCTGGCCGCACGTATTGAACACTGATCCTTGGGCCTTTCGTCGCGCGCCATACCCATCGCGGCGATGGTCGGGGCAGGCAGGGAAGCCCGACAATGGAAACCGTGCCCGAACGCACTATATGCTTCATACGGCCCGCTGCTCTGCCCCCGAGCAACGAGGCCAACCACCCCCGGCGGCGGCCATCCCCCCCTTGCGCTACCGCCGGGGGACCATATTTGGTCCACCGTAGTCGACCGCGACTATGCGAGCTCGAGAAACGAGTTCGCCGCCGCGCAGCGGAAAAAGGGGCCGCTGAACGGCCCCCTTCCCTGCCCGCCATAGTCGCTTTCGACTATGCGGGATCTGGCGCGCGCGCCGCGCTCGTCAACCGCGCCCCGTGACAAAGAACATCAACAGCGAGCCCGCGCCGGCCAGGATGAAAAACCAAGCTCCGATCCGGCCGAACCTCTCAAGGGTCCGGATCAGCAGCGAATGGCCGTAGGAGCTGAACTCCTGAACGCCCGCCATATTGCGCCGCTTGAACGCGCGCTTGTTGGTCCAGAAGATGATGGCGACGCCGATCGCCAGAAACACAAGACCCATAACCAAACGCATGGGTTATCCCTTCCTGCCGTAGTCTTGGCGGCTCGCTGCACTCCCGAATCTCTCGGAAGCTGATGCGTCTAACGCCGCACCTGTCCAGCAACCCCGCCATATCCGGGTCCAGCAATGCCACAGCATCATGGACCCGTATGTCCGCGTGCCGATGATCGTAGCCGCGTAGTTCCTCGCCATCGTGAACCGGATGCGCGAATAGCTCGGTAACGCCGCCAGGCAGCGCCGGGCCGGCCTCTAGCAGCACGTCCCGCGTTCGCCTCGGCACAGTGAGCGAAGGCTTGCCGGCCATGGTCAGAGCATCGCCGCCTGTGCCGGAGCGGGCGGATAGACTCGCGTCACGAGCAGGCTACCCTTGGGCAATGCGCGAAGCACGTCGTGCGCCGGAACATCCGGATCGAGCCAGCCGGACCACTGATCGCGGGGGAGCGGTATGACCTGGCGACTGTGGTAGGGAGCGACATCCTCCCCCGGCTCGGTCGTCAGCATGGTGAAGGCTTCGCCGATCTCGGTATGCTCCCGCCAGATGCCGGCGATGCAAAACCAGGGATGATCGCGCAGCGTGAACAGCCACTTTGTCTTGCGCTTCTGGCCGGGCTGCTCGGGCCTCGTATGCTCGTAGAATCCGTCCGCCAGGATCAGGCAGCGATGCGAAGTGAAGTCCCGGCCCTCCGACCGAAAATTATACACCGGCTTGCCGTTCGGGCCCGGCCAGCTCCAGCGCCGGTTGACCAGTTCTCCCGCGCCGCGTGTTCCTTCGACACTCCGCACGATCGGGGCGGTATCGCTGATCCTGATGTCCTCGCGGGCCGCAACGTTCGGCGTGCCCTCGGGCGTGCTGATCTTGATCTTGAGGTTGTCGAAATCCTCGACGATCGAAGCGATGTCGACCTCCAGCCGGTAATCGTTACACATTCGCCCTCCTGTCGCAGCCGCTGCTTGCCGTTAGCCATCGTTCCCTGTATGTTCCGGCCATGGACTCAAAGCCCCTCCCTTTCGATTCGGATGCTCCACTTGGGGCACGCCGTGCCATCATCCGGCGCAATCCCGAGACGATGCAAGAAATCGAGATGCTTGAGGCGACCTGGGGTTCCAATCCCCGGTTCAGCGACGGCACGCCATTCCGCTTCGTGCGTTCCGAAGGCCGCACATTTCCAAGCCAACGCTGCCTGATTCCGGCCTCGGAATTCCAGATGACGGTCGGCGACAAGCGGTATCGCGTTACTCTCGACGGCGGCAACTTCTTCTATCTCGCCGGCATCTGGGAGCCTGCGATGGGCGAATGGCCGCTCTGCTACCGAATCGTCACGGTGCCTGCGAATCCCGAGATTGCCCGCTACCAGGAGCGGCATGGCGCGATCATCCACCGACGCCAGGTGATGCAATGGCTCGACCATCAGATGCCCGAAATTGATCTTCTCGAGGCACCGCCTGCACGAACCTTCCTCATCAAAGAGATAATGGACGGCCCGCGTCAGGCCGCGCTGGCGCTATGAGCGGCGCTGCTTTTTGACACTCCTGCATCGCGCAGTTCGGGAATGGGCATGTCGATCTAGTAGTGCCCAGATTGAATTTTCATATCCCGACGCGTGCCGGCGGAATGCTCACGACGCGAGGTCAGCCTGGGGCTACGGTGTCGAACATTCCGATTGATCTTCCCGCAGGGTGCGCGCGCTGCTCCCGGGTGCTAGTCGTCGCCTATGGCCAGGTTCACGAACAAGCGCATCCTGATTACCGGCGGCACCAGTGGTATGGGGCTCGCTGGCGCCAAGCGCATCGTCGCCGAGGGCGGCGCAGTCATAGTCACCGGCCTGGACGCATCGCGAATCAGCGGAACTCGCAGATGCTTGGGCGAGAGCGGACAGGTTCTCTTCAACGACGCGGCTGATCCCGCTTCGCCGGACGCGTTGGCGGATGCGGTACGATCAGACGGTGGACTGGATGGTCTGTGGCTGAACGCTGGCTATGCCGCCCTCGGTGCGCCTGAAGAGATGGAGGCTAGCGCGTTTGACCGGATGATGGCGGCGAACGTCCGAGGGCCGATGCTCCAGCTCGCAAGCCTGTCGTCCCTTCTCAGCGCCGGCGGTTCGGTCGTGGTCACGTCTTCCTCATCCACCTACGAAGGAGCGGCTTCAACCAGCCTCTATGCCGCCACCAAGGGCGCCATCGTTGCGATGGCGCGATCGTGGGCCACGGCGCTCGCGCCGCGCGGAATCCGCGTCAATGTTTTGGTGCCTGGGCCAATCGAGACAAATTTCCGCCATTTCCTGCCGGAAGAAGCCAAGCGGGGCTTTGAACAATTCGTCATCGGGCAGGTGCCGCTTGGACGCGCTGGAACCGCTGCTGAGGCGGCAGCGGTGGCCCTTTTCCTTCTGTCTGACGATGCCTCTTATGTCACCGGAAGCCAGTATGCGGTCGACGGCGGATTAGTGATGCAGTAGCGCCCACTCGCGCCCCACTAGCCGTCATGAATCAGCGACCCGATTACCGGGATAGCGAACGCGAGGCACCCAAATGCAGGAGCATCTCCACGATCCCAAGTTCGACGAGCACCCGGGCTCGTACACCGAAAAGGATCCCGAGGATTGGGTGTCTGGCAACGGTCGCATGACCGGCCCGCAGGCCGACGTTGTGCGAAGAGGCACAGGTCGAGCCACCGTCCCGCGATCTGAGCAAAGCGGACGCATCCAAGCTGTTGATGACCTCAAGGCAAAACTCGGCCGCTAGGGCGGCGATCGGCGGCAAAGCCAACCGACCACATCGCCGCTAGCCAAGACGCGATAAGGCATCCGCCGATCCGCTCCCGACGCTTAGCCGACCGCGCTCTCGTGGTCCGAACGCGTCGGAATGCGTGACTGAACCTTGTCCTGCTTGGTGACGCGCGTCGGTTCGGGATCGCCGCCCAGCGCCGTCTTTTCCTCATCCTCGCTGCCGATATCGATTGCCAGCGTACCGCCGCTGCTGCCCGACTGGGATGGCGTGCTGGGTTCAGCATTGAGGTCGCCATCGTCGCGTCCGCTGCCTGCCAAGTTCTTACCGGGCATCCTGATTCTCCTGCTATCTCGATTAGCGTTCACAACACCGGCACGGCGATTGCGATCCCGCCTGAGGGATGAGCCGTAGCAGCGGCTCGGCGCGCCGCAGCGAGCCGATGGAAACCAGAGCGCGCGTCAAGGGTTCTCGAAGACGGGGCAATGAAGGAGTCGAACAATGCCCCAGGGCGACAAGAGCAGCTACACCGACAAGCAAAAGCGCAAGGCCGAGCATATCGAGGAAGGATATGAAAAGCGCGGCACGCCCAAGAAGGAAGCGGAGAGCCGCGCCTGGGCGACGGTCAACAAGGAATCCGGCGGCGGCAACAAGTCGGGATCGGGTCGCGGCAAGAAGGACACGCACGTCTCATCATCGCGCGGCGGACGCGCTCACAAGTCCGGCTCGGCCGAACAGCGCTCGGCGGCCGCCCGCAAGGGGTGGGAGACGCGGCGGAGGAACGCTGGCGGCAAGTGAACCCACCGCAGGCGTGACTCGATCGATTCCCTGTCGCCATAGCCTCGTTCACAAAGCTCAGGCGCATGCGCCTCGGGCTACCTCGTCAGTGAGACCGACCGTATCGGCCCGGAAACGGGCATGTCGTGGCAGGCTATCGCTTGTCCCGAACCAGGCGATGCGACTTTGTACCCAGATATGGAATCCCGGCGCGACCGCCTCCGGCCACTCGAGCGTCGCGATCGTGAAATCGATCGTATCCGGCTGGTGGGTGACCCGCATGGTGAGCGGCGTCCCGCAGGCGCCGCAGAATCCGCGTTCGCCAAACTCCGAGGACAGGCGGACAAAAGGCTCGCCGCTGGTGACGTGATAGTCTGCCAGCGGGACGGTCGCGAACGCCATGACCGGCGCCCCGCTCATCAGCTGACAGATGCGACAGTGGCAGTATCCGGCATCGAATGGGGGCGACAGCAAATCATAATGGATCGCGCCGCAGGCACAGCGGCCGGTCAGCGGGAGGGCATCTTCGCAGATATCGTCAGTTGTCACCGGCCCGCTCCTGTTCGTGCCAATGCTCGGTAAGGACGCCCGACGCGCCGGCAACGGGATCGTGGTTCGGGATTGCGAGGGCGTGCATATGGCGGCGCGTCTCGGCCGACGGCGCATCTCGGCGGATGTCCCACCCCTGACCTTGCGGATAGGCCCCGACCACGAGAAAGTCGTCACTGACATCGAGGCGGCGATGCCCGGTGCCGACGGGCAGAACGAGCGCATCGCCGGCGCTGACGGCAATCTTGCGGCCCCCGGGGCCGCCGAGCATCAGCGTCCCCGAGCCTGCGGCGATGCCGAGCGCCTCATGCGCGGTCGAATGGTAATGATGGTAGTCATAGACGGTGTCGCGCCACTGTGGCGGCCAACCATGATCGGCGAACATCTTTTCGAATTGCTGCGCCGCTTTGTCACCCTCGGTATGGACCACGCCACGATAAACGAGAACCGGCAGCCGATCATTGTTCGGCACCCAGCCATTCTCATGGAGGAGGAACTGCTCGGTCTCCATCATAAGTGCTCCTGCGCTGCGATCTTTCGTCGGCGCTTTTGTTTCGCCTCGCCAAGCTCGATCCACACCGGCGCATGGTCGCTGGTCTTCTCCCAGCCTCGCGCCCGCGTGTCGACCTCCGCTGCGACAAGCCTGGCAGCGGCTGCCGGGTTGAGCAGAAAATGGTCGATGCGCAGGCCCGCGTTCCGCTCGAACGCGCCGCGCCAATATTTCCAGAAGGTGTAGATCGTGTCGCGGGGATGGAGATGCCGGATGGCGTCGGTCCAGCCCTGGTCGAGGAGCCGCTGCCAGGCCGCCCTAACCTCTGGCGCGAACAGCGCGTCTTCGCGCCACCGCTCGGGGGCATAGACGTCGATGTCGGTCGGCATCACGTTGTAGTCGCCCGCGACGATCACCGGCGCGTCAAGATCGATCAGCGTTCCCAGATGCTCGTGCAGCCGGTCGAACCAGCGCAGCTTGAAGTCGAATTTGGAGCCAGGACGCGGATTGCCATTCGGAAGATAGAGCCCGGCGATCAGCACGCCGCCCACCGCCGCTTCGATATAGCGGCTTTGCACGTCGTCGGGGTCGCCAGGCAGGCCGCGCCGGGTCTCGTGGATTTCGCCGACGCGGCTCAGCAGCGCGACGCCGTTCCAGCGGCTCTGGCCGTGCCAGATTGCCTGATAGCCGGCGGCGCGGATCGCATGCTCTGGGAAATTCTCCTGCGGCGCCTTCAACTCCTGCAAACAAACGATGTCGGGCTCCGCGAGGTTGAGCCATCGCAGCAGCACTGGCAACCGGCCATTGACGCCGTTCACATTGTATGTGGCGATCTTCACAGGTCCGGGAGTTCCTGGTCGGCGCGTCCCCAAGCTGACAACGCTCTGGACCTTGCCCGCTTCAACAATTCCTTCGCGTCGCCGACATGGAAATGCGAGGGCTTGTCGATCGTTTCCATTTCCTTCCATGTGATGGGCGCCGCGACCGGCGCGCCCTCGCGCGACCGCGCGCTGTAAGGCATCACCGCCGTCGCGCCGCGCTGGTTCCTCAGATAGTCGACGAAGATGCGGCCCTTGCGCTGCGCCTTGGGCAGAGCGGCGGTGAAATGCGCGGGGTCCGACTGCGCCACCGCCTGGGCAAGCCGGTGTGCGAAGTCCTTGACCTCGGGCCATTCGGCGCGGGGCGTGAGCGGCGCGATGACATGGACGCCCTTGCCGCCGGTCAGCATCGGGAAGGTCTCCAGGCCTATCGATTTCAGAATGTCGCGGAAATGGAAGGCCGCGGTTCTCACATTCTCGAAATCCAGACCCTCGTCCGGATCGAGATCGAACACCAGCCTATCGGCCTTCTCGACATCCTCGATGCGCGCGCCCCAACCATGGAATTCAATCGTGCCCATCTGGACGCAGGTCATCAGCCCTTCGGGCGTGTCGATGTAGAGGTAGGGCTCCTCGTGGCCGTCTTTCTCCATGATCCGGATGTGGTGGACGGCATCGCCGAAGCTGCCGGCATCATGCTTCTGGAAGAAGCATTTCCTGGCGCGACCCTGCGGGCAGCGCACCAGGCTGATCGGCCGCGAGCCGGTCCAGGGCAGCATGATCGGGGCCACCGCGTCATAATAGTCGGCAAGCTGTCCCTTGGTGATGTTGCTCTCGGGATAGATGACGCGCTCTCGATTGCTTATCTTCACCAGCGACGATGCCGGCGCGGTCGCTTCCTCGACCGGCGCTTCGGTCTCGAGCACGACCGCTTCGGGCTTCTTGTCCTCGCGCAAGCCGAGATAGCTCGGATGCCGAAGCGTGCCTTCGTTGGTCATCTCGGTATAGGCGATCTCGGCGACCAGCGTTGGCTTCAGCCAGTGCGCGCCGCGGACCTCGGCGCGCGGCGCCTTCAGGGTCGGATCCGTCTGCTTCATGATCTCCATCAGCCGGAACAGCTCGGCCGTGTCGAAGCCAGTCCCGACCTTGCCGGCATAGCGAAGCTCACCCTTGTCGTGGACGCCGAGGATCAACGAGCGGAACGAGCGCGATTTGTCCGATGGGGTCCAGCCGACGATCACGAATTCCTGGCGCTTGATGCACTTGGTCTTCAGCCAGCCACCCGAGCGCGCGCCGACATATTTGCCGGTTACGAGCTTGGAGACAACGCCTTCGAGACCGGCGGCGCAGAAGCTGCTGAGCAGCTTCTCGCCGCTGCCGACGATATGATCCGAAAAGCGGATCCGGTTCTTGGACCTCTGCAGGATCGCCCGAAGCTTTGCCTTGCGGTCGACAAGCGGGAGGCCCGTCAGGTCCTCGCCGTCCAGCTCGAGCAGATCGAATGCATAATAGTCGATGTTGCCCGGCGCGCCCTTGAGCGCGCCTTGCAGCGCCTGGAAGCTCGATCGCCCTTCGGCATCGAGCACCACCGCCTCGCCATCGATCAGCGCCGAGCCGACTTTGAGCTTGAGCGCGTCCGCGAGGATGCCCGCGAAGCGATCCGACCAGTCGAGCCCCGAGCGCGTATAGGCGCGCGCCTCGCCACCACCGATCGCGACCAGGGTCCGGTAACCGTCATATTTCATCTCGTGCAGCCAACGGTCGCCCGAGGGAACGACGTCAACGAGCCGCGCGAGCTGGAGGGGCCGGAATGGAGGTGGGCCGGCGCGAGCGACGGATCGGGCTGTCGTTCGACCGCCGCGATCCGCAGCTCCCTGGCGCGCAATTGAAGTGAGCGTTCTTCCCATCACTCCAAGACTCGATTCGACCGCCAATCGTTCCCCTTTGTCGACGACGCAGAAACTCTCCGGAATCGAGGACGTTGAAGCTGCGGCAACAAGGAGGCCGAAATGGCAGACGACAAGACAGTTCGAGCGCCCCAGGACAGCGCGCGCATTGCCATGGGTGAGGATTACGAAGTCGAATATTGGACCGAAAGGTTCGGCATCAGCCGCGAGAAACTTCAGGAAGCCGTCGAAACGGTCGGCAACAGCGCTACCGCGGTAGAAAAATATCTCAATCGTTAGAATGTGCGTCGACGATCGATGCAGGACGGAGCCAGCACCGATCGTCGTCGCCGGCATGGAAGACCCTGTTAAATTGACTTGCCATCGGCTATGACCTCATGGGGGAGCCGAGCAAGTTATGGCGTTTACGATAGCCTTTGCCTTTGTACCTATTGGCTTACTCGTGCTTTGGCGCCGCCAAAGGAAGAATGCCGCCGGCATCATGAAGAAAATCGACGAAGCCTTGGCCAACGCACGTCAAGAGCAAGATCCGGACCGGAGTTTTGATATCGTCCGGGCCAAGCACGAGACGCGGCATTAATGCCGGTGGCTTCGAGACACGATTAGGAAAAGCCCCCACCGCATCAGGTTCGACAGGGCCTGCTTCCCTGTTTGCCATCGCCGGAACGCTATGCGCCCCAGGTCGCAAACAATCCGATCGCCGCAAGCGTCATAACAGCGGTCGCTGTCCAGCCGACGATCTTCAGTCCAAAGGGAAGCCTGAAATCCCCCATGGCGGGACCGTGGCTCGACAGATGCATCATCAGGGCCATGACCGGAACGGCGACGACCCCATTGATAACCGCGCTCCAGAAAAGCGCCTTGATCGGATCGATAGGGCTGACATTCAGCACCACCCCGAGGAGCGTTGCGATGGCGATGGCGGCGTAAAACGCCTTCGCGCGGCCTGGCCGGCGCGCTAGGCCCACATGCCATCCGAATGTCTCGCCCAGGGCATAGGCAGAGGACCCAGCCAGCACCGGCAATGCCAGGAGCCCTGTGCCGATAATGCCCACCGCGAAGACGAGAGAGGCAAAGCGACCGGCGATCGGCCGAAGCGCCTCCGCGGCTTCTGAGGAGGTCTGGATGTCCGTCACGCCCTTGGCATGCAGCGTCGCGGCGACGGTCACGATGATGAACAGGGCGACCGCGTTCGAGAGCGCCATCCCGACAAAGGTGTCGATCCGAATCCGCCTGAATTCTACATCGGCCTCCTGCGGAGCACGCTCCAGGGGCTTCGCATGGCTGCGCTCCCGAACTTCGTCGACCTCCTCCTCGGCTTGCCAGAAGAACAGATACGGGCTGATCGTCGTGCCGAGGATCGCCACAACCGCGGTCATATAGCTCGCGGATAACGTGATGTTCGGAACGACCAGACTATGCGCGACGGTGGTCCAGGGAACATGCACGACAAAGGCGACGCCGACATAGGCGAAGAGCGAGAGCGTCAGCCATTTCAGAATGGAGACGTAGCGGGAATATTGCGAGAAGACCTCCAGCAGCACGGTGACCAGCCCGAAGCCCGCCACATATACGAGTGCCGGCCCGCCGATGAGGAGCTTGAGCGCGGCGCCCATTGCGCCGAGATCGGCGCCGATGTTGATGATGTTCGCGATCACCAGCAACGCCACGATGCCGTAGCCGACCCCGGCGGGATAATGTCGCCTCAGATTACCCGCGATACCTCGGCCGGTAACGCGCCCGATGCGCGCGGCAATCTCCTGGATCGCGCACATTAGCGGCCAGCTGAAGAGCATTACCCAGCTCAGGCCGTAACCGAATTGCGCACCCACCTGGGAATAGGTTGCGATGCCACTCGGATCGTCGTCCGACGCCCCGGTTATGAGACCAGGACCCAATACCTTCAGCAGCTTGGGTCGCTCGGGTTTTTCTATACTGGCGTCAGCGCTGAAAGAGTCCAAGTCCCGTCCTTTAATCTGGTGGCCTCCGCCACGAATAAACGGTTCAGCGCAGCGCCCAACTTAGAAGGACGGCTCAGCCATCAGGGTCAAGAGCGATTTTTGCCAGGGAATATCCAGATACCCATCCGTCAGCCAGAAGTTCAATCCAGCTGGTCCACGTTCCCCTGAACTAGTGCGGTTCGCCACGGAAAGCGCCGTGCGCGCGAAGGATCGCAAGCGCTTCTTCCACGCGGCCGCCACACTGGATGACAAGCACCGCGCGCCCGGCCTTGAGGTGGTTTTCAGCAGCTTTGGCCTGCGCTTCGGAAATCCCAAAACCGATCAGGGAACCCGCCACGCCGCCCAACGCGCTGCCCGCGATCACCCCCGTCAGAGTTGCGGCCAGCGGACCCGCTGCGATCATCGGGCCGATCCCAGGCACCGCGAGCACACCGATTTCCGCCAGCAGACCGCCCAGGCCGCCAGCAGTCGCTCCGATGCCGGCCCCGCGCTCCCCGCCCGCCTCAATGGCCTCATCGACGTTGTCGTCGCGCGGTTTGTTTACGTCTTGGTCGGTCGGAGACTGTATGAACAGGCTTATATCGCTGGCCGAAAAGCCGGCGGCGGCGAGAGCGGCGATCGCAGCTTCAGCCTTCTGTCGCGACGGAAGGATGGCGATCTCGCTGACCCGCCGTGGTTCCTGGCTCGCCTCGTTCATCCATCTCTCTCCCATCAAGGGAGGACGTTAGAATGCTTCGATCATCGAGGCCACTCATTCGATCGACGCATCGGGATCCTCGACGATCAGCGCATAGCTTTTGGTGCCGTCAGGTGCGCCCGACCAGTCGAGCGCCGGGCGAGACATTGCCATGCTCCTTCGCAAACCGTTCGGGCAAGTTCCCGCCATTGGGGAAACTGCGACGAAGCGCTCGAGCACGGTTCCATTCGTGGCTCGGGCGCTACCGCATGCTGTCCGATATGATCGGAGGAATAGGGCAATTGCCCATTAGCTCAGTGACTGCCTGGGCCAATCAGTCGACCGTACGCAATCTCGTCGGCAGAGGTCGCCCCGCTGCTTGAGAACGGGGTAAGCGGATGCCTCGATGAGATGGCTGCTGATGCGCTTGATATCGCGGAGCGCGTCGAGATGAAGCGCGCTGGTTTCAACCGTCTCGACATTGCCAGAGCGCAGCCGTTCGAAATGGGCGGCAGTTGCTTCCTCATCGATACGCCGGAACGCCTGCTTCTCAGACGCAAGTTCGCGCGCCGCCTTTGGATCACCGCTCAGAAATACGGTGGTCGAGCTTCGCAGCGTCGTCAGCAGGCGATCGATCTGCGAAATGAGGTCGGCCGTGCCTTCAGCCGAGAAAGCAACTCCGCGCCGGAGCTGGCGGCTGGCGATGCCAAGCAGCCCGCGGTCGATCAGGTCGCCGGCCTGCTCGAGATTGATCGAGAAGGTCAGGATGCGCGCGAGCCTTCGACCGCCCTCGTCGTCGAGGCTGCCGGCATCGATCGCGAGCAGATTCTCTTTGATAGCGCGGTTGAGATGATCGAGCCGATCGTCGAGCGTGCGTGTCTCGGCGATGTGCCGGCGGTCGGGACGCGCGAGTGCCTGCCTGAGGCCAAGCAGCATCTGTTCGAGTATATCGGCGAGACGCAACGCCTCGCGGGTTGCGCCGCCAAGCGCGCTCGCGGGCGAGTGCCCCTCTCCTACCGGTTCGAGATAGCGCGGCGCATCGGGGGATCCCTCGTCGGGCCGTGCGGGAAGCATGCGCTCCAGCAGCCGGGCGAAGGGACCGAGCAGCGGGAAGAAGAACAATGCGAGCGCCATATTCAGGCCAGTGTGGAAATTGGCGATCGCCCGCGCCGGGTTGGCCTCGATGCCCGTTACGAGCGGAGGGATCAGCGGAAAGACCGCCAATACCAGAGCGACGCCAATGAAGCGGTTGATCAGGTTGCCCACGGGTAGCCGGCGGGCGGCGGGATCGCGTGCCGTGCCTTCGAGCACCGGATTGATCGCCGAGCCCAGATTGGCGCCAAGCGCCAGCGCGATCCCGGCGGGCACGGAGAGCACGCCTTCCGTGGTGAATGAGATGGCCAGCAGCACAACGGCCACGCTCGAATGCGCTGCCCAGGTCATCAGTGCGCCAAGCACGACCAGAAACACGATGTGGCCGGAGAGTGCGGTCAGAAAGGCGCGCGTCATAGGATTGGCAGCGACAGGCTCGAGCACCACCAGGAACTCGTGGAGCGCGAACAGGATGAGACCGAGACCGATGAATACCCGGCCGAAGTCTCGCCAGCCGGCTTGTGCTCGGCGGAACAGCAGATAGCCGACGAGCACGAGGATCGGTGCGATGCGCGCGACGTCGAAGGCGAGAAGCTGGACGATCAGCGTCGTGCCGACATTGGCGCCGAGCATCACAGCGAGGCCTTGGATCAGTCCGACCAGCCCCTCGGCCGCGAAGCCCGTGACCATGAGACCTGTGGCGGTGCTGCTCTGGAGGAGCGCGGTGACGCCGAGGCCGGCGAGGAAGGCGCGGAAACGATCGCCGAGATGATGCGCGAGTAGCGAACGGAGCTTTGCGCCCAGCGCGCGCTGCACGCCGGTGCGCACCATGTGAACGCCCCAGAGCAGCAGCGCCGCGATGCCCCCAAGATCGAGAAGGGTCAGCGAAATGCTCGTCGGTTCGACTCCTGTTTCCAACCGCCACTATAGTAGCCACGATCGCAGGATGCGACTTCGCCATTCGGTCAGGTTAGGCCCAGCCGTCGCGACGGGTCGACCAGGCGCCCGGCTCACAGGTCCAGCGGCCCCGTGCCGAAAAAGGTCGGTCTTGGCAGATGTCGCGCCTGACGCATGAGACCCGCGCGGCCTCGTCAATAGTCAGGCAGTTCCCCCATGTAGGAAATCTACCTCGCCTGATTCACGTCCTCGAAATAGGTTTGAGGTGGAATTCTTACTCGTCCCCACTTTGAGGTCGGGAGGACTGCGTAGCCCGAACCTCGCAGCATCGAAGTCGACCGAGGAGATTGCCATTGTCCATCGCTCTGATCGGCGCCTCTGGAGCCGCCGGTTCCCGTATCCTGAAGGAACTTTCCGATCGCGGCCACGCGATTACCGCTATCGCCCGTCACCCCGAAAAGATCGCTGATCTGCCGAATGTCACCGCACGGCGTGGCGATGTGAACCGCCCCGGGATTGCCGGAGGCCATTCGGGTTAAATTACGCGGCGATGGGAGTGTCGTCCAGCATGGCGTAGTAGCGCTCCTCCGCTTCGGCAGGCGGTATATTGCCAATGGGCGCGAGGAGCCGGCGGTTGTTGAACCAGTCTACCCATTCGAGCGTGGCGTATTCAACGGCCTCAAAGGATCGCCATGGACCTCGTCGGTGGATCACCTCTGCCTTGTAAAGGCCGTTGATTGTCTCGGCCAAAGCGTTGTCGTAGCTGTCGCCTACACTGCCCACCGATGGCTCGATCCCAGCTTCGGCAAGGCGCTCGGTATACTTGATCGAGACGTATTGGCTGCCGCGGTCGCTGTGGTGGATCAGACCGCCGCGATGGACAGGACGCCGATCGTGGATCGCCTGTTCGAGGGCATCCAGCACGAAGCTGGCGTGCGCCGTCCTGCTCACCCGCCAGCCTACGATGTAGCGGGCATAGACGTCGATCACGAAGGCCACGTAGACGAACCCCGACCACGTCGCGACGTATGTGAAGTCCGAGACCCACAGCATGTTCGGCGCCGGCGCATGAAACTGCCGGCTCACCTGATCGAGTGGGCAAGGCACCGCCTTGTCGCTGATCGTCGTGCGCACTGGCTTGCCACGGATTACGCCCTGCAGGCCAAGATCGCGCATCAGCCGCTCCACTGTGCATCGGGCGATATCGAAGCCTTCGCGCCGCATCTGCCGCCACACTTTGCGCACGCCGTAGACGCCGAAGTTCTCGGCGAAGACGCGCACCACCTCCGGCTTCAACATCTGATCACGCTGAGCACGCGACGATAGCCGCGAGGGATCGCGCCGCTGCGCCAGATGTTCATGGTAGGTGGATGGGGCGATCGGCAGAACCCGGCAGATCGGCTCGACCCCATAATCACTGCGATGCTCGTCAATGAACGCGATCATCGCTTGAACGGGCGGTCGAGCTCCGCCTGGGCAAAATACGCAGATGCCTTGCGCAGGATCTCGTTGGCCTGACGCAACTCGCGGTTCTCACGCTCCAGCGCCTTGAGCCTGTCAGCTACATCGGTGGGCAACCCGGCCCGCTTGCCGCTGTTCACCTCCGCCTTCTTCACCCACTCCAGCAGCGTGTGTCCCGAACAGCCGATCTTCTCGGCAATCGATGTGATCGCCGCCCAGCGGGACGGATGGGCACCTTCGTGATCCAGCACCATGCGGACAGCCCGCTCTCGAACCTCAGGTGCAAACTTGTTCGTCGTCTTGCTCATCGTAGACCCTTCCTCTCAGGAGTTAGGGCCTCCGGCAATCCCGGGGCGGTTCAATGTGCTCGACAAGGCGGGGCTGGTCGAACTGCTGAGAGGCCACGACACGGTAGTGAGCTCGGTCCATTTCACGGCGAGCGATCCCCACATCCTGATCGATGCGGTCAAGGCAGCCGGGGTGAAGCGATACCTTGTGGTCGGAGGCGCCGGCAGCCTCGAGGTGAAGCCGGGCATCGGCCTGATCGACACCCCGGACTTCCCAGAGGCGTATAAGGCCGAAGCGGGCGGTGGCGCAGCCTTTCTCGATCTGCTGCGTCAGGAACAGGATCTCGATTGGACCTTCCTGTCACCATCCTTGCAGTTCTTGCCCGGCGAGCGGACGGGCAAATTTCGTCTTGGCAAGGATGAGTTGCTATCCACCGAGAAGGGGAGCGTGATTTCGTTCGAGGATTACGCGGTCGCTCTGGTGGATGAGATCGAGAATCCAGCGCATCGCCGCCAGCGCTTCACCGTCGGCTATTGAGAGGAGGTTCGCCGCCCATGCCCAATACTACCCCGCTCGCGCTCAGCCCCGAGATTTCAGCGCTGGTTAACGGCGCTCTGGATGCTGGTCAGCCATTGCTTCTGGCCGTCGTCGATGCCGGCCACAAACCCGTTCTGTCGTTTCGGGGCAGCACGGTTGTGTTCAGCGATACCCAGCTCAGCTTCTGGGCGCGTAACGCCGAGGGCGGAACGCTTGAGGCGATCAGGCAGAACCCGCACGTCGCCTTGGCGTATCGTTCGCCGACGGTGCCGGTTCTCCAGTTCATCGGGCGAGCGCGGATCAGCGATGACCCGGCCGAGCGCGATCGCGCGTTCGATCTGTCCAATGAGAAGGAGCGCGAGCGTGACCCGGAGCGGAAAGGCCGGGCGGTGATCATCGACCTCGATCAGGTCACTGGCGTGCTCGGATTCGAGAACGGCGCCCCGATTTTTTGCAATATGGCGCGGACCTGACGAGCAGGTCCGGTCTGCGCCGACGGATCCATTAGCTGCCGTGTGACCTGAGACCGCTCGGACGGGCTCGCCGGGACATTGGCGAGGAGATTGCGGACGGCTTTGAGGACGAAGGCGTCGCAAATCGAGATGAACGGGCTTCGGCGCCATTGCAGACGCGCAAGTCCTCCGCGTCATCGGCCGGCGCTTCCATCGTGCTGATGGGCATCGCGCTTCGCCGTCAGCGCGACCGAGGGATAGCCTAAGCCTCGCGAGGGCTTAGCTCCTGATCTTCGGTGAGGCCTGCCACACGCTCGCCACTGAGCACGCGGGTTAGCGGCGTTTCCACGTTCGCTAAACCCGGCCGGTCGCAGCGAAGGCGCGTGTCCTCTCCGTCCCGGCGCTGGACGTGGGGGAGGATCCGACCGCCCTCGGCCAAAGCTGAAACTTTCTTGCGGTCCCAATCTAAATGACCGGCAAACATGGCGACCCGGCTGAGGATGGCGGTGCTCCCTGCCACCCAATCTCACGAAAAATGGAGCCATCACTGAAATAACTGAACATCTCGGCGCGGCGCGATTGCGCGGCAATGGCGCTCCCCCGGTCCGAAGCGGCTCAACTGGTCGATCGTGCGCGGTGTGGTGGCAGTTGAAGATAACCATGTTGAGGCCCCTCGATCATCGGCTCTTCGATCCAGTCGACGGCTTCGGCTCCGCTGATCCCTTCGATCGAAAATGGTCGGATCGAACGGCTTTCCAACAGGCCCTCGGCATTCGCTGCGACGGACAGGAGGGCAGGAGACGGCAAGCCCAATCCCGGCGTGTGGGCCTGCGCGCCGGCCGAGGAGCCGACCATGCTTCGCCCGCAACGGCTTGGTCGAGAAGTGTCAATCGGCGTCCAAACGGGACCCCCTATCGGCACGCAAAAGGGACCCCCTGTCAGGATGGCGGAACGTTGATGT
>NZ_JAKKIE010000120.1 GCF_021742065.1 Rhizorhapis sp. SPR117
TGGATGAAAGGGGTGGGTCACCGTCACAAGGTGCGGCGAGGCCGACGATACGTCTGCATTTCTGACTGAGGTACAAAAGATTGGAACGCGGAAGGTTCATTTGGCCCTCCGCGAACGACGGCGTGGTGTGCATTTCGGCGTCCGCCATGGCCTGCTTATTGGAGGGGATTGATTGGCGGAACCCGCAGGCGACATGGCGCCCGCAGATGGCCGGATAAGGGCGAGATAATTACGCTTGCGATACTAAAAAAGCTTCGGGATTCCACAGGTTTCTGCTATGTAATTCGGCGATGGAGAGCGGTGCTTCCCCTGCTGTTTTGAGCCTCGATGAGGCACTCGCACGGCTCGCTGAAGCCGAGGCGGAAGCTGCCCGCGTCAAGGCGATCAACAGCGACCTTCAAGCGCGCAACATGCTCCTCGAGTACCAGAACGCGAAGATGCGTCACGAGCTCTACGGACAGCGGTCCGAGCGCAGTCAGCGCCTCGTCGACCAGTTCGAGATCGCGTTCGAGGAAGCCGAGATGTCCGCCAGCGAGGACGAGGCCCTGGCCGCCGCGGCCGCGGCCGCCACCAACGTGCGCGCCTTCGAGCGCAAGCGCTCCACACCCCGTGCTTTTCCCGACCATCTGCCGCGCGAGCGCGTCGTCATCGCAGCACCCGATCACTGCCCGTGCTGCGGCTCGGACAAGCTTTGCAAGCTCGGCGAGGATGTCACCGAGACGCTCGAGGTGATCCCCCGCCGCTGGAAGGTCGTCCAGACCGTCCGCGAGAAGTTCACCTGCCGGGCTTGCGAGAAGATCACCCAACCGCCGGCGCCATTCCACGTGACGCCGCGCGGCATGTTCGGCCCCAACTTCCTCGCGATGCTGCTGTTCGAGAAGTTCGGCCAGCACCAGCCGCTCAACCGCCAGCGTGATCGCTATGCGCGCGAAGGCGTCGACCTCAGCCTCTCGACCATCGCCGACCAGGTCGGCGCCTGCACCGCGGCGCTCCGCCCGCTGGTCCTGCTGATCAAGGCACATGTCATGGCGGCAGAGCGCCTCCATGCCGACGACACCACCATTCCTGTGCTCGCCAAGACGAAGGCGATCACCGGGCGCCTGTGGACCTATGTCCGCGATGATCGCCCGTTCGGAGGACCGGCGCCGCCCGCCGCCATCTTCTATTATTCACGCGATCGTCGCGGTGAGCACCCGCTCGCCCATCTCGACGGCTATTCTGGCATCATCCAGGCCGACGCCTATGCCGGCTATAATGGCCTGCTGCAGGTGGGGGCCGGGCGTGAGCCACTGGCGCGCGCATTATGCTGGGCCCACGGTCGGCGTCCGTTTTTCCAACTCGCCGACATTGCCACCATTGCTCGGCGCAGCGCGAAGAAGAAGGAACCGGTCGTCATTTCGCCGCTCGCCCGCGAGGCAGTGGAGAAGATCGATGCCATCTTCAGGATCGAGCGCGCGATCAACGGCAGTCTGCCAGACGAGCGGCTTGCGGTCAGGCAGGAGCTTTCCCGTCCGCTGGTCGACGAGCTTGAGACGTGGATGCGAGACACTCACGACCAACTCTCGCGGCACGATCCGGTCGCCAAGGCGATCCGCTATATGCTCAAGGTCTGGGCTGATTTCGCGCGGTTCCTCGACGATGGCCGGATCTGCCTTACGAACAACGCGGCCGAACGCGCGCTGAGAGGTATCGCTCTCGGGCGCAAGTCGTGGTTATTCGCCGGGTCGGACCGCGGCGGTGATCGCGCCGCTGATCTGTATTCGCTCATCATCACGTGCCGCCTCAACGAGGTCGATCCCCAGGCATGGCTCGCCGACGTGCTCGCGCGCATCGCGGGGATTCCGCAAGGCCGCATTCATGAGCTGCTCCCCTGGGAGTAGCGCGAGCGCAACCATGCCATGCTGGAGGCAGCGTGAGCGCCATCGCGCGGCTCAAGATCGTGCTCAAGGACGTCGAACCCCTCGTTATGCGACAGGTCGAGGTGCCGCTGAACCTGAAGCTCGATCGTCTGCACACGGTGATCCAGATCACCATGGGTTGGAGCGACACCCATCTGTACGAGTTCCGGTTCGCTGGCGACGTCGCCTTCGGCATCCCCGATCCCGATTATCTTTCCGACACGATCGATGCGCGCAAGGAGACGCTGCGCGGCGCTCTCGAGGACTGCGGCGGCAAGACGTTCCACTATTATTATGATTTCGGCGACTACTGGCACCACGTCATCAAGGTCGAGAAGATGGCCCCGGCGCTCCCCAATTTCGATTATCCGTTCTTCCTCACCGGCACTGGCCGTTGCCCACCCGAGGATATCGGCGGCGTGCCGGGCTATGCCGAGTATCTCGCCGCGCTCGCTGATCCCAACTACCCCGACCGCGACGAGTACCTCCGCTATCGAAGTGAGGATTTCGATCCCGACAAGCTCGATACCGTCGCGATCGCCCTCGCCATCGATGATCTCAGTCGGAAATGGGCGCCGAAACCGCGCCGGAAAGCCTGAGACGCTCCTAATTACAGAGCAACAGCGGCCTTCGGCGGATGCTTACGACCCAGTCACACCTCCCAACACTGGGTAAATCGCCTCGGTCACATCCTCGCCGAGCCTGGACAAGCGGTCGCTGCCACAGGCCGGGCAAGAGCATGGCTTAACATAGAACCCTGGGCTCACTTCGTCGTGCCGGGCACCCTCTATTATGGCCTCTTGCTGCCGATCCTGTCCTTGATCGCAGAGTGTCGTACAGACCTGACAGCTCCCTTTATTCAGATCGGGCCCATCAAATCCCGCGACCAAACTTCTACGGGGAGTATATCATACGGCACAGCCGGCGGCGTTGCCTTCATGAATGGCACGCAGCAAAAACCGGGGACTTAACGCGTCACCGACGACATGGGTTTCGCCGCTGTAGGACACAAGTGCGTCAGCCAAGGCTCTATTCGGCTCGTTGTGGCTGATAAATACCACGGCATCCGCAGAAACATCCTTCAGACGTCCCGAGTCCATATTCATCATGGACGCTTTTTTCTCCGAAACCTGAACGAGATGGGATCGCAAGTGCAACGCAAAGTCACCTTTGCTTAGGCGCTTCAGCGCCGGTTCGGAAATAAGTGCACTCTCAAGGAGAGGCGCAAAGGATCGGTGCCTAGTTATGAACGATACTTCCACGCCGTGGTACAGGAGATGTTCTGCGGCAGCGATCGCTTCATAATGTCCGACATCATCGACCACTACCGCCGTTCGCACCGTCTGAGCGAGGGGGCCACTAAAGAGGTCAACTGAGGAAAGCACATGGGGCAGGGTCATCCCAGCGGCCGGGTTGCCAGGCAGTCCCATCTGGATCCCATCCATTCGTGGCAGCGATCCTGTCGCAACGATGACAGCATCGGGTGAAAGGGCCTCGACGTCTCCAGGATCAACATAGGTGCTTAATCGCACGTCCACCCCAAGACGATAGATTTCGTGTTCCATCCAATCAGTTACGTCTCTTATCGCCTGGTGAAGGGGAGCTCTCGCGGCTAAATTGATCGTTCCGCTAAGGCGGCTTTGCGCCTCGGCGAGAATTACGTCGTGCCCGCGCAGAGCGGAAATGCGGGCAGCCTCCATCCCAGCTGGCCCACCGCCAACGACAAGAATCCTTCTCTTGCGCGGCGCCCGGGGTAAATTGTCGTCGGATATCTCAAGCTCACGCCCGACATAAGGATTTACGGTGCAACCCAAACGACGTATTGGACTCAACACTTGTCCGACACACCCTTGGTTGCACGCGATGCAAGGCCGCACTTCGTCGTGGCGTCCCTCCACGGTCTTACGGACTATGTCCGGATCGGCAATGTGCGCCCTCGTTAACCCGACCATGTCTCCAACGCCCGACGCGATTACCTCGTCGGCCTCTTCAAGTGTCCGGAACCGGCCGGTTACAATACGCGGAATATTCCGGGCGGCAGCAGCAATCGGAGCACTGCCTGCCAGCTCATATCCCGCGGGCTCGTGCATGCCACCGATAATCATGGGAAAAGAAAAGTAGCTTCCCGCTGAGACATCAACAAAATCGATCAGGCCATCCCTCTCCAGAGATTCGACAATTCGGGCATTGTCTTGGGGCGTAAGGCCGCCTTCGACGTCTTCGAAACTTAGTCGGATTCCAAGGGGATAGTCTGGCCCAACTTTGTTGCGAATAGCCTCCATTATTCCGCGGACGAACCTCAATCGGTTTGGAAAGCACCCTCCATATTCATCGGTTCGCTTGTTCGTCAGAGGAGACAGAAATTGCTGCGGCAAGTAGGAATGTGCGGCGTGCAGCTCCACGCCATCGATTCCGCCATCCTTGCAGCGCAAGGCAGCGGATGCAAACGCGTCCGTAACTTCGTCGATTTGACCTCGCGACATCGCCAAAGGCACCGCGCCGGAAATTACGCTAGGCACGTCGGAGGCCGACCAAGGTGGCAATCCGCTGCTCGGCCCGACGTGGTGACCGCCATGCCATAGCTGCTGAAACACACGCATACCATGCGGACGGACTGCGCGCATCAGCTTCTCATATTCCGATACGATATCATCGTCAAAGCTGCAGATGGGCGCAGGGCTTGTCGGATGAACTGCCGCTATCTCGAGTATTGTAAGGCCGACGCCGCCGCGAGCGCGGGCTTCATGAAATCCAATGTTTTCGTCGTTGACGCCGTGCCCGAAGTGGGTTCCGTGAGACGTCCGAACTACTCTATTGGGAATTTCCAACTTGTTGATCGTTATTGGAGTAAGAATCTTCCTCAGCATCCATTTTACCTCAACTACCGCCGACGGATTTGAAGCTCGGCATGAGCGTTCATGTTCCCACGTTTGATGGATAATTTCCTCATCCCGAAGTCCTTGTCATGCGCGAGTATAGACTGGGTCGGTTTTGTCTTTTGTGCCGCGGACGTTCAAGGCCGCGAACATTCCCTCGT
>NZ_JAKKIE010000121.1 GCF_021742065.1 Rhizorhapis sp. SPR117
TGGGTGCAGATCAGGGGAGGGACTTATGACGATGTTGTTTAGTGTGAGCAAAATGGCACTTCTTGCCGGATTGGGAGCTTTGTTTGTCACTGGCGCCGAGGCGCAGGCGCAAACCCCCACGGATCAAGCGCAGGCGCCGGACACGACCGCGCCTCCGCCTTCTGAATCCGGCAATGCGGAAACGGCGGCTGAGCGGAATACGGGCCTGTCTACCATCGTTGTGACCGCACGGCGGCGCGAGGAGCGTTTGCAGGACGTGCCTGTCGCTGTTACAGCCATTGGCGCTGAGAAATTCGAGCAGATGTTTGCAAATAGCTTCGCTGACATCGACCAAGTCGCTCCCAATGTGAGCTTCGACTTGGCTCTGGCGAGCACCATACACACGCCGGCAGGTTCCATTCGGGGGATCGGGACGGTCGAAATCGACAGTGCCACCGATCCGGCTGTTCCCATTGTTGTCGACGGCTTCACCTATGCGCGTTTGGCGGGTTCGATGCTTGACCTCTTCGACGTGGAACGCATCGAGGTTTTGCGCGGTCCGCAAGGAGCTCTATTTGGCATGAACACGATCGCGGGCGCGATCAATATCGTCTCACAAAAGCCGACCGGTGAGTTCGGCGGAAAAGCTCAGGTGAGGATCGGAAATTTCGGACGGCTCGACATGCGTGCCACCCTTGATTTTCCTATCGCTCCCGGCTTGCTTGCCGGCAAGGTCTCCGTTCTGAGCACCAAGTCTAACGGTTACTGGCATAACCTTGCCACCAATGAATCGGTTGGCGGTGACAATACTTTCGCAATCCGGCCGAAACTTCTGTTCACGCCGAGTGATGAGCTAGAGATGGTCCTCACGGGTGAGGTCATTCGAACCAGGCCGGGGATTATACCGTTCAGCAATTTTTCGACGTCTGATCAGGTTCTTGCTCAGATAGGGTTTCAAGGTACAGATTCGAACGGGAAACCACTCGAGGATCAGCCGTTCACCGTTTTCAATAATGACTTCCGCACAAAGAATTTCTTCGATGCAAAGCTTTTAATCCTCAATGCAAGTTATGATGCCGGTTGGGGCGAGTTCACTTCGATTACAGGTTATCGCAAAACGAAAGAAAATCTTGGCGCGGATGTTGACGCCACATCGTTGATCCTACTGCACACGCCGCGCGCGACGGATGCCGAGCAATTCAGTCAGGAGCTGCGGTTGCTGTCGTCGGTTACCGACAGAATGGATGTGCTGATCGGCGGCTATTATAACTGGTGGAAATATTTCACGCTCGACGACTGGGCGTTTGGTGAGAACATTTTCCTGACCGGAGATACGGCTCAAAGGTCGGAAACCAAGGCCTTATTTGGCCAGGTTAATTATAAGCTCACGGATCGTTTGCGCGTGACCGCAGGAGGCCGCTATACGTGGATTAACAAGACATTCGATCGCATGCCGGTAGGCGTTCCGGACCGGGTTAATGCCAGCGCAAAATGGTCATCGTTCAGCCCGGAAGTTAGCGTCGACTACAAATTCTCCGGTGGCAACATGGTTTATGCCAAGTGGGCGCGCGGCTTCCGCAGTGGCGGTTTTAACGGACGTGCAAATCAACTCCTCACCATCGGCCCTTACGGTGAAGAGATTGCCGATTCGTATGAGGTCGGACTCAAGAGCGAATTGCTCGACCGCCGTCTTCGGTTGAACATCGCGGGCTTTTATATCAATTATAGAGACCTGCAGACGACTCAGGTTGTTCCCTCACCGGGCGGAGCGGGTTTTGACACATTGATTGTTAATGCCGGCAAGGTCGGCATCAAGGGAATTGAAGTCGAGATGACTGCGATCATTACACCGCAGCTCCGGCTCTCTGCTTCGGTGGGTTATCTCGATGCGAAATACAAGGAATTCATGTCCGATCTCAACAATGATGGAGTGAGCGAGGACGCATCATTTCTTGAGCTTCCTCGGGCCCCGGAATGGAGCGTCAACATAAGCCCCAGCTACGAGACGGATGTCGGTGATTTCGGTTCGCTGCTTTTTAATGTCAATTATTCCTTCACGCCGCAGATTCAGACAAACGTCCAAAACATCGTTCCTCGCGAGGCTACGCATCTCGTCGACGCAAGCATCACGCTGACGACTGCGGACGAGCGTTTTAGCTTCGCCATCTGGGGCAGGAACCTGACCGACCAGCTGTACGTAGGCCAGGCGTTTCCGGTTGGAGATATCACTAATTTCGGCCGGTTTGCCGAGCCGAGAACGTATGGAGCCGAGTTCACAGTGAGATTCTGATTGGGTCGGCGAACACGGAGTAGAAACTATGCCTAGTGAAGCTGGAACAACCGATACGCTGAAAGTGCGTCCGATCGGCAAGACGATCGGTGCTGAGATCATTGGTGCCGACGTCCGTGAAAGTGTACTGGACGAAGATGGCTTTCAGTGTCTCAAGCAGGCGCTTCTGGACTATAAGGTCATAACTTTGCGCAATCAAATGCTAGAGCCGGATGACCAGGTCGCATTCACTTCAAAATTCGGTCCGGTAAATGACGGGGGGCCTAAGAACCCGTTTTTTCTGGAAGGATATCCAGAAGTCACCATTCTTTCAAATATACTTAAGGATGGAAAACCAATAGGGTTTCAGACCGACCAAACGGACGAATGGCACACGGATATCACATACCTTGATAAGCCAAGCATGGGGGCGGTTCTCTATGCTACTGAGGTTCCTCCAGAAGGTGCTGATACTTTGTTTGCCGATCTAGAGGCAGCTTATATAGCTCTGCCTGACACAGTTCGAGGCCGGATCGATAAACTGCGAGCGATCCATACATATCCTGAGCAATATGGCGGTAAACTGACTGAGTCCGAAAAGGCGGCGATGCCGGCTCGGTCTCATCCGCTTGTGCGAACCCATCCGGAAACTGGCCGCAAAAGCCTGTTTGTCAGCCCGATGATGACGATTGCCGTCGAGGGCCTTCGGGAGGAAGAGAGCGACGATCTGCTCAAAGAGCTCTTCGGGCACATTACCAAACCTGAGTTCATGTACACCCACAAATGGGAATTGAACGATCTTTTGATCTGGGACAATCGTTGTACCATGCACAAATCGACTTGGTTTGACCCGAAGTATAGTAGGCTAATGTATAGAACAATGATTGACGGAGATGTTCCGTATTAATGGTGAAGCCTCGAGCTATTCCTAATTCTAGATTGAAACACAGAGGATATGTGAATGACCGTCGACTCGACTACGGCTATTGTGATTGGATGTAGCATCGCTGGCATGTCGTCAGCTGCCGTTCTGGCAAAGCATTATGAGCGCGTCATTGTCATCGAGCGTGATAAATTGGTGCAAGCTCCGGCATCAAGGCCAGGCACACCACAGGATGTGCAAGTACACTTCCTGCTAAAGGGCGGCGAGATTGTTCTATCTAGGTTATTTCCCGGTATCGTGGAGAAAATGACGGCTGCCGGCGCGCTTCGAGCCGATATCGGGAAAGAATATCTATGGTCAGGCTATAACGATTGGCGGCCGAGCGTTTCTTTGGGAATTGATGTCGTGCAGCAAAGCCGACCGCAGCTCGAATACATGATACGAGCCGAGCTTGCGGCAATCAAGAATATTACTATTCTGGATAACACTAAGGTCTCAGGTTACCTGTTCAACACTGATTCCTCCGCGGTTGTCGGAGTGACGACCCGAGAAAGGGGCGGCATGGATGGCATTGATCGAACAGCCAATCTTGTTGTTGATGCTAGCGGGCGCGGATCATCAACGCCTGCAAAGTTGGCTGCCGCGGGCTTTGTTAAGCCGGAGGAAGAGCTGATCGACGTTGAAGTTGGATATGCAGGCCAACTCTATAGGCTGGAACCAGGAAAGACATTGGATTGGCGTGGCATAGTGATCTCTCCGATTGGTCCTGAAAGACCAACTGGCGCTGCCGTTCTTCCCATTGAAGACGACTTGGTGACTCTAACCCTCTATGGTTATTTGGATAATTATCCACCTGAGGACGAGGATGGCATCCGTCGCTTTCTTAAGGATATTCGATTTCCGCACCAGACGGTTTCGGAAACATTGTTAGACATGAAGCCGGCTAGCAAACTTAACAGGTATCGGTTTACGGGGGCCCGCCGACGGAAGTATGAACAGTTAGCCAGATTTCCGGATGGGCTTGTAGTCCTGGGAGACGCCCTGTGTAGCGTTGACCCTGTATTTGGCCAAGGTATGTCACTCGCCATGCTGGAGGCAGAGGTTCTTGATAATTGGATGAGTAAGCGATCCAGCGCCGACATGACGCAGAAACCCCGGGGGTTAGAGTTTTTTCGTGAAGCGACCGGCGCGATCGGAACAGCCTGGAGACTTATTAAAAATACTGCCGCGAAGTATCCATCGGGTAATTGGTCTCGAACTCCTGAATTCTGCCTTATGTCTTCGTATTATGATGCGATTGGTGCTTTGGCCCTTGAGGATGATGATGTTCTACGAAAGTATCTTCGTGTAACACAATTTATTGACGCGGAGTCCACTTTGTTCACACCTGAGATTATCTCGCGCGTGGTTCGGCAAATCGTCAACAGCGGAGCCGGGGAGGGATCGATCATGCAACCTGGGCACCCCCAATAACCCTGGCGCGATCCGGCTAGAGATGATTCACTGCGCCTGACCAGGGAGGCGGCAGATGCGTCAGGCGGGTTTGTTCGGGCTATCGGATCAACTGAGGCGGTTGTCGGACTGCGGCGACCCGCTGGAGACGATGAGCCGGGTGGTGGACTTCGAGGTGTTCCGCCCAGCATTGCAGCATATAGGGAATTCTGGCTTTTCTTCCCCCCAAAAATGGGTAGATTTTGCAGCCTCAATTTAGCAGCCCGGTGACGGAGTCGCTTTTTCTGTCACCGGGTGGTGCGAGGTCAAATGTCGTTTGGCGTGAAGGCGATGAGG
>NZ_JAKKIE010000122.1 GCF_021742065.1 Rhizorhapis sp. SPR117
CCCAGGGCTCCAAAATGGAGCATCAATGTAAATCCGAGCTACGAAACCTATCTGAGCGACTTTGGATCAATACTGTTTAATGTGAGCTATTCCTATACGTCTACCATGGAGGTTAATACCCAGAACATCATTCCGCGGGAAGCTACGAACCTCGTCGATGGGAGCGTCACATTGACCACGGAGGACGAGCGTTTCAGCCTGGCGCTGTGGGGCAAGAACCTCACCGACCAGCGTTACGTGATGATGTCGTTCCCGGTTGGAGTTATCACTACCTTCGGCCGGTTCAGCCCCCCGCGAACATATGGGGCTGAGTTTACGGTCAGATTCTAGAAATTGATGGAGTGAGAAAATGAACGTGAAGCAGGACTTCGACTTCCGTCAGGGTATCGTACTAGAACCTGAGGTAAGTGACTTTCCCCTTTTAAAAAAAGCGCCGTTTATCGACGAAGGTACTGATCCAATTGATCCGTCTCGATACTATTCTCCTAAGTTCATGGCTCGAGAATGGGATAAGATGTGGTCGCGTATTTGGAACTTTGCCGGTTTCTCTTCAGACATTCCGGATATTGGTGACTATTTCACTTATGATCTTGGTCCCGAGTCATTTCTGATTGTGCGTACCGGTGAAGGCTCCGTTGAGGCGTATTATAACGTATGTCAGCATCGAGGTCGCCGTCTGGTGGAAGGCGATTTTGGCAGCGTTGCTGATAGCTTCACTTGCCCATTTCATGGCTGGCAATATGGACTCGATGGCAGCTTGAAGCAGGTCACGGACAGAGAAACATTCCGTCCTGAGGCGCTTTGTGGGGATTTAGGGTTGAAACGGGTCCGTTGTGAGACGGAAAACGGAATGATCTTCCTCACAATTGATTCTTCTGCCCCGCCGCTTAAGGATGCTTTGGGTATCATCCCCGAACATTTTGCCCCGTTCGACATTCCGAAGATGAAAGTGGTCAAGGAAGTAACGGTGGAATGGCCCGTCAACTGGAAAACGGCCGCCGACGTGTTCTACGAAGCCTATCATGTGCACGTATTGCATCCACAGATTACCGGCGCGATGGATGATTACAATGTCCAGATCGACCTATATGATAAGGGTGTCAGTCGCTTTTTGGTGGCCTTCGGACGGATCAGTCCGCGGTGGTTGGACCAGGAGTCCCTCAACGACGACCTCAAAGGCATGCTGAGCGTCGCCGGCTTAGACGACGCCGACTTTACCGGCAATCTTTCCAGCGTACGATCGGCAATTGCCAGCGCAATGCGTTCGAAATTTGAGGCGAAAGGGCATGATTGCTCATCCTACCATGATAGCCAACTTGTGGATTCCTGGAATTACGGAATCTTTCCGAATGTCCAAATAGGAATTTACCCTGAAGGTGCGTTGGTCCAGCGGTGGCGGCCTCATCCTACCGATCCAGAGAAGTGTTTCTTCGATGTCCTCAACCTGGTTCATCCTGAACTAGCGGGCCTGTCGCCTCGGGATGCATATCTCGATTGGCGATCGGACGTTAACCTTGATAAATATACCCGTCCGCCTCGCCAGATCCTCAGGACCGAGGAGGAGCAGAGGTCGGGGTTGGGGCTTGTCGGTTATCAGGATTATGAAAATATTATCAAAGTGCAGCCGGGTATGCGCTCAAAGGGGTATGAAGGCGTGGTTCTTTGCGAACAGGAGTCGCGAATTAGGCACTATCACACGGAGATAGATCGCTATTTAAGTGTTTCCTAAAGTAAACGGCGCTTAAAGCGATAATTCTACGGAGCACAAAGTAAGAAAGATCCTACATGGATACGCAAAATGCCAAGACCGTGGATAGCATTGCGAAAGTAGAGATCGAAGACCTGCTCGCAAGTTATTGCAGGGCGATTAACAGATGCGACGATAGCCTGCTGCGCTCAGTTTTCTACAGCGATGCGACGGTTTGTTATGGATCTTTTAGCGGTCCCGCATCCGAGTTCTGTTCAGATGTATTCGCGTCCATCAGGAGTTTCGATTCGACGCTCCACACAATTGGCAATAGCTTGGTAGAAATGAAGGGCGATCTCGCCTTCGGTGAAACCTACTTCGTTGCATTCATGATAAGGGGCAGTGGCGCCGACGCTATTGATATAACGGTAGGTGGCAGATATCTTGACTCTTTTGTTTGGTCTGCGGGACGATGGTGGATTCGCACTAGATTAGTGTCGATAGATTGGAGCCGGGAAGTTCCACCTACGGGCCAGGAAAAGAGCCAGTTGAATGGGGGGGCGCCGCAAGCCCGGAGCGACGAAGGGGAGCTTGCAGAATTCCGATCCCAATATTCAGCCATAGGCGGTCCCGGAAATTTCCGAAGCGAATCTGATCCTATGGCTGTCGCCCGACTAATTGATCAGCAGGAGATCAAAGACGTCATAATGACGTATTGCCGCGGAATAGATCGGTGTGATGAAGGTGCGTTGCGCAGTATATACCATCCGGGTGCCGTTGATGAGCACGGTTTATTCAATGGCGATGCGATGGAATTCTGTGATTATATTTTACCGTTAGTATCTCGGCACATAACGGGTATGCATTACATTACGACCGTGGTTCTTGAGTCGGATGAACTTGCCGCGATTGGCGAAAGTTACTTTATCGCTTATACGACTGGTCGGGATGAGAATGACAGATTGTATGATAGAACCATCGGCGGTCGCTATCTTGACCGTTTTGAAAAACGGGAAAGTAAATGGAAGATTGTCCATCGAAAAGTTGTGATTGACTGGAATCAATTGGTTTTTCGCGGAGAGACGGGTGGTAAGAGCATGTTTGACGACTTTGCGGTGCGCGGAAAGCACGGCAAAGAGGATCCTTTATATGCTGAACGCGAGCGTATACTGATCGGCACTTCGGGTTGAGAATTTTCACTCCGATGATTGCAACAACCTTCTTTGCCGACGATCGTCATGGAGAATGAATTGATGACAACCAAAGACTATGACGTAATCGTGGTTGGGGGAGGCGGTGCGGGTATCTCCGCGGCAATCCTTGCGCACGATGCTGGTGCGAAAGTGCTGTTGGTCGAGGCTGGCGCCAGGGTAGGAGGTTCGACGCGCCTCTCAGGAGGAGTATTTTACGCGGCTGGGACCTCGGTGCAGGAGGAAGCGGGTATCGAGGATTCCAGCGATGACATGGTCAATTATTATTCTGCGCTTAATCAGCACCGGGTTCAGCCTGCGCTCGTTCGGGCTCTGGCAGAGAATGCCGCACCAACGTTGGAATGGTTGATTTCGCTGGGAGTTTCATTTCCAGTATCCGGCCTCTACGTGGGTGGCGTTGAGGGTGTCGCTCGCTCTCACAAACCGATCGGATTAGGTGAAGCAGTAGTGGAAAGGCTTGATGCTGCGTTGAGCGATCGTGCGATAGACGTGGCTTTGAAGACTCGCGTTGAGGAACTTCTCACGGACGAGAATGGCGATGTGGTCGGGGTCCGCTCTGACGAAGACAATGTGTATTCGCATGCGGTTATACTCGCCACCGGGGGATTTGGTAATAACCGATATTATCTGAATAAATATTACCCAGACGCATTGAAAGCCGGGCGGGCGAGCTGGTGCATATCGGCAGACACCTGTGTAGGTGATGGCTTAGTGCTAGGCCTGCAAGTCGAAGCTGCAATTGAAGGGCATAATCGTGGCCTGCTGCTTGTGAGCCCGGGTTTTCAGCGCCATCTTGAAAGCAGGGTTCCTTCCTGGTTGATTTACGTCAATCGAGACGGAAAACGATTCGTGAATGAGAAAGCACCGTATGCCGTGATGTCCGGCGTGGTAGCCTCTCAAAGCGGAAGATCATGCTTTGCTATATTCGACGAGGAATCTCGTTTACAAGGTGATGTTGAAGAGCTTAATCGCCCGAACTGGGAGACATCGGTGGTGGCCGAAGCCGCACAGAAGGGGAGTATTGCTTGCGCGGACAGCATTGAGCAACTTGCCATTGCAATGGGAATTAGAGCGTCGGCATTAATAAATACAATCAAAGAATATAACGGCTTTTGCGACGCTGGAGTTGATAAATCATTCTTTAAAAATGGCGAATTACGGCATATTAAAACGCCCCCCTTCTACGGTGTCGAGATGAAGCCGGAAATCATCGCGCTGACGTCAGCTGGCTTGCTTATCGATTCAGAGGCGCAAGTGCGAAGTGACAATAATCTCCCCATTCGCGGGCTTTTCGCCGCTGGTGAAGTCACGGGTGGCGTTTTGGGTGAGCGATATGTCGGGAGCGGGAACGCAGTTGCCAACGCAATTACCTTCGGGCGGATCGCGGGCGCGAGCGCGGCTCGACACTGCGCCAAAGAAAGGATTATTCAGTCGAACCTCCCGTTGAAATCCGCTTGATGGCTTTCTGGTACCGCCTCGATTTCAGCATGCCCATCCCAGGTTCGACGTCCCCTGACTGTTACATACAGAGGCAGATTCTCGCTCCTTCTGGGCCTGTCGGGTCGAATCCGCTGAGCGGCCAGTGAGGCCCGCTTCAGCAACGACAAGGAAGATTCGGAAATCATTTCGATCTCATCCTTGCACAATTGCGAATCTTACCAGGAAAAATTCCAACCTTCACTGCATCTCTGCGGTGTTTAAATAGGCCTCCGGCCTAGATCCCGGATTGATAACGGAGCTGCACCGACATGCGCGACATCGATCATTTCGTGGTCGGCGGCCCCGGATCGGGTGGCCGCACCAAGGACGTGTTCAACCCCTCGACCGGAAGTGCAGGCCGCGGTTAGCGCTGCCCGATACCGGGTCTGCTCGTCGCCTTGCATGTCGCCGAGGGCGACAAGGTCGAGGCCAGCCAGCCGCTCGTAGTCGTCGAAGCAATGAAGACCAAAAACATCTGCGCACGGAGAAGTCCGCGACGGTCAATAAGGT
>NZ_JAKKIE010000123.1 GCF_021742065.1 Rhizorhapis sp. SPR117
GGACCGGCATTCCCACAGAAACGGCTTCAGCCCCTCCACTTGATCCTACCGGCATCAGCCGGTCAGTCATTCAGCTTTCTTTTGCGCGTGATTTTGGATGACGCGCGAAAGGGGGAATAATTCATGAACGGATTCTCTGGCATCGATCCGACATATCATAAAGAACTGTTTCGCGTGACAGACCGCATGCGGCGTCTGAAAACCGATCCCGAATCCTTCACTATCCAAGAATACAGAAATCTCCTTGCAGAGTTGTGCGGGAGTTTCCGGCAATCCTTCGACAACGGATTGAACGATGCCATAAATTTCGGAGCGGGGCTGGCTGCGAATGAAGCTTATCGGATGGAAGCCCAAGCCGTCGTTCGCGACATGAAAGCATTTTCTCGTTTTCTGGATTTTGAGAAGAAAACTCTGGTCGCCTGTGGCGCTACTGAAGAAGCCGCAAGCGATATGGTCTCCGAAATCACGAACCTGCGGGAACAGATAGCCGTCACTCACTATGATGCGGACGTGGTGCGGGAATGTGCAGAGAGATACCGCGATGGTATCTGCCGGGCGTCCGAAGAAGTCACGGAATACGTGAAAAGCGAACAAACGCAATTGAAAGATAAGAAGAGAGCGCTTGCGACTTACGGGACGGCAATAACTCTTGCAAACGCGAGCGGGATTGCCATCACGGGCGGCGCGGCTGCGCCATTCCTTCTGTTGTCATCCGCTATCGGGGGTTCGATGCTTTTTGGACGCGGTGTTCTGCCGGACAGGACGCAGGAACCGCCGCGCCTCAATTGACGAACTCAATCCTTCGGGACCATCGCCACCATATGGTCGCCGCAGACAAGCTTCGCGTCATGCTTTGCCCAGGCCTTGAGATCACAGTCCGGGCAGCAATAGCGCAGGCGTTTGCCGCTTTTCTCGGGCGGCGGGGCTTCGCCGCCGCCCTCGGGCTGGAAGGACGGCCGTATCGCCGTTTCCTTCCAGGCGATTGTGAACTCTTTCGCGATCAGCTTTTTCGCGGCGGCCTCGAAAGGGCCGCCGGCGACGATCATGTGAGCGACGCTTTCGCCGGTCTCCTTGCCGCCTTCCGCGCCGCTATCAGTCGGCTGAAGCCCAAGCGTTTTCATCTTCTCCGCCCATTCGCGGTTATGATAGCGCCCGCGTCCCGGCGACCCAAAATGATGCTGCCACAGATGCACCATTTCATGGACGAGGGTGGCGAGGATATCGACGACCGGGCGGTCCCCGAAAGCGAGCGGATTGAGGGCGATTTCGTCGGCGGGTTTTCCGTCCTGATTGCTGAACTTGTCGCCCGCGAAATACCCGAAGCTGCCTTTGCGGCGCTGCAACGTAATGAGCGCATTGGGCAGAGCGTTGTCGAACAGCGCCTTGTTGAAATGCTCATAAGCCTGCTGGAAACGATCATAGGTTTCGCGCGTCGGCTTGAGCTGAAAATCGGCGGCGGGCACAAGCCCAGGCGTCTGCATGTTCATGACGGGCCATCCTTTCAGGCGGCCTGACCTTTTGGGATGTACATTCCAAAACAAGCCAGGCTGCGGATCAGTGATGGCGTTGAATATCGTGCGCCCCGCGCTCCTTTTTCCCCGCGCAAACCTCGTGCAGCGCATTCGTTGATAGTGTAATCTGCATGACAACAGCACAGCGTCGGCGTGCAGATTTCCAAATCCCGCCCGTCCTCTGGTATAATTGAATATAACAGGGGAAGTTCAGATTAGAGACTTGTACAAGGTGTGCGTGGTACTACCACGCGCACCTTGCGGGGGGACTCTCCGGTCCCCCGCGAACCCCCCTCAGGGCATCCGTAAGGCTGCGAATCCGCTTGTGGCGTATTCGGTCCAACGGATGCGTTCAGCCGGGCGCATGAATGCTGGCGGGCATCGAGCCCGCCCCGGCTGAGGGCAACATTTCGGTGTTGCATCCCGACCATGGAGACTGCCGCTCTCCCTGGACCCATCGCGCAAAGGGCTTCCGCGCCCCTTGCAACCCAAGTCCGCCATAGCCTCTGGCGACGGCGGAACGGTCAGGACTTTCGTGTCCTGAACCACGACCCGCCGTCGCCCCTTGCGGGTTACGGCGCGCTTTGCCGGTGACGGCAGCGAAAGGGAGACTTCGGCTCTCCCTTTGGAAACCCATCGCCCAGGGGCATGGCTGCGCCCTTGGTACGAAGGCGGGGGACCCCTCGCGGTGGCGCTCATGCGCGCGCGGTTTGCGCGCGGCGGCGGGCGGATTGGTGCAGCTATTTGTTTTGGCATGACGGAGAGATCGAGACGCGACGCCCCCATTTCCTATCGCCCGCCCGAAGCGCTGCGGGAGGAATTTCATGCGCGCGTGGCCCGGTCGGGCCTCTCCCTCAATGCCTTCATCACCCAATCCGTTTTCGCCGATGACGCGCCCCGGCAGGCGCGGCGTGCGCCTGTGGAGCAGCAGGAGATCGCGCGTCTTCTGGCCGAGACGGCGCGCCTCCATGACCGCCTCCATGATTGCCTGGGGGCGGTGGGCGTCGATGGTCTCGACGCCGCGCTGCTTGCAGACGCTATGCGCGATCTTCGCGACATTCGCGCCGCGTGCCTGTCTGCTTTGGGGCGCAAGCCATGATCCCCAAAGCCAGCCAGCGTGCCGGCGGGCAGGACCTCGCCACCCATCTGCTCAACGCCCACGACAATGAATATGTCGAGTTGGCGGAGGTCCGGGGCGCGGTCGCGGATGATCTGCACGGCGCGTTCGCTGAGTGGGAGGCGATTGCGCATAACCTGACCAGGTGCCGGAATTACCTCTACAGCCTGTCGGTCAATCCCGATCTGGGTCAGGGGCAGCTCAGCCGCGATCAGTACCGCGATTATGCCGATCGCGTCGAGAAGGCGCTCGGTTTGACGGGCCAGCCGCGCGCCTTGGTGTTCCACATCAAAGAGGGGCGCGAGCATTGTCACATCGTCTGGTCGCGCATCGATGCGCGGGCCGGCAAGGCGATCCACCAGCCGTTCGATCATGACAAGCTGATGATGGTGACGCGGGAGTTTGCCCGCGACCATGGGCTGGCCCTTCCTGCCGGGTACGAGCGCGGTGGTGATGACCGGAAGAAAAAATCTCTGTACGAGACGCAGCAGGAGCGCAATTCCGGCATCACCAAAGAAGAGCGCATGGCGGCGGTGACGGCGGCGTGGAAGCGCAGCGACAGCCCGCGCGCCTTTGTCCGGGCGCTGGAGGAAATGGGCTATGTGCTCGCCACCGGCAACCGGCCTTATGTGCTGGTCGATCTTTACGGCAACATGAACGCCCTGCCGAAAATGATCGACGACCGCAGCGTGCGAACGAAGGATATCAGCGCTTTTCTGGAATCCGAGTTCCCGCCGGATTCATTGCCGACCGTGGATGAAGCGAAGGCGCTGGTCGCCGCGCACCGGCAAGCGCGGGAGGATTTTGTCAAATCCGGGCGCGATGCCAAAAAGCTCGATCTTCTGAAAGCCGCGCAAGGTGCGCGGCGCAGCAAGATCGAGGCGGCGCAAGCCGCGATGCTGACACGGCATAGGGACGAGAAGCTGGCGCTCGCGAAAGAGCATACTGCCGCGCGACGGCAGGTGAAGGCGCTCTATCTCGATGAAGTGCGGCGCGTGAAGGAATCGCGGTTGGCGGCAAAGCCGACCGGGCTGGCGGCGTTTCTCGGGCGCGTCACGGGTGTGAGCTTTGTGATCGGGAAGATCCACAAGCATCAGGACGCGCAGCGTCATGCCGCGTATCAAGCGGAGAAGGCGGCGCTTGTGGAAAGGCAGGTCGATGCCAAACGTATGCTCGATCATCGGCACCTGTTGCAGGTGATGGACGCCGCGCGGGAAGTGCGCGCGCTGGCGCAGATCGAGGCGCGCGAGCTGAAAAGCTATGAAGTGTCGCAGCGTCGGCAGGAGCGGATGGCGCAGCGCCAGGGGCATGATCATATGTCGGCGCTCAATCTCACGCTGAAGCCGAAAGGCCGGTCGGCAGTGCCGCATAAAGCGAAGGATCGTTACCGGGCGCGGGACCGGCAGCGTGATGATGATCGGCATGATGATCGGCGTCATCACCTGTCGAAAGATCAGGACATCGTCATCGCCGTCGATCGGCGGCCTGAAGATGATCGCAGTAATTTGCGCAAGGCGTTCGGCGCGGCGGTGAAGAAGCGGGCGGAGAAGGCGGATGCTGAAAAGTCCGGCAAGGTTGCTGGTAAGGGTGAAAGCGCGCGCGGCGGGCGTGGTGGTGGTGGTGATGGTGGCGATGGCGCTGCTCGTCGGCGGCAGCGGACGCGGCGGCGAGAGCAGGAGATCGAGGTGCCGGACGATCAGGTCCCGGTGTTTGAAACCCCGCCCCCGGACATGCCGGAGCCCCATTGGACCGAGCTGCCGCTGGCCGACAAGTTCCATGACGCCGCGCGGGACCGTGATGAGGCCGGTAGCGAAAACGGCGCGGGCGGGCGGCGGATCAAGCCATCGCGGTCAGCGCGGGGGAACGAGCGCGGCGATGATGACCGGGATTTTGAGCGGGAGCGGTAAGCTTAGCACGTCCTTGCGCGTCACATTCGACCGGTCGGCCAAACCGTGGCACATGTATTTACATAATCAAAGTCATTGAGGGTAATCCAAGCAATCATATGGCGATTCTGGTCGTTGATCGTTGCCTCTTCTGAGCAAGTACAGCTAAATTCGATCATTCACTAGTCACCTGAATCCGAAGTTCGCTTCATTGTTTTCTGGCAGAAGCGTTTGACGGCGGCGAGGATCTCGTCGGCG
>NZ_JAKKIE010000124.1 GCF_021742065.1 Rhizorhapis sp. SPR117
ATGAGACCGTATACGTTGACGCAGACTGATCAGAGCATCTCAAAATCTACCTTGCAAACGGGGCGGGCCATACGTTTATTATGACTATAAAAACAAGCAGGTTCGAGGGAAGGTCTTGGACCCCGTGCTTGGTCGTCAAAACAGGATGCTCAACATCCCGAAGGGCCACGCACTGGGGGCCGAGTTGGATGCGACCGTGATCCCGTTCCGTGGGCTGCAGTTGAACGCCAGCGCCACCTACGTTAAGTCTGAAATCGATGGCACCTTCGATGCGTCCAATGCGTTGGGTAACCCGGATGAACTGGGAGGTCAGGCCTTTCCGCTCACCCCCCAGTGGCAGATGCTGGCCGATGGTGAATATTCCTTCCCTGTGGGCGCCGGCGCCGAGGCCTTCATCGGGGGCAGCTTCAACTACCAAGGCAAAACGAATTCGGGCCTTGGCGAACTCGATATCCTCAGAGTACCGGCTTATTCGGTGGTCGATGCTCGTATCGGTGTCCGGAGCAACGACGACAGTTGGTCGGTGACCGGCTTCGTCCGCAACCTGACCGATGAATATTACTGGACGTTCGTCAACTTCGCGAGTCCTGACGTCGCGGCCCGCTACACAGGCCGGCCACGGACATTCGGGGTTACCTTGAGTTCCCGCTTCTGAGTCCGGATGGAACGGCTTTGTAACGGGGGGGGTGCGGAGTCGATGTCGTACACCTCCCCAAGAGTTGACCAGGATTGGATTTAGTAGCTCCATGACAGATACAGCCCGCACGGCAGCAGCCGAAGTAACCCAGTGGAAAGTCCTCGTTCTGTGCTTTCTGGTTTCTGTCGTCGAAGGGGTCGAGATCGTAGCTTTCGGAATTGCAGCTCCCGACATCCACACCACGTTGGGCATAGACCACGCTCACCTGGGCCTTCTCGCCAGCGCCGGTCTCATCGGCCTGATCTTCGGGGCCTTCTTCGGAGGGCAGATTGGCGACCGGGTTGGCCGTAAGCGGCTATTGGTCCTGTGCGTCCTCGGCTTCACCTTGTTCACGCTTCTTGCCGCGCTGTCGCAAGGGTTCGACGCTCTGCTCATCGCTCGGCTTGGTACCGGCATCTCCATCGGCATGAGCATGCCCAACATCATTGCGATGGGCGCGGAAGCGGGAGGGGCCCCCGGCCAGATCCCGCGCGTGACCTTAGTCACTTCCGGAACGCCGACCGGCGGGATGGTCGTCGGCCTTTTCGCTGCCTCCGTGCTGTACAATCAATGGCAGGACGTATTCATCTTCGGCGTGATCCTGCCAGCACTGCTGCTGCCCTTTCTCATCTTCCTCATCCCCCCCGACAGGGCGAGGATGGTTCGACCCGCCGACGGCGGCAACGCGCCTAAGCAGCTCGCCAGCTACCGAGCCGTCCTCTTCGGCGATCGGCGGACGGTGAGCACGATTTCCCTGTGGGCCGCGGGCTTCTGCAACCAAGTCATCATTTATCTCCTGCTGAACTGGCTTCCGATGCTGATGCGCGCAGTTGGCGCCACACACGAGGAGGGGGCCATAGCGATCGTGCTGTTCAACATGGGCGGCCTCGTGGGCGGGGTCCTGTTCGGGCGGATGATGCGCAGGAACAGGCGTTGGCCGGTTCCATTGATCGCCTATTCGGGAACCATCATCGGACTGTGCATCCTTGCGCTTCCGGGCATACCGATCTATGTGCGCCTCTCCGCGTCGCTGCTGGTGGGCGCCTGCGCGATCGGCAGCCAGCTGCTCATCTTCGGCTTTTCCGCCGAGACCTACATCGCACCCTTCCGCGGCACCGGCGTCGGGGTGTCGGCTGGGATCGGTCGCGTTGGATCGACGGTGGGTCCGGCGGTAGCGGGATTGGCGCTCGGAGCCGGGGCAACCGTGGCCACCCTATTGCCGGCCCTGCTTCCCCTGGCGCTGATCGCGGGAGCAGCTTCCGTCACGCTCGCTATGAGACCGCGCCCTATCGAAGTGCAGGATGCGGCAAGCGACGCAGAGATGGGCACTTTGAGCTGCTGCCGGTCCGATGGACAGTAAGACCGGTAAAAGTCCCCCACATTTTCAAGCTGTCGTGAGTTGGTAGTTTGCCGTGTTGGCCCAGTGCCTCGGCCGAGCGAGCGGAACGCGGGACCGTGCTCATCACACAAACTCTAGGCGACCTGGTTGGTAAGCATCCGGCGAAGCTTGCGATTACCCATAATGTTGATTACCGCTGAGAGTTGACCCGGGATTTTCATCGAGAAGTGACCCTAGTATTTGTATGTCCCGCGATGCGGGGTTTGGTTCAAGCGGGTAATTTTTCCTTTCGTGTTTTGGGGGTGGCAGATGTCTTCCCGCAGCCAGCGCAGCGACAGGCCAGCCGACGATGGCGTTTGACGATAGGCTTGACCGCCGGAAGATCGATCTCGTCGTATTCTCCCGTCACCGCGCCGGGCGCGTCATCGCCAAATGGAAGGCCACAATGCCGGCAATGTGTCGGGCGATGATCTTCGATCATATCCGGCGCCTCGACCAGACCCCGCGCGTGCCCCTTGTGACCAGGCTTGGCTCCGCCGGGACGTGATTCTTCCCGTCTTCCTTTCCGATCCGTCGAAGGCGGCTTGGACGACGTTCGCGAGGTCTTGTCGGGCCGCTGCATCCGCAGAACCAGCTCGACCAACTCAGGCTTCGTAAGCCGCTCGAGTTCCTCGCGATTCATGGACAGGATGAATCACAGCCCAGCCACGTTGGCAAGGGGGTGGGTAGTTACATAGCCGCCCTCAAATCCGAGCCCGCGCAGCACCTCGTATAACCTGATCAGCGTCAGACGTTCGCGGCGCGGCTTGCGCTCGTTCTCCGCCAGCAACTGCTCCAGCGCGGCCGCGTGGCCACCCAGCTTCGGCCTGGGCTCCGCAACCCGCGTGTAGGTGAAGGCGGCGTCGTCGGCCTGATCGCCTTGCGCACCGTCTTGCGCGACACATGCAGCCGACGCGCAATCTCCCGCACCGATAGCTTCTGCACGAAATGCGCGCGCCTGATCCGTCCTATCGTCTCCACCGTCGTCATCCTCCACCTCGTCGCCAGCCAACACAGCCGACGAACATAGATGACCCGATGGGTGGTACCCGTTTAGGTGCCGATTACCGGGTCAGGTGGTCCCCAATCTCACGCCGAAACACAGGCGAGGACGGCGACGAGGGCGGATAAGCGCCCTCCCCTGCCCCTTTCATTCGGGCGCGGTTTGCGCTATGCCCACATGCAAACATGCGGTCATGTAAGGATATTCACATGCCAACAATCGCTATCATCAGCCAGAAGGGGGGCGCGGGCAAGACCACCCTCGCCCTGCATCTGGCCGCCGCCGCCGAAGATTCCGGGCATACCGCGCTGGTGATCGACCTTGATCCACAGGCGACGGCGAGCCAATGGGCGGCATGGCGGCAGGACGCGCCCCCGGTCGTGATCGACAGCGCGCCCCCTCGCCTTGCCGCCAAGATCGAGCAGGCGACGGCGCAGGGCGCGGCGTTCATCGTGATCGACACCCCGCCCCATGCCGACAGCGCCGCCAGCGCCGCCGTCGAGGCGGCCGACCTGGTGCTGATCCCCTGTCGGCCGAGCGCGTTCGACCTGGCCGCGATCAAGACGACCGCCAGCCTTGTGAAGATGCGCGGCAAGCCCGCTTTCGTGATCTTCACGGCGGGAAGCCCGACCGCGCCGCGCATGTATGACGAGGCGGCGCAGCTCGTGCAGGGCTATGGACTGGATGCCTGCCCGCTGCACATCGCGGATCGCGCCGCGTTCCGCCATGCGGCGACGGAGGGAAAAACCGTGATGGAGATCGAGCCGAACGGCAAGGCGGCCGACGAGGTGCGCCAGCTTTACAAGTGGGCATGTGGGCATGTAAACATGCCAGCATCTAGGAAACGGAGGGCCAGCGCATGAGCCGGAAGGGATCATTGCTTGCATTGCGGGATCGCGAACCCGCGCCGTCGCCGGTGACGGCTGAGCCGGAGGGGAGGGCGTCCGCGCCGACCGCCACTGGCAGCAGCCCGGTTGCGCCGAGCCGACAGGGCAAGAAGGCGATGACGGGCTATTTCAGCCCGGATATGTCGTTCGCCATGCACATGACCGCTCGCAGGCACGGCATGAGCTTGCAGGATGCGATGGCCGAGGCGTTCAACGACTGGCTCCGCAAGATGGGGGAAAGTCCTGTAGGCAAGTGAGCATGTTCACATGCAAACATGGAGTCAGCGCATCGGCTTCCGTTCGTGCCGCTTCTTGCAAAAGCCGATGAAGGCCCCGGCGGGGCTTTTGAGTTCGGGCTTGCCCATGTCGTGCCACCACGACACCCATTCGTCATAGAGCGCGTAAATGTCATACCCCGGCGCGGCCGTCTTGGCGTCGTGCATGGTTTCAGGGTCGATATAGGGCGCATCGTTGGCGATGCTGACAGGATCGGGCTTCGCCTTGAGGCCGGAGCGGTTGTGGAACAGAATGACGTCATCGTCCATCGTCACGGCATAGTCAGGAAAATGGCCGTGGTCGGCGTCATGCTCGCAGACCTTCTTGACCAGCGCCCGGAACACCCGAAGCGGGCTGTTGGGGTGACTACACGAAAGTGACGAATCTGCACGCTAAGGGCGAACGGATGGCGAACATCACGCGACGAGCAGGGAACTGACGGCGCGAAGCGGCCGCAAGG
>NZ_JAKKIE010000125.1 GCF_021742065.1 Rhizorhapis sp. SPR117
ACCGGTACACTTTTACTCCGAAATGAACGGACCCCAAAAGACCCGTCAGTGGTACATTTTTACTCCGCCGTTTATACGAAGAAGCCGTTGTCCGAAAATACCATGATCTATGCTTTGTATCGCCTCGGATATCATTCGAGACAGACTGTGCATGGCTTCAGGGGGCTCGCGAGCACGTGGGCAAACGAACAACTGGTGGAATTTGGCAAACCGGCCATGTGGATAAGAAGGTATCACGAGGACTGGGTCGAAATGCAGCTGGCCCACTCAGAAGAGAATGAGGTGCGTGGTGCCTACAACGCTGCCGAGTATATGGTCCCACGGCGCAGGATGATGCAGGACTGGGCTGACTTTCTCGCTGATCAGGAGAAAATAGGCCTGTCGCAAGCGCACAAGAAGGCTGCTTGAACCAGCGTTCGCAGTTGGCCCTTATGCGCTGCCGATCCAGTCGATGCGCAGGCGATCGAGACCGGAGACCACGCCTTCGACGATGACCTTGTTCCCGACATGCTCATCGCCGCTTTCGTCGCGCTCGAGGATCCATACGTCATTCTCGTTCGTGGTCAGGATCAGGCCGCGCTGGCCGCGGCTCAAAATACCAACCACGCGTTTGCGTGAGCTACTCAAATCACACCTCTTCGCGGTTAGTAGCGCCAGCGGCCCAGCACATCCCGGACGTAGCCAGGAGTTTCGCCATTGAGCGGGATGCCTCCGGCCCGCTCCACGGCGCCTGGCCCGGCGTTGTAGGCGGCCACTGCGAGGTGAACCACCCCGAATTTGTCGAGCATCTGCCGCAGGTAGCGGGCGGCTCCCACAAGGTTTTCCTTCGGGTCGAACCGGTTCAAGACTCCGAGGTCTCGCGCCGTGCCGGGCATCAATTGCCCAAGGCCAGCCGCTCCGGCTTTACTGATGGCGACAGGATTGTACCGCGATTCGGTCCAGATGAGCGCGTCGAGCAAACCCGAAGGTAGAGAAAACTGCGCCTCAGCGGCATAGACGTGCGGCAGGTACACCGCCCTTCTGAAGCTTGTTCCCTGTTTGCTGGAACCGGGGCTCGGCCTGGGCGCGTAGAACGGGTTAGGTCCGATAGGCGTAGCTATAGCAAGGGCTTGTTCGGGTGCCGGGGACTTCCACACTCCATGCGTCACCAGTTGAAACCCGTCGGTCTCTTCTTCCACGCGATAGCCAATGGTTCGCAGTTCCAGGCTTTCAGACGGAGCGTCTACTTGCTCTCGGGCCAATGCAGGGCGCGCGCTGCATACGCTTGCTGTCACTAAGGCAAAGCCAACGAATTTCAGTCTCATCATCGATTCCTTCTCTAGCCGAATCACGTGAGAACATATAAAGAACATACGTTGTAGGAAAACGCATTGTAATGGGCGCAGAGCGGAGGCTGCGCGGTGGAGGCATGTTGGACTGGAGATAGCCCATGCCCCGTACCCGAGTGCCGGAACGCCTGGAAAAGCGTGCCCGAGAAATCGTCGAAGCCCTTGATGGCACCTGGTCGCGGTCACGCGGTATGTGCTGTTGTCCTGCTCACGATGATCGCATGCCGTCGCTCAGCGTCACGATCGGCGTTCGCGCGATCCTGTTCCACTGCTTTGCCGGATGCTCGAACGAGGCGGTTCTGGCGAGCCTGGACCGGGTTGGTGTCAAAGCTGCCGAGCTCTTCGATGGAAGAGGGGACCCGATTGCGCCGCGGACCAGAGACGACGTCGTCAACCAGAATGCTCTCAGACTTTGGCGAGCAGCCTCTGCCCTGTCGGACAGCCCGGCACAGGCCTATCTTGCTGGTCGCCAGATCAGGGCGTTGTCGCCAGACCTGCGCTACCATGCTCGCACACCGCTTGGCCCCAAGGGATCGGTCCGGTTTCTGCCTGCCATGCTCGCTGCGGTTCGCAACGATGAAGGCATACTCGCGCTTCACCGAACATTCCTTGAGCCGAAGACTTCCCGGCTTGCGCGTTTCGATGGCCCCAAGCGCGCGCTGGGTAGCCTTGGCTCGGGCACGGTGCGGTTGGCCATGCCGCGCGGCGGCAGGCTCGGCCTTGCTGAGGGCATCGAAAGCGCACTTTCAGCCCAGCAGCTCTTTGGGATCCCGTGTTGGGCGACACTCGGCAATGAGCGGTTTGGCCTGGTGACCATTCCTGAAAGCGTGCGCGAACTCCACCTTTTCATCGATCACGATGCCGGCGGCAACCTCGCCGAAGAGCGCGCCCGCGAGGCTTATCAATGTGAGGGTCGCCGGATCGTGCCGAGGCGCCCCGGGAAGGAAGGCGACGACTGGAACGATGTTCTGACGGCGCGAGCCATGGCGGGCGCCTGAGCAGGTCCAGAGGAGAGTGGGCTTTGGGTCTTTTGAGGCCTGCAAACGGATTGGGTCTCGTCAGGAGGTCCCATGTCCAATTTGTCACCCGCGTTTGCCTTTCCAATCTCACCCGAGCCCTTGGTCCTTACGGCAGCAAGATCGCTCGCAGCCCGCCTGGATTTCGGCGAGGTCATCACGCGTCCCATCCTCAACTCCGTGCTGACCGAGCAGTTCGGCGGCAGCGATGCCGATGCCCGCTGGTCGGTCCGCGATGCCCATGCCGCGCTCGAACTCGCGCAAATCCTCTGGTTGCAGGGGAACTCGAAGCTCAGTCCGTCATCACCGCCCGAAACAGCCAAAGGCGCGTTTGACCGGCTCGAAGCACAGTTGCCGAGCCAGACTGTGCGAAGCGAGGAACAAATCGAACTGCAACAGTTCGCCACACCGCCGTACCTTGCCTGGCTTGCTGCACGCGCTTGCGCCTTCGGCGCCTCCGAGGTGGCGCTTGAGCCATCGGCTGGCACGGGGATGCTGGCGGTGTGGGCTGAGTCTGCTGGCGCGCGGCTTGCCTTGAACGAAATCTCGCGGCTGCGCCGTGAATGCCTCGCCAGCTTGTTTCCACAGGCCTCACTTTCTGGCCATGACGGCGAGCTGATCGACGAATTGCTCGATCCCAACATTGCCCCTGGCGTCATTCTCATGAACCCGCCCTATTCGCATGGGGTGGAGCGCGGGGCTGATGGCCGAACCGGTGCACGGCACCTGCGCTCGGCCTGGAAGCGGCTGGTAACAGGCGGCAGGCTCGTTGCTGTCATGCCGGAGTGGTTTGATATCCGTCGGTTTGTGTCGGGCACAGCGGGCCCCATTGCGCTGCGCCTCAATGCCGCGATCGAACGCGCCTTCGTGCGCTCGGGCACCTCGATCACGACCAGGCTCCTCGTTCTCGACAAGACCTTGTCGAGCAATGACCCAGTTGCGGTGAACACGAACGAGTTTTCCGAGTTGTGTGACCTCATCGACGGTCTTCCGCCGAGGGAGATCGCTCAATTCCCAGCGGCTGTGCCAGCGAGTCCGCGCGGCGCCCTGCTCAGCCTCGTTGACGGTGGAAATCGGCTGCGTCCCGTCCCGCCTGCGCGGGCAGGCGCCTCGACGGACATTGTCCCCTGCAATTTTGCAGCCCTGGCGGAACCCGCGCCGATCGCCGAGCAGGTTGGGCACTATCTGCCCTATCGGCCAAGCCGCATATTGATCCCGGATGCAGCCGATCACCCGACTCCGCTGGTCGAGTCCGTCGCGATGGGTTCGATCACCGCGCCGATCCCGACACAAGTGCCGAGGCTGCCTTCGGGTCTCATGGCCAACGGGCTGCTGTCTGCGGCTCAGGCCGAAACTCTGATCTATGCGGCCAATGCCCATGCGCGCGATCTTCCCGGCAGGTTCGTGCCCGAGGATAAGGGCTGCATTCTCAAACCCAGCGCCGAAGGTCACGCCTATCGCATGGGATACTTCCTTGGCGACGGGACCGGGGCCGGGAAGGGGCGCCAGGTTGCCAGCGTCATTCTCGACCGCTGGGTCCGCGGCGAGAAATGCCACATCTGGATATCCAAGAATGAGGCCCTGCTGGAAGATGCAAGGCGCGACTGGTCGGCCTTGGGAGGCCTGCCCATCGATATCCAGCCGCTCGGGCAATGGAAGCTCGGGTCGCAGGTCGCGATGCGTGAGGGCATCCTGTTCGTCACCTATCCGACCCTGCGCTCCGGCAGGAGCGATGCCACGCGTCTCGACCAGATCATTGAATGGGCGGGTGAACATTTCGACGGGGTGATCGTCTTCGACGAAGCGCACGCCATGGCCAATGCCGCAGGCGGCGAAGGCTCACGCGGCAAGGTCAAAGGGTCAGAGCAAGGGATCGCCGGGGTGAGACTGCAGAACCTGTTGCCCCGAGCCCGGGTTCTCTACGCCTCGGCGACCGGTGCGTCGGATGTCAACAACCTCGCCTATGCCACGCGTCTGGGGCTCTGGGGACCGGAGACTGCATTTGCCAACCGGGAAACCTTTGTGGCCGATATCCGTGATGGCGGCATCGCTGCGATGGAACTGGTCGCGCGCGATCTCAAATCACTCGGCCTCTACACTGCGCGCGCCTTGTCCTTCGCGGGCGTCGAATACGACATCCTTGAGCATTGCCTCACAGAGGATCAGATCACGGTCTACGATGCCTATGCCGAGGCATGGGGCATCTTATGCGCAGCTGCGCATAATACGGATTATCGCGAGGTCGCGATAATGTGAAGGAACGCGGCCTAAGC
>NZ_JAKKIE010000126.1 GCF_021742065.1 Rhizorhapis sp. SPR117
GGGGTGACTACACGAAAGTGACGTATCTGCACGGAAAGGGCGAACGGATAGCGAACGTCACGCGGCAAGTAGGGAGTTGACGGCGCGCAGCGGTCGCAAGGCGTCCGGATCGGGTTGATCTTCAACATTCCAGCTATAGTCACCGGTCAGCGAGATATGCTCCCAGCCCAATGGCGCGATGTGGCGTGCGATTTCGTCGGCTGTGCCGATGTCCGCCAGCGCCATTTCGAGATAGCGAGTGTTCCACAAGATGATGGCGGCGACGAGCAGGTTGAGGCCGGAGGCGCGATAGGTCTGGTTCTCGAACCGACGATCGCGCAGTTCGCCGAGCTGGTTGAAGAAGAGCGCGCGGGCGAGCGCGTTGCGGGCTTCGCCTTTGTTGAGGCCCGCCTGGGTGCGCCGGCGCAGGTCGATGTCGCGCAGCCAGTCGAGCATGAAAATGGAGCGTTCGAGGCGGCCCAGCTCGCGTAGTGCGAGGGCCAGTCCGTTCTGTCGCGGATAGGCGGACAAGCGGCGCAGCATTGCCGAAGCAGTGACGGTGCCGGTGCGGATCGACGTGGCGAACCGCAGCAGTTCGTCCCAATGCGCCGCGACATGACCCAATGCGATCGGTTCGGCCGTCATGCCGGCAAGCAAGGGGCCGGATTCTTGGCCGGGAAGGAGGTGTAAACGACGCTCCTTGATGTCGCGCAGGCGCGGCGCGAAGCGGTAGCCGAAGAAGGGCATGAGGCCGAACACATGGTCCGATGCCCCGCCCGTATCGGTGTAGTGCTCCTCGATCGTCAGGCCGGTCTGGTGATACAGCAAGCCATCCAGCACATAGGGCGCTTCGCCAGCGGTCGCCGCGATCACCCGACTTGCGAAGGGGTCATATCGATCCGAGACATGGGTGTAGAAGGCAACGCCTGGTTCGTTGCCGCTGCGCGCGTTGATGTCGCCGATCGCGGCCCCACGGCCCCCGGCATGAAATTGCTGTCCGTCGCTCGACGAAGTGGTGCCGTCTCCCCACAGCGCGGCGAGCGGCATGGCGCGATGGGCGTCGATCAGCCTTCCCAACGCTTCGCCATAGGCGGCTTCGCTGATGTGCCAGTCGTGAAGATGGGCGAGCTGACGCAGACTTGCGCCCCGGCAGGTTTCCGCCATGCGTGTGAGGCCGAGATTGATGCCATCGGCGAGGATGACCGTGAGCAGCGCATTGCGATCGTCGGCTTCCCGGCCCGAACGACGATGGATGAAGCATTCGCTGAACCCGGTCCAGGCATCGACCTCCAGCAGAAGATCGGTGATCTTCACGCGCGGCAGTCGATCATAGGCGGCGCGACGGGCAATCTCGGTGGCGGGCGGTGTTGCCGCCTTCAGCGGCGAGATGATGAGACCGTTTTCGTCAAGCTTAACCTGGGGCAGCTCCCCTTGCCGTGCAAGGACCGTTACCTGCTCGATCGCCGTGTCGAGCCTGGTGCGCCGTTCCTCGATATGGCGCTCGAAATCCGTTTCGATGGCGAGCGGCAACGGCCCCTTCTCGCGCAGCGCCGCAAAGGTCGCCGGCGGTATGAGATAGCTGTCGAAATCGCGAAACTGCCGGCTTCCCGCGACCCATATATCCCCGGCTCGCAACCGCTCGCGTAGTTGCGACAAGGCGCATAGTTCATAAGCGGCACGATCAACGATGCCATCCCGCAGGACGAACGGGCGCCATGCGGGCGGCACAAAGCGTAGCGGCACGCGATCAGGCAAGCGCCGTTTGCCGGTCCGATATAGCTCCGCGATGATGGCCAGCGCTGACAGGAGCCCCTGAACCGCGCCGGCGCCGCGAAACTCGAAGGCGTTGAGAAAAGCGCCGACAAAGAGCTTCACCGTCCGATGCCGCTCGATCAATTCGGCGGTGCGATCGACGGTTTCCGGTCGCCCGAGCACTTCGGCCTGCTCGACGGCCACGGCGAAGTGCTGCCAGTCCAGCGCCTCGATCTGCGCCAGAGAATCCACGCCCTTGCTGCGCGCGTCGATGAGGAGGCGGCAAGACCCCGTGAGCGTCCGGAGGTGGCCTTGCAACTCGCGCACCGTCTTGAGGGCTTTGTCGCGGGTCCGGTTCTCGGCGCGGCGCGCCATGCTGCCCAACAGCTTGTCGAACATCGTCAGGGTGGCGTCGGTCAGGCTTTCCTCAAGCCGGATGCCGGTTGCCGCCAGCGTCGCATGGCGGCGCAGGGCATTGAGTTCGCCAAGGTGCTGGGGTGTGATGCGGCTGCCTTCGTCCGCCAGCCTGTCAAAAGTCAAAGCCGGGATCATGTCGGCACGGGCGCGATCGAGGCCCAGCGCGCGGATATAGGCGAGCCGTTCGATCAGGCGCAGGATGTTGCGCGCTGCCGGCGATTGTGGCGCATTGCGCATCCAGGATAGCCATGTCGCGACCTGCCCCGGTCGTCGGGCCAGCAAATCGTCCAGGCCCTGAAGGGTGTCAGGCAGCAGGCCATTCGTGAGCACTTCATAGGTAAGCTGTTCGGCTTGCTGGCGCGCCCGCCGCAGCACCGCTTCGAGAATCGACGGAGAAGGCAGGAGGATCTGCAGGCGCCGGAGTTCATCGACGATGACGTCTGCCATCTGGCCGGGGTGTATGATGGTCTGCGCGATTGGGACCGAGAAGGCGACAACTTCACGGAAAGCGTTGCGGTCAAAAATCCTGAACCCGTGCGATCGTCGGATTTCGACGAGATGCTCGCGACGGGTCTGGTCCCGATGGGCATAATCCGCGAAGGCTGCCGGCGCGACGCCGAGTTGCTGCGCCACATAGGCGAGCACAGGAGCGGGCGGGACTTCGCCCGCTTCCAGCGCACGGCCAGGCCATCTCATATATAGCATGAGCATCGCATAGCCGAGCCGGGTGGCATCGCCGCGACGGCGGCCGACAATTTCCAGGTCGTCGCTGGTCAGCGTATAATGACGCGCGATCTCGCGCTCATCGAGCGGCGCGCCATAATGCCTCGCCCAGATTTCCAGGCTCACCAGTCGCCGTCTCGCCAAGCATCATCTCCTTCGCTTTGCGTGTCCGTCAGACGGTCCTCTGGCGGCCAACAGGAATATGTCCGTTAACTCTGGACCTGTAACGGCGATTCGGACAAGATCGCATAATGACGGGAAAACGGACAGGATCGGGCATCATGTGGCGCTGATCGGCTATGCGCGCGTCTCGACCGCAGACCAGAAGCTGTCGCTCCAGCTTGACGCGCTGAACACTGCCGGGTGCGACCGTATATTCGACGATCACGCATCCGGGGCAAAAGCCGATCGGCCTGGCCTAACCGAAGCGCTCGCCTATTTGCGCCCCGGCGACACGCTGGTGGTCTGGAAACTCGACCGCCTCGGCCGCTCGATGAGCCACCTGATCGAGAAGGTCGGCGAGCTTGCGGCGCGCGGCATCGGGTTCCGCTCACTCACCGAGAATATCGACACCACCACTTCGGGCGGCATGCTGGTGTTCAACATCTTCGGCTCGCTGGCCCAATTCGAGCGTGACCTGATCCGTGAACGCACTCATGCCGGCCTCAAGGCCGCACGCGAGCGGGGCAACAAGGGTGGTCGCCGGCCTGTCGTTACCCCCGACAAACTACGTAAAGCGCGGGCGCATATCGCAGCGGGCCTCACTGTTCGTGAGGCGGCGGCCCGGCTCAAGATCGGCAAAACCGCCCTATACAAGGCTCTGGAAAACGCGTGAAACCGCTGGCGATCAAGAACTCGTGGGTGCTGGTCACAGGGGCTTCGACCGGTTTGGGCAGAGCGTCCGCCCTCCGCTTGGCGGCATCGTACCAGGCCAAGCCCCTGATTGTTGGACGAAGGCTCGACAACTTGCGGGAGCTACAGACCGAAATTGACGAGCGGTTCAATGTGCCGTGCGAGATTATAGTGGCTGATCAACGTGAAATCGAGGGCAGGGAGAAAAATCGCGGCTAAGGTTGCAGAATTGCAAGTAACAGCCGCTTTGTTGGTTGCCGGAATGACGAGCGTTGGTTCATTTGATGCAGGCCGTGCCGACACTTATGCCGAGGTAATTGAAACAAACATACTCGGTTTCACGGATTTGCTGGCTCGCCTGATTGCGATTTTCAGGGAGCAGCCGTTTGAATCCTCAGTAATCGCCGTGTCGAGCCTGGCGGGCGAAACATCCGTGCCCTTCCAAGCGGTCTACGGCGCGTCGAAAGCCTATGTGAGCACCCTCATGCGAGCGCTTTCCGTGGAGCTTGCCGGGACGGGAGTGAGTGTTGGGTCTTTTGCACCCGGTGGAATCGACACAGACATGGCTGCCCTCAGCGATTTGAAGTGGGGGAGGTTGGGTTTGATGGATGTTGACCGGTGCGCGGCCCATGCAGTCCACGCTCTGGTTTATCGGCAATCCTTCGCCATACCGGGGATGGGCAACCAGCTCACATATTTGGCGAGCAGGGTTCTACCTCGATCGTTGGTCAATCGGATTGCCGCCCTCCCATATCGGCGCCCGTAGGGCGGCACCACATAAAAGGGGCAGGAAAGCCTGCGAATAGCATCTGCTGGCATCGTACCGGATTTGTTCGCCCTTAGCGTGCAGATACGTCACTTTCGTGTAGTCACCCC
>NZ_JAKKIE010000127.1 GCF_021742065.1 Rhizorhapis sp. SPR117
TCGGTCCGCTCCTTTCCTTCTTAAGCACCAACATCATAACCGATGCCGGGGAAAAGGGGCGGGCCATCCCATAAAGCATGATCGCGGATGGGGAAGACGACGCATGAGATATCCCGCCTCCGAGAAGCTCGAGATCATCCGGATCGTCGAGCAGTCGCACCTGCCTGCCAAGCGCACGCTGGACCAGCTCGGCATTGCCCGCCGGACGTTCTACCGCTGGTATGATCGCTACCTCGAAGGCGGGCCGGAAGCCTTGGAGGATCGACCATCGGCGCCGAGACGGGTGTGGAACCGCCTCGGCGACGACATCCAGGACCAGATCATCGAAATGGCGCTGGAAGCTGACGCGACCGATCTCAGCCCGCGTGAACTGGCGGTGCGGTTTACCGACGAGAAGCGCTACTTCGTGTCGGAATCCACGGTTTACCGCCTGTTGAAGGCCCACGATCTGATCACCAGCCCCGCCTATATCGTGATCAAGGCGGCCGATCAGTTCCACACCAAGACCGCCTGGCCGAACGAGATGTGGCAGACCGACTTCACCTACTTTAAGATCATCGGCTGGGGCTGGATGTACCGTAAGCGGTAAAACTCCCCCACATTTCCAGATGCCGGGAGTTTGGTAGTTTTGCCGCAATGGATGGCGAGGTGACCAGTGGGTGATGAAACTGATTTCGAAACTTGTTTTGAAACGACCGCTCCTGGCCGGGTTCAGCGGCTCGATGTGATTGAAAGCTCGCGGGGCAAGCGGCACTGGACGCCGGAAGCGCGGGCGCGGATCATCGCGGAAAGTCTCGAGCCGGGGGCGAATGTGTCGGCGGTGGCGCGCCGACACGGGTTGTATCCGCAACAGCTGTACACGTGGCGTCGCGGATTGCGGGAACGGGCGGAGGCGATGAGCTTCGTTCCGGCGATGGTCGAGAGGGATGCCGGGGTATTGCCCGGCCGGCCGCCACAATCGGTGGGCGGGCAGATCGTCATCGAGACCGGCAACTTGACGATCCGCGTGCCCGACGACGTGAGCGCCGATCATATCGAGCGGGTGCTGCTGGCCGTGCAGGTGAGCGCGTGATCATCCCGCCTGGACCGCTCAAAGTGCTGGTCGCGACGCAGCCCGTAGACTTCAGGAAAGGAATGGTGGGTCTCGCCTCGCTGGTTGAGCGCGAACTCAGACTCGATTCCTTCTCTGGTATGCTGTTTATCTTCCGAGCGCGCAGGGGAATCACACGACATTCAACATACAGTTTGCGCTACGCGAGGATGGTCTATCCATGGCATCCTTTCTTCGGGATGACGGTTCAGGTCTCTCATCATCGGCGGGGAAAACATCTCAAGACCATCCACACGGATATTGAACCCGGCTATTCGCGCGAAGCGCCCAATTGGATGTTCGATCAGAGTTTTTGCGCCGGCATGATCGAGGGGCCGCCGGAGGTCAGCATCGAGAGCTTGAACGAGCTCGCCAAGCTGCTGGCGTCAATCGGCAAGACCCGAAAACGGCGCGGATCGTCATCTTCTTCAAATCCGAAGGAGAGACGACGTGCCGAAAAGCAGATATGGCGATCGAGCGCAGCTCAGGCTCGAACTCGACAATCCGATCCCGCAGCCGCCGGTGGCGAAGGGAGCGAAGGGGCTGGTGGAGGCGCTGGCCGACATCCTCCTCGAGGCAATGGGACCGGTGTCGCTGGAGACGCCGACGGTCGAGGGAGGCGGCGATGAGCAAGATCACGCCTGATCATCTGGGCCGCGCCGCCGTCGTCTATGTGCGGCAGTCGACCATGGCGCAGGTCATGGGCAATCTCGAAAGCCAACGGCGGCAGTATGAGCTTGCCGAGGCCGCCAAGAACGCGGGCTTCGCATCGGTTGTTGTCATTGATGACGACCTGGGACACTCTGGCTCGGGAAGCGTCGAGCGGCCCGGCTTCGAGCGCCTCGTCGCGCTTGTCTGTTCCGGCGACGTCGGCGCCGTATATTGCATCGAAGCGTCGCGGCTGACGCGCCTGACTTCGTCATCGGCGGCGGCGAGTGCATCCTCCAGCGCGGCGTTCTTCGCGGTCTCCTCGGCGAGCTTCCGGGCCAGCTCGGCACTTTCGGCAGCCTCCTGCGCAAGCTTGCGCTCGAGCGCTTCCTTCGCGGCCTGCTCTTGCGCGATCCGCGCGTCCTGTTCGGCAACCTGCGCAGTCAACGCCGCGATCTGCGCAAGAAGCGCATCGACGTCAGTCGATCTCGCAGCCGAGCAGTCCATGGCAATGACGGATATGCAAAGTCACTTAAAAATCAAGTGAAAGATCTATACTTTAGTTGCTTTCGATCAGATATTTACTTCAACTTCCGTGTTGGGCGCCAGAACGCGACGAGAAGCATGCACCCGCCGCCAGTCCATGCACGAGACCAGTGCCGTGAACTGCGAGGCATTGAGCCGGTAGGTGCCGTCATGCTCCTGCGGCCAGGAGAAGCCCTCGCGGCTCTCCGCCCGTTTCGTCATGAGCCAGATTCCCGTCTGATCCCACCACAAAATTTTCAGCCGGTCGCGTCTTTTGCTCCGGAAGACGTAGGCTACGCCCGAGAAGGGCCTCATCCCCAGCTGGTTCTGAACCAGCGCGATCAGCGTATCGATCCCGGCGCGGAAGTCGGTCGCCTAGATGCTGTTGTCTAATCGCGCCTCATCGATCAAGCAGTTTTGATATTGCTCTGCGGCCGCCGGTCGTTCGCTTGGAACAGCCAGCGCGTTCGGGTGCGGAATATGGTGCGAAGCGCTGTTCCCTATTGCGTCGCTATTTGACGTTTGCCGAGAGCACGGTTGTCTGCGCGGTCGATACGTGATCGCCGCATGATGGGTCTACGCGGGAGGGATCTTCCAGTGTAATGGACGCAGTGGTACGTAATTCCCGTTCCCCTGCAACGGCATCAGCGGAATGACCCGACCTACGTCCCCGGCAGGGACGTTTCGACGCATCCGGTGAGGCGGACGCAATTCAAAGCGGCTGGCGACCTATATTATCGTGGCTCTCCCGATGATATTCTCTACGGGCTCAGGCGATCGCGCCTGCGGACCGATTAAAGATTTCGCCGGTCGTCAGCATTTTGTGCATTATGACAGACAGCTTGCGCGCGACAGCGACCGCGGCTCGTTTGAAGCCGACCTTCTCTTTGAGTTTTAGTCCCCATGTACGAAGCGAACTGTCAGCTTGGGCGCGGGTCAGAATCACCGTCGCTGCCTCATACAGGAGGCCGCGCAAATGACTGTCTCCGCGCCGAGAGATATGGCCGTCATAATCGACTTCACCGGACTGATAACGTCTGGTCGTAAGACCCAGCCATGCACCCACCGAGCGCGACGTTCGAAAGTTTGCCGGGTCTTCGATCGCTGCGGCAAAGGAGGAAGAGGTGACCGCGCCGATCCCGGGTATCGACATCAGTATCCGGCATGCATCACTATGCCGGGCCATCGCGACAAGCTGGCGATCGAGTTCCGCAGCGCGGCCACGGATACCACGCCAGGCATCGAGCAGCGGCAGGATGATGCGCTCCAGACCTGCATTACTGCCAAGCAGGTTGCGGGCATTCGCCTCGAACACCCGGCCAGCGCCCTTGGGAACAATCAGTCCAAACGTCTTCATGAGCCCACGGATCTGGTTGGAGAGCTCGGTCGCAACCCTGATTAGCCGCGTGCGCGCAGCCACCAGCGTACGAGCAAGCATGCTGTCGTAGTGCTTGACGCGAACTTCCCGGTAGAAACCGACCTCGGCCAGATGCGCCAGGCCATCAGCGTCGTTCGCGTCGGTTTTGTTCGGCGCCATATCGAGTGCAGTTTTGGCGTGGCGAGCATCGATACAGATCGCCGGCAAGCCTTCTGCAACAAGAGCATGGTAGAACCACACCGACAAGGGGCCGGTCTCGAACACTACGCTCCTCGCTTCCGGTGCTCGTTTGCGGATCAGCTCAGCCAGCAGCTTCGGATCAGATGGGCATTTTCCGCGCCAAATCCGCTTGCCGCCCTTGCGCACCGAGACCGCAGTCTCTTTCAATGACACGTCGAGGCCGATATATTCGCACATGGCTGTCCTCCATTCGATGCTTGGGCCCGGCTTCCAGTCGTGAGCCCGTATCTCCATCCTATCGGAGGACAGCCACCTCGACAGTCTCAAGCTAACGCGCCTTATTCAAGGTCAGCGACTCGTTCCCGCGATTACCCCATGTAATGGGCCGGCGTCTCAAACAGTAGCCAGGTTGGGTGGCTGTCCCTCAGACCGTATGTTCGGTCTGCGAAGGTGGCCCGCCCCCGTAGTAAGCAGAAAACGGGGGTTGCGCCGGAAGGGCCGGCACCGAGCCCCATGTTTATGCGAGGGCGGACCATGGACAAGGATAGCGAGCTTTTCGTCGGACTCGATACCTCAAAATTGAAAATCTCGGTTGCGGTTGCCGATGGCGAACGGAACGGCGAAGTCCGATTTTTCGGCGATATCTCAGCAGAGCCGGCGTCGGTAGCATCGATGGTGACCAAGCTGGCGAAGCGAGTATAAACGGCGGAGTAAAAATGTACCACTGACGGGTCTTTTGGGGTCCGTTCATTTCGGAGTAAAAGTGTACCGG
>NZ_JAKKIE010000128.1 GCF_021742065.1 Rhizorhapis sp. SPR117
TCCCAACACATATGCCCAAAACGAGCACGAATCGGGAGTATCAGCCGCTCACCCAACATTCATGCCTTCTCCTGAAAGGCAAAAGCCCGGCGAAGAGACCGGGCTTGCGGGGATTGTGGGAAACAGGGTGGATGGCGCGACCGGGTCATTCCCGAAGGCCACCAGAGGCGATGTCCGCGATCCATTCGGCCGCTTCGTCGAAATCTACGCCATCGTCCTCGACCCGCCGCGCGAGCGCGACAGCGCCGGGGCGGCCAAGCTGCCCGAGCCGCTGAAGAGCGAGCAGCAACACGGGCGCCAGTTCATCCGGGGTCGCGGTATCGATCTTGGAGGTCCGCATCATATGTCTCCTGAAAATGCGAAAGCCCGACGCGGGTGCGCCGGGCTCGAATGATGGAAGGGGAGATTAACGGGACGGCCGAAACCGCCCCGCCCGAAGGTCAGGCCGCTGCCGCGATGCCGTCACCATCGTCATCGACCGGCTGCGCCTCGTCATCGAGGAAGGCCGGCAGTTCGGCGGCCTCAGTATCCGCCGCCGGATCGCCAGCGGGCGCATTGAGCAGTTCGGGCGTCCGCATCGGCTCGGGAAGCCAACCGGCGTCCTCAAGCAGCCGCTCGGCCTCGTTCGCCATGTCTCCCTTCTTCAGATGGTCGATCATTTCGGCGAACTTCGATCCCTTGGCCTCGGCGACGTCGGCAAGGATGCGCGGCTTCGTCACGCTGCGAAAATAACCCTCGACCGTCGGACGCCAGCCCGCGCCGACGAGATCGAGGCCGACAGCCCGCGCCAGGACGTGACTGTGCGAGATGCGCCGTTCGACGCTGTGCTTGGAGATGCGGCCATTGTCATACTTCGGCACCACCTCCGCTTGCGCGTTCAATGCCTGCGAGGCGCAGTGCGCGAACAGGGCGGCCTGTTCGGCGCCGTCGAACTGGAGTGGCGCGTCCCACAGATCCTTGTCGCTGTCCGGCAGCCGGTCCGCCCAGCGCTTGTGGCGCTCGTCGATCGCCTTGGCGGGAGTGCTGCCGCGCAAGCCCGAAGGCGCAAAACCGAACGACACCTTGCTGAGCGACAGTTCGAGGCAGGATTCACGGCTGGCCATGTAGAAGGCGCCAAGCACGAAAGCGTGCAGCACCGCCGCGAAGGCCGTCGATGGGTTCTGTGCGAAGGCGTTCTGCAGAGCGAGTGTGCGCCACGCCGTGAGTTCGGCGACCAGACGGTCTGGAAGGGGTTTGAGGAGTTCGCCATCTTCCTCCTCATCCCGGCCCAATGCCGTGTCGATCGACACGACATTGGGCGCGGCAGCACCGTCCGGCATATCGCGGTCCTCGTCGGCAGGTTCGCCCTCGACACCAGAGCCGGCATCGGCTTCGCCGTCTTCGCTCGGGGCCGCCGGTTCATCTTCGGGACGGACATAGCCGCGTTCGATGCAGAGCGATCCGTCGACCTCGATCGAGACGAACACGCCGGCCCGCGCCATCTCTTCAGGGTCGAAGGTCAGCGGACGATCGACGAGGGCGCCGATCTCGCCATCGAGGGCGGCAATGCGTTCATGTACCTCGTCCGGGACATTGGGGTCGTTGGACCACTCCGCCTCGATCTTCTCCGCCTCGTCCTCCAGTTCCGCGAGCCGGGCATCCTCTTCGGGAGTCCGCGGGACGGGCACGCCGTCGATCTCGCGCAGGCCGTTGGTGACGCGCCAGGGCAAATCGACGGCGGTCGCGACCCATTTCCAGCCTTCGGCGCCGATCTTTTCGCCCTCGGCCTGGAGCTTCTCGGTGACGAGCCGGTCGAGCAGCGCGGGATCGGTCAGCCAGCCGCCATCGTCATCCTCGAACAGGTCGCGCATCACGCCGCCGCCGGCTTCGACATAGGCTTCAACCCCAACGAACCGCACCCGCTTGTCCGCGACGCGCACGCTGTTCTCGGTCAGCTTCTGCCGGATATAGGCGCCCGACCGGTTGTAACTGTGGGCAAGCAGTTCCCAGACCTGCTCCTGGCGCTCATGGTCGTCGGAGACCGAAAAGGCCATGAGCTGCTCCAGCGTCATGCCGTCCTCGGCATAAATCTCGTGCAGCTTGGGCGAAACCTTGGCGAGCTTGAGCCGCTGGCTCACGACCGCCGTCGTCACGAGGAAGTGCGCGGCGATCGACTCGATATCCTGCCCCTTGTCGACCATTGCCTGCATGGCGCGGAACTGGTCGAGCGGATGAAGCTGCTCGCGGAAGGTGTTTTCCGCATAGCTGTCTTCTTCGGCCGAGACGACGTCGTTGGCCGCCTTGACGACACAGGGGATGGGTGCGTCTTTCGCGAGCCGCTTCTGCTTCACCAGCAGTTCAAGTGCGCGGAACCGCCGGCCACCGGCCGGCACCTCGAACTGGCCGGTTTCCTGGCCTTCCGCGTCAAGGATAGGCCGCACATTAAGGCTCTGCAGCAGCGTGCGGCGGACGATATCTTCCGCCAGCTCGCCGATCGATACGCCGGCCTTTACCCGGCGGACATTGGACTGGGACAGGCGCAAGCGGTCGAACGGAATGTCGCGCGAGCCGCTGAGGGTGATCTTCTGGGGTGCTTTGGCCATGGTGCATTCTCCATGACGGGCCGCCGCGAGACTCTCTCCCGGCTGCAAGCCCGTCACGAAGGCTTCGGCCTTCCTCTTCCTCTCAAGGTCTGCCGCAGGCAGGCCGTCAGGCAAGCTGACGCTATCGATCGCTCCGATACCGCCGTTCGGCATCAAGGCTCTTGCCATTAAGTTCTCTATTTGTTCTTTTGCCGGCATGGAACGAATCGAACGACAGGCATTGTCCGCGATCCTGCTGGCAGCACCCGGATGGGCGCGCGTCGGCCTGACGGTGCCAGACGAACGAATGCGCGAGCGGGCGGCCGATTCGCTGGCGGCAACGATCATCGAGAAGCTGGAGGGATCATCCCCTGCCGACGTGAACCAGCTCAGTCTTCCGCTGTGAGCGATGACGTCGGCCGTGCCGCAACGTCGAAGACGCCGTGGCGAATGTCGAAACGGTCGGAGAACGTGACGACGTTGGCCCGGCCATCGCGGTCGATCTGAGTAAAGCGCAGCACGTCGCCCTTGAGGATCTCGATCGTCACTGGCGGCAGTTCGTCACGGGGATCGTGAAAGGTCATGCGGTTTTTGGGCATGGGGCGACTCCAAAACAGCGGTCCATGACATAGCAGATGATCGGCACCGAAGCCTCCCCGGCGAGGCGACCCTTGCATGCGTCCACAATATTGAACTATATAAGGACAAAGGAGACCGCGCATGAACAAGCCGATTACTCTCAATGTCCGGATCGGCGGCGCGCTGAGCGAGTTCGTCGCGGCTAACGTCGGCGATCAGGGCGCCTATGAGAATGTCAGCGAATATGTCCGCGACCTGATCCGGCGCGACAAGGAGAGGAACGAGGCGGAGCAGTTCCAGCGTCTGAAAGCCGAACTGACCCGCGCCTTTGCCGCACCTGAAGACAGCTATGGCGCATTGGACGCCGAGGCCGTGATCGCCCGCAATCGCCGCGTGTAACATGACGGCATTTCGTGTTTCGGCAATCGCGGGCCAGCGGCTCGACGAGATTTTTGCCTATACTCTCGACACATGGGGCCAGGAGCAGGCCGAAGCCTATATCCGCGGTCTGTTCACCTGCTTCGACCGGATCGCACGCCGCGAATTGCTGTGGCGCGCGATCCCGGCCGAATTCGGCGTCGACGGTTATTACTGCCGCTTCGAGCATCATTATGTTTACTGGCGCTTGCTCGCCAACGGCGATGTCGGGATTGTCACTATCCTGCATGAACGCATGCATCAGATGGACCGCTTCCGCGAAGATGATGGTGGCTAAGATCGATAGTCAGCGATACTCGTCTGGTAGATCCTCTTCCCGCCCTTGCCAGAGAATTTGATCTCCTTCGTAGATAATGATGGTTCCGTTATCGGGAGTAGTTTGTAACAGCTCAATCATTTCGAAATTGAAGCAACTGAAACCCGCTGCGGTTGTGGAAAAGCTCACGGGTCGGCCTTCAATCACAAGGACCCTGTCACAATGCCCGGCAGGCTGCTTCACTGGGCGTTTTGTTATTCCCTCGCGGAAGGCGTCATAGGCAGCTAGCAAGGTTGCAGCCGGGGCGTGCCAGTGGCGACAATAGCGACAGCATCGGCTCGCCCGTTGCGGCTCTCGCCGTACAGAGCGCTCGGGAAGGCCGCTCATGACACGGCCTTTTCCATCGGGGAGCAACGAGATACTTCCCGCCGTGGCGGTGTCTGCCTGCTGGAAACGGTTGGATCGAATGCAAGAATATGATTCGCCGCGCGCGATGCGGTGCTTGCCGCCCGCTATAAACGGCGGAGTAAAAATGTACCACTGACGGGTCTTTTGGGGTCCGTTCATTTCGGAGTAAAAGTGTACC
>NZ_JAKKIE010000129.1 GCF_021742065.1 Rhizorhapis sp. SPR117
CTGGACCGGCATTCCCACAGAAACGGCTTCAGCCCCTCCACTTGATCCTACCGGCATCAGCCGGTCAGTCATTCAGGCGAGAAGCCCTGGACATACGCCATGGGCTCCCCGACCATAAGGTTCGAGGATCGTGGTGCCGTCACGGCCGGCACCAACCGCTAGTCAGGGGTTACTAAGCCCCAGAGCAGCGCGTCTGCTCTGCCCACACTATTAGCCGAGCCGCACGCGAATGTCTTTGTCTATTCGGCGTAGACGGCAATGAACCGCTGAAATCCCTCGCTTATTAGCCGCGCAACTCGCCCGCCGAGGGGTGCCGCCTGCGCACATACGCAAATGCGGCACGCTACGCGCCGCCGATTCCTCTCCATGGTTCGCCACAGTCCGCTGTCGCCCCCGACAGCCGAATCCTGACGAACCGGAGGTGATCTATGTCCAACCCGCTCACGGGCCTGCCGCCGCGCCTGTTACGCACGAAGGAAGCCGCGCGCTTCCTCGGAATTTCCATCCGCACCCTTGAGAAGCATCGCACCTACGGAACCGGCCCGACCTATCGCAAGATCGGCGGCCGCGTCCTCTATGCGGTCGAGGACTTGCAAGCCTGGACCGCAATCGGCGCGCGCAAATCCACCCGCGACAAGACCGCTGGCACCGTCTTTCCCGCGCGCCCGCTCACGCCCGAAGAACGAGGTGATTGCTGATGCTGCGCGAGGACGGTCCTAGACCCGTGCAGCCGACCGAGGCCAGCGAGCGCAGCCGCCTGGCCCCCTTTGTGGTCGCAACGGGCGACGCGCCGCCGCGCGACCAGCGCGATTTGATGGAACGGCCGTTTTTCTCGCTGGCGAAGACTCCGCGCACCAAGCCGATTCTCTACAAGGCGGCCGATATTGAGGTGCAGGTGTTCGGGATGCCCAAACACGGCATGGCGACCATATGGGACGCCGACATTTTGATATGGGCGGCTTCGCAGATCGTCGCGGCCGAGAACAACGGCCTCACCACGTCGCGTTTCTTCCGCTTCACGCCCTATCATCTGTTGCGCGCCATCGGGCGGCCAACCGGCAACCGCCAATATCTGCTCCTGAAAGCCGCGCTTACTCGCCTGCAATCGACCGTCATCGCCACCACGATCCGCAATGGTCCGCATTGGCGTCGCAGGCAATTTTCCTGGGTGAATGAGTGGGAAGAAATGACGACGCACGCCGGTCGCGTCGAGGGCATGGAGTTCGTCCTGCCCGAATGGTTCTACAACAGCGTCATCGACCGCTCGCTGGTGCTGACCATCGACCCGGCTTATTTCCGGCTCACGGGCGGCATCGAGCGTTGGCTATATCGTGTCGCCCGTAAGCACGCCGGCCACCAGCGCCACGGCTGGCTGTTCGAGGTCGCGCATCTCCATAAGAAATCCGGCAGCCTCGCGCGGGCATCCGACTTCGCGCTCGACCTGCGCCGCATCGCGGCCCGCCAGTCGCTTCCCGGTTATCGTCTCCAGATTGAGCGGGAAGCCAGCTGCGAGCTGCTGCGCATCCGCCCCGAAAACTTATCCACAGGCACTGTGGATAAGCGTATGAATACCATCGGCACATCAGGCGCACGGGGTATCGGCACATCAGGCGCAGCACTATCGGCACATCAGGCGCATGAACCCCAGCTAACGCTTTGGCCTGAAAAGCGGAATCCGACCGCTAACTTATCTAACAGAGAATCTAACTCTTTTTCTTTGACGCGCGCACACGCGAGGCATGGTGCCGGTTCAGCCCGGAAGGGCGAGCCATGATGCGCGCGCTCGATCTGTTCAGCGCCGCCGCCGGAGGCTGGTCGCTCGGCCTCCATCGGGCGGGCTTCGTCACCGTCGCCGCCTGCGAGATCGTCGAATGGCGGCGCATCCTTTACGCAGAGAACAATCCTCATGTCAGACTCTACGAAGACGTGCGCGCCCTCACGGCAACTCGACTTGTTTCCGACCTTGGAATCCTTCCCGACATCATCGTCGGCAGCCCGCCGTGCCAGGACATCAGCAGCGCCAATACGAAAGGGAAAGGCATCGACGGCGAACGGTCCGGCCTCTATCTCGAGGCCGTCCGCCTGGTCGGAGATTGCCGCCCTCGCTGGTTCGCTTTTGAAAACAGCCCTAATCTCCGAACTCGCGGCGCTGACCGGCTGCTCGATGAACTGGAAACGCTCGGCTACGCCTGTGAACCGTGCGTGGTGGCTGCTGCGGATATTGGGGCCAACCATGTCCGCAAGCGATCATGGCTCATCGGCTACGATCCCCGCCAGCTTGCCGACGCCTCGATCCAGCGATGCGGCGCACGGGCCGGAAATGACCAAGGTTCGCGGGAGCAAAAGGACCGGCATGAACCTGCGCACGGTTTTCCATCCCGCAGCACTGGACCGGATGCTGCCGACCCCCACCAAAAGGGACAGCCGCATGGACGGCTGGAGTCCAGCCTACGAAAGGCGGAAATCGCCGACGATGGACGCGGTGATGAGCGGGGCGATGATGGCCTCGACGCCGACAGCGACCGCGAATCAACTGGCCCCGTCATCCATCCAGAAATGGGCGGGAGCGCGGACGCTGGCGATGCTGTTGCGGAGCCATGGGCTGACTGGAACGGCGGCCTTGCCCATCACCTACGGCTGGATGATGGGCTTTCCCCCTGGGTGGCTGACACACGCATTGCGCTCGGCAGTCGCAAAGGGACTTCTGCGGCCGGTCTGATCGTGGAGGCGTTCGGCGACGCCGTTCTCCCGCAAATCCCCGAAGTTATCGGCCGTGCCATTCTGCGCACCGAAGCCGCGCTCGACGTGGTGCTCGCGCGCAGCCCCCAGCACATCGCCGGAGACGAACAATGACCCGTCGCGCCCATCGCAGCGCGCACGGCCGTCCGCTGCCGGACGGACCAGCGCCCTTCACTACATTGGTCGAACTGACCTTCGAGAAGCGCAAGGTCGAGCACTGGATACGCTTCGGCCGCAAGAGCTATGAGCAGATCATCGACCGCCGCCGAAGCGTCGTTGGCTTCGCGCCGGGCAGCGTCTTCGCCTTCGTGCGATGGGCGAGCGGCGAGCATGGCACCGTCGTTTCGCGCATCGACATCGTGCGCGCCATCGGCCGGGGCGAACCGTTCCAGACGTTGCCCTTCGTGCGCCCCGGCGGCGAAATCCTGTTGCGCCTCGATAGCTGGCCGAAGGTGCGGCGCGGGCTTGCCGCCATCGACGCCGTGGAATCGCTCGGCCTCGATCCAGCCGACGCCGCACCGGAGCATTGGCGGCACGTCCACAACCGTTTGACCGCCAATCTGGAGCCGCACGCCTACACGCCCGAGCGACATGCCGCATGGCTTCACCGCCGAAGGATCGAGCCATGACGCGCCGCCGCACCCTTACGGTGACGGGGCTCGCCGCCATCGGCATCGCCGCCGCCAGCGCCGTCGATTGGCCCGTGAAACTCATCTGGAACGCGACGGCTAGCGCGCCCATCGGCTTCTACACGGTCGAGCCGGCCGACGCGCTCGACGTGCCCGAGCTGGTCGCCGTCATACCGCCCGAACCGCTCGCCGCCTTCATGGCCGAGCGCGGCTATATCGCGCGCGGCGTCCCGCTGTTGAAGCGCGTCCTGGGCCTGCCGGGACAGCGGGTTTGCCGCTTGCGATCCACGATCACGGTTGACGGGATCGAGGTGGGCGAGGCGCTGGAGCGCGACAGCCTCGGCCGCGATCTGCCCGTCTGGCAGGGCTGCCACGTGATCGGCGACGGCCAGCTTTTCCTCATGAATTGGGAAGTCCGCGACAGCCTCGACGGCCGCTATTTCGGACTCACCCCCGCAGCTTCCGTCATCGGTCGAGCGGTCCTGCTCTGGACCGATGAGGAAGGCGTCGGCCGCTACGAGTGGCGCGCGCCGACGCACTGAAACCATCCCCCGACAGCCAACCGCAGGAGATTTCCATGGCAGAAATAGGCACCTTCACCCGTACCGAAACCGGCTATGCCGGAGAGCTTCATTCGTTCGGCCTCCACGAAAAGCTGTTCATCGTCCCGGCCAAACCGAGCGACGTGAAAAACGCGCCCGACTATCGCCTGCGCCTCGATAGCGAGGACGGCCCGGACGCCGGCCCGGCATGTGTCAACGTCGGGGTAAAATTGTGCAAGATTCCGGTGTAAAACTGTACCAGTTGGATTGAACAAAAAGCCTCAGAT